>CAMBRK010000046.1 GCA_945870185.1 Aureispira sp. CCB-QB1 | reverse complement strand
AAAGACAAAAAATAAATCACCCTGTCCTCAATTATCGATCTTTTAAAATATGGGGGTACTAAAGGAAATCTTAAATAATGGTCATTGATAGTCAGTTGTTTATAGGTGAAATTTGATGAATTATAATTTAAGTCGGTTAATAGTGTTTTTTTTTATCAAAAATTTAATCAGAATCATCATCTAAATTGGAGATGAATGAATCCATATACTGTCCGATACCAATCCAATCATCATTTATTGTTCGATAGGATTCAAATATAGGGTCATTTTTATATACAAAACCTAAATCAAATCCAAGACTCTTAGCTTTTTGTAAATGTTTTAAGGCTTCTTCCGGTTTGTTTAATCCGGCATAAGCTCTGGCAAGCATATATTCATAGGTCATATCCGTGCTGTCAGACGATATGCATTGGTTTATCAGTTCTATAGCTTTTGGATAATCTTCAAATCTGAGATACAACTTGATCATATCTTTTTCTATCTCTTTCTTAAGAAATGGATGGGTATTTGCGATCTTTTCATATAAGGTTATAGCCTCTTCTTTTTTTCCATTTTTCATAAAGTATTTTGCCAAAATGATTGCATCTTCATATTTAAGACTGTTGGACTGCTCTAACTTAGTCAAATGGGCTAACGATTGCTTAAACAAAAAAACATGATCAGCACATTTAGATGCTAGACTTCTGATGGAGTGATTGTCTTTTTTAAGTTTTAAGAAAGACTCATAATTATATAAAGCTTTTTCATGTTCATTGGAGTACAAGTATAAGTCTCCTAAATTGGCAAATACATCTGTTGAGATATAAGTATCAACGGAAAACGACTTCACTTTTTCGAACATTTCTATTGCCTTTGTCAGATATTTCTTAATCTTCTCTTGTATTTTTAACTCTTCATCTGTTTTTGAATGAACTAGTCCTGTAAATATTTCCCTTGGATGTTTCATGATATAATCGTGCATAAGTAAGCCATATTTATGAGCATAATATGTTTTTTTTTGGACATCATCTTTAAAAACATCCAACGACCTTTCGTAGAATTCCGCAAGGATCGAATCTAACTCGCCAGGATAAACCTGACCATATTTATAGATGACATTTTCGGCTGACTCCATTTCCATTTGCGTTTGATACAAATTCCAAAGCCTTTGATATGCTGTCTTTTCAGTTGGTTGTAGTTCTATACATTTTTGATATTGTTGAATAGCAAAGTGGAAATGATTCCATTTTTCATATGTCCTTGCAAGAGAAAGATAAGGTTTAAATATTTCAAAATATGAATTCTGATAATACAATAAATTATCATAATGCATAGAAGATATTCCCTTAGTAGCATTACTTACATGATCTTCAAATAAACTATCTGGGAGATGAAATTTAATGGCAAGGTTAAAATAATACTCGGAAAGAGCATATTTTTCTGAATCGCTTGCTATTTGACCCAAGTATTGGTAAACCAGAGGGTTTTCCGAATCGAGAGTTACTACCTTTTCAAACCATTTTTTTGCTATATTGTCTTTTCTCTGGTCAAAATAAAATTTACCAAAAATAAAATAGGAAAAAGCATTATTTGCCAGACTTGTTGTATCTGGTTTGATTAAACGAGGTGACGAAATGCTTTTCATTGTAACAAATTTTAATTGGTCTTCCGGTTTAATTTTGATCAATACAGCTTTTCTTGTGGTTGCGTCATAATAATATTTATCAGACATCTGATAGTCTTGAAGCTTTAAATATAAATCTCCTAGCCTATCAAAGGGAACAAAATTATAATTATTGATTTTTATAGCTTTTTGATATTGCTCCTCAGCCATGAGATAGTCCCCGATTATACTGTTCAAATTTCCATCGATAATGTATGGCGTTGAAGAACTGTCCTTTTTTTCAAATGCAAGATCCACATATTTTTTTGACTTAAAATAATCTTTATCCAAATAATAAGCATTAGCAAGATTGGAATATGGTATTGGCCATAAAGGTGCTATAGAAATGGCTTTCTCATAATAGGAAATGGCTTTATCTGTTTTATCATTCAAACTATATAGAAGACCTAGCTCGTTGTTTACATAAGCAGCACTTGTGTCTATGGATAAGGCTTCTTGTTGATATAAAAAGGCTGTATCTATTTGTTCTTGGAAATTACCTTTAAAAGGCGCTTGCAGCCTGTAGTTTAAACCACTCATGTATGCCTTTTGCAACTTTAGTGAAGGTATGATAAGATGGTCTTTCGGAAGCAATTTGATAGCAATGTCAAGCATGTAAGGGTATTGATAATAAGGCTTATCTATTTGTTTATAATATTCTCTTTTTTCTAGCTCTTTTTCGTCTGCGCTCAAGTATAGATCTATGACTTCTTGCACTAAGTCATAAAGAGCCTTAGCAACAATCTCTTGAGATGTTACAGAAGCTAGAGTCTCTTTATCATATTTCTTTTCTTCAATTAATGCCTGTAATAACACACTTACAATTTCAGAATCAGGTTTAAGTGATAGGTTTTTAAAGTCTATATCTTTGTCTTTGACCTTTGATATTGTGGTAAACCTTATATCTTCTTCCAGATCATTATTGGGTTCAGCTGAAACACTTCTGGATCCAATGTCAGTACTGCTTTCATTACTTGTTCGTATAGCTGTTACCAAATTTTGAGTGCTGGCAGATTCTATAAATGAATTTAAAATGGTAGCATCTGTGCCGCCCTTTACTATAGGGTTTTGAATTTTTTTCTTGACTGTTCTAACTTCTGTAGGTACTTTTGCATTTAGAAATGTTTCGATTTCTCCAATGGTGATATTGCCGTCCTTAGTGCCGCCTAATCCATCAGCTTCTCCAGACATGCCTCTAGTCAGAAAATACGAAAATGCTCCCCTACCATCGCCCCATACGTTATCTTCATAAGAGAGCTGGCCTTCACCGCAAGATGTCATCCTAACTTCCTTGTTGTCCACCACCTGCTTTAGCTTCAGTAACATAAGATTACTGCCATCAAAATCGAAACCAGCGAGCTTTCCAGAGTGGCACGCATCTGTAATTAGGAAAACTTGTGCTTTTCGATCCACGGATAAAGTATGTGCTGTTTTATTCAGATCATCCAAAGACAGTGATCTACCTATATAATTCATATATCTGGAGTCATTAGCCAAAAGGTAACCATATTGGAGCGCTTTGCTTTCCATATCGCCATGTCCTGCAAAGTAGATATAAATCCGATCATCTCTTTGTGCATTATTTTTTAACCAATCCAATCCATCTACGATATTCCAGTAGGATGCTTTTTCATTAATTAAAATCTTCAATTGGTCAGCGGCCATGTTTAATCCAGATGATGAAAGACAAAATTCAGCAAACGCTTCTGCATCTTTGTGAGCGTGTTTTAATGATGTGATTTTTGGGTCTTGGTATTGGGAGACTCCGATGATTAAGGCATAGGATTTAGGGCTTCTATTCTGAGCAGTAGCGTTAAAAAGTATAAAAATCATAGTTAGTAACAAGTACAATTTCAAAGTACCAATTTTAATATTTTTACTTTTAAACTCAGGAAAAACGTATGGGGAAGGTTTAAAAAACAGACACATATTTCTTAATATAAGTATATTTAACATCATCAATTCATTTTTTGGGTTAACAAGGGCATAAAGGTTTTTCTAACAATTATCCTAAGTTAAATTTAGGAAAATATTAATTGCAAAAATATACTAATAGTACGATAAAGTATAATTTAGTTTCACAAAAATGAAATGCTTTAATCCGATATAATATAATAACAACATAATTTATATTGTAAAGCTTGCTAAGATTAAAATAATTATTCGTCTACATCTGCCAAAAAAAGTGGCCTTGACAATGTCTCTTCCAATGATATAAAAGTCTCCGTTCTTTGTATTCCCTTGATAGCTTGTAGTTTTTTGGACAACACATCTCTCAAGTGCTCTGTATCACGACACACTATTTTAGCAAAAATTGAATAATTGCCTGTGGTATAATGAGCATCCACGACTTCAGGTATCTTTTTAAGTTCTGTCTTGACACTTTCATACATGTTTGATTTTTCTAGATAGATACCCAAAAATGCTGTAATATCGAAACCTAAAGCCACATAATTTAGCTCAGCTCTGATGGCTTTGATAAGGCCTGCTTCGGTTAGCTTTTTTATTCTGACATGTACGGTACCGGGAGAAATAAACAGCTTTTTTCCTATTTCAGCATAGGATTGTTTGGCATCTTTTGCTAAAAGAGAGAGTATTTTAGAATCAATACTATCTAAGTCAAGTGTCTTTTTTTTAGAAATCATCTTAATATTTTATACAAAATTGATAAAATTTGATGTATAAATAAGAAAAACTTAGATATTTTTAAATAAATCTTTAAAACTCAGTTTAATTTAGACATTAAAAGAAAGGATTGGTTCTTTTTTCAATGCCTATAGTAGTATCACCGCCGTGGCCAGGATACACTACAGTCTCGTCGGGAAGTGTAAAAAACTTAGCTCTGATCACTCTTGTCAAGGTCTCAAAGTTTCCGCCAGGCAAATCTGTTCTTCCGATGCTTCCTTGAAAAAGTACATCGCCAGCTACGAGAATGTTACTTTCTTTACAGTATAAAGATACGCTAGCGGGAGAATGGCCTGGAGTAAAAAGAACTTGAAGCTCACTTTTTCCAAATTTTATATGATCTCCTTCGTCAATAAATATAGCGATGTCAGGGGATTTTGTGTAGGGTATGTGATACATCATTGCAGTAGTTAGACCTACATCTAGTACAGCTTGCTCTTTTTTGTGTGAGGTGAGTTTGAGTTGGTATTTTTCGGAAACAAATAGGTTACCCAAAATATGATCTATATGACAATGGGTATTAATCAAATGCTTAGGTTTTAGGTTGGCCTTTGAAATAAAATCGGTCAACTCTTCTTGCTCTCTAAGATTATTGCATCCTGGGTCAATGATAACGCATTCATGAGTTTCGTCATACAAGATGTAGGTATTTTCAGAGAAGTCATTGAAAGTAAATGTCTTTATAAACATAATAGTGCTCGTTTAAAAATGTAAAGGTATGACAACATGAAACAATTTTCAAATGGAAGATTATATTTCTTTTAATTAACATCAAGCATTAAACTAATCATTTTCAAAGCATTAAATTTGAATGATACTCAATACAAGGCAGTAAAATTAAAATATTTAATTAAGGACTTTTTTTATTTAGAAAATTCTCATATCTTTGCATCCGCTAATAAGGTCGGGTGGCCGAGCGGCTAGGCAGAGGTCTGCAAAACCTCGTACAGCGGTTCGAATCCGCTCTCGACCTCAGTAATTAAGATCGCATTATTAAACTAGTGCGATCTTTTTTTTTGCAGTTTTGTTTGAGATTAAATCATTGAGTCCAATCATTCTTTTTCTGTTATACTTATAAGAGTCATATGATTAATGATTTCCCAAAAATCCAAAACCACAGCTTTTATATTTAGAAATTCAATTTTAAAAAGATAACTTTGATCATTTTAATGCAATGTCGATGAATAGTACAGATTTTACCCCGACTAAATTTATAAAGGTAATCAGTCAAAATAATTTTTATCAAATATTTTCTGATAATGATGTCATTTTGAGAATTCACTTTCTCTCAGATGACATCGTAAGGATAAGATATTCAACAGACGGTCATTTTGATGAGGACTTTTCTTATGCTATAAGTTCTAAATTTTTGGGTACGAGTAATGTTGAAATGACTGAAACTTCTGAAGTTTTAATTTTTAAATCAAATACGCTTATAGTAAATGTCAATAAGACAGATTTAAAGATTATTTTTACAGATATCAGTGGGCAAATCATTTGTCGTGACGAAAAGGGCTTCCATTGGGAAGAACATCAAAAGTACGGTGGAAATATCGTAAAAATGAGTAAAGTAGTCCAAGAAGGGGAGCACTTTTATGGTATGGGAGATAAAACCATGCATTTAAATCTTCGAGGTCGTAGAGTAACTAATTGGGCTATGGACACTTATGGATTTAAAAAAGAGGAAGACCCTATTTACAAGGCAATACCATTTTATACAGCCATTCATAATCAAATGGCTTATGGAATCTTTTTTGACAATACCTTTAAGTCTTTTTTTGATTTTGGGTCTGAAAGACGTTTTGTAACTAGTTTTTGGGCAGATGGAGGAGAGATGAATTATTATTTTATAAATGGCCCTGAGTTGCTGGATGTAACCCGGAGATATACACATCTTACAGGTACTCCAGAGCTACCACCTATGTGGGCACTTGGCTATCAACAGTCTAAATGGAGTTACTATCCGGAGTCAAAAGTGATGGATATTGCTCAAAAAATGCGAGATCATAAGATACCTTGTGATGTCATTTATTTGGATATTGATTACATGGAAGGATTTAGGTGTTTTACCTGGGACAAAACGAAGTTTCCCGATCCCAAAGCCATGGTGGCCAATCTTAAAAAATTGGGTTTCAAAACCGTTGTGATCATAGATCCTGGGATTAAAATAGATGAAGACTATCCAGTGTTTAAGCAAGGAATGGAAAATAACTATTTCTGCAGACGAGCTGATGGGCCTCACATGAAAGGCAACGTATGGCCTGGCGAATGTTATTTTCCAGATTTTACCAACCCAAAGGTTAGAAAGTGGTGGTCTGGACTTTTTGAAGACCTGATTGGAAATGTGGGAATCAACGGAGTATGGAACGATATGAATGAGCCAGCTCTTTTTGAGATAGAAGGCAAGACCTTTCCTGACGATGTAAGGCATGATTACGATGGTAACCCGTGTAGCCATCGTAAGGCCCACAATGTATATGGAACCCAGATGGCTCGAGCTACCTTCAAAGGAGTCAAAAAGTATAATCACGGCATGAGACCGATGGTTATTACTAGGTCAGCATATGCAGGAGCACAAAGATATGCATCCGTATGGACGGGCGACAACATCGCTTCTTGGGAACACTTATGGATTGCAACTATGCAATGCCAGAGATTAGCTATTTCAGGTTTTTCTTTCGTAGGTGCCGATGTAGGAGGATTTATTGATCATCCTACGCCCGAACTGTACACCCGATGGATTCAATTGGCAACTTTTCAACCTTTTTTCCGGACTCACAGTTCTGGAGACCATGGCGAACAAGAGCCTTGGACTTTTGGAGAAGATGCCTTAAACATTGTAAGAAAGTATATTGAGCTTCGGTATCAGTTGCTTCCATATATTTATACCACTTTCTACCAGTATGTCACAGAATACACGCCGATGCTGAAACCGATTTCAGTATATGATCAAACAGACACAGATACCTTGTATAGGGTTGATGAGTTTTTATTGGGCGACCATATATTAGTTTGTCCAGTGTTGGAACCCAGTGCAAAATCCAGAGATGTTTACTTACCCAAAGGAATATGGTATCATTTTTGGACAGGTCAAAAATTGGAAGGAGGAAAAGAAATATTAGCTGATGCACCCTTAGAAGAAATGCCATTGTATATCAGGGAAGGTGCTGTAATACCTATGTTTCCTAAAATGCAATATGTAGGAGAGCAAATTGTAGATCAAGTCACGTTGCACACTTACTTTGGGTCACCGAGTATGAACAGTTTTTTATATGAAGATGCTGGAGATGGGTACGAATACGAAAAAGGAATTTATAACTTTAAACGATTTAAGACTCAATCTACCGATATATCGTTCCGTTTAACCATCAAGAGGTCAGGACATTATGAACCAACTTACAGTACATATAAGATCATTGTTAATGGATTGCCTTTTGCTCCATCTAGTATTTTAGTAAATGAAAAAGCAGTCTCTACTTCCAATGTTTTCATTGAAAATCAAAATTTGATCATAGTAGCAGAGCGATCAACGTTTATTTCTTTGGAGATTTTTAAATAAAACTGTGTACTTTTACACCAAAATTAATAATAGTACGTTAAAATTAGATGAAATCAATCAGAATTCAAGTTTTAATCACATTCACACTCATCGTTTTAACATTAAATGTTAAAGCCCAAAAAGGTTATGAATTGGGTGGGTGGCTAGGTACAAGTTATTACTTTGGTGACATCAATTCTACGCTTCGTATCGTAAAACCTGGTATTGCTTTGGGTGTTTTAGCTAGAAAAAATTTCAACAATAGAGTCTCTATTCGGACGTCTTTAAATTATGGACGTGTAGCAGCCGATGATGCAGATTCTGACAATAATTTTGAACGCAACAGGAATTTAAGTTTTAGGTCCAATATTTTTGATTGGTCTAATGTGATTGAGTTTAATTTTTTCAATTATGAACACGGTCATCCTACTTACAATAAAACACCTTATTTTTTTGGTGGGTTTAATGTCTTTCATTATAATCCTACGGCTGAATTGAATGGAACTCGATATAAGCTTAGACCATTGGGCACCGAAGGTCAAGCTATCGGTCAAGAATATGGCGCAGTCAATGCGGGTTTAATTCTAGGTGGTGGATTCAAGTTTGATATTAATAGAACATGGAGCATAAATATAGATGTCAGCACTCGTTTCCTTTTTACTGATTATTTAGATGATGTGAGCACTGTGTTCCCCAACGAAGCAGAATTGTTAGCCAATAGAGGTGCTACCGCAGTAGCTTTGTCTGATAGATCATTGGTAGAAGGCCTGGGTGCAGAAAGTAGGCAAAGAGGGGATACCAAAGGTAAAGACAAATATACTTTTTTTGGAATTTCGATAATGAGATATTTTGGTGGCATAGAGTGTCC
This sequence comes from Aureispira sp. CCB-QB1, assembly GCA_945870185.1. GTDB lineage: Bacteria > Bacteroidota > Bacteroidia > Chitinophagales > Saprospiraceae > OLB9. The sequence goes on along the minus strand of CAMBRK010000046.1, from coordinate 25,651 downwards.
TGAAATCTCCAAAATTCGCTATTAATCAAGTTATAAAAATATGGTAATCTACAATCCTAAAGATTGGTGGGGACTGATATTTGCTTTTCACAAGAGTGATACATTCAGAATGATGCTGCCGGGTATTATGGCTGTGGCAATGTTTACCGGTATTGTATGTTATATAGAAAATGAAGTATTTCATGCTACATTCAAAAATACGACGGCCATTCACTCATTGGTGGGTTTTGTATTGTCTTTATTGTTGGTCTTCCGTACCAATACTGCGTATGACCGATGGTGGGAAGGTAGAAAAGCTTGGGGAAGCTTAGTCAATAACTCCAGAAACCTTGCCTTAAAACTTTCCGTTCTGCCTATTACGACCCAAGATAAAAGGGAATTTGGTGATCTCATAGGCAACTATGTGGTAGCTCTGAGAGAACATCTGCGCGACAACAAGCCCATAGAAAATATGGTATTTAACGATAGTTTTGGTCCTGAATGGTATGAAACTGCCGTACATTTTCCCAATAGAACTATGCAGGCTATATACCAAAAAATCCAAAACCTATACCAATCAAACCAAATCAGCGGAGAGCAATTGCTATATTTAAATGCAGAATTGCAGTCATTTACAGATAATACCGGAATTTGTGAGCGTATAAAAAAGACGCCAATTCCTTATTCTTACAATATTTATCTGAAAAAAATCATCTTTATCTATGTGTTTACTATGCCGATAGGTTTTGTACGAGAGTTTGGATATTGGGCGATGCCCATAGTAGCAATGATGTTTTACATATTTGGAAGTATGGAGTTATTAGCAGAAGAAATTGAGGACCCATTCGGTACGGATGCCAATGATCTTCCTACAGATTCTATTTGCGAAACGATAAAAGCAAATCTTGTTGAAATTCTTGCTTAAATATGTCTGCCACCAAAAATATCATCATTAAGCTCACCAACCAAGCCGTTTGGTTTAACGATGTAGTTTTTTTGGCTCTAAAGAATACCAATTTGCCTGCAGGGGAGTTTGAATTTACACAAGGACGTGATATATTTTGGGAATCAGAAATGTTGGCTTTTGACAGAGACTCAGGAGCTTTGACCATACGTATTGTCAATTTCCGACCAGCTATGATAGATGATTTTCTGAATCAAAAACCAAAAGCCGAAGTAAAACAACTTATTTTTAAGGATTTGTATTGGCCTGCCTTAAATGCGGACTTGAGTGTGTATAAAAAATCATCCTTTGTACATTTAATTTCTGATATCATGCCTTCACAAATTACGAATGGGAAGGATAGTGTATTGCACATACGTGCCGAAATACCATTTTCAAAATTGAGATTTGGAGCAGGGTTTGTAAGTTTTGATTATAAATTTTTGTGGAAAGACGAAAAAGAGACCATCAAAATCCAAAATAACCATATTCTTCCAGAGTTTGAATATATCAAAAGCTACTTCGCTAGACACTTTAACAATCGCAACTTAAGTGTACTCATGGTCGTGACTAAATCTGGTAAAACTATACAATACATCAAAGCCACTTCTCCCCAAATAGAAAGACTCAAGGACGTAGCCATAGATACTATCAAATTTGTAAGATTGGATTCCCTCAAAAAGCCACCTAAATTTATCAAAGAAAGCGATAAAAGCCTGTTTACTCCCGAAGATATTTTCGATCCTTTTGACAGAAGTCTTCTGGGTACTAATAGCTTGACTCAAAAAGAGATATTGGATCATATCATGTCTTGGGAAGGCATCAGGAACAAGAAACATTTGGAGTTTCTGGCAGGAAGTCTGCATGCTAGTAGCGAAAAAATCATGTTTACGCTGACTCCAAAATTTGGATTTGTTTTTACTGCTGTAGGCGAAAAGATGGAGCATTATATTTGGGAAATGCTCAATACTAATGCTACATATATCTGGAGCTTTGACCCGATGTTTTGCAAAAAGAAAGATCAATTAGAGAAAATAGAAGAGGTCATTTCCTTTATCAGAAACCACGGAAGAGATGCATATCTTAGAAATCATCCGGCACATGAAGATGTCATTTTCAGGAGAATCATGCATCAGGGAGCAGGTTCTCAGTTGGTAGATTATTTTCCACAATGGAGACACAGTGTCATGGAAACTATTTTCTGACAGTGAACCATTTGATACCTATATTGTTAAAAAATAAAATATCGATAATTATGATTTCAAGAATTTTGTTGCTTGTACTTTCAGTGTCTTTTTTATTTTCTTCATGCAAAAAAGATGAGTCTCCTATCGTATTGGAACCAGGGTCTAACTTAAAGGAAATCAGTTCTTTATCTTCTTTTGAGTCGGAGATCAAAACTGGAGTATCCATGATGTACTTTCACGCCACATGGTGTAGTATCTGTAATGCTCAGAAACCCAATATAGAAGCTACCGCCAACGATGCAGAACTTAAAGCGTTCAAATTTGGTATCGTAGATAAAGATAAGCATTCAGATATTGCTACTAAATTCAATATCTCAGGCCAGCCGGTAACTGTATTTTTTAAAGATGGTATAGAAAAGCAAAGGTTGTCAGGCGGTGGCCACAGTCCACAAAAACTTAAAGACATCCTTAAGTCTATCAATTAAAGTTTGCTATCTACAGCGTCAAGTAACTTTGGGTCTGGTTCTTTGAGTATGGAAGAAAGTTTAAGTCTAGCTTTTGACCGTACATCATCGTTGATATAACAAGCGATAGTAACCAATCCAAAACTAATGACTCCAAGATCATCAGTAAGTCCCAGAAATGGTGTCAAATCAGGTATACTATCTATAGGTGCCAATAAATATGCCAAGGCTCCCAGTATGATACGCTTTGCCCAAGGTGGCGTTTGAGCTGACTGATAGGCATACACCATTAGTAACACAGAGTACACCAATTGGACACTCGCATTTTTAATGTTTTTAATTATATATGGTATGGGATTGATCATTAAAATCGTATTTTAAGTTATAACAAAAATTAATCGCAATTAATTTTATAAAAATATGATAATCGATCAAAATCTTATTTACCTCGACCAGATATTGTACTTCAGGATACAATAAATAGCTCTGAAGCCATCTTTCCAGTTGATTTTTTTGCCTTCTGCATAGGTGCGTCCATAGTAAGAAATTCCAACTTCGTATATTCTGATATGGTCTTTTCTTGATATTTTAGCAGTCACTTCAGGTTCAAAACCAAATCTTTTTTCTTTTAATTTCAGGTTTTTGACGATATCTGCTCGCCACATTTTGTAGCAAGTCTCCATATCAGTCAAGTTGAGATTGGTCATAGCATTGGATAGCGATGTCAAGACTTTATTTCCTATAGAGTGCCAAAAGAACAAAATACGATGCGGTTTACCTCCCATAAATCTAGATCCATATACTACATCTGCAAATCCATCCAAGATAGGTTTCAGAAGTAAATTAAATTCATTAGGATCATACTCTAGATCAGCGTCCTGAATTACTATATAATCCCCTTTTGCTTCGCGAATACCTGTATGCAAGGCAGCGCCTTTCCCTTGGTTGACTTCATGTTTATAGTAAGATATTTCTGTATTGGGATGTTGGGATTTATATTCCAATACTTTTTTTTCTGTGTTATCTTTTGAACAATCATTGACTACAATTATTTCTTTAGTCATTTCACCAATGAGTTGAACATTTTTAACTTTTTCTAAAATTGTTTGAATCGTATGTTCTTCGTTGTACGCAGGTATGACCACTGAAAGTTTAAGAGACATAAATTTATTGTATTATAAAAGGTTGACAAATAATTACTTAAACAAAAGACTCGATCGTTTTTATCGAATATCATTTCACATTGTTATGTAGAAATTGTAAAAAGTGTTACTTTCGACGTCTTAAAAAGAGATTTTAAAATTTTCAAATTTAGTGCAAAAGTATAAAAATGCAGTTCCATAGTTTAAAAATATCAAAAATAGTTTCAGAAACTCTTGACGCCAAGACTTTTTATTTTGAAATACCAGAAGATCTTAAGGAAAAGTATTTGTTTAAAGCAGGGCAATATCTTACCTTAAAAAAGGAAATTAACGGCAAAGAAATCAGAAGAGCCTATTCAATTTGTACAAGCCCTGATGCCTTAATGCTAGGAGTAACTGTAAAAATTGTAAAAAACGGAATCATGTCATCCTATCTTTGTAACAAAGCCCTTGAAGGAGATACCTTGGATGTGATGACCCCTGAGGGTAATTTTACAATCCTCCCAGACCACATGAAGAAAAGAAAACATTTCTTTGTTGCAGCTGGAAGCGGTATTACTCCTGTGATGTCTATGATTCAGTCCATATTGGAGCATGAGCCCAAAAGTATGTGTCACCTACTTTATGGCAGTAGAGATGAGCATAGTATTATTTTCAAGGATCAACTGGCTGGCTTAGAAAAGAAATATGATGGGCAATTAAATGTTACCTATGTATTGAGCCAACCATCAGTAAGAAAAGAAGGAGGTATTGCGGGATTATTTGCCAAAACCATAATTGATTGGAAAGGTCTGAAAGGAAGAATTTCTAATGAAATCATAGGTGATTTCATCAAATCAAATGAAGATAAATCTACAACACCACAATTTTACTTATGTGGACCAGGTGATATGATAGAAAATACCGAAAAGTACTTATTATCTATAGGCACGGATAAGAAGACCATACATAAAGAGTATTTTTCTGCGGCTACTGATCATCAAAAATCAGATGCAGGTATAGCAGTGGGCGATGTTAAAGTAATCCTGAAAGGTGAGGAGATTGCGATCACGGTGCCTAAAGGAAAAACTATTTTGGATGTATTAGTAGAATTAAAGAAGGACCCACCATACTCTTGTACTAGCGGTGCATGTAGTACTTGCATGGCCAAAGTGACTCAAGGAGAAGTGACTATGGACAGTTGCTACGCGTTAGATGATGATGAAGTAGCAGCAGGATATATACTGACTTGTCAGGCACACCCAAAAACTGCCAACGTAGCTATCACTTACGATGTGTAAAGATGAGCAACATGTTGCCTGTATTTAGAATCATTAAACCTGGCATTTATTGTGCTTTTCAGGATTTAGGTAGGTTTGGATACAGGCATTTGGGAGTTCCATGGTCTGGAGCTATGGACAGACTTTCCTACCTTTTTGTAAATCAAAAACTAGGAAACAATTCTTCAGATACTGTATTAGAAGTTATGGGTTCTGGGCTAGTTTTGGAGGTATTGGCAGATGTTACCTTGTTTTGGTCCGGGGCAGATACCCAAATAGGAATAGATGAAATGAAATTATACAATATATCCAACCCTATCGAGGTAAAAAAAGGTCAAACTATAACTGTAAAAAAACAAACAAAAGGTATTTGGACTTACTTAGGCATAAAATATGGCTTTGACGTTCAGAAAGTCATGGGCAGTGCGTCAAGTTTGAAAGGGACACATCTAGGTTTACTTCATAAAAATGATATTATTTATCGAAAGCCACCATCACTCCAAAATATGCATTTTAGTAGTTTGCGTCCTAATAGTTTGGACTCAATGCCTGAAGTGAAAGTATGTAAAGGCCCAGAATTTGAATGGCTTACCGATATTCATGTGGAAATAATAAAAAAGTCGAACTTTGTGGTCACTAAAGATTATAGTCGAATGGGATATAGACTGTTTGGTCCGGAAGTAAGGCTGGGCAATGAAAAGGAGTGTATTACATCGCCAGTGATGCCAGGCACGGTGCAGCTTTTGCCCAATGGTCAGATGATTGTACTCATGAGAGAATGCCAGACTACTGGAGGATATCCTAGAGTTTTTCAATTGGATGAGCCTTCTATCAGTAAGTTAGCCCAAAAACGGCTAGGAGATCCAGTTAAATTTGTTTTTTAGGAATAAAAATACATCATGGCTCAACATCTTTGGTATTATAAAAATGAATATGGACCAGATTACGAGATAGGGCTATATCATGGGGATAAGTCAGGCCATGTCATGATTTATGTAGGTCAAAAAATAGTGAAAATAGATTTTTCTGTTTTTGATAATAAAAATTATCATTTTCAGTTGGGAAGCGAACTTTTTAACCTAGCCATTATTTTTGGTCAAAAGAACAAGTATGTATTGATCAATGAAAATACAGGCAAAGCAGTACCTTTCGCATTGAAAAATAAATATCCAGTAAAACACATTTTGGCAAGTATTGGAATATGTCTAGTATTGATTGTTTTGATATATTTTATCTGTTTCTAGATTGATCCATATAATTTCAGATATAGTTTAAACAAAAAAAGACGAACCATTTTACTGGACCGCCTTTCTATTAACTAACAAATCACCTTTCTTTTTAGTGCTGATAGGATCTAGTCCTTGCAGCTTTGGGATTAAAATGAAGCTTAGATTTTTCTTTGGCTTCTTTAAACCTTAATTCTTTTTTTTCAATCCATTGACCACCTTGGTGCAATGTGATTTCTTTTACAAGCTCCTTTATAGGGCTTCCTACTATCTCGTTTACCAATTTAAACATAAAATCTTTATTGTTATATTTAATTATGACGCAAATATAAGGTAAAAAGTTGCTTCCTTACAAACTGTTAACTGAAATTTAACAATATATTATTTTTAATAACATGAATTTTAAGAAGATATTCAGAATAATAGATATTTTATTTAATTAATTTCAGAATTTAATTTTAGTATGTCTGATTTTTACTTTAAAGGAAGCGAGTAAAGATAGTAGTTTTCATTTTTATAGTTTTTTTGATCAAATTTTTGCCACAACTTTGCATTAGGATATCGCTGTGGGTCCAAAACCTTAGGCGTTATGATGACGATACCTCCTACGCCTTTATATTTCGTAAATAATTTAAGTTCGCCTTCTGATGGTAAATATATTTTGTCAACCCACTTGAAAAAGCTGAACTCTACCCCAGATGGTAATTCATAAAATTTTCTTTTTGCATATCCTATTACAGGAGTACATTCAAATTTATTGATAGCTACTACAGGTACTTTTTCCGGAACCTTAGCTTCGATAAATTCGCCAACTTCCTTGGCATTGGTAAATGGAATTTTGATATCTTCCTGAATAGCTTTGAATCCATAAAAGACGCCTATTGAACTGATCCAGAAGATAATGATACTCACTATCTTTTCTTTAACAAAATCCAGGTTTCTGATCTGAAGCAATGCCATAAAGAATACAAAACCCATGCCCCATTGTCTGATACCACCCATGAAGAAGAAAAGGCTAAAAATCATCATCCCAAGGGTAAATGTCATAGTTGCATACAGTAGGTTTTTTTGATCTTTAAATACAAAATATAATGCTCCCAAAAGCAAAATCGATAAGCACAAGCCTATGGCACTCCATCCGTATGTAAATGTGTCTAGTGTACTCCCAGGCAAATAGGTGTTGGACAGATTTCCCTGAAAGGACACTAAAATTTTATCAAAAAAATCCCATTCTTTGGCACTGGTTTTTGCTACGTGTCCTACAGACCGTGGAAATACAGAAATAAGAAACACCAAAAATCCTGCTGATAGCCCTTTTATTGCAGGGGTTTTTAAAAATGTTTGGATCGACTCTTTTGAATTTTCTAAATATAAGAATATACCAAAAACTAAACCCATCATCACTCCATAAACTTCTGTTTGACACATTAGAAATAGCACCCAAGCCAAGTGTTTTTTATTATATTCTCCTAAACTAATTAACCAAGCTGCCCAAAATGAAAAAAGGACAACCAGAGAATATCCTCTATTGACCAGGCCATATTCAAAACTTAAAAAATAACCTAAAGCAAAAAGAATTTTGAAAACAATGGGTAACCTGAATTTAATAAAAAGAAGGTACATACCTGCTGCAACGGTAATCCAATGAGCCAAACTGATTAGAAAAATGTCATTGGCGCCATCAGAAAAATAAGTAAATGGTTTAAGAAAGAAATACCATAATCCTGGATGGCCTTCATAATATAAGAAGGAAAAAATTTCAAAAACATTTTTATCTCTAGCTACAAACCAAGCCTGCCACTCATCTTTCCATAGCTCATGAAAATTTAATTTCAGATAACCCAATCCAATGATAAAAATCATCCACAAGGAATAATTCAGGATTTGTGAGTAACGGGAAGACTCCATACTATTGTTTTGTTTCAGATTCCGAAATTTTAACTCCTATGGTTTCAATACCTTCCAGTAAGTCCTGCCTGGAATGCTGGCAAATAATTATTTTATATGTTCCCATAGTTTTGAAATAGGATGCTACAGCGATATTAATATGCGTTTGACATTCTTGATCGTCACATTTTCCTTTCCAATCACCTATTGTATCTGCCAATTGCAGAGAGACTGGATTGGAAGATCTTTTGCCTTCAGGAAATACAGTCACAGTATAAATGTACAGATTTTCGTAACCAAATGTTGCTTCGTGGGTGATATCAAGACTTATATCATAGGGTTTTAAAGTATCAGAAACTTCAAATTCATAAAATAATGAGTCTTTGTAAGCCCATTTTTGAGGAACTTCAATATGGTGTTCATAGATCACTTTTGGACCACAGGAAGCAAAAACGACGATACTAAGTAAAAAATAAAAATACTTCAAGGTTCAATTTTTCACAAAAGTAGAATAATTTTTATCAATACAAAGCTGAAAATTATAGCTTCAGAATGACCATACTACAAAATTCGGGCGAAAGTACCTGTAAATCAGGTTCACTAGCTGTAAGTTTATAGAAGATAAGACTTCATGACATTAAAAAATGTGATGATGAACAAATACCTACTATTAGTTTGAAAAGAAAATTGATATAAATATTTTACCTTCTTTTTACGCTTTTGTTCAAATTAATATTTTACATTTGCATCACAACTCCATAAAATATGAAACTTAGAATTCTAATTCTTTTCTGCCTTGTCTTAATAGGTATACAAAACATATCAGCTATCGAATTAAATACTAGGTCGTGTTCTTTAAGTCCACCCATTTTTGATACCAAAATAAATCTGAAAAAATCTAATAGGCCAACAGGTCTCGTAACCGTCAAGGCGGTGCTAGTCATCTGTGATAATTATGATTCACCTGAAAATAATAATATTGCCCAAAGCCTAAGAGTGGACTTAGGCACCTTGAACCAAATGTTGGATATCATTGAAAAAAGAAATATCGTTAAAGTAGAGAAAACCATAATTCAGGGCACTAAAGCAACAAAGGTTAACATTATAAACACCCTCAACACATTGAAAAGCGGAAATGATGATATCATTTTATACTACTTTACTGGACATGGTTTTATGGAAAAAAAAAGTGGTAAAACATTTATGTTGACTTCAGATGAAAAAAATTTAGGTAGAGATGAAGTAGCATCAATCATTGAATCTAAGAAGGCGCGGTTGAATATGCTTATTTCAGATTGTTGCTCAAATGCTGTCGAAGGTTTCACTATGTCTAGAAGCATAAACAGAACGGGTCAAAAAATTGATGCTGGTGAATTTGATCAAATTTATAAAGATTTGTTTTTGGGGTACGAGGGTTTTATGCATTTATCTGCAGCAACTGAAGGCGAAAAAGCATTTTCAAATAATGATTTAGGCGGTTTTTTTACGTATCATTTTATAAAAGAAGGTCTTGTCAAGAAACCAGTTAATAATTGGACAGAGATTTTTACGGATTCAAAAAATAAGACGTCTCAGTTATTTATGAAAATGGACGCACAGGAAAGATCAAAACTAGCCAGTGAAGGAATAAAAAATCAAACTGCCAAAGCATATTCTTTGCCAAAGGCAAAATCTAGTGTGGTAAGTAAAGAAGTCGTAAATACTGGCACCATTCCCAAAGGAAAAATCAATATCTTCAATTATACAGAAAGCAATGTTAACTTTTTTATTGATAACAATGATCCATCTAAGCAATGGGTTGAGTCCAAGCTTATAATGCGTTCAGTTCAAGCGGGTCAAAGTATTTTGATAAATCAAGGAATAGCATTAGTGGGTTATAACTATGATGATCAAGATTATTATTTTGAACTGGAGAATGGAGATTATTTTTTAGCCATAGATGAGGTAGGAAGTTTGGAGATTTTTATAAAAGATCCCGATATAAATCAAGCCAATTTTGCATCTGTAGCCATAATGGATTATAATAGTTTCTTTAAAGGAACATGGGAGCACGATGATGCCGTAACAGGGGATATCATTAAAACTGTATTCGCTGCACAAACTTTTAATGATTTTTATCCTAATGTAGTAGACAATGAATCAGGCACATGGTCTGTGAGACAACAGGAAATAGACAGTCAAAATTACAGCTTTATAACCTTAGCTTATCGTGATGATGGTGGTGAATTTTTTTTAGATTACTTAATAGAATATGACGATGAATTTCCTGATCAGGTACAATTGATTTTTATTAGTGCATTTGACGGAGACGAGGAGATACCTTATGAAGAGGCTGAAAAATTTCTAGAACCTTCTATTATAATGTATAGGGTTCAATAATGCTTTTTTTAGCTTAATAAGCTTAATGTTTTTGGCAAAATTTATGGCTTTGGCAAACAGTCATTGTGGCATGCATTTTAAGAATAGCAAATTGCTTTTGTAACAGAATTTGGGTCTTACCTCCTAGTATCTTCCTATACATATGGAAATAAAAGATAGAATTGCCGCATTTTGTCGCTTAAAACACACCATACTTCTATTTTTGAAGACTACTGTTAAAATCAAATCATATCTTTACATTTCTATATTTTAAAATTCAGTTCATGAATTATTTAGAAAGTATTTTTTTAGCTTTGGGCTCATTACGCCAAAATCTATTGCGGTCTTTGCTTACACTGATGATCATAGCTATCGGTATCACATGCTTGGTAGGTATTTTGACGGCAATAGATAGCATATTGTTTTCCATGAGTGACAACTTTAATAAATTGGGTGCCAATTCATTTAGTATACGTCCTTTTTCAGAAACTATAAGAAGTAATAATCGGGGCAGAACCCAGAAAATAGCAAATCCAATAGTTTTCGAACAAGGTATGGATTTTAAAAATAGCTTTGCCTATAGTGCGTCCAAGGTATCTGTGGAGTCGTTTTGTACCTCTGATGCGACAGTAAAATATGGGTCTAAAAAAACAAACCCAACGGTAAGAGTTATTGGTGTGGATGAAAACTATATGAATACGTCTTCATTTGAACTAGCAGCGGGAAGAAATTTTACCAATAATGAAATTTTTTCCACTTCAAATAAGGTTATTTTGGGTTCGGATATCATTAAAATATTATTCCAAGAAAAGCCAGAGAAAGCCATCGGCAAAGATGTATATATCAATAGTAACCGTTATAACATAGTTGGAGCTCTGAAATCAAAGGGAGCAGCGACAGGAGGCTCGAATGATAGAAGAGTATTTATACCACTTTATAATTCAAAAGTATTGTACGGCTATGCTGACAAACCATACAATTTAACAGTTGCGGTAGCTCAACCTAACGAGATGGATGATGCTATCAATCATGCCATAGGAGTAATGAGGAACGTAAGAAAGCTTAAGGTATCGGATTCCAATGATTTTGAAATTCGTAAAAGTGATGGTATCTTAAATCAGTTGAAAGATATGACATCAACACTAAGATGGAGTACTGTAGTCATTGCCATGTTGACATTGCTAGGAGCATCTATAGGACTTATGAATATCATGCTGGTATCGGTAACCGAAAGAACCCGCGAAATAGGAATCCGTAAAGCCTTAGGTGCAACAAGAAAAAATGTACTCATTCAGTTTTTGGTAGAAGCCGTTGTAGTGTGTCTCATGGGTGGTATAGTAGGTGTTATTTTAGGTATACTCATGGGATTTGGAGTTTCAGCCGCTGTTGATGGCCGCTTCTTTATACCTTGGAACTGGATGATTTTGGGTTTGTCCGTTTGTATTATAGTAGGCCTTATCTCTGGACTTTATCCTGCACTGAAGGCATCCAAACTGGATCCAATCGAAGCTTTGAGGTATGAGTAGTCTATTGTTTTAGTAGAAAATATTATCTTTGGCAAAAATTTATGGTGCCATTACTTCTAAATCATTCTGGTATTTATCCCGAAGCTGGCTGTGATGAAGCTGGTAGAGGTTGCTTAGCTGGTCCTGTGTTTGCGGCAGCAGTTATATTGCCACCTGACTTTAATCATCCCGATCTCGATGACTCTAAAAAGCTATCAGAATCACAACGAAACTACATGCGCGAAGTCATAGAAAAAGAAGCTCTTGCATTTGCTGTAGCCAAAATGGATGCTCCCGATATAGATAAGTATAATATTTTGTGGGCTTCAGTCAGGACAATGCACAAAGCACTTGACAAACTTAATATTAGACCACAACATATCATCGTAGACGGCAATAAATTTATACCGTATAAAAAAATACCTTTTGAATGCGTCATCAAAGGTGATAGTAAATATACAAGTATTGCTGCATCTTCCATTTTAGCCAAAACCTACAGAGACGAGTATATGATAAAGTTGCATAAAAAATACCCATATTATCAATGGCAAAATAACAAAGGTTATCCTACTCAGGCTCATAGGGATGCCATCATCACGCACGGTATTACCAAGTATCATAGAAAAAGTTTTCAACTTTTACCATCTGGCGAACAACTTAGTTTGTTTTGAACGGTTTTGTGTCTAGAATTATATTTATTTTGTAATTTTGCACTACGTAATCAATAAACGTTTTATTTTATGGAATTCGAGTTAACAGAAGAACAAATAGCCGTACAGCAAGCAGCTAGAGAGTTTACCCAGCAAGAGTTATTACCTGGAGTTATAGAAAGAGACCGAGATATGAAGCATCCGACTAACCAAGTTAGGAAAATGGGAGAATTAGGCTTTTTGGGCATGATGGTTTCTCCTGACTATAGTGGTGGCGGTATGGATACTCTTTCATACGTACTGGCTATGGAAGAAATTAGCAAAGTAGACAGTTCAGCATCAGTGATAATGTCTGTAAACAACTCTCTAGTCTGTTGGGGCCTAGAAACATTTGGTACTGAAGCACAAAAACAGAAGTATCTTCATAAATTAGCTTCTGGCGAAATCATCGGTTCGTTTTGTTTATCTGAGCCTGAAGCGGGAAGTGATGCCACTAGTCAAAGAACCACAGCTAACGATATGGGAGACCATTATCTCCTCAATGGTACAAAAAATTGGATCACTAATGGAGGAAAATCATCTATTCATTTAGTAATCGCTCAAACTTATCCAGAAAAAGAACATAAAGGAATCAATGCCTTAATTGTAGAAACGGGATGGGATGGTGTAGTCATAGGCGGAAAAGAAGATAAATTGGGTATTAGAGCATCTGACACTCATACCATCATGTACACAGACGTAAAAGTGCCCAAAGAAAACAGAATCGGAGAAGATGGTTTTGGCTTTAAGTTTGCCATGAAAGTTCTTTCGGGAGGAAGAATTGGTATTGCAGCCCAGGCTTTGGGTATTGCAGCAGGTGCTTATGAACTTTCAGTAAAGTATGCCAAAGAAAGAGAAGCTTTTGGAAAACCTATCGCCCAACATCAAGCAATCGCTTTCAAACTTGCTGATATGGCTACAGAAATTGAAGCAGCTAGATTACTGGTTTATAGAGCAGCATGGATGAAAGATCAAGGTATGGACTACACATCAGCTGCAGCTATGGCAAAACTGTTTGCATCAGAAGTAGCCATGAGACATACGGTAGAAGCAATTCAAGTACATGGTGGATATGGATATGTAAGGGAGTATCATGTAGAGCGTCTCATGAGAGATGCCAAAATTACACAAATCTATGAAGGTACATCAGAAATGCAACGCATCGTCATTAGTAGAAATATTCTTAGCGGACAATTATACGAACCACTTTGGAAGAAAGAAACGGTATAAAAAACAAATTATCTGGTTCAATAGGTAATGCATTACATGTAGGCACATTCTACGGAATACCCGTAAGAGTCCATTGGACTTTTGGGCTTTTATTACTTTTCATTTTATATACTATACTGACCACTAAAGATATAAAAATGTGGCAAGGTGTTTCTTATGGATTGATGGTATTGGCCATTTTTGTTTGTGTGATTTTACATGAGTACGGACACGCATTAACCGGGAAAAGATTTGGAGTCAAAACTCAGGATATTATCATTTCTCCATTGGGTGGATTGGCACGTATGACCAATATGCCAGAAAAACCTATTCAAGAGTTTTTTATAGTTATTGCAGGTCCTCTTGTAAATTTGGTTATTGGGACGTTTATTGGTGTAATTATGTATTTTATTACAGGAAACTTTTCTATGGACTTATTGACCTATGACTTTAATAAACCTGAGGAATACATAAGGATGTTAATGCCCATTAATTTAGGGTTGTTTTTATTCAATCTAATTCCTGCATTTCCTATGGACGGAGGTAGAATATTAAGATCCCTTTTATCTATAAAACTCGGAAAGGTAAAAGCTACTCAAATTGCTTCTGTTATAGGTCGGGTGTTAGCCATTGGTTTTGTTATTTATGGAGTATTTGACCAACAAATGATATTGGCTATGATCGGTCTCTTTATTTTTATGATGGCAGGCAAGGAGTATGACCAAACCAAATTGCAAGGTCTCATCACGAGTATTAATGTCAAAGAAATCATGCGAACATCTTTTTCTAGACTTCATCTCAGCGATACTTATAAGACAGTGATAGAAAAGTATTACAGAGAAGGAGAGCATAATTTTTTGGTATTTGATTCTTTAGGCCATCTTTCAGGCACAGTACCTGAGTTATTTATAAAGGATGTTATCAAAAATAGCACACAAGACAAAACCGTAAACCAATTTATGTCATCAAATAAAGCTACGGTTACCCAAGACATGTTACTTAAAGATGCTATCGACCTCATGAGAAATGATGGCATAGCTATCTTAGCCGTGGAGGCTCAAGGCCAAATCATAGGAATAATAGACAGAAATGGTATAGAAAATTACCTTAAAATGAAAGCGGGATAGAAACTAAACTCTATCCAATAACCTTGCGGTAATTCTCAAGAAATCTTGCTCTGAAATCAAACCTACCAATTCGTCCCCGTTGACTACAGGAAGACAACCAATTTTGTGCTCTTTCATGAGTTTCATGGCTTCAAGAATGTTGGTTTCTTGTGTTACTGTTATGGGTTTTTCTATCATTATCTCAGATACAAGCGTCACCTTTTTATTTTGGTTTTGCTTGCATTTCATGTAGTACCGTAACAAGAGTCTAGCTGTAACTAGTCCTACTAACTTACCTTTGGTATCTTCTACTGGAGTGTATCGTATAGTATTCCACTCCATAAGCTCAGCCACAAGGTCGACAATATCATCTTTTTGTACAGTCGTAAGGTCAGTAAGCATAAACTCCGAGACTTTTAGGTGTGATGGTCGGTACATTTTTAAATCATCCATACTAGGTAGTTCCCATTCATGTACTGGTTTGTTAGATTGTTGATTTTGAATCATGGTGGCGGTGAGCACGCTTAAAGCTTCGTCTGTATTAGTATTTTCATGTAGTTTAGTAAAAGCTCTTAGCTGCCATCTTGCACCTGTCATATTCTTTTCAGCTCGGCCTTTAATGATGCCTAGATATTTATCAATATCTGCAGGATTTACATTGCGGGACTCTAAACCTTTTCTAGCTATGGGAATTAACTCCATAATCAAATCCTCAGCACTTATTTTCTGGTCATGGAACCAAGTGAATTTGGTATCTATACCAAACTTGGCTGCCTTGCCAAAATTATCTCTAGCGTCTACAAAAGACATTTTGGTCCGAATATCTTCCACCTCCAAGCTCATACCAATCATACATCCTAGCCAGAAACAAGCATTAGCGACTTCATCAATTACAGTTGGCCCTGAGGGTAATATTCTATTTTCTATCCTTAAGTGTGGTTTACCGTTATCACTGATACCATAACAAGGACGATTCCATCTGTAGACCGTACTATTGTGTACTTGCAATGCTCTAAGTTTAGGTACTTCACCATTTTTGATCATAGTAGGACTATCTTCTTCAATATCGCTGCTCAAGAGCACTCTAAATCGGGCTATATCTTCTTTGTAAATTTCCATAATAGAATGATGCAGCCAATCGCGTCCAAAACTTACCCGTGGACTTCTCTCCCTCATGTGATCGTGAGTAGTACGGGTGTCGAGAGATTGCTGGAAAAGAGCTATTCTGGTTTCGTGCCACAATCTTTTGCCAAAAACCACTGAGCTATTGGCAGCGATCGCCATCATGGGTCCTGCCAACGCTTGGGCAATGTTGTACATTTTGACAAAATCTTTGGGAGCCACCTGTAAGTGTACCTGAAAACTCGTATTGCTAGCTTCCAGTAAAGGTGAACTATGTTTGACCAGCAATTCGTCTATTCCTAGTATTCTAAGTTCATAAGATTGTCCAATCAATTGTTTATTAAGGGCTTCCATCAGAGCAAAATATCTTTTCTTTGGTGTCAGATTTTCCATCTCCAGATGGTATTTTCGGAGCGTAGGTAAGATACCTGTTAGAACGATTGACGTATTCATACCATCAAGTACTTCCTGAATTTTATTTAGTTTGTCAGTATTTTCATTTTCTAAAAGGGTAAAGCAATCTTTCTCAAAAACCCTAGGCTCTATATTGGTTTCTAGGTTGAATTTTGCAAGTTCTGTTTCTACCCAAGGGTAATGTTGCATCTTATCCAATGCTTCCATTGCCACTAGAGATGGTTTGAAAGTGGTTTTATCTACCATCACCATTTCTTGCTCAGCTCCTATTCTAATCACATCAGATTCAAACCAATCATTTTCCAACATGTATTCCAATGCAGTGACATCGTTAAGTAAAGATTTTACAAACTTCTGCATCTGTTTTTGGTCACTGACCAATGAAACTCTTTGTTCTCCCATGGTTAAATTGTATATTAATGGTGAATATTTCTTAAATTTTGTGCAAGATAAAATACCGATTAAATATTTCATCAATTAATGTATAAAAATTTGTAATAAAAAAATTTCAATGACATTATACCGTATTTAAAGACATACAAATTGGAAAATTATATCCTATCTTTGCCAGCATGAATCATTTAACAGATACTATTATTGCACCTGCCACGCCTCAAGGTCAAAGTGCAATCGCTATCATCAGACTTTCGGGAACGGATGCCATAGCCATCACCGATACCATATTTAAAGGTAAAAAGCTGGCTGAAGTCGATTCACACACGATACATTATGGATGGATCGTGGATGGTGACAATGAAGTAGATGAGGTCATGGTATCGGTATTTAGATCACCAAGGACATTTACCACTGAAGATAGTACAGAGATTTCTTGTCACGGATCACCACAATTGGTCCAAGCCATCGTCTCTTTAGCAATAAAAAACGGTGCCAAGTCTGCTTACCCGGGAGAATTTACACTACGTGCTTTTCTCAATGGTAGATTAGACTTATCACAGGCAGAAGCAGTAGCAGATCTTATACATGCATCTTCTGCCAAATCATCTGAGATTGCTCTTAATCAACTCAAGGGTCATTTTTCTCACATGCTAAAAGATCTGAGACAGGAATTGGTAGATTTTGCTGCTTTGATTGAGCTCGAGCTGGATTTTTCAGAAGAAGATGTAGAGTTTGCGCATCGGGGTAGGCTCAAAGATCTCATTCATAAAATTATAACGGTTATCAATCCTTTGCTCGATTCTTTCCGATGGGGCAATAGTATCAAAGAAGGCATACAAGTGGCCATCATTGGTGCGCCTAATGCAGGCAAATCTACATTGCTCAATACTATACTGAACGAAGAGAAAGCATTGGTTAGCGATATTGCAGGTACCACAAGAGATTTTATCGAGGATACGCTCGTGTTAGATGGCATCATGTTCCGATTTATAGATACGGCAGGCATCCGGGAGACATCTGATATCCTAGAAGGTTTGGGTATAGAAAGATCGAAACAAAAACTCCGAGAAGCTGAGATAGTCCTTTTCTTAAGTGATGTCAATAAAAATGTGGAAGATACCATGCAAGACTTTCAAAACCTTGAGCTTACCAAGGAGCAAACCGGTGTCATCCTACTAAACAAAGCAGATACTATCTCTGCTGCATTTTCAGCGCCCAAAACCCAAGCCATCGCTTACCAAAGTGGTGTCAAAACATTGCTAATCACGGCAAAATACAAAGAAACCTTGCAGCCATTGCTGACCTGGTTTTCTGAATATATCAAAAACCACAACCAGACAGAAGGTACCATCATCAGCAATACCAGACACTACGAAGCTCTTGAAAACACCAAACTTTGCCTTCAGAAAGTATTGGTTGGATTGGACTCAGGACTTTCATCGGATTTCGTAGCTATGGATATCAGAGAATCACTTTTTCATTTAGGATCAATCACAGGTGAAGTGTCCACGGATGATTTGTTGGAATCGATTTTTAGTAAGTTTTGTATTGGAAAGTAAGTACAGCCAAATTTTATTTTAAAGTTATATCTTGAATGTTTTGACCAAATTCTAGCCATAACTTTACTTATGCTCAAGCACTTAACTTTGCATAATTTATATCTTGAAAAAAGGATTTTGCATGTATAGCAACTATCACTTTACAATCCCATTAACCCAATTCAAGATCTCTACTAGCGCAATTGGCGAAAATGTTTGTTCTATCTCAGCATATTCAGACGGAGCGCCTGTATTACTTTCCTGAAATAAATGATTGAGCCCTGGCAACTCTTTGATCGTGACATTCTTACTTTTTGCTTTTTTGAGTCCTGCCTTTATTGCAGATAAATTTTCTTTGGGCGGTACTTGCAAATCTTTTTCACCATTTAGTGCCAAAACGGGGCATTTTAATTTGCTAAGTGCAGGTTGAGGGTCGTAGGTAAGGAAAAATTGCATCCATGGACTGGTTAACTGACTTACTTGTGTTGCTACAAATGTTTCTTTGGTCATACCCGACGGTACCTGCTGATTAGGGTTGTTTTCTAACATTTGAGTTACATATTGTATTAGTTCGGCTTTTACTTTACTTTCATCTTTGGCTTTTTTGATTATGTTGAAGCAAGCTTCATTGTCTTTTTTTAATTTTGCAATGTCCTGCTCGCTTACCCCTGTTACTCTTCCTATCAATTCCTGCTGAAGTAATAATATCTGATCACCAGGAATGCCTGGACCAGCTAAAAGTACAATAAAAGCAACATCCTTTGAGTTTGATGCTACGAGCGGTGCTATCAAACCACCTTCACTATGTCCGATGAGACCTATACTGGCTTTATTTATTTCTTTTCTTGTTTTTAAATATTCAATTCCAGCTTCGACATCAGATGCAAAATCTGCACTGGTCGCAGACTGAAAATTTCCTTTGGACGATGATGTACCACGATCGTCAAAACGTAAAACAGCTATTCCGTTGCGGGTGAGGTAATCTGAAAGAACCAAAAAAGGTCTGTGGCCGAGCAATTCAGAATCTCTGTTTTGTGGACCACTTCCACTGATCAATATTACTACAGGATACTGCCTATCTTCAAATGGTATAGTCAAAGTACCCGCTAAAGTAATTCCAGCTTTTTTGTTTTCAAAAAAAATGTCTTCTGACATATATGGATAGGGCTTAATAGGATCTTGT
Source organism: Aureispira sp. CCB-QB1 (assembly GCA_945870185.1). Lineage (GTDB taxonomy): Bacteria > Bacteroidota > Bacteroidia > Chitinophagales > Saprospiraceae > OLB9. The sequence goes on along the minus strand of CAMBRK010000046.1, from coordinate 6,044 downwards.
GGCTTGGTGATGATTTCTTTTTCTGGTATATTTTTAGTAAGGTCAAGTGGAAAAGTATATGGGCCTTGCTTGAATGTACCTTTGATGATATGTTCAGAACCAAATACTCCTTCATAGATTATTCCCGCACTTTTAACAGAAAGTTTTAGCTGATTTTCCTCGTAAGATATTTGATCTACGGTGATATCTTTTGCGCCTTGATCGGGGCTATCCATCGTCGCTTTTAATGAGCCTTCAACAGACTTGATATGGAATACCAATCTGAGTTGTAGACTTTGGATTTTCAGTAAGCCATGCCATGAGCCTGTAATGTCTGACTGACTTTGCAATGGTAAAGCCAAAATCATTAATATGATTACTTTGTACATTTGATATATTTTAAAGTGGTTCATTATTTTGTTTTTTTATAATATTGGTAAGAATATACTGAAGGTATTATGACTATCAGAAGCACAATCGGCAACATGATTTTTGACATCAAACTTGTTGTTATAAAAACAGCCAAAGTAGCGATGAGTAAACCACCACCAACCCATAGCTTACTTGCCAAATGGTGTGTTTTTCGCCAGTTATCTTCATTTTCGAGTGTCCATGGCAGACGTAGCCCTACGAAGTAGTTGGGTTTAATATTGTTCATAAAATTGCCAATGGCTGCAAAAAATAAACCCAACATAATAAATACAAGTTTACCATCCGTAGGATTATAACTACTGTAAACGATATACATCGTGAGGATACTTACAAAACTTACTATGGTCAGACCTAGCTTTTGCATAAGTTCCTGAGATTGGAGTGTTTGCTTTTTGGGGTCTATCTTACCTATATTGGTTACAATGAGGTACGTAACCAATGCAACTGACATCATGATAAGAATAGGCGTCCACAGTTCACTTTTTTCTCCATATCTATCTGGCTGCCCGTCTGCACCGAAATGTAATGCTACTTTTTGTGGAAGATCATTATATACCATTTTTAAGTAAATGATGGGAGCAGAAAGAAATACCACTAAAATTAGATTTTTTAAGGATAAATGTTTCATAATGTTTTGATTTAAAAGGTGATGATTATTTTGATTTGATCTGATAGATCCACTGTAGCATCTCATCGAGTACTGTAGTATTGATGCTGTAGATGATAAATTGTCCTTGCTTTTCTGATGTAACTAATCCGGCTTGACGCAATAAATCCAAATGATGAGAAATCGTGGGCTTACCTATATTAAAATGTTCCGCTATATCTCCCGCAGACATGTCTTTGTCTTTGAGCAAATCCAAAATATCTCTTCTAATGGGATCGTTTAATGCCTTAAAAATAGTATTCAAAATTAAAATGATTTTATATTTCGACAAATATCGAAATTAAGTTGGATTTACCTACAATTTCTATATTAATTATGCATATTTTTCGACAAAGTCGAAGGAAACGACCTACCTTTATGCGTTTTTATAATTGTTTGGAGTCAACAAATGGGTGTTAATAAAGTAATTAATATATTCAAAATATTCAAAGAAGCCTTACGTGGAGAAGATAGAGACTATACGCAAGGGAGTATCAGATTAGCCATATTTATGTTGGCTATTCCGATGATTCTGGAGCTGAGCCTTGAAAGTGTTTTTGCATTGGTTGATATGTATTTTGTGGGCAAACTTGGCAAAGAAGCAATTGCTGTAGTAGCCTATACAGAATCTTTGATTACTATTATTTATTCTATTGCTATAGGGCTCAGTACAGCGGCGACAGCCATCATTGCAAGGAGAGTAGGCGAAAAAAACTATCAGGCTGCATCAAATTCAGCTGTTCAAGTGATCATTATTTCTGTAGTATTGTCCATTTTGATGGGGATCATTGGATGGTTTATGGCAGATGATTTATTAAAATTTATGGGCGCAAGTGAGCAAGTGATTGCTCAAGGCAAAGGATTTACACGGATCATGTTTGGATTCAATATAGTCATTGTTATGATATTTTTGATCAATGGCATCTTTAGAGGAGCGGGAAATGCAGCATTGGCAATGAAGAGTTTATGGATAGCCAGTATTTTGAATATCATCCTAGACCCATTGTTGATTTATGGGATTGGATCATGGAAAGGTTGGGGATTAGAAGGTGCAGCCATTGCCACATGCATAGGTAGAGGTAGTGGCGTAGCATATCAGATATATCATCTATTGCGTGGAGATGGTGTTATCAAGATTTACTGGAAAGCCATTATACCTGATTTTGAAATTATAAAATCTTCATTATTGCTTGCCTGGCCAGCCACTTTTCAATTTATCATAGCTTCAGGATCTTGGATAGTACTTACCAGAATTGTTGCTGATACCGGAGGTGATACTGCGGCTGCAGGATATCAGATAGCGATACGAAATGTAGTGTTTTTTATATTACCTGCATGGGGACTGAGCAATGCTGCTGCTACTTTGATCGGTCAGAATCTCGGGGCCAACCAACCTGAAAGAGCTGAACAAAGTGTCCTATTGGCTGCAAAGTACAATATAATGTTTATGGCCATGGTCAGTTTGGTTTTTATCTTTTTGTCTAATCCTATCATTTCCTTCTTTTCTAATGATGCGGAAGTAATAAAAATTGGAGTTAAAGCATTGCAAATCATAGGCTCGGGTTTTGTTTTTTATGGTATTGGTATGGTCATGATGCAGGCTTTAAATGGAGCTGGGGACACATCTACACCAACGTGGATCAATTTTATAGGGTTTTGGATGCTGCAAATACCGTTGGCTTACTTTTTTATGAAGCATACATCAGTTGGTTTGGAAGGTGTTTTTGCAGCGGTCCCTATAGCCGAGACAGCCATCGCCATTGTAGCATATTGGGTGTTTAAGAAAGGAAAGTGGAAGTCAATAAAGGTATAGGCAGCGCATTTATTTTACTTTGAAAGGGATTGTTTTTTCCCATGCTATAAATGAAAGCGGATATTCCTTTCCCAGCTTATTGTATTTGGCTGATTCCGGAGTAAGCCTATGTTTTGAAACCTGAATTTCTATATTATATTTTCCTTTTTGGTGGAGCATGGTTGAAAAATTATAAGATCTGGACTCACCCGGATTGAGATTATTATCACTGATTTTTGCAGCTACAGGGTGCCACTCCCAATGTTCTCCTATTCTGTTTTCCTGAGTTTTTATGATTTTTCCATTTTCATCCTTGATCCATATATTAGTGATTATGAATCTTTCTGGATTGCCGGAAGGGACTCTATGCCCGGCATGTGCATTGATAAGGGTAATAACAAAATTTAGACTATCATTTTGTTTGTAAACGGACTTCACCTTTGAAGTTTTGAATTCTAGGCTTTCCAGTCTTTCGGGATGATGGTTAGGTGACTTGGGGATACCGGAAGCGGGAAAACTATGAAACCTGCTTTTTCTTTCAGGCATTCCAGCTACTATGGATCGATGGGTTTCGGGCATGTGACAACTCAAACAATTTTTTTTACCATAGTAAGGGCCATTTTTCCATTCGTCTCCAGTTTCGAAGGAACAAGCTAATGTTGGGGTTACCACTGCGGTAGCATTGTGGCAACTAATACATAGATTTTCGGACAAATGAAAGTTGTCTTTCACTACAGGATGAGGTGCCAGTTGGCTGCCTGTAGGCCCAATGATTGTATTATTCCTTACATGACAACTTGCACACGTGATGCCCTCAGATTGTAATTCTGGGTCAAAATGTAGATTTTTTTCTTTAACAGGTTTATAAATATCACCAAACTCCAGTCCGGTCACTTTGTACTCTTGTTGATTTTGCAGAGGAATATGACAATTTATGCAGAGGAATGGGCTGGATTCTTTTTTCAATTCAGCCTGAAATTGCATGTCAGTCCAAGCCTGAGAATGGGTAGATTTTTTCCATTCTTCATAATGATTGACGTGGCAAGCACCACAATCTTTAGCTTTTAATGAAACAAGTCCATTGGGCACTTCCTGATGAGGTACAGCCTTCTCCCAACTTTTTTTTAAAGGCACTACAACTACAAAATCTTCTACAAATAATTCAATGTAAAATATGGCTAATGCAATAACAAAAATAGATGATAATGGCAAAAAGTATTTATTATTCAAAACAAGAGTTTTTTATTATGTCTCAAAAATACATACATGAAGCACATATCAATGAAACCAATGTTACTCAACAATAATTTCTAGACAAACAAATCACTACTCAGATATCTATCACCACGATCGCAGGAGATAAAAACGATCACACCACTATCTAATGATGGGGCAATTTCGAGCGCTTTTGCTGCGGCACCTCCGGCACTCATCCCTGAAAACACTCCTTCATGTAGTGCCAATTTTTTAGCCATATTTGTGGCTTCTTCCTGAGATACATCCATAATCAGATCAACACGACTTTGATCAAAAATTTTAGGTAAATACTCCGGAGTCCATCTCCGAATACCAGGTATAGAAGATCCATCCGTGGGCTGACATCCAACGATTTGTATCTCTTGATTCATTTCTTTCAGAAACATGGATGTGCCCATAATCGTACCCGTAGTACCCATAGAACTTACAAAATGAGTCACTTTTCCGGCAGTAGCCTTCCATATCTCCGGACCTGTTGTATGATAATGAGCCATGTAATTATCCTTGTTTGCAAATTGGTCCAACATATAGTAATCGTCTTTTTTCGACTTTTCTTCAGCATAATCCCTGCACGCTTCGATATCATCCAATAAAATCACCTTAGCGCCAAAAGCTTCCATAGTTTGTGTGCGTTCCCTGGTACTATTGGAAGGCATTACGAGTTCTATAGGAATACCAAAAGTACCCGCTATCATGGCCAAAGCTATCCCAGTATTACCGCTCGTAGCTTCTATTAAAGTCGTGTTTTTATGTATATCGCCGCGCTTCAGAGCTTCCGAAATCATATTTAAAGCTGCCCTGTCTTTTACACTTCCTCTAGGATTGTGGCCTTCCATTTTGGCAAATACTTTAACATTCGGATTAGTATTGAGTTTGGTGATTTCTACCAATGGTGTTTGGCCTACTAAGTCAATTATTTTCCTACCCATACACTTTCTATTATTTTATTATCTGCATTGTGATATATCTTTGTACCAGGAGGGCATGACTGAGTCAGCCACACATTACCTCCAATGACACTGCCATGTCCTATTACCGTTTCGCCACCCAAAATAGTAGCACCAGAATAAATGACTACATTGTCTTCAATACTTGGATGTCTTTTTTTACCAGCCATCTTTTTACTGATACTGAGAGCACCTATGGTAACACCTTGATAGATTTTGACATTATCGCCTATAACTGCAGTCTCACCTATGACTACTCCCGTACCATGATCAATAAAGAAAGAAGACCCAATAATGGCAGCAGGATGAATGTCTATTCCAGTTTTCGAATGTGCAAATTCACTCAGAATCCGGGGTATAAAAGGTACATGGGAAGTATGTAACCTATGTGCTATCCTGTAAATGTATATAGCCATAAAACCCGGGTAACTTCTTACGATTTCATAAGTACAAGTGGCTGCAGGATCTCCTTCTATAGCTGCATCAATGTCTTTTATGAGATATGTATAAATTTGAGGTAGAAACTCAAAAAAATCAAATACTATTTCATCATGACGAATTGGCTCACAGGATTTGGTATTGATTAATAAAGTTTTTAAATCCAATTTTAATTTGTTCAATTCGTTTTCCAACTCTCCTTTTGAAGTAAGTCTTTTTTCTGATACTTCTGGAAATAGAATTTCTAACAACGAATATGCCCATTGGCTTACCATTCTTGATGTAGGCACTTCTTGTGTCTGATGATGTTTTTCAAGGAGCAGATCTAAAAAAATATTATTTGTCAAAGTTGAATTTTCTTAGTAAACAAAAAAAGAAGGTAAATAGCTTAAAATATGGTTAAAATCACTACTAACCGACTAAAAAAATAAAAAAGCGGGTTAACCTCAAAGATTAACCCTTTTGTCATACCTTTTGGCTACCAAACACATTAAGTATGACAGTCAAAGATAACTCAAAAAATTTAGTCGGCCAGCCAATTTTCAAACAATTG
>CAMBRK010000045.1 GCA_945870185.1 Aureispira sp. CCB-QB1 | reverse complement strand
TTACTCCTTCACCCCTTGCACCAATAATGAAACTTCATTTTTAAGAACTTCGATAAATCCTTTTTTAACCATAAAAGTCTTTTTACTGCCACTTTTATCTACAATCCGGATTTCTCCTTCTCCCAATGCTGCCACTATAGGAGCGTGGTTCTGAAGTATTTCAAAAGATCCATCTAAGCCAGGTACTTTGACAGAAGTCACTTTCCCGTTATAGATTTCTTTTTCAGGGGTCAAAACGATCACGTTCATATCTATTGATTACTTTTTTGAATATATTATTATGCGTTTGCAGCAGCATCAGCCAACATCTTGTCTCCTGCTACGATTACATCTTCAATTTTTCCTCTAAGGTTAAATGCGGCTTCCGGATACTTGTCAAGCTCTCCATCCATGATCATGTTAAAACCTTTGATGGTATCTTCTATAGGAACTAATACTCCCGGGATACCCGTGAACTGCTCTGCTACGTGGAAAGGCTGAGAAAGGAATCTTTGCACTTTTCTAGCTCTGAAAACTACTAATTTATCTTCTTCTGACAATTCTTCCATACCTAAGATGGCAATAATATCCTGCAATTCAGTATATCTCTGAAGGATTAATTTTACTCTTTGTGCACAGTCATAATGCTCATCTCCAATGATGGCTGGATCTAGAATTCTAGAAGTAGAATCCAACGGATCTACTGCTGGATAAATACCCAAAGAAGCAATTTTTCTACTTAATACCGTAGTAGCATCCAAGTGAGCAAACGTGGTAGCTGGCGCAGGGTCTGTCAAGTCATCTGCAGGTACATAAACCGCTTGTACCGATGTGATAGATCCTCTTTTGGTAGAGGTAATACGCTCTTGCATTAAACCCATCTCAGTAGCCAACGTGGGTTGGTATCCTACTGCTGATGGCATACGTCCAAGTAGTGCTGATACCTCAGAACCTGCTTGCGTAAATCTGAATATATTATCGATAAAGAATAAAATATCTTTTCCTCCGTTAGGATCTGTGGTGTCACCATCACGATAGTACTCCGCTAAAGTCAATCCTGAAAGCGCAACCCTTGCTCTAGCTCCTGGTGGCTCATTCATTTGTCCGAATACGAAAGTCGCTTTAGACTCTTTTAATTTCTCTTTGCTTACCTTGCTCAAGTCCCATCCTCCTTCTTCCATGGAATGTAAGAAATCAGCACCATAGTTGATGATATTAGACTCTAACATTTCTCTCATCAAGTCATTTCCTTCTCTGGTACGCTCGCCTACACCTGCAAATACAGAAATACCATCATATCCTTTGGCAATGTTATTGATCAATTCCTGAATCAATACTGTCTTTCCTACACCTGCTCCACCAAAAAGACCAATTTTTCCACCTTTTGAATAAGGCTCAATTAAGTCAATAACTTTGATACCTGTAAAAAGTACCTCGGTCTCGGTAGATAAGTCTTCAAATCTTGGGGGTTTATTGTGGATAGATCTTGTCACAGTTCTATCTAATGCTCCAAGGCCATCAATAGGCTCACCTACTACATTAAATACTCTTCCTTTTATCTGATCTCCTATGGGCATTGTGATTTGAGTACCTAAATCTTCAACATCCATTCCTCTTGTAAGACCATCCGTGGAGTCCATAGATACAGCTCTAACACTGTCTTCTCCCAAATGCTGCTGAACTTCAAGGATTAAGATTTCTCCATTTTGTCTTTTGACAGAAAGTGCATTAAGGATTTCTGGTAAATTACTGTTTTCGCCGGCAAAACTAACGTCCACAACAGGTCCGATGATTTGTTTAATATGCCCAATATTAGCCATGATATATTAAATTAATGGTTTGAATTAATGTATTTTTTGAAAATCGCCACAAAGATACATTTAATTCTTTTATTGTTAATAATTTATACATATTTTACATATTTTTTTTTGCCAAATGAAAAAAAATTAAACCGATTTATATTGTTTCTACATCCTTATTATAGAATTTATATTTGGTTATCCTAGTAAAATATGGTGTGGTAAACTAATTTTGTTTTAGTTGCTGAGATAAATATTTTAATAAAACTTTATATTTTTTTAAATCTTATCTTTCTTTTATTTTGAAGAATAATCTTGTGATCAAGATTCCCGTAATTAAGCCTGTCAGGGAAAACAATAGACCAGGAAGTAGTGGGTTGATCGTAGAAATATGGAAGATACTAAAAATGGCATAGGAAACGATCCCCATAATCATGGATAGGAAAGCTGCCCATTTGTTTTTAAACTCAAAAAATAAGGCAGCTACAAAGGGCACAAATACACTCACTAGACCGATCACGCTCGCTTCACTGACCAAGCCAAAAATGTTTTGACTACTCAAAGCAATGATAAATGAAATCATACCGATGCAGATAACAGACATTCGAGTAAGCAATAAAAGCTTATGGTCACTTAATGTTGATCGGAACATCGGTTTGATTATGTTTTCTGATAATAAACTTGCTGGAGCGAGTAAAGCACCACTACAGGTACTCATAATGGCGCTCAATAAGGACCCAAAGAATAAAACCTGAAGCCATATGGGCATAGTTTTTAAAACCATTTGCGGTAACGCGAGCTGTAAATCTCCTGTTAAAAGTGATGTATCGGATGCTTGAATAGCCAACACTAAATATAATGGGATCATAGCAAATATAAAATACAAAACTGCCCCTAATAGGGTAGAGTAATACGCTGCATCTTCGCTTCTGGCTGAGTTTACTCTTTGGAATATATCCTGAGAAGCAATACTTCCAAAACCAAGCACCATCCACGAAGCAATCCAGTTTAGCCAGCTTTCAAAGTTCTGTTCTGGGAGAAATTGGGTTTGTACTGGTTTTAAACTTTGAAAAACTATCGCTGTACCACCTATCATATCCGTCATATACCATGCAATAGCTATGAGACCTGTAACTATAAGTATGCTTTGGACAAAATCTGTGATGGAAACTGCCCACATGCCCCCTGTGAAAGTATAAAAAACAACTACGGAAACACTCAACAACATACTTAGTGGTATACTTAAGGACAATATTGTGTGAACCAATAAACCTAATGCCACGATCTGTGCTGCTGCATAGCCTACAAAGCTTAAGATCATGAGTATGGCACTTAATATCTCCACTTTAGGGCCATATTGTTTGCGAAATAGATCTCCTATGGTATATATATTGAGTTGGTATAGCTTTCTCGAAAAGAAAAATCCAACTAATAATAAACATAAGACGCCACCTAGCGGATCTTCTATAATAGCAATCAGTCCATGCTCGGCAAACTGAGCACTAGCTCCGAATATCGTTTCACTACCAAACCAAAGCGCAAAAAGTGCAGCGGTATTTATAGCTGGATGTAAACTTCTCCCAGCATTTATAAAATCACCGGTAGTCTGTACTTTCCGAGAGGCATAAAAACCCACAGATAGGGTGACTATAAAATAGATGGCGATAAATAATATCAACATCTTTTAGGATAATGCCGTCTGTACAGCAGTCACTCTGCTATGATCAAAAAAAGATTTCATTTGATTAGCAGCAAGCTCCAACTCATCTGTCTGTGGCAAGAAGACAATTCTGAAATGTTGATCATCCATATGATTAAATCCACTGCCAGGAACAATCAAAATGTGCTTCTCCTCAAGAAGCTGGTAGGCGAAATCTTCATCATTTTTAAAATCAAATTTGGATATATCTATTTTAGGAAATAGGTAGAGTGCGCCTTTGGGTTTGACACATGTGATGCCAGGAATGTCGGTCATCATATAATATATCAGATCTCGTTGTTTTGTTAATCTACCTTGTTTGGCCACCAAGTCCTGAATACTTTGATAGCCACCTAATGCTGTTTGTATTGCATACTGAGTCGGGACATTGGCACATAATCGCATACTTGCCAATAGATTTAAACCTTCTGAGATAGATTTTGCTTTATGCACGGCTCCACTTAATATCAGCCAGCCTCCACGAAAACCAGCCGCCCTATAGTTTTTGGACAATCCACCATAGGTAAATATCAGCAGATCGTCAGCCATAGCAGCTATCGGATAATGGATATGGCCATCATAAAGTATTTTGTCATAAATCTCATCAGAAAAAATGATGAGTTGGTGTTCTTGTGCTAGTTTTATGATCGATTGTAATACACTTTTTTCATACACTGCCCCCGTTGGATTGTTGGGATTGATGATGACAATACCCTTAGTTTTTGATGTGATTTTACTTTTGATATCTTCTATGTCGGGATTCCAGTCAGCAGATTCATCACATATATAATGTACGGCTTTACCACCCGATAAGGAAATGGCTGTGGTCCAAAGTGGATAATCAGGTGAAGGCACCAAAATTTCGTCTCCTTGATTTACAACAGCTTGCATACTCATCAGGATCAACTCACTCACGCCATTACCAATATAAATATCGTCAATAGTTACTCCATGAATGCCTTGTTGTTGTGTATAATGCATCACGGCTTTTCTAGCCGAAAATATACCTAGATGATGCGAGTAACCTTGAGCATTTCTAAGATTTACGATCATATCATGCATAATTTCGTCTGGTACATCAAAACCAAAAGGTGCTGGGTTACCTATATTCAGATTTATGATCTTTTGACCAGCTGCTTCGAGTTGTTGCGCTTTATCAAATATAGGGCCGCGAATAGCATAACTCAAATTTTGAAGTCGATCACTCTTTTTAAATAGCTTATCAGGCATTACATTTTATTTTAACAAGCCACAAAATTAGCTTAAATAGGCATTTGGTTTTCATATTGATCGTAAAATTTTACTTTTAATAAAAATAATTACCTTTGACCTTTAAAGAATTTTATCATGATAAGTACAAATTCCATAAAAATATTGACTTTTGATTGTTATGGTACGCTTATAGATTGGGAAAGCGCTATTGTGGCCAACATCAGGAATATTTGGCCAGATATTGTAGATAATGACGATAACATTCTCCAGTGGTTTGCTGGTGAAGAACATAAAATTCAATCACAATTTCCGAATCTGACTTATGATCTTGTACTCCAAGAAGGCATAAAAAAAATTGGACATCATTTGGAAATGAGCTTAACTCCCCAAGAAATCAAAGCATTCGGCTCGTCCATTCAGGATTGGACTCCTTTCAATGATACGGTAGAAGCACTAGCAATCCTTGCTGAAAAATATAAGTTGGTCATAGTCTCGAATATAGATAATGCATCTATCGAAGCCACTAAAAAACACCTTAAAGTACCATTTTATAAGACATTTACAGCTCAAAATATAGGAGCTTACAAACCCGATCATCAAGTATTTCGTTATGTTTTTGAGGATCTGGCATTGGATGGCTATTCAAAAAGTGATATATTGCATGTAGCTGAAAGTTTATATCACGACCACATTCCCGCCAAAGAAATGGGATTTAATAGTGTGTGGATCAATAGGCGTTTTGCCAAAATTGGGTCAGGTGCTACACCATCAGTAAGCCAAGAATTTGTACCGGATTTAGTTTTTAATGATTTGATTTCTTTTGCAAGGTGGTTGTAATTTTTTAGCAAGTGAACGTTTTGGCTTTGTGACTGAAGAGCAATAGCGAAATCTGTTCATCAAAGCCGTTGATTATGTAGGGTGATTCATTCATTCAGGTGTTTTTTAAGATCCATTTTTTCGTGTAGAATTCTTGCTATTTCAATTGTTTTACCTTTATCCAATAGCCTGTAAAATATTATGTGTTTGCTAACTTTATAACCTTTCAAATTTGGGAACAATATTGAATAGTCTCTGCCTCGTTCAAAATCTTTTTTTAATTCTTGGCATTTTTCAATAAGTTCATTGTAGTATTTATCAGCTTGTTTTTCTGACCAAGTTTCATAAGTATATTCCCATATTTCTTCTAAGTCAATCTTGGCTTTTTTAGTAAAATTAATCTTAGCCATTGACCTTTTTTCTTCGTTTCAATTCTTTTAGATGTGTTTTCGGGTCGAAATCTTCTGCTATTCCACTGTCAATTCCATCTTGGATTGCCTTTCGTAAAGCATAAAACTTTTGTTCTTCTTCTTCTAATAATCTTAACCCAGCTCTTATCACTTCACTTGCATTTGTATATCTTCCTTCCCCTATTCTTGTTTGAACAAATTCTTCAAAATGATTTCCCAGGGATATTGATGTATTCTTACCCATTTTGCTATTTTAGTACAAAGTTACCAATATTTGGTAATATTTGCAAATTTATTTTTCATCCTACATAACAACAGGATATACGCCAAATGGCGTATATCCCAAATACAAAAGTAAGCTCTCTTTTTCAAATATTGAAATTTTCTTTAGGACTTTTTGTTTCAGCTTTTATTTTGTCTTTCATAAAGCTAAAGTAGGGACAAGGCACGCAGAAAAAATACTGTGGTTTAGTAAGCACTGCAATTTTTTTCTCACACTTTGCCTACCTTTCCAGGATTGTCCTTGATAAAAGATGACCACCCGGAATGCTTTTTTTGTCCACCCAATATACTACCGGTTTGGTTGTAATGGGTCACCGCAACTCCCAATGCATCAGTCGCATCGAGGTGTTTGGAAGATATTTTTATCTTTAAGATGCTCTCAAGCATTGCGGCTACCTGCTCTTTGGAGGCATTGCCATTACCGGTGATGGATTGTTTGATCTTTTTGGGAGCGTATTCTTGTATTTCGAGTCCCATCGTCATCGCTGCGGCCATGGCTACACCTTGAGCACGTCCGAGTTTGAGCATGGACTGCACATTTTTACCATAAAATGGTGCTTCTATGGCCAATTGTTTGGGTAGATAGGTTTCGATTATTTCTTGTAGTTGAAGAAAAATTTCTTTTAACTTTTCGTGATGGTCTTCATACTTTTCCAAGTGAAATACTCCGAAATTTAACACCTTCAGTGCTTTACCATCTACTTCAAGTACAGCATACCCAAGGATATTGGTGCCCGGATCTACGCCCAAGATTTTATAAGAAGGGCTGACAGGATTTTTTGAAACACTCATAAAACAATGGAGTTAATTTGGGCAAAGATATAAAAAACATATAATATTATTTGTTAATATATTTTTAGAGTGGTCTAAAATATTTATCTTTGTCATTAAAATCTTATTTATGCTCACCCAAACCGAAGAAAATTATATCAAAATAATTTATAGAATTGCAGAGAAAGAAAAAAAATCTGTGAGCACCAATGCTATATCAGATCTCATGGGTACACAACCTGCTAGTGTAACGGATATGATAAAAAAATTGGCTGAAAAAGAACTCGTAACTTATGAAAAGTATAAGGGTGTCAATCTCACCGCATCGGGTATAAAAATAGCTACACAATTGATTAGGAATAATAGGTTATGGAAAACGTTTTTGGTAGAGAAACTCAGATTTGGCTGGCATCAGATAGAGTCTATTTCTGATGATTTGGAACATATGCAATCACCTGAACTAATCAGTAGATTGGATGCTTTTTTGGATTACCCCAAGTTTGACCCGTTTGGAGATCCGATACCTAATAGTGATGGAAAGTTTACTATTCGACAACAGATAGCACTCACGGAATTGCATGAATTAAAACCGGCTATATTACTGAGTTTAAGAGAGCACAACACCGAATTGCTCAAACATCTGACGCAACTACATATCAAATCCGGATGTGAAATCACTGTCATCCACAAAAATAAATATGACATGACGATGCAAGTATCTATTGATGGGAGACACAACGAAATACTAAGCAAAGAAGTGGGACAGCTCTTATTGGTAAGGCCTAAATAATGGATCTGTAAGTCTGTGAAAATTCGTAATAGAAAAATGCCAGATGACCTAAAAGATCGTTCCGGCATCTACGAAACACCAACAACCATTAGACAAATTCTTTAATTTGATGTAGATACGAGCTTATTTATTGATAATCACTCTATGTGGTATATGCGCTGCTACTCCGTGAGCATCAAATGCATTTTTCACGATTTCTTGTGTGCCAAAAAATATGGTCCAATAATCTTGTCGTGCACAATATGGTCTTATGGCTAAAGTAGTCATACTTCCTCCTGTATACAGCACACTAACTTCAGGTGCTGGACTACTTAATACTTCAGGAATAGAATTCATAGCGTCAATGGCTACTTTTCTGGCATGGTCTATACTTACTCCTGGGTCTATAGCCATAGAAATATCCACTCTAAGATTGCCATGAGTAGTATAGTTCACTATGGTTCCTGTAGATAAAGCTCCATTTGACAGGATAACAGTTTTATTTTCAGGTGTCAAAAGGAAGGTATTGAAAATGCCTTGTTCTTTTACATTACCGACAAAGCATTGAGCTTCAATAAGATCTCCTAATTTAAAGGGCTTGAATAATAACATCATGACTCCTCCTGCAAAATTACCTAAAGTACCATTTAATGCTGCTCCGACGCCAACAGCAAGACCGGCTAAGATGGCGCCAAAAGCTGTAAGATTTACGCCCATCATTCCGAACACAGTCAAAAGTAAAAGAATTTTGAGCATGATACTTACAAAAAATGATAAGAATGATTGTTATGAAGTATCAACATTTTTTGCTTTAAGCATGGCTGTAATACCTTTGGATATCCATCCTATGATCATCGAACCAATCAGATATACTATGACGGCACCAATTAACTTTGGGCCATATTCAAATGCCATCTCTGTGATCTTTGAAACAAGGTTTAGCAGAGCAGCTACGATGTCTGATTGTAAAAGCACAAAAATAAAATTAGGTGATTTAAAATTGATGATTTCATGTTATATAGACTAGTCATCAATGGGGATGTCACACTTTATTGATTTTTTTGTTTACTCAAAATTACTTTAGCCTATTTTTTAGGATGTTATTTTATCTATTTTTTGGGCTAAGATAAAATCCTTTTCAGATAGTCCGCCTACATCATGTGTTGTCAGATGAATGGATACTTTATTGTAAACATTGGACCAATTGGGATGGTGATTCAAGGATTCTGCTATCAGGGCCACCTGACTCATAAACCCAAAAGCCTCTATGAAATTTTTAAACTTAAAATCTTTTTGTATTGTTTGATCTTTTCGTTTCCAGTTTTGGATACTTATCATAGCATTCTCGATTTCTGCTGCATTTAATTTTTTTACCATTTTGATGTTTATTTTCCCACCAAACAAAGAAGGGGTTTGATAGTTTTGTCCAGTACTATAATTTCTTATGCATTTACAAAATAAAAAAAACACCAGACCGCGAAGCCTGATGTTTTCTTTAAATGGTGACCAAAAAAAATATGACCAATCTCAATCTATCTGAATCACTTGAGTTGAACCCGATATCCGATATTGCCGTTTCCAGTAAAGAAAGGTTTATGATCTGTCTGATTGATCAAGTGTACATCTACATCTTTTAGGTTGATACCTTTGGCTGACAATAGATTTATACTGGGATCATTAGCGGCGAAATCAATACCAATATATGGTCTGATATTAGGACTCAAACCAATGATTGTCACATTTTTGTTTTCATGAAGAGGAGCAGTGATGATATTGTGATTGGCTGATCGAAATAGACGATGCCACCGTCAACCTCACACTCCAATACACTTCGCAGGGAACCTGATCCTGCATTGAAAGTCGAAGTGACCACATTGGACTCCACGGTCAAGGTAGCAAAAGTATCCTTGGTACACCCCTCTACAGAAGTCACCGTTACTAATGACTGTAAGGTAGTAATCGTAAAGCTATCTCAAATGGGTTTGATAGGAATATTGTAGCATTATTAAAAATTAAAATACACTTGTAACTTAGGTTGTATTGGCATATTGGGCTAGTGATTTTTACAATTCTTATCCAAAATTATATCAATTGTTATAGCCAATCATGATAACCTTTGTGCCTGCAACAATGATGTTGCTGAATCAAAAAGTAAATGATATGAGCAATCTATTAGTTTTCCGCATTCCAGTTTTGACACTACAGAAGGGAATCAGCACATCTTTTGTGAAATCACTTTTTATGTTGTCATTGTTTATTGGGATTTCAAATATCGCATAGGCACAAACAAATGGCGACTCTTACAAAACAGCCATCGGTGTGAAGTTTTACCCAGCAGGAGTGACCATAAAAACATTCATGAAGCCCAACCTTGCTTTTGAAGCCAGAGGATATTTCTGGGAAAGGGGAACCAGAATCGCAGGCCTATTTGAATACCACAATCTATACATGATGATCTCGATAGTTAAGGATCAACTCATATCTCATTTGTTGTTCTACTTGCCCCAAAACATCCTTCAAAAGTTTTTCTCTTTCCGTGTCAGCAAGATTTTGATATACTTGTAGTTTGGTCATGGAAAGGTAAATGTAGTCGTCAGGAAGTTCTTTCTTTACAAGCCTAAATATGTTTATTGATTCTTCATATCTTTTTGCTTTATGCAAACAATAAGAAAGATTAAGTAAAATAAAGGGTGACTTTCCAAAACGTAATAGGATGTTATAAAGATCCATGATTTCATTCCAGTGATTTTCATCCAGGTTTTTGATTGTCCTATGCTTGCTGTCGATAAGTGCTTCAAAGTAAAACTTATCAGGCGTTTCGGATTTAGTTAAATACGAAATACCCAATTGCAAAAGCGATAGCAGTTTTTTACCTTTCTGCTCAAAACAAACTTAGATATACTGACATTATTACATATTGCATCTTTTAAAGTAGCCATTTTGTCTTGATATTTCAGTTGGTATGATCTTAGTACCTTGATTGTGTTCCATAATCTGTCCAAGAATTAATATTTTGAAAAAAATAATAATATCTTTGCAGTCGGATCGTAGTAAATAGGGTACTTTTTTTAATGAAAATTACCAGATCCTACTTTATATTGTTTATTTACGTACATAAATACATTATTAAAATATTTCATATAAATGTTTAATTTTTTAAAAAATATCTTCGGAAATAAATACGAAAAAGACGTCAAAGGTTATAGTCCTGTGGTAGATCAAATCAATACCTTTTATAAGGAATATGAATCGCTCAGCAACGATCAACTCAGAAATAAAACCTTAGAATTCAAAGATAGGATTGCCGAAAGCCTTAAAGATATTGATTCACATATTATAGGATTGACAGAAAAAGCCAATACTGAAAGCGACTTTCATGTCAAAGAAAACCTGTACAACGAAATCGATAATATCCATAAAGAAAGGGATAAATACCTAGAAAATGCGCTCAAACAAATATTGCCAGAGGCTTTTGCGGTGGTCAAAGAAACAGCTAGAAGGCTGTGTGAAAATCCTACCTTAAGCGTTACGGCTACTGAGCACGATAGAAATTTGGCAGCGTCCAAGGATTATGTGATGATTGATGGTGGTCAAGCTATTTGGAAAAATTCATGGAATGCTGCTGGAAATGAAGTGACTTGGAATATGCTTCACTATGATGTACAATTGATAGGTGGCATGGTGCTTCATGATGGAAAAATAGCGGAAATGGCAACTGGAGAAGGTAAAACTTTGGTTGCCACATTGCCAGCATATCTCAATGGACTTTCAGGTAAAGGTGTTCATGTAATTACGGTTAATGACTATC
This sequence comes from Aureispira sp. CCB-QB1, assembly GCA_945870185.1. Lineage (GTDB taxonomy): Bacteria > Bacteroidota > Bacteroidia > Chitinophagales > Saprospiraceae > OLB9. The sequence continues at coordinate 22,894 of CAMBRK010000045.1, read as the reverse complement.
TTGCGAAAAGGGACTGCGAATGGGTAGGGCCACTTTTCCAGTTTTTGCTTTTAACAATCGACTGTATAGATAAATATAAGCCACATTCTCCAGAAAGGATCGCAGCATACAGATGTGATATCACTTATGGAACCAATAATGAATTCGGTTTTGACTACCTGAGGGATAATATGGTGCGCGATCGAGATGAGCTCGTGCAAGGTAAACATCATTATGCTATGGTCGATGAGGTAGACTCCGTACTTGTTGATGATGCTCGAACTCCTTTGATTATTTCTGGTCCAGTACCCCAAGGTCTTGAAGAACAGGAATATATGGAACTTAAGCCCAAAATTGAGAAATTATTTAGCATTCAACGTCAGCAAGCGACTGAAAATCTTGCAGAAGCTAAGAAATTAATCAAGGATGGTAACACAGGACATAATGAAGGGGAAGGGGGCATGGCCCTTTTTAGAGTTTATAGAGCCTTACCTAAATATAGACCTTTGATCAAGTTTTTGAGTGAAGAAGGTGTTAAGGTAATCCTGCAAAAAACAGAGAACTTTTTCATGCAGGAACAGAATAAAAATATGCATTTGGCTGATGCGCCGCTTTATTTTACCATAGACGAAAAAAATAGAAATGTAGAGTTGACAGATAAAGGGATTGAGTATCTTTCTCGTGGGGAGAATGACCCTAATTTCTTCGTTTTGCCTGACATTACGCATCAGATACAAGATTTGACCACTAGAGAAAAGAATCAAAATGTATCACTTACTGAAGAGAAAGAGACACTGATTCAGGATTTTGCAGTTAAATCAAGAAGGCTACATGCCACAAGCCAATTGCTCAAAGCCTACACTATGTTCGAAAAGGACCAAGAGTATGTAGTCATCAATGAAGAAGTAAAAATCGTAGATGAGCAGACAGGTCGTATGATGGAAGGAAGAAGGTATTCAGATGGTTTGCATCAGGCTTTGGAAGCAAAAGAAGGGGTAAAAATTGGGGAAATAACTCAGACATACGCTACGGTCACCTTACAAAATTACTTTAGGATGTACCATAAACTTGCTGGTATGACTGGTACTGCTGAAACAGAAGCAGGCGAGTTTTGGGAAATTTACAAATTGGATTGTGTCGTTATACCTACTAATAGACCTATAGTCAGAGATGATAAAGATGATCTGGTATTTAAAACAGCAAGAGAGAAGTTTAATGCAGTTATAGAAGAAATAGGACGATTGACTAGTCAAGGCAGACCTGTTCTTGTGGGTACTACTTCGGTAGAGATTTCAGAACTACTCAGCAGAATGCTCAATTTGAGAGGTATCAAACACAATGTTCTTAACGCCAAACAACATCAAAGAGAAGCTGAAATCGTAGCTGAAGCCGGAAAAGCAGGCGCTGTCACCATTGCTACCAACATGGCAGGTAGAGGTACGGATATCAAATTGGCTGCTGAGGTGAAAAGTTCTGGGGGATTGGCAATTATCGCTACGGAAAGACATGATTCGCGTCGTGTAGACAGACAGCTCAGGGGTAGAGCAGGTCGTCAGGGAGATCCAGGTACTTCACAGTTTTATGTTTCCTTGGAGGATAATCTTATGCGTTTGTTTCAGTCTGAACGTATCGCAGGATTGATGGATAAAATGGGGCACAAAGATGGTGATATTATCCAGCACAGCATGGTCACTAAATCTATAGAGCGTGCTCAGAAAAAAGTAGAAGAAAATAACTTTGGTACTCGTAAGAGACTCTTGGAGTATGATGATGTCATGAATATCCAAAGGGAAGCTATATACAAGAAGAGAGATAGTGCGTTACATGGTGAGCGTCTTACGGTAGATTTATACAATATGTTTGTGGGCTCAGTAGAGAATATTGTAGTCACCAACAAAAAAAGTGGAAATTCCGAAAGTTTTAGATTAGACTGTTTAAGCTTATTAAGTATAGATCCACAAATGGATGAGGATACTTACAAAAACACGTCCATAGATGATCTGATAGATCAAACACTTGATGCTGTCATAGGACATTATAATGTCAAGTCGCAGCAAATTACTCAAGTTATATTGCCTACTGTAAAGCAGATTTATGAAAATGAAGGTCACAGGTACAAACGTATAGCGATACCATTTACAGATGGACGTACTAATCCACTCCCTATTGCAGCGGATTTAAAAAATGCTGTGGATTCCAATGGTACTACGATCATGCGCGATATAGAAAAGACCATCACATTAGCCATCATAGATGATCATTGGAAGGAGCACTTGCGCAATATGGACGAACTCAAAGATGCTGTACAAGCTGCTTCATTTGAACAAAAAGACCCATTGGTTAAATACAAAATAGAAGCTTATAACCTTTTTGAAGAATTGATCAATAAAATCAATAAAGATGTGAGTTCTTACTTGTTTAATGGGAAGCTGCTCATACAACAAGAAGTAAAAGAAGCCAAAGTTCAAAAAACAGACCTTACCAAAGTGCGCACCAGTAGGGAAGATGAGGCCGTCAGAGAGGCCGCTGAAAGCGTGTCTCGATCCAATGAAAAGCCAGCCACTTTTAAGAGGACGGAAGAAAAAGTAGGCAGAAATGATCTTTGTCCATGTGGAAGTGGGAAAAAGTACAAACATTGTCATGGTAAATAAAAATGCCTAAGTTTTAAGATATAAGTACATGAACACCAAGTCATTGCAGGATGTATGGATGCAAAGATGCATAGACCTAGCAAAACTTGGTTTTCGGGGTGTCAAGAGTAATCCTATGGTGGGAGCGCTCATTGCTAGTGGTGATCAAGTGATCGGTGAAGGGTATCATAAATATTTCGGTGGTCCACATGCAGAAATCAATGCCATCAATGCGGTAAAAGAACATCAAAAACATCTCATAGCAGGAAGTACCCTTTATGTGACGCTTGAGCCATGTTCGCATATTGGTAAAACTCCACCTTGTTCGCATCGCATCGTAAAGGAAAAGATTGCCCAAGTTATCATCGGTTGTGTGGACCCCAATCCATTGGTAGCAGGTAAAGGTATTCAGTACCTTAGAGATCATCATATTAATATTGCTTTATCCCAAAGACAGGCAGAATGCGAAAAGTTAATTTCAAAATTTAAAGCCAATGTGATAGGTTTGCCCTACATCCATTTGAAATGGGCACAATCTGCGGATCATTTTATGGCATCGGCGCAAAATTCTGTTTGGCTGAGTAATGCATTTGCAGGTGTACTGACACATCAGTATCGAAGTCAATATGATGCTATATTGGTAGGTAAAAACACCATCATAATAGATAATCCACAACTTACTACTAGAAATGTGCCTGGAGAAAATCCCATAAGGATAGTGCTAGATTCTTTCGGTAAAGTACCGTCAACAGCTCGGGTCATCACCGACCAAAATCCAACTTTGGTGATCAATACCTTAAAAGATGAGGCAAAAGGACAAGTTACTTACATCAAAGTACAAGATATGCAGGATCTAGATACCACATTAAGAAAACTATTTCAAAAGGGTATTACTTCCATTGTTGTAGAAGGAGGCTCTCAAGTGTTGTATTCGTTTATCAACGCTGGATTATGGCATGAAGCTATGATCATCCAAACAAAACATAAGCTAAAGGAAGGCATCAAGGCACCTATTTTGACTGGTCATTTAGTTGAAAAATATTGCCTTCAGGATGATGAAATTTTGATTATCTCAAATACCAAAACGATCAGATGACAAAAAAGGAAACCGTACAATTCATTATACATACTTTAGAGCATTTTTATCCTGAGACGCCGGTGCCATTGACACATAAAGATCCCTACACCTTGCTAATAGCTGTATTATTATCTGCTCAGTGCACGGATGAAAGAGTCAATAAAGTGACACCCGCTTTATTTTTACTAGCTGATAATCCTGATGATATGAGCAAAGTGGAAGTTTCTGCCATCGAAGATATTATACGCCCTTGTGGGCTTTCTCCGCGTAAATCAAAAGCCATTTCCACATTAAGTTCTATTTTAATGGAAAAATATGATGGACAAGTACCACAAACTTTTGAAGATTTGGAAACTTTGCCTGGAGTAGGACACAAAACCGCTTCTGTGGTTATGGCTCAAGCTTTTGGAGTGCCCGCTTTTCCTGTTGATACACACATACACAGACTAGCTCAGCGATGGAAACTCACCAATGGTAAAAATGTAGAACAGACAGAAAAAGATCTGAAAAGACTTTTCCCTAAGGATATATGGAACAAGTTGCACTTACAGATTATATTTTTTGGTAGGGAATATTGTCCTGCAAGGGGACATGATGTGGTAAAATGTCCCGTATGTAAGGAATTAAGTGGTAAAAGTGAAAAGTTTAGCAGTCCAACCCCAACCAAAAATTAATGCATTTGTTAATTCTAATTTAAATACTTGATTTTTTGAATCCAAATGACTTTTAATTCAGTTATATTTTAAAGGAATTGGTTTTATAACTTTGATCTTAATATATTGCAAACGTAATGTATTATTATTCAAAATATTGAAATCTAATTTACCTTCAAAATAATAAGATATCTCCTATTTATAATGTTTTAATTTTATGATCTCAAAATATACTTTTATAATACTTTCTTTCATCTTATGTCAAAGTACGTCAAGTACAGCACAGAATAAAATCAAGTGGCACACGTGGAAGGAAGCAGTCGAAAAATCACAAAAGACTAAGAAGAAAATTTTTGTGGATATCTATACGGACTGGTGTGGATGGTGTAAAAAATTGGATAAAACCACTTTTGCAGAAGACCACATAGCTAAGTATATCAATGAAAATTACTACGCCGTAAAGTTTGATGCTGAAATGACAGAGGCAGTAACCATAAGAGGGGCTGAATATAACTTTGTTAAAAGTGGTGTACGTGGATATCACGAACTTGCTGCATACATCATGCAAGGGCGTATGAGTTACCCTACGGTTGCATTTCTGGATGAGGACCTAAATATGATTCAAGCCATACCTGGTTTTCAGGATGTACCCACTTTTGAAATGATGATCACTTATTTTGGAAGTAATCAACATAAAACCACTCCTTGGAACAAGTACATGGCTCAATATCAAAAAGATATATATTTTAAGGATTAATCAGCTTGGATTTTATAAATATTCAAGGGATTTTAATTCAGATTCTATATTTTGGAGTGTTTCTTTATCGTCCGAAAAATAGATCATCCAAGCTATTCCAGAAATTATGGCAGCTATACTGATGGCCAACCAAATAGATAGGCGCTCATGCTCTGATCTAAAACAATCAGCAATGAATACTACAAAAAGTGGAAAAAATATGAGGTAGGCTAACTTTACCGCACTATATCTCATTTCTTTCAAGTGAAAACCTTCCCACAAGTATTTATCAAAATTATCTTTGTAATTGGACAAACTTACTGTGTAGAATGTTAGCTTTTTCCTGATATAAATAAAATAGGCTAGTCCCAAAACCACACAGATCAAAGAAAATATTTTTCCGAATAGGACAAAATGTATTACGGCAACTACAGTAAGGGCTATCATGAGCACATTAAACATAATCATATATTCTATCTTATCTGTATCTTCCTTCATTCTTCTGATCAATTCTATTCTTTTCATTTCGCCTAGAGACAGTTGGGGTTCATTTTTAAATGCTGCTTCAGTCTCTCGGATGATATCTAAGATTTTTTTGGTTTTATCTTCTATAAATACGGGTTTCATTTCTTCTGACATGGATTCTTATTTGATATGTACTAAGTTGGTGCAAAAATAATACATATTATATAAATATCAAATATTTAGACTATTGTATTTAAGTTAATTGAAAGTTTTTGACTTTTTTTGTTCTAAATTGAGAAAATTATAATTTCAATCTTTAAAAATTATGAATTTTGTGCAGCAGCTATACTCAAAACTGAAACAGATGCAGGCTGGGCCAGCCATACCATCTGACATACAGCTTCTAATGTTGCTCCTGTAGTAATGACATCGTCAACAATAAGGACATTCTTTAATTTGATTTTTTCTGGATAGACCATAGTGAACCCATCCCTAACATTACTAACTCTATCGGTACGTGATTTACCAGTTTGAGACTCAGTTTCCTTGTTTTTGATCAGGATAGTTTCCTGAAATTCTATATTACAATGATCTCCTAAACTTTTGCCAAAAATACTACTCTGATTGTATCCTCTTTTTTTAAGCTTATTTTTATGTATAGGCACAGGTATGATGATGTCAGGATGAGGAAAAAGCTGGCTATTATTGAGCTTTTCGGCTGCGATTTTACCGAAGACTTCACCAATTTCTTTTCTTTGTTTGTATTTGAGTTGGTGCAGTATGTTTTGTACAATACTGCCTTCTTTAAACCTCAAGATGGCAGCACCATGAGCTAATTTAATCCTTCCTTTAAAATGTTTGAGTACTTCATTATCCTTGAGTTCAAAATGATCTGTGTAAGGCATTTGATGGATACAAGCTATACAAAACCAAGCATCAGCAGTTTTGGGTTCGCGGTTGCATGATAAGCAAAGATCTGGAAAAATGACGTGGATCAGGTCTTGATACCATTTAATCAATGTTTTTTTAAATTTCATAATATATTGTTATTTCGATTTGTAAAAATACAAAGATTTGTAAAATTGTAAATAAAAATTGTAATAATTAAAGTTTGCTTTCAAGAAGTTCATAAGCCATAAAATAACTTGTAGGTTTTAAACCCATAAAATCAGAATAAATTTCCAATTTTTACTCTATATAACGAACTCTTCCTTTCATCTGATTTTTTGTATCTTTGCGTCAAAGGATAATTCATGCGCTTTTCACAGTATCATTTTGTAGACGAAATTAAAAATAATCTAGATAAACTAGGTTACAAAAAGCCGACTGATATCCAATACAAAAGCATACCCAATATACTGCGAGGGGAAGATTTGCTAGCTATAGCTCAAACAGGGACAGGTAAGACAGCAGCTTTTGTCATTCCTATGATCCACATTCTACATAGTAAAACCAATACTAAAAGGGATGATGGTATCAAATGTATCATCATGGTGCCCACACGTGAACTGGCGATACAAATAAATGAAGTAGTAGAAAAGCTAGCTAAAAATACCAGAGTGACTTCCTTTGCTGTTTTCGGTGGCGTAGAACAAAACCATCAAATTTCTAAACTCGAGAAAGGGATTGACATCCTGATCACGACTCCAGGTAGAATGTTTGATTTAGTAAGTCAAGGTTTTATAAGACTCAATAGGGTAGAGATCTTGATACTAGATGAAGCGGACCATATGCTAGACCTGGGATTTATAAAAGACATAAGAGATTTGATCAGGTTCCTACCTAAAAAAAGACAAACCCTATTTTTTTCGGCGACCATAGATGATGAAATCAAGGATTTGGCTTATTCACTAGTGAAGAATCCTATAAGAATCCAAGTATCGCCCAAAGATCCCGTTTCAAAAAATGTAGACCATTCTGTCATTTATGTGGCGATGGATGATAAACGTTTTTTCTTGGAGCGATTGGTTCAGGAGAATCCAGATAGTAAAATTTTGGCTTTTGTGCGTACCAAAGTAAGGTGCGAAAGAGTGCAAGCTGCCATGGCTCGTGTTGGAGTAGATTCACTGGCCATGCATGGCGGAAAAGAGCAAAGCGACAGACTTGATGTTTTGAATAAATTTCGACATGGACAAGTCAAGCTGCTGATTGCCACTGATGTAAGTGCTCGTGGAATAGATATAGCTGACGTAGATTTTGTGGTAAATTATGATCTACCCGAACATCCTGAAAACTATGTGCATAGGGTAGGGCGGACGGGCAGAGGACGCAAAAAAGGTCTTGCTTATTCTTTTTGTGATATAGAAGAAAAACCAATGCTTGTAGCCATAGAAGCTTATATAGGTAAGCCCGTCAAAGAACTCATACTCGCCGAAGAAGGTTATAGAGAAATTAGAGATCTTTCTTTAGATGCTAAAATGGATATAAATAATATCATAGCCTTGCTCGAGTTGCCAGCCAATAAAAGATACGGTGTTAAAAAAGCTAAAAGAAAGTGATAGGAATTATCCAAAGGAGTTATAATTTAGGCCTTTATGATAAAATTTAACAAAACTATAAGAGAAGGTATCAGAAACTTTTTTCACCTTTGCAACGTCATAATTAGTAATATTATTAAAACACAATCGTTATCATCATATGAAGCAAGTAAGAATTTTAATTATCCTTTGTATCGCCATTGTGGGACAAATGGTATCTTTTGCCCAAAGTACTAAAACCACTCCTAAGCCAAAGAGTAATACAACTAAAGCCGTTGCTACACCCAAGAAAACTGAACCCGTAGCTAACGTTGTGGAACAAAAACAAGGCGTACATATGACTTTTGACAAAGAACATTTAGACATTGGGAAAGTAAAAAGAGGCGAAATTAAGAAGTTTGATTTTGTTTTTACCAACACAGGAAGTGAAATTATAGAAATAGATATAGCTTCGGGATGCGACTGTACGACTTTGGATTATCCTAAGCATAAGATTCTCCCTGGCAAAAAAGGAACTATTCATGTGACTTTTGATAGTGCAAAAAAAGAAGAATCTGAGACAGTAGACGTAGATCTATATTTGAAAAATCTAAACCCAAAAACGGGTCAAAGAATTCTTAAAATTATTGATTATAAGTACGAATTGACCAAGTAAAGATTGGTTTACCTTTCTTTTACCCACCATTTCTGAAGTCTAGGATCATACCTACCTATCATTTTTTTGAAAAATGAGAAATTTATATTAGAGGTCTAGTGTATTGACTTAGGCTTAGAATAAATACTCTCCACTATCTATTTATGGGCTATAATCATTATTTTTAGTCATGACAATGAAAACCGTTTTTGATCAATTCACCCATAAAATGATGGGAGTCATCATTTGTATAGTGTTTTATCATTAATATTGCGGGTACAAAATATCAAATCATGTTAAAGAATGTTTTGCTCCTGTTTACTTTAATAAATTTAGTGTGCAGCCTAATGATTGGGCAGCAGTCTGCTTGGCAGTCAACACAGTACTCTGATCACATCATCAAGCTTACCTATCAACCTGCAAACTATACAACTCAGGAAAATATATCCGATGCAGTTATTTTAAAACCCAAGTTTAAGAAAAAAATACAAACACAATTTGTATCCACATCAGCCATCATCAATAATGAGTGGAGTATAGATTATGTAGAAAAAAATGACTATAAAGGATTTAGCATCAAACTCAAATCTAATGAAGCCATTTATGGCGGTGGTGAGCGAGCGCTACCACTCAATCGCAGAGGTTACGCGTTTAATCTGCATAATAACCCTTGGTATGGCTACGGCGAAGGAGCTGATAATCTCAATTTTTCAGTACCTTTTTTTACTTCATCTATGGGTTATGGTTTGTTTTTTGACAATCCATCATCAGGCAAAGTTGATATAGGACGAGGTCAGGCAGAATTCATGGACGTAACTTTTTCAAGTGGTCAAATCAATGTATATATTATCTACGGCAAAAGCCCCAAAGATATACTTAAGAGGTACCATGATTTGACGGGTACACAAGGCTTGCCGCCAAGATGGGTCTTGGGCAATTTTATGAGCAGGTTTGGTTATACTTCAGAAAAGCAAATAGATGAGGTAGCTTCAGCTATGCAAAAAGAAAAAATACCATTTGATGCTATGATTATTGACTTATTTTGGTTTGGTGATAGTATCAAAGGTACCATGGGCAATCTCGAGTGGGTCAATAAAACCAAATGGCCAGATCCAGCAGCCATGATCTCCAAATATAAAAAGCAAAATATCAAGACGCTTCTCATCACAGAACCTTTCATTTTACAATCATCAACCCAATATGAAGCATCCCTTCCTTTTCTGGCTGTAGATAAAGATAGAAAGCCGTATGTTTTACAAGATTTTTACTTTGGAAAAGGAGGGTTAGTAGATATTTATAAACATGACGCTCAAGATTGGTTTTGGTCCAAACATGACCAACAAAACAAAATAGGTGTTGCAGCTTGGTGGGGAGATCTAGGCGAACCAGAAAAACACCCTTCCGATTTATTTCACGATTTAAAGGATATGGGGCATCAAAGACTATTTGGGTCTCATGAAGTTCACAATATTTATGGTCATTTCTGGACTAAAATGCTTTATAAAAATTATGAAAAGTACTATCCAGATACCAGGCTATTTAGTCTGAATAGAAGTGGGTTTGCAGGTAGCCAAAGATACAGCATTTTTCCTTGGAGTGGAGATGTAAGTAGAAGTTGGGGCGGTATGCGTGCTCAGTTACCCATTATGTTGGGCATGTCTATGTCGGGAATTCCTTATATTCACTCTGATGCAGGTGGTTTTGCTGGTGGAGAAGGTGACTATGAGTTATATGTAAGATGGTTGCAAATGTGCGCTTTTACGCCTATTTTTAGACCACATGGATCTGCTTTGTATGAAGTAGATAAATCATCTCCTAGTTTTCCGTCGGAGCCAGCTTTAGTGCCCAGTCCATTTAAAGAAATGGCAGCAGATGTCGTGAGACTAAGATATAGCATGTTGGCATATAATTATACTTTGTCTTATCTTCAGGCTGTCAAGGGAAAACCATTGGTAGCACCGCTTTACTACTATTTTCCAGATGACTCCAAAAGTTTGAAAATAGAAGATCAATACCTTTGGGGAGAAAACATTATCGTAGCGCCTATTTTACAAAAATCGGCCACAGAAAGAAAAGTATATCTTCCTGAGCAAAATCTTTGGTATCCTATCGACTTTGATTTTAAGTCAGGCATTCCAATGAAAGGAGAAACCACTGTTCAAACAAAGATGAACGAACTTCCACTTTTTATCAAAGAAGGATCATTTATTCCATTAATAGTAAAAATAGGCAAAACATCTGAAGATTTTAGAACCGATACACTTACTTTACATTATTTCTTTTCGGATCAGTCTAGCACCTACACATTATTTGATGATGATGGGCTCGACAAAAACTCTATAGCAAAAGGGAAATATGAATTGATTACTTTCCAAGCAAAGCCAACTGCTGGGAAGCTCCGTTTTGATGTATCTTCCAACAAGGGGCAATTTTCCACTAAACCCAAGTCAAGATTTATCAAATTGAAAATCCATAGTGATAAATCTTACAAATCTGGAAAGATTATAATGGGTAAGATTTCTCAAAAAATAATGAACATAAGTGAACTCGGCTTTGATTTTAATGGCCAAAGTGTAAGTCTAAAATTATCCAATTAGGTAGGTTTAAGTAAAATAGCACGCTTTTATCGTTGAAATTTACAATTATATATTTGATAAAATATTTATATCCAAAAATGAACTATTTAATGCAAAAAAAAAAGCCTTGAAGTTACTTTAGTAATCAAGGCTATTGTTTTTATGGGAATATAAAAACGAAGTGGGTTTATCGCATCTCTTAAAATTGAGATCTGTTTTGTTTAAGGAGTTTTTCCACTGTAGTGTTAAGTAGTTGGATGGATTGGGATTGTACATCTATGGTACGTTTCATGTCATCCATTTCTTCATGGAAGGCATTTCTGATATTATTTGGTGATGGTAGGAATGGAGATATTTTGACATCCACGTGCCATATTTCTTTGACTTCTTCTATGGGTACCTCGTAAGGTTTGAAATAGTTATTGTCTGAAATGAGTAGTAAGGTTTTTTGTTCCTTGATTTTATTGATGACCCTTTTGACTACTACAGCGCCTTCAAGTACCACGACATAAACCAAGTTATTTCTGACAGAGCTGTAAAAATTGTTACTGTCCATAAATGAACACACCACTTTATCACCTGCGTAAAGGGATGGCTCCATACTATCACCCACTACATCAAAACATCGGTAAGTACCGTGTTGAAACTTATAGTCGGGAAGCGAAAAGCTAATCAGATCTTCCATAAATACCGGATCTAAAAACTGTTCGGTATATCCCGCATGTGCGGCGGTAGGAACATAAAGTATTTTTTCAAGGGAAGCTTGTGGTTTAGCCGATGCTGATTGTTGAATGTCTTCATCTAAGAACATACTGCCCAAACCTGTAAATATATATTGTGGATTTAATTTATATGTTTCGACAGCGTTTTTGATCAGGTCGATAGTAACGTCTCTCTTACCTTTGATAATGTCATTGAGGTTTTGGGGATGATAGTCTACACTTAGGGCAAACTGACGTGCAGACTTGATTTCATTGCGCTCTTTGAGCTTTTCGATACAGGAGACAAATCTTTCAGTTACTATGTTGCACATGCGTTATAAGCGGTTGAGTCAGTCATTTATAAATACTGAGCACAAATGTAAAGACAAATATTGAAATAAAAAATAATATGTATAAATTATTAATAATTATTTTAATATGAAATTAAATTTTTCAACTCATTCGCTGAAAGTCAGAAGATCAAATGGCGAAAATGGGAGGTTTTTTAAAATGGTTATTTTGTCTTTTTATGTATCAAAAATTTTGTAATGCAACTTGCTATTTGTATCATCTTTTTTGTATTGATATTAAAAAGACTATCAATTGATTCAAGAAAACCTAAATCTTTAATGGAAGACGGGTGCCCATCCGAGTGAGGGATAGCAGTGGCACGAAGTACAACGAACCTGTCATGCTTTAGTATGATAGCCCGACCCGTAGCGTAGCGAAGGGGCACTCCCAAATCAAAAGAAAACTCAAGTTTGAGTCCACTCGGAAAAACCATAAAAGTTGAAGTGCCACACTTGTGACGCCCAAGCGTTAAAAGCTCTAAGACTCTAAGTTAGATAAATAAAGGATTATCATAATTTTGTAATTGATGATCCTTTGTGTCTTTAACGCTTTAATGCGTCACAAGTTGTGGCAAAATTATACTTTTCGGAATATACTCAAGTTTGGTATTAAACTAATTCTTTATATTTACCTTTGCTCTTGCGGATATTGCATGATACAACTTTGTATTCGGGGCACATGGCTTCTGAGTCGTGTTCGTCTGAGGTGATGATGTTGAGCATGACTTCAGGAAAATGAAAGGTCGTACTCATGACACCGGGCCTAACCTGATCTGTAAGCCGTGCTTTGATATCCACTTTTCCTCGCGGAGACTCTACACACACCATATCTCCATTTTCGATAAAATGGCGCGCCGCATCTTCAGGATGGATCATGATGACATCTTCGGTGAGGATATCTACATTGCGTGTTCGTCTAGTCATGGTGCCACAATTATAATGTTCCAATTCACGATTGGTTGTCACGATATATGGGTATTCTTTGGAGTGTTTTTGGATCTCACCGCTTTCTTCCCAGTCAAAATAGTGAAATTTGCCCAACCCATTTTTGAAGGTTTCAGTATGCAGAATTTTGGTATCTTGTCCATCTTGGGCTACGGGCCACTGTTTTCCTGAGGTACCCAGATTTTCCCAAGTGACTCCTGCGAAAAAGGGGACGATCTGAGTTATTTCTTGTAAAATCAAATCAGGATCATAGGTACATTGGTCAAAACCCATAACATTCATCATATCGGCGATGATCTGCCCGTCAGCTTTGGTACCTGGTAGTGGTTCGACTACTTTTTGCACTTTTTGGATGCGGCGTTCTCCGTTAGTATAGGTGCCACTTTTCTCCAGGAAGGACGCTCCGGGCAATATTACAGTGGCATATTTTGCAGTCTCGGTCATGAAAAGCTCTTGGACTACTAGTAATTCCAGATTTTTCATGGCTTTGATGACCTTCTGTGTATTGGGGTCTGTCTGTACTACGTCTTCTCCCATGAGCCACAATGCTTTTAGATGTCCATTGATACTCGCTTCAAACATTTCGGGAATCTTCAGACCTTTGCCGAGAGGAATATTTGTGCCATAAAATGCTTCATACTGTTTGTTGACTTCAGGGTCATAAGCATTGAGATAGCCGGCTCCCTGATGAGGTTGACAACCCATATCTGCTGCGCCTTGCACGTTGTTTTGACCCCTTAGTGGATTCACTCCGACTCCCGGTCTACCTATATTTCCAGTGATCATAGCCAAGTCTGAAATCAACATCACGGTAAATGTACCTTGTGTATGCTCGGTCACACCCAAGCCGTGGAAAGACATAGCATTGGGCGCTTGTGCATAGGCGATGGCCGCTTTTCTGACTAAATCTTTGTCTACGCCGGTGATTTGTTCGAGTTCGTCGGGGTTGAGATTGGTTATTTGTTGTTTGAAGGATTGGTATCCTTCGGTTCTGTGTTCTATAAATGAGGTATCTTCAAGACCTTCTGTGATGATATAGTACAGCATCATGTTGAGTAGGGCTACGTTGGTACCTGGTTTTAGAGCCAAGTGATAGGTGGCATATCTGGCCAACTCTGTCCGTCTCGGATCAACTACGATAGATGTTTTGCCTTTCATAGCAAATTGTTTGAGTTTGGCACCCGTGACGGGATGACCATCGGTAGGATTGGCTCCGATGACCAAAATACAATCTGTATGTTTGATATCTTCTATACTATTGGTAGCTGCTCCGGTGCCAAAAGCTCGCTGCATCCCCAACGCTGTTGGCGAATGACAAACTCTGGCACAACAATCGATATTATTGGTACCAATCACAGCCCTGATAAATTTTTGCATCAGATAATTTTCTTCATTGGTACATCTGGCTGATGAGATACCTGCTATGGCATCGGGTCCATGATTGGCTTTGATTTCCAGGAGCTTTTCAGCGATGAATGCATATGCTTCGTCCCAGGTAGCTGGAGTGAGATGACCATTTTTTCTGATCAAAGGTGTCGTGATACGATCCGGATGGTTGTAAAATGAAAAAGCAAATCTACCTTTCAGACAGGTATGACCTTGATTGACTTCAGCATCATACGGAGCTTGTATAGACTTGACGGCTCCGTTTATTACAGAAACTTCCAGATTGCAACCCACACCACAATAGGTACAGACTGTCCTTACTTTTTTATCTACCGCAACAGATTTGGACTCAAAAATATCCGAAATAGCCGAAGTAGGGCAAGCCTGTGCGCAGGCGCCACAACTGACGCAGTCTGATTCAAAAAATGACACATCATTTCCTTTGATGATTTTGGAATCGAAGCCACGACCTGACATGCTGAGTACGAACTGTCCTTGGACTTCATCACATGCTCTGACACATCTGTAGCAATTAATACATTTGGAAAGGTCAGAAGTCATGTAAGGGTGACTGAGGTCTTTTTGACGGTCAAGGTGATTTTTACCTTCGGGGTATCGTACTTTTCGGATACCTACTTTGGCGGCTACAGTTTGAAGTTCGCAATTATTATTGACTTCGCAGGTGAGACAATCCAATGGATGATCCGTGAGTACTAATTCGATAATGTTTTTACGGAGTTTTTTGATTTTTTCTGAGTCAGTATATATATAGCTACCTGCCATGATAGGCGTGTGACAGGATGCTTGGGTTCTGAATGGTCCATCAGCATGCATGCCTACTTCCACACTACACACTCTACACGATCCGAAAGGTTCTAAATTGGGTGCATCGCATAAGGTAGGGATAGCATCTTTGGCAATATGGCGTTTGACACACGATAAGATAGTCTCGCCCGGAATGATCTCAAATGGAACATCATTAATGTAGGTTATAGTAGATATTTTATTATACGTCATATGGCTTTATGATTTAAGCTATAAAAATAAGGGAAATTTGGGATATTTTGAATTTTTTGCTAAAGATTTTATATTGTTGGAAATCTAGAACCTAAAATGCAAATACCAAAGACGATGTTCTTTCTAAATTATGAATATTATTGAGTTTTCATTATTTTGTTCTATTTCGACAACAAAATGTCGCCAAAATGACAAAAACTTAAAAATCTCACATTTTTATTCTGTGTATATGTTAAAATTAGGGATGTTATCATCACATAATCAGTGAGTAAATTATTTAAAAATTCTGCAATATGAATACTACCCAAATTTTGGTATTGTTTATATGAAAAAAAAAAAACAATCTTTGCCGTAACAAGAAAAAAGTGGAAAGGGTGCGCAACTTTTTACTATTTTCTATGAATAATTCATTTTTAAAAATTACTTTTACATGAAAAAGTTAAGTTTATTTAGTTTAATGCTCATGGCGGCAAGTATGTTTTTATTTTTGGGTGGGTGTAGGAAGGATGAGAAATATAGTTCTAAATTGGATGTTTTTGATATTAAAATGTCTAAAGAGTTAAAACAATTTTTAGATCCCCTTTTCTTTGTAAATAACTCAAAATATTATAATCCATTCCAAAAATTAAATTTAGATAATAGAAGTAATGTTGATGTATCAAATATTAGAAGTTTTTTTTCTAGTAAAGATAGTTTAATTTCGGAAATTGTAGGACAAATAGGATATCCAGTATGGAATAATGTCATTCAATTGCCCGACCAATGTCATACTAAAATGATTCCTTTTGCTAAATTAGATGAAAAAAGAATTTCAGGTATTCTATTTCATAATGTAGATGTCAACACAGGAAAAGATAAATTTCTTTTTTTGAAAAGAAGTGAAATTTCTGATTTATGTAAAAAAATAAATACTCCATTAGATCAAAATGGTTATTTTATGGGTCTACACAAAGAGCTTGCGGTTACTTATACATCTTACTTCGAACAACAGTTATTTCAGGAAGTAGATTGTGACCTTATAAAGGCTACATTTGATAATATAAGAGAAAATGATAGAGGAAGCAGAGGGTGTTTTATCCTAATTACGACGATAACCACATATACTGACTGGTATCAAGTAGACAGGAGTGGTGCAAATACTTATTTAGATACTCAAACTAGTACAACTGTAAGATATGATTTAATATGCACACCCGATTTACCTGGCCATACTGTAAATCCTTTAGGAACAGGGGGGGTACCAAGTATTAGCAGTATTTCAGGAGGAGCAATTTGTCCTTTTGGTATTTCAGGTGCAGGGTCTCCATTTAACAATCCTGATAAAAAGCCTACGGTAAAAGATTGCAGAGATGCCGATCCAACTTTTGCCCAATTTTTGGCTGATTTTGCTAAAAATGAAGAAATTTTTAATCCGTGTAATGGTCAAAAAGTTAATATAGATTTGACTAGTTTGGAAGCTGCATTATGTGCAACAGGTAAATATAATCAAACAGAATTTTTTAACCAAATTAATAAGTCTTTAGAAGGAGTGGATCATATTATTATAAACCACAATCTTAAGACTTTGTGTCCATTATGGGATTGCTTAGTTAATAAATTAGCAAATGGTACACTTCAGACTAATTTTATATGTCAATTAAATGCACAGTTTGATGGAAGTACGGGGTCAAACAATGGAGTAGGATTTCATATGCATATATTACCTAAGGATTTTTCATTGGATCCTAATTCAAATCCAAATGGTTTGACTATCACGACTATTTCAAATGGGCGACCTGTGATTGCAATAAATTCTAGTAATTGTAACCAGAATTCTGATTTGTTTGATATTTTTGATACATATCAACATGAAATGATACATGCAAATATACTTCAAGACTTATTAAACAATGGTTGGTCTGGAACAACTACAGATTTTGCCTCTGCCTTTCATGCTTTGGTATTGCAAAAATATGGACCTAATGCTGGTAAGACAGAACATGAACTAATGCTGAATATTTTTGTAAATGACATGGTTCAAAGTTTAATTGATGCTAATGGGGGAATGGGTACTTTTAGTGATTTCGAAGGATTGGTACTAAACGGTTTTGGTCCTGATATTTTTCAATACACTAATTATACCCAAATAGATATAAATAATAAAATGGCTGTATATAATAATTTTGTATCAAACCCAGCAAATGTTTCACCAAATTTCGTTTCTTGCCCATAAAAAATCTTAAGTATGAATAATAGATCATTTACGTTCTTAAGAAGTGTTATTCTAATTTTTATTGTCTTTGTTTTTGGATGTGCAAAGCAAAACCAAAAAATTCTTGAGCCAAAATCAAACGTAGATTTTACAACACAAGAATTGTGCTATATCAATAATAAAGCCTTATCCTATATAATGGAGAGTAACGATATGGTTTATGATTCAGAATTTTTTACGATGTTAAAGTTTGATAAAAAGAAGAGCCATATAATGTATCGAAAGATGAAAGACTCCATTTTGGAAGAGAACATGAAGTATGTCATTGATAGCATGGACAAATCGTCTATAAAAATTATAAAAAACAAAATTGAAGTATTAAACATTTGCAACAGTACGCAGCTGACAGCTCATTTTGTAGATGAGTCTAATCAAACTATTGAACATCAGCTAAGTGCTACTTCGAAGTACAAATGTGATTTTACCATATCAGATATCGTACAGACTGGAGACTTGTATTTTGTATTTTTAGAGTATAGTGAGTATTTTGACAAAATTAAAGAAATCGAAAAATTGACATTGGGTTTTCAGTTTAGGAAGTGTAAAAATAATGGGTTTATCAAATTTGAGAACTTTTTAGAATGGCAAGGTGAAATGTTTGGGCACATGCATTTTAAATTATTTACAATTAGAAATGACAGTATTATATTGAACGATATTCCTAAAGATACTCGATTTCAAAGTGAAGCTATATTCCTGAGAAAAAAAATTAAAAACTTTGAATGTGATATTAAGTAAAAAAACCTCGTTAGGAGTTGACTGCGCTTACGTCAAGGTGTTTTTATGGCTTTGCCATGTTCTTGGTAGAATTTTGTAATCACCTGATCGTTTCAGTACTGCTAAAGCTGCACATATAACGTAATTGTGATGCTGACCTTTATGTAAACACAACTAAAGAACTGACTTCCTAAAATGGAAATCGGTTCTTTTTGTATTGCACTTATTTATCATAGGTTGTGATATCGGTCTTTACATAAAGTATTTGAAATCTGAGAAAGGAAAGTGTACAACAAACAATTTTGCATTTTTTATAATATTCTCGTCGTTACAGGATTGAGTTTTTTCAATGGTCATCTACAATCCCGAAGGGATGGAATGATTTATAAAAACAATCAAAACGTATCAGCGACCAATCCCAAAGGGATGACATATTAGAGATGATATCATCATTGGTAAGACAAAAAATATCACTCATTCCTTAAATTTAGCATATACCTTGACCTTGCCTTTATCTTTGATTTGCTTAAATCCTTGCTTCACTAAGACATGGATGGAGTTGGGATTGTTTTTGTCCACTGTGGCATAGATGGATGTAAGATTGAGTCTTTCAAATCCAAAGTCGACGATTTTAGCAATAGATTCTGACATGTAACCTTGGCCCCAATATGGTTCACCGAGCCAATATCCGATTTCTGCACTTTCACATTCCCGGATATTGATACTGATTTCACCGATTAATAGGTCATCAGCTTTTGTTGCAATGGTAAAAACAAAGTGAGATTTATTATTAAAGCCATTCACGACATGGCTCATCCTATGCACGGCATTGAATTCTCCATATGGAAAAGGCATATTGATAATCCAGTCAGATATCTTTTTGTTATTGGCCAACTGGGTCAACTGAGGAAAATCATCAACGGTCAGTTGTCTAAGTTTGAGTCTTTCTGACCAGAGAACGGGGAATACAAGCATAAGCTGAGTATGTTTTTAGATTACTTAGGTTCTTTAGAAGATATTTTAACGCCTAGATATTTAAATAATTATGCTGATTTGTATACATTTAATTAAGTACAATCATGTTAAAATCATTGTACTTCGATTTTCCTTGTCGTATGCTGACGGCAGTTACTTTTTTGCATTGCCAAAAAAAGTAACCAAAAAACGCTAGTTCAAAAAAAGGCGATTGCGAAGCACCGTTCGTTCTCAAGTCAAAATGCTTTTTCTATCGCCTTGATTAACGTTTAATAAATATATTTTCTATAAGGCGATAGACGCACTTTTGACTTTTCTCTCACTATCGCTTGTTTTTTGAACAAAACCCCAAATCATGAACACCATTGTTTTTGAAAGAACTAGGCATTTTCAGCAGACCTTACTTACATAGCACAATATTTCTTTAAAAAGGCAAGGCTTCTATCCCAAGCGAGTACAGCAGCATCTTTATTGTATCTGGCTTCTGACGTATTGTTGTGAAAAGCATGGTCTACTCCGGGATATACAAACTGCTCATAATTTTTTTGTTGTGCTTTTAGTTCGGCTTCATAATCAGCCATTCCAACATTTATCCTTTCATCTTTTTCTGCATAATGTAATTGGATAGGGCAAGCAATTTTGATTACATCTTCTTTGACGGGTTGCTTACCATAGAATGCTACCGCTGCTTTTAGATTTTTGGCATGGATAGCAAGTTGATTGGACATAGCTCCTCCCCAGCAAAAACCCACACATCCGATCATGCCTGTGCAATCCGATCTGGATTTAAGAAAGTCTACAGCCGAAATAAAATTTTTGGTATTTTGCTGAGCGTCCAGTTTGCTAAATAGTGACCTTGCTTCGTCAGCATCAACTGGTGTACCACCCAAAGATGACAAACCATCTGGTGCCAACGCTACAAATCCGGCCAATGCCGCTCGTCGGGCTACATCTTTGATGTGTTCATTGAGGCCTCTGTTTTCATGAATGATAATGACACCAGGATATTTATTTTCTTTTTCGGGCCGGGCCAGATACCCGCGCATAGAGCCATTGTCTGTGGGCCATTCTAAGTTTTCAGTATAAAGACCCGCTAATTCCAGAGGAGTGATGGCTTTTTCGTTATTGTTTTCCAAAAGTGAAATCATGCTCATGGCAGTAGTGATACTACCGGTCAGTTGAATCATTTTAGTGATAAAATCCTTTCTGTTGAGCGGTTTATGAGTGTATTCATCATAAAGTCTGATAATATTGGAATCCATGTTTGCGAGTATTAATATGGTACAAATATAGGTGAATTTTGGTTTGGAAGTTTTTTTTATGCTTAAAAGTGGTATTTTATTTAGCTTGGTATCCACCTTAGTAGTAGAAAAATGTTTTATTATATCCTAAAGGTTAGTACTTTTGCGGCTTCAAAAAAAAATATATGATTTCGGTAGATGGATTGGCGGTTGAGTTTAGTGGTAAGACATTGTTTAGTGATGTCTCTTTTGTGATCAATGAAAACGATAAGATAGCCCTGATGGGTAAAAATGGAGCTGGAAAATCTACCATGATGAAAATCATAGCTGGTGTCAGTAAGCCTACCAGAGGTCATGTGAGATGTCCCAAGGAAGGAGTCATTGCCTATTTGCCACAGCACTTGTTAACTGAGGATCATTGTACTGTTTTTGATGAAGCATTGAAAGCGTTTGATGAGATTTTCCAAATGAGAGATCGAATGGCATTTCTGAATTTAGAGTTGGAAACCCGTACTGATTATGAATCAGATGCTTACATGAAGCTCATAGAGGAGTCATCAGAATTGGGCGAAAAATTTTATTCTCTGGAGGATATCAATTATGATGCTGAAGTGGAAAAAACACTTTTAGGATTAGGTTTTCATAGAGAAGATTTCACTAGAGCGACTTCAGAGTTTAGTGGTGGATGGCGGATGCGGATCGAGTTGGCCAAGATTTTGCTTAAGAAACCTGATTTGATATTATTGGATGAACCTACTAACCATATCGATATTGAATCGGTGATTTGGTTGGAAAACTTTTTGATACACAAGGCCAAAGCGGTTATGGTCATCTCGCACGATAAAGCATTTATTGACAATATTACCAACAGAACTATAGAAGTGACTATGGGTAGGATATACGACTACAAAGCCAATTATAGTCATTATCTCACCTTACGGGAAGAAAGGCGCGCTGCTCAAGTAAAAGCATTTAAAGAACAGCAAAAAACCATAGCTGAAAGCAAAGAGTTTATAGAAAGATTCCGTGGGACGTACTCTAAGGCCAATCAGGTCAACTCTGTGGAAAGAATGCTGGAAAAAATGACCATCATTGAGATAGATGAGATCGATACATCATCACTGAAACTGAAGTTTCCACCGGCACCAAGATCAGGTGATTATCCTGTGATAGCGGATGGATTGTCCAAAAAGTACGGTGATCATGTCGTTTTTCGAGATGCATCCATGACGATAGAACGTGGGCAAAAAGTAGCATTTGTAGGTAGAAATGGTGAAGGTAAATCTACGATGATCAAAGCCATCATGGGTGAAATCGATTTTGAAGGTAAATGCGACTTGGGACACAATATCAAAGTGGGATACTTTGCTCAAAATCAAGCGGCTCTTCTTGATCAAGAGCTCACTGTGTTCCAAACCGTAGATGAAGTAGCTGAAGGCGATATCAGGACACAGCTCAAAAGTATTTTGGGGTGTTTTATGTTTTCTGGCGATGATATAGACAAAAAAGTATCGTTACTCTCTGGTGGCGAACGGACCAGACTTGCAATGGTAAAACTCTTATTGGAGCCGGTAAACCTGCTGATACTGGATGAGCCTACCAATCACCTAGATATACGATCTAAAGATGTCCTCAAAGATGCATTATTGGCTTTTGATGGTACATTGATTTTGGTTTCGCATGACCGAGATTTCCTTCAAGGTCTTGCGGAAAAAGTTTTTGAATTTAAGGATAAGCGCGTTTTAGAGCACTTTGAAACCGTAGATGACTTCTTGGTCAGAAACAGAATGGAAAATCTCAGAGAAATCGAAAAAAGAGGATAAACCCGCATTATGCATTAGGAAATCCCTGCCTGCCCTGCGGTACGGCGAGGCAGGTATTACATGCCGAAATACCTGCAAAATAAGGCGCTCCGCTAATTTTCGCTCACTCACCATAACTTGTACCACCACAGCGGTAGTGGTGACTAACGTCAAGGCGTCACACAGTATGATTCGCTCGGGAAAATTCTTATTTTACCTGCCCGCCTACAACGTAGTGGTCAGGCTGGTTGGTCTTTCGACCTTCATTACGAAGTTCTAAC
>CAMBRK010000044.1 GCA_945870185.1 Aureispira sp. CCB-QB1 | reverse complement strand
TAGCACCGCTACGGTTACAGAAGAAAAATAGTCCGCCGCGGCGGATTCTGATTTGCAGACCTTGTCGAGCCAAAGGCACGAAGTTTAGCTTCGGAATACCTGCCTCGCCGTACCGTAGGGCAGGCAGGGATTTTCTAATGCATAATCCGGGTTTATAGTAGTGTAAAGTATGAAAGCATCCTGAAATTTTCCTTTTGATGGCTCTATTATTGGTTCTTCAAAACTTTTGCCGCTCCAAAAAAAGAGTGGGATACCAGCCTTGATCTTACTGTAGCCCAAAACAGGATTACCGTCCAAAAACCAAACAGGATGCTTGTGCCATATCTTATTCTCTGCTTCAGAAAGATGGTGACCTATAAGTTCCATCAGTTTGGCGCAAACTTCTTGTTCTTTTTCTGATAATGCACTGTTGTAATTTATGATATCTTGATTCATACAGCAAAGCTAATTTATAAGTTTTCGGTGTATGATTTAAAGTTGTTTAAAATCATTTGCCAACCCATTTGTTGCATTTCCAAAGAATTTTCAGTCTCAGGTTCAAAAGACACTGTAATAAGGGTGTTTTCATTTTTAGTTTCTAGGCTTACTGTTGCATATCTCCCGCCAAATTCATAGGTGTAATGATCTTCAGGGCTAATTTCAGTATATGTTGCTAAAAAATCAAAACCAAAACTTCCGTCTTTCGCTTCCATTCGGGCATTATAGATACCACCAACTTTCATGTCGTTTTCAGCTTTAGGACAATGCCAGCTTGGATCAGCAAAATTCCAGTTCACAATATGTATTGGATTGGTATAACAATCCCAAACTTTGCTTTTAGAAGCATTGACTAAGGCAGATATAGTGATTTGATTACTCATGTTTTTGATTTAGTTATGATAAAATTTCAATCCATTTATCCTTTCACACACTTAAATACATATCCAGGTGGTATATTAAGGGGTACATAACTTACCATTACTTTGGAAAAGATACTTTGGTACATGTCTATTTTGTTTTTACTATAGTGCATTTGAATAAATAGACCATGCTTTTTAAGCATTTGATGAGATATTTTCAAAATTTCTTTGGTCAGATCTTGAGGCAATATCGTAAAAGGCAACGCTGAAATAATATGATCTGCATGATCAAAACCGTGTTTTTCAAGATGAATTTGCATGTATTGAGCGCCATCATTGATCAGGATCATTCTTTCATCCTTGATTTTGGAGATCATTTCGCACAATTCTGGATTGATTTCAAATACAAATAATGTAGCTTTAGGTGACATTTTGTCCAGAATATGTTTGGTGATCACTCCATCACCAGCTCCCAATTCCACTATGATCAGGTCATGATTGATGTCTATGTATTCAGACATCTTCCGACTCATAGATTGGCTACTGCGAGATACAGTACCCATTTTTTTAAAATTGATGATACTCTGCCACAAAAACTTAACCTGCTCCAATATTTTGTTTTTTCTATACAATTAATACACGCCAAAGGTAATTATTTTTTAAGGTTTTGGCTAGGTATTTTCTCCTAAATTATGAAACTAATAAACCACTTGCTAGATATATTGATGCATACCTATAAATGTGACAGTGAGATGTGTTTATCGTCTTAGATTATTTACCTTTGTGCTTATTATATTTAACTAGTTTATGAAGCATCTTTTTACTGTACTATTTCTTGTATTTTCTATATCTGTCATTTTGGGTCAATCACCTTATATTTTAAGGGGAGATCAAGCATACCACACTTATGATCGATCAGAAATCTTAAGGCTCATAGATACTAATTTCATAAACAGTCTGAGTAATTATGATAGAAAACTCACGACTCAATACTTCAAAAAAGTTTGGAATGAAGCCGCACTTTCAGATAAAGACAGATTTGATTTGCTGCATATCTTTTCTGATAATTATGAATTTCTGGACGAAAGCTCACCATCAGTATCCACAAGCGAACCTGTAGACTTATTCAGATCTTCTGATCAATTAAATGAAAGGCCTGTAGAAATATCTAAAGATGGTTTTACCAATCCGCCATTGTTAAAGTACTTTTATAAAACACCGGCCAATTTTTTGCAGTTACATACGCCGTCATTTGAGCTGTTGATCAATCCGATAGTTCAGGTATCTTATTTGAATCAAAAAAATAACGAAAATATTGTTTTTCAAAACATAAGAGGTATAGAAGCCAGAGCTTATATTGATCAAAAAGTGTATTTTTACTCACAGCTGCTAGAAAATCAACGCAATTATCTGGACTACACAGAAGCTTGGATTCAGAAATATGGTACCATCCCAGGTCAAGGATTCTGGAAAAATTACAGTTCGTCAGTAATTTCCAACTTAAAAGGCTATGATTTTTTCAACGCAAGAGCTTACGTGGGATTTAATCCTGTAAAAAGTATCAATGTAGAGTTTGGACATGGAAATCATTTTATTGGTAATGGATACCGTTCCTTGCTGCTTTCTGATTTTAGCCACAATTATTTTTATCTGAAGTTTAATACCCGTATTTGGAAATTTCACTATCAGAATCTTTTTGCAGAGATGGCGCCTACATCCACACTCAGGAATCCGGGAGACAACCTCTTGCCCAAAAAATATACAGCTACCCACTACTTAGCATTCAAACCATCCAATAAGTTTGAAGTCGGTATCTTCGAAACGGTTGTCTTCGCCAGGGAAAACCACTTTGAGTTCCAATATCTCAATCCCGTCATCTTGTATCGTGCCGTAGAACATTATCTAGATAGCCCCGACAATGTGATTTTGGGTATGAATGTCAAATGGAATCCTATAAAGGGCATTTCTCTTTATAGTCAATTAGTCATGGACGAGTTTAAGCTTTCAGAAGTCAGAAAACAAACCGGATGGTGGGCCAATAAATTTGGTGTCCAAGCAGGTATGAAATATATCAATGCTTTTGGCATAAATCACTTGGACATGCAGGTAGAATATAACGCAGTCAGACCCTATACCTACGCCCACAGAGATACACTCAATAATGCATCTCAATATTCAATAGCCAGTTATAGTCACGCCAATCAGCCACTAGCGCATCCATTGGGAGCCAATTTTAGAGAAGCTTTGATATTATTAAGATACAAACCCATAAATCGGCTACATATCCAAGCCAAAGGACTGTCCACCACTTACGGTGCAGATGGTCCGGGACAAAATTGGGGAAACAATATCCTGAGCCCTCTAGAGACAATAGAACAAGAATACGGAAATGTCATAGGCCAAGGCATCGAAACCAACATTAAGGCATTAAATGTAGATATAAGCTACGAGCTTTTTCATAATTATTTCATAGACCTACTAGGCATGTGGCGCCAAACCAAAACTAAAAACATCACCCAAGACCAACATTATATCGGTGGCGGCTTTAGAATCAATATTTCCAACATCACCTATGATTATTAAGTTTTCATGAGATCGGAAGACTTTTTGCGGTACTACTTTCGTGTCTTTGTGGCATCAAATAAACATACACAGCATTGCGTATCTCATCAACTTCGTGCCTGCGTGCCTTCGTGGCGCTTAAAAATCATCAGTACTTAACCAAACAGCTACCAAAACATCTACGAAATACACAAGTAACAAAAAAGGAAGCCCCACCAGGAACTTCCACTTGCTATCTATATAAGTTGATCTAACATCTCATCATCTTTGTGCCTTTGTGCCTTCGTGGCATTAAATATCATCAATACTTAACCAAACAACTATCAAAACATCTACGAAATGCACAAGAAACAAAAAAAGGAAGCCCCACCAGGAACTTCCACTTGCTATCTATGTAAGTTGATCTAACATCTCATCATCTTTGTGCCTTCGAGCCTTCGTGGCATTAAATATCATCAATACTTAACCAAACAACTACCAAAACATTTACGAAATACACAAGAAACAAAAAAAGAAGCCCCATCAGGAACTTCCACTTGCTATCTATATAAGTTGATCTAACATCTCATCAACTTTGTGCCTTAGTGTCTTCGTGGCATTAAGCAACTCCACAAACAAAGCGTAGCGAAGTCCCGCAACAGGCGGGATCAACAAATCAATACTTTATCACTCTAACCGTCTCGCTCTCCGTTCCGCTCATCACCTTCACAAAATAAACTCCAGCTTGTAGTGCATCAATACTCACCGTCTGATGACCAGCCAAAGCTGCAAATCGCGCAACTTCCTGTCCGGCACTGCTATACACCGCCACATCATAACTTTCCATTTCGGTGCTGATATCGAGTCTTCCATCCGTGCTGCGTGGAGAGATAGCTACATTTCCTTTTCCAGTATGACGCACAGACCTGATTTCTGAGTAAGAGTACTGCCCATCGAAGTCCGTTTGTTTGATACGATAATAGTTGATACCCTGTATTGGATTTTCGTCAGTAAACTCATAGTGTTTTTCTTCCGTACTATTGCCAGCACCTTTGATCTCTCCGATAGCATCAAAAGTACGTCCATCACCCGATCTTTCGATAGTGAAGTAGTCATTGTTGGTTTCGGAGGCGGTGGAGAAAGAGAGTTTATTATTGTATGCATAAAAAGACGAAAATGAAACTGGTAAAGCGACGGCACCTGTTATAATAACATCATCAAGTCTGAATGCTCCACCTCCAGTACTAGCTCTCGACCCATTTAACCATCCTTGAATTTTAATAGTTGCACTTGTTAATCCTGTTTGTCCAGATACAGATTGATTAACTTCTACAAGAACTCCATCAGGGGCATTAACAGCAAAAATATTTGATGAACCAATTGCAAACCCAAAAGCAGAAGGTCCAGCGCCTGTAGCATATCCCCTGAATGAAATGTTTGTTATTGAAAAGGTATATCCTGAATTGGCGGTTATTGTAAATTGGAAGCTCTTCGCAGAATTTTGACTACTTGAAGTCCATCCGCCTGACTCCTCAATGTATGGTTCGTTAGGAAAGTAAGTTCCTGTAGTAATATTTGTCTCAATAGTTCCTGAAGAAAGGGACATATTTGAAACTGAAACGTTAGGATCCTTAGTTGAAACAACTAACGATGAAGTAGCAGGAAATTCAAAAGAGGCAACTTGCCCAAAATTAAAATCAAAAACTAAAACTATTGATATTAACGTAAATAAAATTCTCATAAAATGTAAATTTTAGTGATTAAATGGTAAAAAATTTTGATTAAATGGTTAGATGCCGTGATACAAAGATACAACTACATCTCTAAAAATAACAAGTTTACATATTGATTTTTATATGAAATAATTGTTAACATTTTTAAGTGATTGATATGAAAAGCGAGTATGTATGAGGATAATTTATTATTTAAATGGGTGAATGGGTGAATGAGCAAATGATTAAGTGATTAAGTGATGAAATGAGTGAATGAGCAAATAAGCCAATGAGCAAACGAAGCGAAGCGAAGTCCCGACCCGATAGCTATCGGGAGGCGGAATCAAGCAGATCAAGCAGATCAAGCAGATCAACAAATCAACAAATCAAGCAATTCAATCATTTACATATTTTAATTTTTATAATAGTCCGATTTCAACATGTAACTTCTCCATTTCCTCCATCCTTGAAAATTCAGAAAGCACTAAATTTCAATAAATTATTAAAAAAATAATCAAAAAACTATACGCAGTAATCAAAATAATTTTACCTTTGCGTCTCTTTTTGAAGAAGGACATTCTTTCTTCGATTTCAAACTGTATAATTTTTATAAATTTTCATATATGCCAACTATTAATCAGTTAGTAAGAAAAGGTAGAGAAAAGGTGGTAATGGCCAGCAAATCAAGAGCTTTGGATTCTTGTCCACAGAAGAGAGGCGTGTGTACGAGAGTATACACTACCACTCCTAAGAAACCAAACTCTGCACTTAGAAAAGTAGCGAAAGTAAGAATGACCAACGGTATCGAGGTAATCTGCTACATACCAGGTGAAGGTCACAACTTACAAGAGCACTCTATCGTACTCGTAAGAGGTGGAAGGGTAAAAGATCTACCAGGAGTAAGATACACTATCGTTAGAGGTGCATTGGATACAGCGGGTGTTGCTAAGAGATTGCAAAGCCGTTCTAAGTATGGTGCTAAGAGACCTAAGAAATAATAAATCGTTTAGATCATAATAATTTTATCGTAAGATGAGAAAAAGAAAACCAAAAAAGAGAGTAATCGCACCAGATCCGCGTTATGGTGACTCTATGGTAACTCAGTTTGTAAATAACATGATGTGGGAAGGTAAAAAAAGTGTATCTTACGCTATCTTTTACGACGCCATGGATAAGGTAGAATCAAGAGTTAATGATAATCCGCATGAAGTGTGGAAAAAAGCTCTTGAAAATGTAATGCCTGCTGTGGAAGTAAGAAGCAAAAGAATAGGTGGAGCAACTTTCCAGATTCCTACAGAAATCAGACCTGCCAGAAGATTGTCTATCGGCATGAAGTGGTTGATCAGATTCTCTAGAGCTCGTAGTGGTAAAGGTATGGCAGAAAAATTGTCAGCTGAAATCATCGCAGCAAGCAAAGGAGAAGGTGCAGCTGTAAAAAGAAGAGAAGATACGCATAGAATGGCAGAAGCAAACAGAGCTTTCGCGCACTTCAGAGCATAATCTCCGATCAAATATTATTTTTTCATCATTAAGAAATTATCTTAGTAACCATTTGTCATGGCAAAAGATCTTAAATATACAAGAAATATTGGTATTGCTGCGCACATCGATGCGGGTAAGACCACTACTACAGAAAGGATTCTGTATTATACAGGTATCAGTCACAAGATAGGTGAAGTACACGATGGTGCCGCTACTATGGACTGGATGGAGCAAGAGCAAGAGAGAGGTATCACCATCACTTCTGCTGCTACTACTTGTAATTGGAATTATCCAACTACACAAGGACAGACTATAGATGACACTAAACAATATCACTTCAACATTATCGATACTCCTGGTCACGTAGACTTCACGGTAGAAGTAAACAGGTCGTTGAGAGTATTGGACGGTCTAGTTTTCTTGTTTAGTGCAGTAGACGGTGTAGAGCCTCAGTCTGAAACCAACTGGAGACTTGCTGAAAGATACAGAGTACCAAGTATCGCATTTGTCAATAAAATGGACAGATCAGGTGCTGACTTCTTTAATGTAGTAAAAGATATTAAAGAGAAGTTGGGTGCTAATGCTGTTCCACTTCAAGTTCCGATCGGAGCTGAAGAAAAATTCAAAGGAGCTGTTGACTTGATCACAAACATTGCCATGGTATGGAATGAAGAAGATCAAGGAATGACTTATAAAGTGATAGATATACCAGCAGACATTGCTGACACAGTGAAGGAATACAGAGCAAAGCTTATCGAAGCGGTAGCTGAGTATGATGTGGAATTAATGGAAAAATTCTTTGAAGATCCAGATTCTATCACCGTACCAGAAATTAATGCAGCTGTTAGAGCGGCGGTTATGGACTTAGCCTTCACTCCAGTAATGTGTGGGTCAGCTTTCAAAAACAAAGGTGTTCAAGCAGTATTGGATGCAGTATGTGCGTTCTTACCATGTCCATTAGATGTGGAAGGTATCACGGGAGTCAATCCAAAAACAGATAAAGAAGAACTTAGAAAACCTTCAGTCTCTGAGCCATTCGCAGCATTAGCTTTCAAAATTGCTACTGACCCGTATGTAGGTAGATTAGCATTCATGAGAGTTTACTCAGGTGGTTTGGATGCAGGTTCTTATGTATTGAATACAAGATCAAACAATAAAGAGAGAATCTCTAGACTTTATCAGATGCATGCTAACAAGCAAAATGCAATCGAAAGAGTAGAAGCAGGAGATATCGCAGCAGGTGTAGGTTTCAAAGATATCAGAACAGGTGATACATTATGTGATGAAGCACATCCAATCGTATTGGAAAGTATGGTGTTCCCTGAGCCAGTAATCGGACTTGCTATCGAGCCTAAAACTCAGAAAGATTTGGATAAATTGGGTATGGCTTTAAATAAGCTATCAGAAGAGGATCCGACATTCAGAGTAAAATATGATGAAGATACTAATCAGACAGTTATCAGTGGTATGGGTGAGCTTCACTTAGAGATCATTGTAGACAGATTGAGAAGAGAATTCAAAGTAGAAGTTAACGAAGGAGCTCCTCAGGTAAATTATAAAGAAGCTCTTACATCAAGTGTAGAGCATACTGAAAGATTGAAAAAGCAATCGGGTGGTTCGGGTTTATTTGCACAAATGTCATTCGAATTAGGACCTGCTGATCAAGCATTCTTAGACTCAGATGACTTTAAGTCAGGTAAGACCAAGTTGCAGTTCGTAAATGATATCTTCGGAGGTTCTGTACCAAAAGAATATTTTGGATCTATCGTCAAAGGATTTACCTCTATGATGGACAATGGTATTCTTGCAGGTTACAATATCGACAGCATGAAGGTAAGACTTTATGACGGTCAGACTCACGCGGTGGACTCAAAGCCGTTAGCATTCGAATTGTGTGCTAAAGAAGGTTTTAAAGAAGCGGCTAAACAATGTGGACCAGTATTATTAGAACCAATCATGAAAATAGAGGTGGTTTCACCGGATGAATATGTTGGATCGGTAATCGGAGACTTAAACAGAAGAAGAGGTTTACCTAAAGGTCAGGAAGGACGTTCAGGTGGAGCTATAAGTATATCAGCAGAAGTACCATTAGCTGAGATGTTTGGATACGTGACACAATTGCGTACGATCACTTCAGGTAGAGCGAGCAGTAGTATGGAGTTTTCACACTTCGCACCTGCACCAAAAGGTATTGCAGATGCAGTAATCGAAAAAGCAAAAGGCGCTAAGGCGTAAATAGGAATAATTAGGTCATCTGCAAAGGTGCTTTTGACCTAATTATTTGATAATGAATATTTTTTTATTTTTTTTAATGATTTATTTTTTATTTTAAAAAAGAGTGCTATCTTTGCGGCCTCTAAAAAAAATAGAGATAATTTAATAATAGGTTATGAATCAGAAAATCAGGATAAAACTCCGTTCTTACGATCACAATTTAGTAGATAAAAGTACTGAAAAGATTGTAAAGACGGTAAAGAACAGCGGAGCTGTTATTTCCGGTCCGATTCCGCTGCCGACAGAGAAAGAAGTTTTTACAGTATTGCGTTCCCCGCACGTAAATAAGAAATCTCGTGAGCAGTTCCAGCTAAGGACCCACAAACGCGTCATCGAGATTTTTACGCCTACTCAAAAAACAGTAGATTCCTTGTCTAAGTTGGAATTACCGAGTGGTGTGGATATCCAGGTGAAGCTTATATAAGCGCTGGATTTTTTATTTTTTTTTTAGATTCTGGAAATTTTGGGAGCTTAATAGCTTTCAATTAAAATTTTAATCATGAACGGATTAATCGGAAAGAAGATTGGTATGACCAGTATTTTCGATGCTAGTGGTAAGAATATTGCTTGCACAGTTATCGAAGCTCAGCCCAACATCGTAACTCAGGTGAAAACCAATGAGACGGATGGTTATGATTCTATCCAGTTGGGTTATGGGGAGGCAAAAGAAAAGAACACCACGAAAGCTTTGAAAGGTCATTTCGATAAGGCAAACACGACTCCTAAAAAAGAAGTTGCTGAATTTAGAAATTATCCTTTGGCTAAGCAACTTGGTGATGAAGTAGTATTAACTGAAATTTTCTCTGAAGGCGATAAAGTAAGTGCCATCGGTACTTCTAAAGGAAAAGGTTTCCAGGGTGTTGTAAAGAGACACAACTTTAGTGGTGTGGGTCAGGCAACTCATGGTCAGCACAATAGATTAAGAGCACCCGGTTCTGTGGGAGCTTCAGCTTGGCCTTCTCGTGTATTCAAGGGTTTGCGTATGGGTGGCCGTATGGGTGGCGACAGAGTTAAGACGAAAAATTTGAAAATTGTAAAACTTTTACCTGAAATGAATCTGATATTGATTCAAGGTTCTGTGCCAGGTCATAAAGGTTCATTTGTAATCATTGAAAAGTAAGGAATATGAAACTCGATGTATTAAATATTCAAGGTAAAAGTACAGGTAGAAGTGTTGAGCTTCCTGAAGGAATATTCGGAATTGAGCCCAACGCTCATGCAGTTTACTTAGCTGTAAAACAGTATAATGCTGCTCAAAGGCAGGGTACTCATAAGGCTAAAGAGAAGTGGGAAATTGCACGTACTACCAAGAAGTTGAAAAGGCAAAAGGGTACGGGTACCGCAAGAGCCGGCTCAATGAAGTCACCTGTCTTCAGAGGTGGAGGTAGAGCTTTCGGACCAAAACCTAGAAATTATTCATTCAAGTTGAATAAGAAGGTAAAGGAGTTGGCAAGAAACTCAGCATATGCACACAAGTTCTCTACAGGGTCACTAGTGGTTGTTGAAGATTTTAACTTGGCTACACCTAGTACTAAGGAGTTAAAAGCAATGTTAGCAAGCCTACAGGTTTCTGGAAAGTCGCTTTTACTAACTGCAGGTGAAAACCAGAATGTATATTTATCTGGCAGAAACTTACCTAAGGTTAAAGTTCAGGCAGTACAAAACACAAACACGTATGAGATTGTGAATGCTGATGTATTGTTAATTTCTGAAAATTCAGTGAAGCAGCTTAGCGCTGGTTTCGAACAATAATAAATATCGTAGAGATGTCTAGAAGTATTTTAATTAAACCAATCATTTCTGAAAAGTCGGAAAAATTAACATCAAAAGTAAATCAATATACTTTCATTGTTGATAAAAAGGCAAACAAGCTTGAAATAAAGAAAGCCGTTGAAGAAATGTTCACCACTAATGTTGTTGCTGTAAATACAGTAGTAGCTCCTGCCAAACTTAAATCCAGAAATACAAAAAGTGGAGTAATAAGAGGTAGGGTTAGCGCTTACAAAAAAGCGTATGTAACATTGGCCCAAGGAGAAGAGTTGGATATCTACGGTAGTAACGAAGAGTAATAGCTTAATTATTAAATAGCAGAAAGCAATGGCAATTAAGAAATTTAATCCAATAACCCCAGGTCTCAGACAAAAAGTTTCTGTTGATTTTTCAGAATTAACAGCTTCCAAACCCGAGAAGAGTCTTACAGTAGGTAAGATGAAGTCTGGTGGTAGGAACCATGACGGAAAGATGACCATGCGTCAGATTGGTGGTGGTGCTAAACAGAAGTATAGAATCATAGACTTCAAAAGAGATAAAGAAGGTATCCCTGCTAAAGTAAGTACTTTAGAGTATGATCCGAACAGGACAGCATTCATAGCTTTGGTTGTTTACGCTGATGGAGAGAAGAGATATATCATCGCTCCGGATAAACTTAAAGTAGGTGATAGTATTATGTCAGGTGAAAAAGCAACGCCAGATATTGGAAATGCAATGTATTTTGCAGCTATTCCCCTAGGTACAGATGTACACTCTATCGAGATGTCACCTGGTAAAGGTGCTGCGTTGGCTAGAAGTGCTGGTACTTACGCTACTATGATGGGTAGAGAAGGAAAATATGCTATTGTTAAGCTGCCTTCTGGTGAAGTAAGAAGAGTGTTGTTGACCTGTAAGGCTGTAGTAGGGAGAGCATCTAATCCTGATCATGGTCAAGAAGTTTTAGGTAAAGCAGGTAAAAGTAGATGGCTTGGTAAGAGATCTAGAGTTAGAGGGGTAGCGATGAACCCAGTAGATCACCCGATGGGTGGTGGTGAAGGTAGGGCTTCAGGAGGACACCCTAGGTCTAGAACAGGTATCATGGCCAAAGGACAGAAAACAAGAAGCGTTAATAAGGCATCTTCTAAGTTAATTATATCAAAACGTAAGAAATAATATCATATGGCTAGATCTATTAAAAAGGGACCTTACATTCATTTTAAGTTACTTGAGAAAGTAGCTAAGGCGAATGAATCCAATAAGAAATCAGTTATTAAAACTTGGTCGCGAGCATCAATGATTATTCCTGATATGATTGGTCAGACAATTGCAGTACACAATGGAAGAACTTTTGTTCCGGTATTTGTGACTGAAAATATGGTGGGTCATAAGTTAGGTGAATTTTCTCCTACTAGGACTTTCAAAGGCCATGGTGGTAAAAAATAATTTTTAGAAAGCAATCGCATAATATAAATACAATGGAAGCACTTGCGAAATTAAGGAATTGTCCGATGTCAGCCAGAAAGATGAGGTTGGTTGTCGATAATATCAGGGGAAAATCAGTTGATGAAGCTTTAAATATTTTAAAGTTTACCAATAAAGAGGCCGCTACATGGGTAGAGAAATTAGTTTTGTCTGCTATCGCTAATTGGGCAGCGAAAGCAGATTCTGCTAGTCCGGAAGATTATAGGCTCTTTGTTAAGACTGCTTTTGTTGATGGTGGATCTGTACTTAAAAGGTTTCGTCCTGCTCCACACGGTAGAGCTAACAGAATCAGGAAGCGCATGAACCATGTAACTCTGGTTGTGGAGAATAAAGTTAAATTAGAAGAATAAATAATCATTATAAAATTTCAATTTCATGGGTCAAAAGACAAATCCAATAGGTAACAGGTTAGGTATCATCAGAGGATGGGATTCTAACTGGTTTGGCGGAAAAGAGTTTGGTCAGAAAGTGGTAGAGGATGAGCAGATCAGAGTATACCTGAATGCTAGAATTCAGAAAGGTGGAATATCTAAAATTGTAATTGAAAGAACACTTAAGAGAGTTACAGTTACATTGCATACTTCTAGACCAGGAATCATTATTGGTAAGGGTGGACAGGAAGTTGATAGGATTAAAGAGGAGTTGAAGAAGTTGACTGGTAAGGATGTTCAGATCAATATCATAGAGATAAGAAAACCTGAGATCGATGCAGCTATTGTAGGTGAGACCATCGCAAAGCAAATTGAATCGAGGATAAATTATAAAAGGGCAATCAAGATGGCTATTCAGTCCGCTATGCGTGCTGGAGCTGAAGGTATAAAGGTTAGAGTTAGTGGAAGGTTGAACGGTGCCGAGATGGCAAGAAGTGAAGAGTTTAAAGATGGTAGAACTCCATTACATACATTTAGAGCGGATATTGATTATTCATTAAAAGAAGCTCTTACTGTATATGGAAAGATAGGTATTAAAACTTGGATTTGTAAAGGTGAAGTGTTAGAGAAAAGAGATCTGTCACCAAACATGACAGCTGGCAAATCAGCTTCGGATATGGTAGGCGGAGATAATAGAGATAGAAGAGGTGGTGATAATAGAGGTGGTGACAGAAGGGGTAATGATAGGAGAGAAGGTGGTGGAGATAAAAGAGGTAATGATAGAGGTGGTGATAGGCGTGGTGGCGGTGTAAATAAAAAAAGATAGTAATAATTTAAAAAATAGTATTACCTTTGCGGCACTTTTCTAAAAAGGTAAATCTTAAATGATCGTAAGTTATGTTACAACCAAAAAGAACGAAGTACAGGAAGCAGCACAAAATGAAGACCAAGGGTATCGCTGTAAAGGGAGGTACCATTTCATTTGGGTCTTTTGCACTCAAGTCTTTAGAAATAGGAAGAATCACTAGTAGGCAGTTAGAGTCTGCAAGGATTGCTATGACGAGGTATATGAAGAGAGAGGGTAAAGTATGGATAAGAATTTTTCCAGATAAACCAGTAACTAGAAAACCTCAAGAAGTTCGTATGGGTAAAGGAAAAGGAGCATTGGATCATTGGGTAGCAGTAGTAAAGCCGGGTAAAATCATGTTCGAAATCGACGGTGTACCTTCATTGATTGCGGTAGAAGCTTTGAGATTAGCAGCTCAAAAATTACCAGTGCAAACCAAAACAGTTGTAAGGACTGACTATTCTGAATAATATTAAATTTTAGCTGAAATGGCAACAAAAAGATATTTAGAATTCCAAAGCCTAGCTACAGAAGCGATAGGAGTGGAGTTAACACAAGCTCAGGGTGACATAGTTCGAATGAAATTCGATCACGGTTCAAAGGGTTTACAAGATCCTAGTCAAATCGGTGTCCTTAAAAAGGAGATAGCAAGATTGAAAACTGAGATACGTTCCAGAGAGATCAAAGCGATGAGTACTGAAGAATTGGCTGGAAGGTCTAAGAAGAGATTTAGAAGAAATTAATCAAATATAAATAGAAGTCCAATGACTGATAGTTTATTAAACAAAGTAAGAGTAGGAGTAGTTTCCAGTAATAAAATGGAAAAGACAATAACTGTTTTAATTGAAAGAAAATTAAAGCACCCTATGTATGGTAAGTTTGTAAAGAAATCTAAAAAGTTTTTCGCTCATGATGAGAAGAACGAGTGTAGTATAGGTGATACTGTAAAGATCACTGAGACTCGTCCCCTTAGCAAGAATAAGAGTTGGAGACTTGTAGAAATTGTTGAAAAAGCGAAGTAATAAAATTAAAATAAATTAGTCATGATCCAGCAAGAGTCAAGATTAAAAGTAGCTGATAATAGTGGTGCTAAAGAAGTACTTTGTATTCGGGTGCTTGGAGGTACTAGAAGAAGATATGCTTCTGTTGGCGACAAGATTGTTGTAGCAGTTAAGTCAGCTTCACCTACGGGTATCAAAAAAGGTACGGTTACTAAGGCAGTTATTGTAAGAACAGCTAAAGAAATTAGAAGAAAGGATGGTTCATATATCAGATTTGACGATAATGCTGTTGTATTGCTGAATGCCAACGACGAGCCAAGAGGGTCACGTATTTTTGGGCCTGTAGCGAGAGAGTTGAGAGATCGTGATTATATGCGTATTGTTTCATTAGCACCTGAAGTGCTTTAATTTTTAAAAGACATGGCAACAAAACGATTTGCACCAAAGCTCCATTTGAAAAAAGGAGATAAAGTAATGGTTATCGCAGGTTCTAATAAGGGACAGAGTGGTGAGGTTAAGTTGGTTTTTCCTACAGAAAATCGAGCTATAGTAGATGGATTGAACCTTGTGAAAAAGCACATAAAAGGTACTCAGGATAATCCTGGTGGTATCAATGAGATAGAGGCTCCACTTCACATTTCAAATCTGATGGTTATAGACCCAAAAACAGGTCAGCCTACAAGAATTGGAAGGAAAGAAGTAGATGGTAAGATAGTAAGATATTCTAAAAAATCAGGTGAAATTATTAAGTAATGAGTTATATACCTAGACTTAAGACTAAGTACAAAGAGGAAGTGGTAGCAAAGTTGCATGAGCAGTTTGGATATAAAACAGTAATGCAGGTACCTAGATTATTGAAAATCAGTGTAAATCAGGGTGTAGGTAATGCTACACAGGATAAGAAATTGGTGGACAATGCAGTAAATGAAATGACAACCATTACGGGTCAGAAATGTGTTGCTACTATTGCTTCAAAATCAATCTCTAACTTTAAGTTAAGGGAATTCATGCCCATCGGTGCTAGAGTTACCTTGAGAGATAGAAAGATGTATGAATTTTTAGATAGATTGGTATCTGTAGCTTTACCAAGGGTAAGAGACTTCAAGGGGATAAATGATAAAGGTTTTGATGGTAGAGGTAATTATTCGCTAGGTATAAAAGAGCAGATAATCTTTCCGGAAATTGATATCGATAAAGTTAATAAAATTACTGGAATGGATATCACTTTCGTTACCACTGCAAAGACAGATGCTGAAGGTTTAGCTTTGTTGAAGGAATTAGGTTTACCTTTTAAAAATCAAAAGAATTAATAGATTATGGCAAGAAAATCCGTCATAGCAAGGGAAATAAAGAGAGAAAGATTAGTAGCTAAGTTTGCTGATCTTCGAAAAAAATTAAAGGAAGAGGGTGATTATGATGCCTTAGATAGGCTTCCAAAAAACTCTTCAAAAGTTAGATTACATAATAGATGTAAATTAACTGGAAGGCCTAAAGGTTACATGAGAAGATTTGCGATCAATCGTGTTACTTTTAGAAAGATGGCTAATGAAGGTTTAATTCCAGGTGTAACAAAAGCAAGCTGGTAATTTTAAGAATAAGATAGATTTATTAAAAATGGTAGTAACAGATCCAATAGCAGATTATTTAACCAGAATTCGAAACGCCCAAATGGCGGGACATAAAGTTGTTGAGATTCCATCTTCAAACATGAAGAAGGCCATTACTCAGATTCTTTATGATAATGGTTATATTTTAAAATACAAATTTGATGATGAAGCGGGTATCCAGGGAGTCATCAGCATAGCTTTGAAATATGATGCATTAACCAAAAGACCTGTCATAAGAGAATTAGGCAGGATTTCTAGGTCTGGTCTAAGACATTATGCTGGAGCTCAGGAGTTGCCTAAAATAATCAACGGTTTAGGAATCGCTATAATTTCAACATCAAAAGGTTTATTAACTGATAAGATGGCTAGAAAGATGAATATTGGCGGTGAATTAATCTGTTACGTATATTAAAAAAAATAAAATTAATTGTTATGTCACGTATAGGCAGAGCTGTTATCAATGTGCCAAGTGGAGTTTCTATAGATGTTTCTAAGGGTAACTTAGTTACAGTAAAGGGTTCTAAAGGGTCACTATCGGAGCAAATACACCCAGACCTTAAGGTTGAGGTAGACGGTAGTCAGGTATCTGTAGTAAGACCAACAGACCAAAAGCGTCATAGAGAAGTTCATGGTTTGTCAAGATCACTTATCAATAATATGGTTGTAGGAGTCTCTGATGGATTTACTAAAACAATGGAACTCGTAGGAGTTGGTTACAGGGTAAGTAATACAGGAAATTTGTTAGAGCTGTTGCTAGGATATTCACATCCAATCTATTTTATGATACCTTCAGAAGTATCTTTAGTTACTAAAATGGAAAAAGGAGAAAGTCCAACTGTAATATTGCAGAGTTCAGACAAACAATTATTAGGGCAGGTTGCTGCTAAAATTAGAACTTACAGAAAGCCTGAACCATATAAAGGAAAAGGTATTAGATTTTCTGGAGAAATCATCAGAAGAAAGGCAGGTAAAACATCTGGTAAAAAGTAATCAATTAATCCAAAGCATTAAGAGATGGATAGTAAGTTATATAATAGGACGAGAGTCAAATATAGAATCAGGAAGAAGGTTAGCGGTACAAGTCAAAAACCTAGGTTATCTATTTTCAGAAGCAATAAAGAGATTTATTGTCAGTTGATAGATGATGTTAACGGTGTTACGCTGGTAAGTGCTACTTCTAAAGGCTTGAAAGTTGCTGGTAATAAAGTAGCAGTTTCTGCAGAAGTAGGAAAGATAGTAGCGGCGAAAGCTGTTTCGGCTGGAATCTCAAAAATAGTATTTGATAGAGGTGGATATCTTTATCATGGTAGAGTAAAGTCTTTGGCTGATGGTGCCAGAGAAGGTGGTTTAATTTTCTAAAAATATATATAATGTCAGCACCAGTTAGAGTTAATCAGGGCGAGCCGGAATTAAAAGAAAAGCTAGTCAATCTCGCAAGAGTTGCCAAGGTTACAAAAGGGGGTAGGACTTTTAGTTTTTCAGCGCTTGTAGTCGTAGGTGATGGGAACGGTAGCGTTGGTCATGGTTTAGGAAAAGCGTTGGATGTTTCTGAGTCGATCCAGAAAGCTGTCCAGGATGCTAAGAAAAACATGGTTAAGGTTTCCCTGAATAAGGGAACTGTTCCTCACGAGCAAAAAGGTAAGTACGGTGCAGGTAAAGTGCTAGTTAAGCCAGCTGCTGATGGTACGGGTGTAATTGCAGGTGGAGCGATGAGAGCCGTTCTAGAGATGGCAGGAGTACATAACGTACTTGCTAAGTCTCAAGGTTCGTCAAATCCTCACAATGTTGTTAAGGCAACAATAGACGCATTATCTAAAATGAGAAATGCTCACCAGGT
Source organism: Aureispira sp. CCB-QB1 (assembly GCA_945870185.1). Classification (GTDB taxonomy): domain Bacteria; phylum Bacteroidota; class Bacteroidia; order Chitinophagales; family Saprospiraceae; genus OLB9. Next base: position 18,327 of record CAMBRK010000044.1, on the reverse strand, counting down.
TGCGAAGGATAGAGGAGTGGATATGAATAAAGTTTTTGAAGGATAATAAATCGTCTAGTCATGGGTAGTATTAAAATAACTCAGGTAAAAAGTACAATAGATAGAAGTAAGCGTCAGAAAGCTACCATGGAAGCACTTGGTATCAGAAAGCTTAATGGATCTGTTGTTAAAGAAGTGACACCACAAATTATGGGGATGGTTGCTAAAGTAATGCATTTGGTAAATGTACAAGAAGTTTAATTCTTAATATAGAAAATTTTAATCTTATGAAGTTGCATAATTTGACTCCTGCACTTGGTTCTGTTAAAAAGGAAAAAGGTAGATTAGGGCGTGGTGAAGGTAGCGGATCAGGCGGAACGGCATCAAAAGGACATAAGGGAGCAAAAGCTAGGTCAGGATATAGTAGTAAAAGAGCCTTTGAGGGTGGTCAGATGCCAATTCAGATGAGGTTACCCAAGAGAGGTTTTAAGAACATTAATAATGTGACCTATGTGGCGTTAAATGTTTCGAGACTTCAAGAAATTCACGACAATTATGGTTTGACTGAGATAACCAAGGTTGCTTTATATAACGAAGGTATTATCAATCGGGGTGATAAGGTTAAAGTTCTTGGAAATGGTGACTTGTCAGTTAAGTTAACTGTAAATCTAGATGCATTTTCAGCAGTAGCAAAACAAAAGATTGAAGCAGCTGGCGGTTCTATAAACGCTTAATAACTAAAGATCATGAATAAGTTTTTTGAAACTTTAAAAAATATTTGGAGCATTCAGGAGTTAAGAGATAAGATTACCTTTACTCTAATCATATTGGCTGTTTTTAGATTGGGTTCATATATTGTTTTACCAGGGGTAAATGCGCTCGCTTTAGATTCAGCATCAGCTGATAGAAAGGCAAACGACTTATTGCAGCTCATAAATACTATTACTGGAGGAGCTTTTAACCAAGGATCTATATTTGCATTAGGAATTATGCCTTACATTACTGCTTCTATAATTGTGCAGTTGTTAGGTTTTGCAGTGCCATATTTTCAGAGGTTGCAACAAAAAGAAGGTGAGTCTGGTAGAAAGAGGATTAATCAAATTACTAGGTTTTTAACATTATTGATCACCTTAGTACAAGGTAGTGGTTATCTTTTATATCTTAAAACAACTCCAGGTGCGGTTGATACTACTATAAATCCTAGTTTATTTTGGTTTTGTGGTATGATAATTTTAGCTACAGGTACTATTTTTGCAATGTGGTTGGGCGAAAAGATAACCGACAAGGGTATAGGAAATGGTATATCTCTATTAATTATGGTAGGTATTATCGCCAATTTACCAAAGGCCTTCGTTGCAGAGTTCTCAACTCAGATAGCAAATAATAATTTAATATTGCTTATTTTGGAGATGTTTGTATTATTCTTCATAGTAATTCTTACTATTTTAATCGTGCAAGGAGTTAGAAAAATTCCGATTCAAGCAGCTAAGAGAATGGTAGGGAGATCAGAAGTAGGAAGTGGTGCACATGATTTTATAAATCTTAAGTTAAGTGCTGCGGGTGTTATGCCAATAATATTTGCACAAGCAATTATGTTTTTACCATTAACAGCAGCACAATATGTTACTGCTAATAATGGTGTTGAAAGTAATCTTTTATTAAGGTTAAACGACCCAATGTCTTTAGCTTATAATGTAGTATTTTTCTTACTAATAGTAATATTTACTTATGTTTATACTGCGTTAATTGTGAACCCACAACAGTACGCAGAGTATTTGAAGAGAAGTAATTCATTTATACCTGGTGTAAAGCCTGGGCAGGATACACAAGATTATATTGATACATTAACAACTAGAATTACCTTACCTGGTGCTTTGTTTATTGGATTAATAGCTGTACTGCCCGCGGTGGCTGCATTTGCAGGAGTTAATATAGCATTTGCTTACTTTTTCGGTGGTACTTCTCTTTTGATACTTGTTGGTGTTGTTTTAGATACGCTCCAACAAATTGAAAGTTATCTCTTAATGAGAAAGTATGATGGTTTGGTTAAGTCAGGAAGAATTCAAGGTAGATCTAGTCAAGGGATCACCATAGGAGCAGGGATGTAAATATAAGTATGATCTATTACAAGACGTACGAAGAGATAGAGTTAATGCGTGAAAGCAATTTACTTGTAAGTAAAACATTAGCTCATATAGCCGGTATTCTAAAAGTAGGAATAAACGGCAAAAGAGTTGATTTAGAGGCGGAGACATTTATAAGGGATCATGGTGGTATTCCAGGTTTCAAAGGGTACCGTGGGTTTCCATCTACTTTATGTATGTCTGTTAATGATGCTGTGGTCCATGGTATACCAACGGAAAAGGAGTTTAAACCTTCTGACATGGTATCTATAGATTGTGGTGTAGTTTTGAATGGTTTTTATGGTGATTGTGCATTTAGTTTTGGGTTTTATGAAATCAGTGATAACCTTAAAAAGTTGTTGAAGGTTACAAGAGAATCACTTTACAAAGGAATAGGTGCTGCACTAGTAGGTAATCGTGTAGGGGATATTAGTTATGCAATCCAGCATTACTGTGAAAAAGTAAATGGATATGGTATAGTAAGAGAATTAGTAGGTCATGGAGTTGGTAAAAACCTTCATGAAGATCCAGAAATTCCAAATTTTGGTCAAAAGGGCAAAGGTCCTTTACTAAAAGAAGGTATTGTAATTGCTATAGAGCCTATGGTGAACATGGGAAGTAGGGGAGTCAAACAGCTTAGTGATGGTTGGACCATATTAACTAAAGACGGTAAGCCTTCAGCCCATTTTGAACATAGTGTTGCGATCAAAAGAGATGGTCCAGATATTTTGTCTGACCACAGTTATATAGACGCAGTTATTAAAAATAATGCAGAAATAATAAATATTTCAATTAATTGTTAGATATTTGCGCTCCAATTTAAAAAATGGCAAAACAAGACCTTATAAAATTAGACGGGATCATAGAGGAAGCATTGTCCAATGCTATGTTTCGAGTCAGATTAGAAAGTGGACATCTCATTACTGCTACTATTTCGGGCAAGATGAGAATGCATTATATTAGAATATTACCAGGTGATAAGGTGGCTGTAGAAATGTCACCTTATGATCTATCAAGGGGTAGAATAAATTACCGATATAAATAATTAATAAAGGCTTTTACAATGAAAGTTCAGGCATCAATCAAAAAAAGATCTGCTGATTGCAAGATCGTAAGAAGAAAAGGGAAACTTTATATTATAAATAAGAAGAATCCTAAATTTAAACAAAGACAAGGTTAATATTATTATTATGGCACGTATTGCTGGTGTAGATTTACCAAGAAATAAAAGGGGAGTTATAGGTTTGACTTATATCTATGGTATAGGGCCAACTTTAGCTAAGAATATTCTTATGGAAGCTGATGTTTCTGAACACACTAAAATTCAGGATTGGACTGATGAAAATATTAAGTTTATTTCAAAGTATATTCAAGATGAATATAGAGTTGAGGGAGAACTTAGAAGTGAAGTACAGTTGAGTATCAAGCGTTTGATGGATATTGCTTGCTACAGAGGACTTAGACATAGAAAAGGTTTGCCGGTACGAGGACAGAGTACAAAGACTAATGCAAGGACCAGAAAAGGTAAAAAGAAAACAGTAGCAAATAAAAAGAAAGTGACTAAATAATAGTTAATTAATAGTATTATGGCTAAAGGTAAAAAAGTAAGTAAAAAGCGTATTGTTAAAGTCGAACCTGAAGGTTTGGCTTTTATTCATGCGTCTTTCAATAATATCATTGTTTCATTGACCAATAGGTCAGGGCAAGTTATTTCGTGGGGCTCAGCTGGTAAAGCTGGATTCAGAGGTAGTAAAAAGAACACCCCATATGCTGCACAAATGGCTGCTGAATCAGCGTCATCTGTTGCACATGAAGCTGGGCTGAGAACTGTAGAGGTTTTTGTTAAAGGCCCTGGTGCGGGTAGAGAATCGGCGATTAGAGCTATTGATTCTTCAGGTATCAAGGTTACAAGAATCAAAGACATGACTCCCGTTCCGCATAATGGTTGTCGTCCTCCAAAGAAAAGAAGAGTTTAATTTTATTTAAAATCCGTATAAAATGGCAAGATATACAGGCCCAAAAACTAAAAAAGCAAGAGCATTTGGCGAAGCTATTTTTGGTTATGATAAAGCATACGAAAAGAGAAAATATCCTCCAGGTCAGCATGGTTCGTCTAAAAAGCGTAAGCAAAAGACAGATTATGCTTTGGAATTATTAGAGAAGCAAAAAGCTAAATATACTTATGGAGTTTTAGAGAAGCAATTCCGAAACTTATTTGAAAAAGCAGCTGCTAAATCTGGTGTGACTGGGGAGATTTTGTTGCAACTATTAGAGTCTAGATTAGACAATGTGGTGTACAGAATGGGTGTAGCTAAGACTAGAAGGTCTGCTAGACAGTTGGTTTCTCATGGTCACATCTTAGTGGACGGTATCTTAACCAATATTCCATCAATGTTGCTTAGGCCTGGTGCCGTTATTTCTGTAAGAGGTAAGTCTAGAACTGTAGACCTTATCGTGTCGAACGTATCAGCAAAACGAGATGGAAGCAAGAGCTACGGTTGGATTGAGTGGAATAGTGATAAAATGGAAGGTCGTTATTTAGCACATCCTGAAAGAGAAAAAATCCCTGAGAATATTAATGAACAATTGATTGTAGAATTGTATTCTAAGTAAAATATTGGCTATCCATTTTGGGTAGCCTATCCTTTTTTAAATATCATATAACGAAAATATATCATAATGAGTATCCTTAATTTTCAAAAGCCAGATAAAATACTTCTTCAGAAAGCAGATGATTTTGATGGTGTTTTTGAATTTAAACCTTTAGAACCTGGTTTTGGCCAGACAATTGGGAATTCATTAAGAAGAGTGTTGCTTTCTTCTTTAGAAGGTTACGCGATTTCTGCAATTAGGATTGCTGGAGTGGACCATGAGTTTGCAACTATTAAAGGTGTTGTTGAAGATGTAGTAGACATTATTTTGAACATAAAACAAATCAGACTTAAACCAATGGTGGTTTCTGAAGGTTCGGAAGAAGAAAAGATTTATGTTACTATTTCTGGGAAGGACAAGTTTGTAGCTGGAGACATTGAAACCAACACAAATACTTTTAAGGTAATGAATCCTGACTTATATATTTGTACTTTAGAACCGAGTGTTACTCTGGAGATAGAATTTACAATTACAAAAGGTAGGGGTTATGTTCCCGCTGATGAAAATTTGCCAAAAGATGCGCCAATCGGTGTAATACCTGTGGATGCTATCTACACACCAATAAAGAAGGTGTCTTATAAGGTCGAGAATACAAGGGTTGGTCAAAGAACGGACTATGAAAAGTTGACCGTTGAATTAAAAACAGATGGTACAATCCATCCAGAAGAAGCTATAAAAGAAGCATCCCGTATTATTATACAGCACTTGATGTTAATTACTGATGAGAATATCACATTTAATGATTCATCATCTAGAGAGGATAGTATAGTTGATGAGCACATATTACACATGCGTAAGTTGCTTAAAACTTCATTAGAAGATTTAGACTTATCTGTCAGAGCTTATAATTGTCTTAAGTCTGCAAAGATCAATTCTCTTGGGGAAATGGTCAAATTTGATATGCATGAACTATTGAAGTTCAGAAATTTTGGTAAAAAGTCATTAGTAGAAATAGAAGAGTTACTTCAGACAAAAGGCCTTACATTTGGTATGGACTTGTCAAAATATAAACTTGACGAAGAGTAATCGTTTCGACCCATTTGGATGAATATTAATAAACTGTATTAAACGTCATTTTTTAGAGCACAAGGTCGAATAGTTGCTCAAATGATAGTGGTACTAAATCTTAAGTTTTATGAGACACGGTAAGAAATTTAATCATTTAAGTAGAAAGAAGGGGCATAGAGATGCACTTTTACTTAATATGTCAAGTTCATTGATTCTACACAAAAGAATCAGCACTACTTTGGCAAAAGCGAAAGCACTTAGAGTTCATGTTGAACCTATTTTAACTAGATCAAAAGACAACACGACTCACTCTAGAAGGATGGCTTTTTCAGAGTTACAAAACAAGGACGTTGTAAATGAATTGTTTGATGTAGTCGCTCCAAAAATATTCGACAGACCAGGTGGATATTGTAGAATTATTAAAACTGGTTTTAGAAAAGGTGATGGTGCGGAGACTGCGATGATTGAATTAGTAGATTTTAACGATGTTATGAAAGCTAAATCAGGTAGCGGCGCTAAAGGAGGAACTAGAAGAAGTAGAAGAAAGACTAGCGGAACTGCTGGTGATGTTGCTGCTATTGCTACTGCAGCTGCAGTAACTGCGGCACCAATTATAGCAAACGACGCTACAACAGAAGAAGAGTAATAGTTATTTTTAATAATAATTCAGTAAAAAGGGTGTAATCAAAAGTTACCCCTTTTTTTTATGCTGCGATTTTAGTTATTTTCTTTCGAAAGGATTTTTTTATAAATATTTTGATTCATCCACCATTTTATGGTGCTATAACCCAAAAATCCAGCAAATACCATAGTAACCATTTGAATTAGTGCGCTTGTTGTAAAAAAGGTTTCTTGAATACTTTGTGATTTTAAGCTAAATAAGTTTATCACAATAAAAACAGCAAAACCAAAGAAGGTACCGTGAGTAAGTCCATAGAACCATCTTCCCTTATTTTGTGTTTTTTCCCAGAACTCTTTAAATTTTTTATCCTGATCGGGCATATGTTTTCTTTTTACTGATTTTAGTTTTAGAATCTATGTTTATGATTTATGTCTTAATAATTTGAAAATGACGCTCAAAATTAAAAAAAAATTAAGAGTTTTTCTATTCTAATTTTTAAATTAGTTGAGTTTAGCTTTTATACAATTTTAGTTTATATAGAAGCATCTTCGGTTGAAATTTAAAAGCATTTTCATAGGAAATATTTAACTTTTAAAAGTCACTTTGTAGTTTTTAATGTTAATAAGCGTAAGCTTTATGATTCATTTTCTTGCTAGTTTTTTGTTTTGATCTTCCCAAACACTTGGTCAATCTTCTCTATTTAGCGGGTAAAATTAACAAAATAGTTTTTTACTTATTAAAATGGTTACTTATGTACTATATTTGCACCGTAATATATTAGTAATAATTTTTATGGATCAAAATCATACTGACAAAGCAGTTATTTTATTTGACGATGGTAGTTTTTTTGAGGGAAAAGCTGCAGGAATAAAAGGTACAACCACTGGTGAAGTGTGCTTTAATACTGGCATGACCGGGTATCAAGAAATTTTTACTGACCCTTCATATTTTGGTCAGATATTGATCACCACCAATGTACATGTCGGTAATTACGGGGTCAAGAATGAAGATACGGAATCAGAAAGAGTTCAGATTTCTGGCTTAGTTTGCAGAAATTTTACTAACGAATATAGCAGACCTATGGCTGACAGTGAACTTCAAAAATATTTTGAGGAGAACCGTCTGGTATGTATTTACAATGTCGACACAAGAGAAATGGTGAGGAACATCAGAGATAAAGGCGCCATGAATTGTATTATATCATCCGAAATTTTTGATAAAGATATATTAGCAAAACAATTGGCAGCTGTACCATCAATGGAAGGATTAGAGTTAGCCAGTAAGGTCTCTACTACCGAAGCTTATGAAGAAGGTGACATAAATGCTGATTTGAAGGTAGCAATATTGGATTTTGGCATAAAAAGAAATATTGTAAGAAGTCTAGCAGCTAGAGGATGTAGAGTAAAAGTTTTTCCTGCAAAGACAACTTATGATTCAATAGTTGATTATCAGGCTGATGGATATTTTTTATCTAATGGACCAGGAGACCCTTCATCGATGGACTATGCGATCAAAAATGTTAAGTTATTGTTGGAGACCAAAAAGCCGATGTTTGGTATTTGCTTAGGGCATCAAATTTTAGCTTTAGCTAATGATATTCCCACTTATAAGATGCATCATGGACATAGAGGTGCGAATCATCCAGTAATTAATTTAGCTACTGGGAGATGCGAGATCACGAGTCAAAATCATGGCTTTACAGTGAATGAGAGTGAAGTTTATAAATATGAAGAGACAATCGAAATTACGCATAAAAACCTTAATGATAATACCATAGAAGGTATGCGGATGAAGAATCAACCAGCCTTCTCCGTTCAATACCATCCTGAGTCCAACCCTGGGCCTCATGATTCCAAATATTTATTTGATGATTTCATTAACCTTTTAAAACAATCAAAAAATAATTAAAAATGAGCGTAATAGTTGATATTAGAGCTAGAGAAATCTTAGATTCTAGAGGAAATCCAACAGTTGAAGTTGAAGTATGGACAGAAAATGGTGTCATGGGACGCGCAGCAGTTCCTTCAGGAGCATCCACAGGTAAATATGAAGCTGTAGAGTTGAGAGACAATGATAAAAGTAGATATCTCGGTAGAGGAGTACTTAATGCTTGTAATAATATAGATGATAAGATTCGAGAAGCATTGATAGGCGAGGATGTATTCGAGCAGCGGTATATAGATGACATCATGATGGAGTTGGACGGTACCGAAAATAAGTCAAATCTTGGTGCGAATGCAATACTAGGTGTTTCTATGGCTGTAGCGAAAGCAGCTGCTGAAGAGTCTGGGCAATCACTTTACAGATATATAGGTGGTGTTAATGCACACATTATGCCGGTACCTATGATGAACATACTTAATGGGGGATCTCATGCTGATAATAGTATTGATTTTCAGGAGTTTATGATTATGCCTTTAGGCGCGGATCTTTTTTCAGAAGGATTGAGAATGGGTGTGGAAGTTTTTCACCATTTAAAATCAGTGTTGAAATCAAAAGGTTACTCTACCAATGTAGGTGACGAAGGTGGATTTGCGCCAAACATAAAGTCAAACGAAGAAGCCATCGAAATCGTTTTGAAATCTATCGAAGCGGCAGGATACAGACCCGGAATAGATATCATGATCGCTATGGATGCAGCGGCTTCTGAATTTTATAATGAAGAAGAAAAAGTATATCATTTTCACAAATCAGGAGGCAAAAAACTTTCAAGTGACGAAATGGTAGATTATTGGGCTGGTTGGGTAAATAAATATCCTATTTTCTCTATAGAAGATGGTCTCCATGAAGATGATTGGGCGAGCTGGGTCAAATTGAATAAGGCGATCGGAGATAAGGTTCAACTTGTAGGTGATGATTTATTTGTTACCAACACTAAAAGATTGCAAAGAGGGATTGAAGAAGCGGCGGCCAATTCTATTTTAATAAAAGTAAATCAGATTGGTTCTCTAACTGAGACGATAGATGCAGTTAACTTAGCTACCAGAAATGGCTTTACTTCCGTAATGAGTCATAGAAGTGGTGAAACAGAAGATACAACAATTGCTGATTTGGCTGTAGCCCTGAATACTGGACAGATTAAAACTGGATCTGCATCAAGAAGCGACAGGATCGCTAAGTATAATCAATTGTTGAGAATAGAGGAAGAGTTGGGAGATTCGGCTTTCTATCCAGGAAGGTCACTTCTATCTTAATTTGTGGTATAAAATATTTGTTGAGGTCTCCATTATAAATCATATTTTTTAATTGTTAAAAGTAACAAGTTATGGCAAAAGATAAGAAAATTTTAGATGATTTAGCAGGTTTTTTTGGAATTTCTAAGAACTGGTTTAATAAGTTTACGGTGGTTACAGTATTTTTTATAGTATGGGTAACATTTTTTGATAAGCATAATGTTTTTGCGTACCAAAAACTAAAAGCCAATATTGTGAATTTGGAAAAGGAAAAGGAGCTGTTGGATCAGGAGATTGCACAGGCCTTAAAGGATAGAGAGGATCTGAGACATAATAAAGAAAAATTTGCCAGAGAGAAACATTTGATGCATCTTCCTGGCGAAGAAATCATATTAATAGAACAAACCAAAAAATAAGGAATAAAAATGAGTGTATTAGTCAATAAGAATTCGAAAATTATTGTACAGGGATTTACTGGAAAGGAAGGTACTTTTCATGCTGAACAAATGATCGAATATGGTACCAATGTAATAGGTGGTGTGACTCCTGGCAAAGGTGGATCAGAGCACTTAGGAAGACCTGTTTTTAATTCAGTAAAGGAAGCTGTACACAAAGCGGGTGCTGATACATCCATCATTTTTGTTCCGCCAGGATTTGCTGCTGATGCTATCATGGAGGCTGCTGAAGCTGGTATCAAAGTAATCATTTGTATTACAGAAGGTATACCTGTTCAAGACATGGTTAAAGCCAAAGCATATATTGAAAAATATGACTGTACGCTTGTTGGACCCAATTGTCCAGGTGTGATCACTCCAGAAGAAGCTAAAGTAGGTATCATGCCTGGTTTTGTATTTAAGAAAGGTAGAATAGGCGTTGTCTCTAAGTCAGGAACACTTACTTATGAAGCAGCTGACCAGATTGTCAAGGCAGGCATGGGAATATCCACAGCAATAGGTATCGGCGGAGACCCTATCATTGGTACGCCTACAAAAGATGCGGTAAAATTGCTTATGGAAGACCCTGAAACTGACGGTATAGTGATGATAGGTGAGATCGGAGGAAACTACGAGGCTCAGGCTGCTAGATATATTCTAGCGACAGGAAACAAAAAGCCTGTGGTAGGATTTATAGCAGGCCAGACTGCTCCCAAAGGTCGGACTATGGGACACGCAGGAGCTATCGTGGGAGGTCATGATGATACCGCAGAAGCAAAAATGAAGATTATGGCAGAGTGCGGTATTCATGTAGTGCATTCACCTGCAGAAATCGGTATTACCATGGCAAAGATATTGAAAGGATAAGAACGACTTTATGCCCTCCATTTTAAAGTAGGGTTTGTGTGGTTAAATTTAGACTAATAAAGGGATGGAGCTTGTTTCTATCCCTTTATTTTTTTTGGCAAATGTAGTAATGGTCATCCCAGATATAAGATGCTTTAGGGATGACATGGATGATTTCAAATCCTGCGAGAGACAAAATTGGGTCTAAAATTTTTGTGTTAAAAGCTCTTACGGTAGAGGTATCTTTGCCTATAAGCTTTTTTGTATTTCCTTCTTGTTGGTAATATTCAGATGTCCACTCCCAAGTATATTTTTTATGGTCTAAAGGCTTAGATCGAGCATGTCTAACGTATGGAAAGACTTCGACTATTTTTTCTTCAGTATCAAAGTTTTTAAATAAACGATCACCATCTATAGGGTCAAATATGAAAATCCCATCGGGTTTTAAATGTAGAGAAACAGTTTTGAATGCTTGTAAAATACTTTGGTCATCAACAAGATAACTGATGGATCTACCTGTAAAGCAAGCTGCATCAAATATAGATTCGCTTCTAAAATCAATAATATCACCGACTGAAAGCTTGTGCTCAGGTATCTTTTTTTTTGCCAGCTCGACCATAGCAGGACTTATATCTAACCCATAGTAATCAAATCCTTCATGCATTAGGTTTTGGCCCAAATTTCCCGTACCGCATCCAAATTCTATGATGCTTTTACAACGGTAGGTTTCCAACTGACTCAAATAAAATTGGCATTCCTTTTCATAATCAAATAATTTTTGATACATGAAATCATAAACTGCTGCTAAATCTGAGTATAGAGCCATGGGATTTGAAATTATTTGTAGAAGCTGTTAAGCAATTGACTACAAATATATTAAATATTATTTATTAACAAAGGAGTTTAATGATTTGGAAAAAGAAAATAAGTATTAATTATCCACGTTTAGTTAATAAACATTTCAGGTATGAAAATAGGAATTTTTATAATTACTCTTTTTACACTTTTTGGTTGCTCTTCGCTTCCTACTAATTTCAAAATCGTTACAGACATGAACGAAATTTATTTTTATTCTGAGATTATTGATTCTGATGCCGATTCTGAACGCATTCAAAGTGTATATGTAGATACTTTTGTTAAATTTGAAATCACAAATTTATCAGGAAATAATATTTATTTTTTTCACGATAAAACTTATATAGTTCCTAATGAGAAATGGTTTCCAATATCAAAATATAGAGACGATCACACTGTCATCAGATACTTTGATCAAAACAAGGATGAAATATTTGGAAGTTTTGTATCTGGTTATATTGACTCTTCGTTTGTTGAAAAGGATGTTTTGGAGCCAGAGATTCTTGATACTGTTACTTACTATATTGGTAAATATAATTCTGTGAAATTTATTCAAAAGATAATGCTCCCGTATAGTAAGGGTACTTATTTTATATCTATAGATAAAGTAGATTTTTATAATGTTCGATTTGTTCAGTTTTGCTTAACACTAGGCAAAAAAAGAAAAAGTAAATTATATGGTTGTGATTGTAGTGATTACATTAGTGTAAAACATAAATAAGTTTTTAATTATCCACTTTTTAAAAAATGTTAGAAGAAATATTTACATTGATCTTTGGTGGCGATTTAGTAAAAAGTTTAGGTATTAACATAGAAATAGTCAACTTTTCTTTTTGAATACAATTTAATTTACTTTAAATTTTATCAAGAACTTTGTGATTTTTACCTACAAAAATACCCTATTTCTATCATTTTGCATCTTGACACCATATATTTTGATCTAATATGATACCTTTGCACTTTATTATTAAATTTAAAATTTGGGATAAATGCCACATATAGATCATGAATTGCTACACCAGTTTATAATAGACGGACTTTATGAAGATATTCATGAAGGAGATCATACTTCATTGGCTTGTATACCTGCTGATGATAGAACTCACGCACGTCTTTTGGTCAAAGCAGAAGGTGTTATCGCAGGTATAGCTGTGGCAGAAGCCATTTTTAAACATGTGGATCCTACATCTACTTTAGATATCAAACTAAACGATGGGCAAGATGTCAAATATGGTGATGTTGCTTTTTATGTAGAATGCAATTCTCAGGCATTGCTCAAGGCTGAAAGGCTGGTACTCAATACAATGCAGAGACTCAGCGGTGTTGCCACTTTGAGTTCGCGGTTTGCCTTTGAAGTAGGCGACTTGCCAGTCAAAGTACTCGATACCAGAAAAACGACACCTTTGATGAGATTCCTGGAAAAATGGGCTGTCACAATTGGAGGATGTGAAAACTATCGTACGGGTCTGTATGATTGGATTATGATCAAAGACAATCATGTGGATGCTTGTGGATCTCATACTGAAGCCATAAGTAAGGTTCATGAATTTTTGAAAGCAAATCAACTAGACCTTGGTATCACGGTAGAAGTACGCAATTTGGTCGAGTTGGAAGAAGTCTTGAACAAGGGCGGCATTACCAGAATCATGTTTGACAATTTTGAAGTTCCTATACTGAGAGAAGCAGTAGCTCATGTAAACCGAAGGTTTGAAACCGAAGCATCAGGTGGTGTTACATTGCATACGGTGCGCAAAATTGCCGAAACAGGTGTAGATTATATTTCTGTCGGTGCCCTAACCCATTCAGCGGGTACGTTGGATTTAAGCTTAAAGGTGATTAAGGACTGACCCATGAGTAAATTAGAGCGAATTCTTCATTATTTTCCAGAAACAGAACTTCCTGTCTTGATTTCGGAAGATTACTTGAGCGAATATGAATTGAATAGTGATCCATTCCCACAAGCATTTGTTGATGAGGTCATGATGGAGTGGGAAAAGGAAATAGATGAGTTTACCGAGTTTATCCCATGCGTCAGACTGCCTAAAGAAGAGAAGTATGAGGCTGTCATTTACTGGAAAGGAGGTTTGTTAAAGTATGACTTTATTTTAGTTACATTAGATAAAAAAGGGGAACTCATCTCTAAAAAAAGTATCGCTAGCACTGTAGTCAACGATAATATCATCAAAAAATCGGTAGCATCTATAGAGCCTGATCATATCATTAACATTGTGGCTGGCCAGACCTTGGATGGGGAAGATTACGATGCGTCTTTATCAAAAGCTTTTGCAATGGAAATTCTTCCAACAGGGGAGATTATATTCAATTTGGACATCTAGTGATCTTTTTCATTTTACAACTGATTTTGGTTAAAAGGAATAGATTAATGTAGTCTTTGAGTAATGCTTTTAGTCAATGATAGGAAATATATAAAACCCCTTATCCAAAGCACATTGATTTTTTGCCTGTAAAAATCCACATATTTTTCATTACTTAGTGTATATTTGCCACTAATCCCATAAACATGATGTATGGGCTTTTTTAGATTTTTAACCATTGTTAAAGCCGATAACCTTATTTATTTTATGAATTTTCATTTTAACCTGCACTATAAGACCGTCTATGGCGAGCAAATAGGTATAGAATATTGCATTGGAAAGTCTGTCGGGAAGACCGAAATACTATTGTTGAACACATTTGATGGCGAAAATTGGAGCGGACAATTGCAAACAGAAGATACATTGCAATACAAGTATCTGCTCATCAAAGATCACGAAGTTGTAGCAAAAGAATGGGGAGGTTTTAGAAAATCTGCAAGTTCCAAAAGTTCCAGAACGATACACAACGATCAGTGGCGCGCACGTGATCACTATGATAATGCATTTTTATCTACGGCATTTACTCAGGCTATACTAAAAAGAAGTAAACCCACTAAAAAGACTACAAAAAGAAATCAGGAAACAAATGATGTTCAATTTATATTAAGTTCAGCAACTATCAATACTGATTTAATTTATGGTATTTCGGGTAGCATACCCGCTTTAGGGAGTTGGGTCAAAGCCATTCCTATGGATGATGCTTCCTTTCCACTCTGGTCAGTTAGCATCGGGATAGATCAGTCAGCACCATACTTTGAATATAAATACGTAATTATCAATCCTAAGGATGGAAATATAGTAGCATGGGAAAATGGAGACAATCGTCGCTTTTTTCAGGTTTTCAATGATGATATTCCTTCAAAAACTATAGTCTCAGACAATCATTTCAGGCATACTGATAGTGTTTGGAGGGGCGCAGGCGTAGCTATTCCAGTATTTTCATTAAGAAGTACACAAGGACTTGGCATTGGTGAGTACACTGATCTTAAATTACTTACAGACTGGACCTATGATGTGGGATTGAAAATGATACAGGTATTGCCAGTAAATGATACTATCGCTACCAAAACATGGGTAGATAGTTATCCATACGCTTCAATTTCTGTATTTGCTTTACATCCTTTATACATTAATATTCAGCAAATCGCTGCTTTCAAAGATAAAAAAGTACATGCAGAATTTGCAAAAGATCAAAAAGCACTCCATGCTTTAGAGACTGTAGATTTCGAAAAAGTGCTGCAAGCTAAGTTTAAATATCTGAGTATCCTTTTCGAGCAGGAATATGATACATGGTTAAAAGATAAAGACTATTTGCAATTCAAAAATCAGAATAAAGATTGGTTGGAGCAATATGCTGCTTTTTGTCATCTCAGAGATGTACATAAGACCAGTAATTTCAACCTTTGGCCAGAACATAGTGTTTTTTCTGATGAAGTGACTCAAAAATTATGTTCAACGGCGTATAGTCAATATAAGGATATAGCTTTTTATTATTTTGTACAGTATCATGCTGACCGACAATTGCAAGGAGCCAGAGACTATGCCAGAACCAAAGGAGTCGTTATCAAAGGTGATTTGCCTATAGGTATTTATCGATATAGTTGTGATGCCTGGGTTGCTCCTGAACTTTACAATATGAATGGCCAGGCTGGTGCACCTCCAGATGACTATGCCGTATTGGGTCAAAACTGGGGCTTTCCAACATACAACTGGGAAGTGATGGCAAAAGATAATTTTGCATGGTGGCAAAAGCGAATGCAACAGCTCAACAGATATTTTGATGCACTGCGGATAGACCACATTCTGGGATTTTTCAGAATATGGCAAATACCAACCAATCAGGTGCAAGGTACTATGGGACTGTTTAACCCAAGACTGCCGCTTTCCAGAACAGAACTCCAAAACTACGGTATCACGAGTGATCTCACCAGATACACCATACCATATATCACCAATGAGTCATTGCTGAATGCCTTTGGCCATGATGTAGAAGAAGTTTTTGAAGTCTTTTTTTCAAGAAATGCAGAAGGGAAAATTGTTTTCAAATCTTCGTTTGACAATCAGCAAAAAATAAACCATTTCACCAACCAAAATGCCCGTTTCGAAAAATTTGAAAAAGCGCTGTTAGGTATGATGAGCGAAGTATTGTTAATCTCTGAGCCTGATAGTGATGGACAATATTTTAATCCACGCATTACACTTTCGACAACCTATTCTTATAGTCAACTGGATCAATACACCAAAGCAAAGTTCGATCAACTGTACAATGACTATTTTTATATCAGACACGATGAATACTGGAGACAGCAAGCCTTATGGAAACTACCTGCTATTCTAGATGCCAGCGATATGCTGATATGTGGCGAAGACTTGGGAATGATACCAAAATCGGTACCGGGCGTCATGAAAGCGATGAATATTATGTCTCTGGAAATACAGCGAATGCCCAAAGGCAATAGCAAGTTTGGTCAGGTAAGACAATACCCTTATTTTTCAGTATGCAGCCCATCTTGTCATGACATGTCTACGATCAGAGGCTGGTGGCAAGGAGACCACGTTCTCGCTAAAGATTTTTATTACAATTATCTCCATTGGCAAGGACTGACACCCATGGAATGCAATACAGATATCGTAACCACCATCGTAGAAGATCACATGGCATCACCGAGTATGTTGGCTATATTTCCTATACAAGATCTAGTAGGTATGGATGGTACGTTGAGAAAGGCTGACGCTGCATCAGAACAAATCAATGAGCCTGCCAATCCAAAACACTACTGGAGATATAGATTTCATCTAGATTTAGAGACATTGCAAGATGCAAACACACTCAAAAATAAGATCAAAAATTTAATCATGAATCACGCAAGATAGTCCAGTTTTACTACGAGACTACTACATATTTTGACTTCACTCTGAATGTAAATCATTAATATAATTTATAACTATAATCAAAAAATTTAATGATATTATATATTGCAAAAATAAACCATTTATCTCAAAAAAGATTTACCTTGCGTAAGAATTATAAGTAGCAGAGGGAAAATAAGTGTGGGATAAAAGTCTATAGTTAGGAAGTATTTATGTGATTTGGTTTTATTATCGTGATGATAATATGTTGGTAAGTATCATTTGGTGGATAATATCTGGATATGAAGGATGATATATGTGATGTAGATATACAAGACAAAAAAGAAGTATCATAAAAAAAGGCCTGCTACCCATGCAGGGGATGCAGACCCATAGTATCGTGTCGGATACGATGCAAAGGTAGAGGTTTTTTGGATTATGATGCGTTATTTATTATTTTTTTAAGATTTATTGTCGGTGGATGCCGGATTAAATCGAGCGTATTTTTTTTTATCACCTTTTTTAACTTTTTTTAAAATGAAAAGTATGAGATTTATTTTTGCTTTATGTGTAGTCGCGGTGACTACGTTTTTTATTTATTCATGTGCAAAGGATGGGGCTGAGAAGCAACCAGAATCATCAGTCCTTGATTTGCAGACGGAAACGAGGGTTGCTGAACCTTGTGAAAATGCAAATTTGTCATGCCCGGGAGGTAGTTGGAGTGCTAATAAGTTAATAAATTTTTCACTTCCTGATTACCCTGGATGTACATTTCAGGTACGATATAGAGATAAAGATTGTTTGCCAGATGGGTTTGATTTACAGATTTTAGATTGGATTGTACTGTGGCCTGGATGTCCTGATTGGGATGATGCCATCAATAATGCACCAGATATTGGTTTATTCCTTCAAAAAATTGAAAAGCTACTAATGGAGGTCTTGGTAAATAATAAAATATCAACGAGCACAAACATACATCCATGTGGAGGTATTCGTACAACAATGTTTGGATTCAGTACAGGTGCATGTATAAAATTCTGTGCTATTCAGGTAGGTGACCCAACAAAATCTGGCGAAATTGGCCTCATTAGATATGCAAAATTGCCTTGTGGTGAAGCATGCTGCAGGACTACTTTTGAAGTTTGCAGAAATCCAAGTGGTGCTCTGACAATAAACCAAACTTGGTCACAAGGCACAGGTAATTGTAATGCTCAGACCCCAAGTTTGCCTTGTCCTATAAATACTATTTTTTCTACTCAATGTTTGCCTAATTGCCAAGGATTATAATCGAATTAATAGGGCTTCAGTAATAAAATAAACTGAAGCTCTATTTTTATTTATCATAAATTAAAAAATATTAATTACCATAATCATGAGAACAATTTTTATATTTTTTATAATCTTAAAGGC
>CAMBRK010000043.1 GCA_945870185.1 Aureispira sp. CCB-QB1 | reverse complement strand
TTTATTTCATTTTTAACTTCTGAGTTAACTACGAATGACCATTCCTTTTTACCAGTATTCTTATTAAAACCAATTATCGTAGGCGGACTACCGATATCCCCGCCTACAATCATCCAGTCCTTGTAATACTGTGTATTATCGGTGCCTACCACTTCTTTGGTACTATCTATGCGTGTAAACCACTTAATCTCAAAAAATGGTGTGGGCGTAGGTCCTGGTGGATCAGGTATAAGTTCTTCCTTATGACACGAGGTCACAAGGAAGAACATAAACAAAATAATATTCATTTTGTACATTTTTATTTCTTTAAATTATTATCTCTTTTTAGTTTTAAAATATTCCTTTTGCAAACCATGTTCAAAAATGTTAGTCATCGCATCTGCCGTATTACTATCATTCCGCATCTGCATGTGATTGGAACCTGGCATAAAATGTACTTCATGAGTATTTCCCGGGCCATTGGAAGCGGACTCGGCTAGGATGAAGCCATCGTTGGGTTTATAGGTGGTGATGATAATATAGCTCATAAATATGTACCCATGTTTTTACTTATTGATCTTAAAGGCAACTAAGCCTCAGATAATTCTGCAATTCACTAGTTTAGTTTCTTATTTCATATGTTGTAATTGTGTTAGATTTTTGAGATAGAATCATTATTTCATTTTTTTCAACATCTAAAAGCGTATAATCATTAAAATCATTAATAGTATAAACATAATCAAAGCATCTGTTATTCAAATTTAGTTGTCTCAGGGTGATTGATCGATCTTGTTCATAAGCGAAGATAAATGCATATGCTTCATTAGTAAAAATTATTTCTCTCTTATTTTCATTTCCAATGATAACACTACCATTGCTAGAGTCTATCAATTTATCATATGCTAGTGAATGATATTGGTTTAAAGGGTTCAATTGTCCATTGTATTCAAACTTGGTTTCTCCTGTGGTCAAGTCCAAAACTGAAGTTAGCTGTACTGTATTGAAGTGTCTGAGATAAAAATCATAATTTTTTCCGAGGGCACCACTGACCATAAAACTATTATCAAAAGAAAATGTCCTTGTATAGTCTGCAATATTAGTTTTTGTATCAAAAGTAGTTATAGCTAAGATAGGATCAGTGTGTAGGTAGCTAACTTTGTACGTGTTCATTTTGCTTTTCCAGACAAAGGCATTTCTGGCAAATGAATTTATTTGATTTAAAGTATTTTGATGAAAATCAGATACTATGAGTGTGGTGAGGTCAATCTTCTTTATCTTTGCCAATGACCATGTTTCTGGATAATTTAAAAAGTAAAATAATTGTCCATCCAATACATGAAGATTTCTAATGAAAAAACCTGGGTACTCAGACACTAAAATGGTTTTGTCCTTGGTCAGCAAATTAATTTTTACGATCGAAGCCACCTGGTTTTCAGTTTCAATAAAGTATAAATCTGATCCCAATACGACACTTTCTCTTAAACTTTGTGGAATGTAAATTAAACTTGATGACCTTTGGACTTTGTTGTAAATGATCAGTTTTGTATAATTTAGACTATCACAAAATAAAAAAATATTATCTCCTACGATTTCACTTTTGTATATATACTTATCGTTTAAGGGGATAAAGTCTTTCCATTTATATTTATTAATTATAGTAGGTTTATTATTACAATGCAACAGTATAGAGTCATTATCTTTGTAACAGCTACTTAATATAAAACAACTTCCAATTAAAAGATAAAAAGCTAACGATTTCATTTTTTTAAATTTATTTGTAAACCAATACTAAGCAGTAAAAAACCATGACTTACTTCAAAAGCATCCTTAATGATAGCGTGATTAAAATTATGTATATACTTAACTCCACTGGCTAAATGTATTTTTTCAGACAGCCGTGGAAGATATTGTAAATGTAGTGTATAAAATTGGTTATGGGTAAAGTTTATGTTTACTTTTGACAAGTCTATAGGTTCATTTAAATAATGAAATTTGGACTGAAAATACCCGTTTGTAAAATCAACATTATTATGACTCCAGCCATATCCAAATGAAGCTTTAAATTCATCAATTTGGTATGCCAGCTTCATGCTTAATCTGAAATTGTGTTCCTTCATATAGATATTATTGATTACATATTCGCTAAAAAAATCATTATTTGTAAAATTTAGATCTTTGTTTCCGTAAGTGACTTCTATTCCTCCATAAAGTCCACGGATGATTTTATGCTGGTACCCAAGTCCAAGCTCGAAATTATTCTTTTGTCTTAAAATGTCAACCAATTGTGATTCCCTGCCATTAAGATACACAGGGTAAGAATAATTGATGACATAGCTTGTAAAAATTTCCATGATCTGCTTTTGAGCATTAGACTTAGAACAAATCATCAATAAAAGCCAAATAGTGATGGAGAATAAATATTTATTTATTTTCATTTTTATGAACTTTGATTTTGGTTTATTATAGAAGAAAGGCCTGAAGCTTGAGTGTACTTTCTTGTGACACAAGGTCACAAGAAAGTACATTGTACATATATTATATTAATAAGTAATCTATTCACAAAAAATTACTTATTGATCTTAAAGCCGACTGCATTTTTGTAAGACGATGTGAAAAACATATCTGTCACAGGGTCATAGACTACATCATTGTTGTACGTGTCTCCGCTGGCAGCAGGTGGCAACGGACGCTCTCTGTGCAAGGTCTCACCTGTGAGTGCATCCAATACCATTACAGAGCCATAACCCCAGGATGTAAATACAACCATATTTTTATAGTACACCATATTGTCTGTACAGTTTGGCCCACCTTCGGGATTGTTCCAGATGATGGCCCCTGTGGCTGGGTGGAGACAAAGTACTTCAAAGCCACCTGGATTTACATAGAGACGATCTCCGTGGATAAGGTGATTGGTCTTATTCCAGATACCAAATTGAGTATATCCAGGTATGGAAGTCTTCCACAATAGTTTACCTGTCTTGATGTCAAAGCCGTACATACTCCAATCGCCTCCTGTGATGACGATATCTTTGTAGATGACTGGTGGATGTAGGCCATTGGTGGCATAGTAATCTGTGACTTTTGTCGTCCATAATACTTCCAACGAATTAAGATCTCTGGCTTCTATGTATTGCATACTTTTTGGAGGACTAGCATCTCCATTGGGAGAATGATTATAAATGATATAGGATTTGTTTAATATTATATCATCGTAAAAAGCAGTAGGTGAAATACTGGCTATTCCTCCGTCAATTCCTTTGTACAAAAACATTGTAATAAACTCGCCAGTGTTTAAATTAATTTTTACTAGGTGAGTCTCAGTAAATTCAGTACCAAAATTTTTATAAATCGTATGATACATAAACCCATCTTTAATTTTTAAACCTGAACCAGTCAATCCTGAGATTGGCTTTAAATCAATCTCCCAAGCAATACTTTTCTGATCTAAATCTATAGCAACAAAACCCTTTGAGCAATCTGCAATATATAAATTATTATATATCATAGATTTATTAATTTTTAGTTTATTAATACCTTTACTTACAAAAGTCCAATCCTTTTTACCTGTTTTTTTATTAAACGCAATTAATGTTGGAGGATCACTCAAATCTCCTGTAACTATCATCCAATCTTTATAGTAATGCGTAATATCTGTTCCAACAATTTCTTTGGTACTGTCTATTCTGGTGAACCATTTGATATCAAAGAATGGATTTGGAGACGGTCCTTGTGGGTTAGGTATGATTTCTTCCTTATGACATGAAGTCATAAGGAAGAATAACACTAAAATTAAATTCATTTTACACATTTTATTTGAAATTATCTTGGATCGGTTATAAAATAAGTTCCACCTAACCCATTAATAAATATTTTATCCATTGCATCTGCCGTATTACTATCATTGCGCATCTGCATGTGATTGGAGCCTGGCATAAATTGTACCTCATGAGTATTACCTGGTCCATTGGAAGCGGACTCGGCTAGGATGAAGCCATCGTTGGGTTTATAGGTAGTGATATTCTGATAAAGTGCATAACATTCTGTAGAGCTGGTATTGCCTCCAGAACTTAAAGCATCACAATCTTCTACCCCATAACTAATATTTGATCCTGTCAACATACCATAATCATAATAGTCACACTTGCAACCTACTTGCACAATCTGTATATCAGCCGCACCGATGACATCTTGCCATGATGGGTCAAGGGTAGGAAACCATTCTACGCCTTTTCTCCATGCAATACGCATCTGATTTATATGCATATTTTGGATTAATGCTATTCCAGGAGATGCCCACCATTGCCACCAAGGAACTGATTGATTCTGCCAGAAAGTGTATCTCGTTGTATAAAGATTTTCAGCAGCATTAAAAGTTGCTAACCCTACCGCATCAGATCCATCTGCACCATAGAGTCCAAGTTCATTTGGTGTACTACCAGGTAATACAGCCCCAAAAAATCTAGGAGTGAGTGTATTGTCATCACTTGTTTCTATACCATAGAATACTGCATTGTGTTCAGTTGCCATAGCTGGAATAGACGCAGCTGCTGTAGTTGTCAGTTCGGCTTCGACTCCAGTCGTTGCGAAGGGAAGAATAGCAGGTAATACAGTATTGGTCACGCCATCACAAGCACTCTCCACAACACCACCTGCTAACCCAAATCCCACCGCCAAGGAGCCCCAAAAATTTGTGCTTAATGCCTCTGCAGCAGGGCCTGGAACCAGTGATTTACAAGCAAAATTAAGATAATTATTAAGAACTTCTGGTTTAGAAACAAGCGTATTTGCTGCTGCAGCACCCTGATGAGGTGTACCAAAAGTAATGGTGCCATTATAGGCGTTTTTGCCGTCTATCTGGATTGGTCCCATGGTTCTTGCAACCAAACCTCCCATACTGTGTGCTATAACAAAATCTCTGGCTCTGCTCGTTTCATTATTGTGATTAATACCTGTTATGGTATTGACTACACTTCCCGCGGCAGTGCTCAAATTGTCTTGGGATGCATTATAAGTAGGCAAATGTGTTTTAACTAAAAACTTACTTTGAATATCATTACCCGCCAATGTCCAAGAGTGTTCATTGCCTTGATATCCATGAAGCCAATACACTTGTCTTTCTCTGGGTTTACATCCATCAGCCTCTGATCCAGGCACAGAATAGCATGCGTCTAGATTGTCAGTCACGCCATCACCATCAGCATCAAGGTCGCATTCATTGGGATATCCATCTCCATCGATGTCTGGGTCATATTTAGCATTCATTTCTACCACATTTAATATGCCGTCCCCGTCTTTATCAGGATCAACACCATTCAGTATGCCGTCTTCGTCCAAATCTTCGCTGTCATCACAAGCAAATACAAATGGCAGTGGCGGCAAGTAGGTCAGCTGCACTTCTTCGTCCTGTACGACTACAATGACCGGATTGCAACCCTGAGTGGTTGTGTTATTACTTTGATTTACATTATTTTGTGCCCATGTGTTGATCATACCTAATGATAGCAACAACAAAACTATTAAAATTCTCATGATATTTTATATTAATTTATATTTTTAAAAGAAATAAGGTTTATTAATTATTGTTTTACAAATTTAGAATTAAAGGATTGAGTGCCCTGTTTTACCTTTACAAAATAAATACCAGGTAAGAGTGTATTGATGTCCATGGTTATAGCATTCAAACCTGACGCGACATTGGTTCCTGTGACTACCCTACCCATTTGATCTACGATCTCAATACTACTGTACTCATCTGTACTTATAGGCAATTTTATAGTGACTTGATCTTGTGCTGGGTTAGGAACTACTTCCAGAGTAGAGACAACGTCGTTTTTAGATCTTATATCTACTACCGATGCATCAGTATTGCATTTATCATCAAAATCAGCATAAGTTGTAATAGTCAATACTTCATAACAATCACCATTTTCAAACGTTTCAGGAGTGGTTTGTCGCTCTTCTGAGATAAGATACTGTCCAAATTTTTCATAATACTTGTATTTAGTTATCGTGGTTTGGGTTATCGTATTGTTGGTAAGCAATTCTTTGGTGATTACGTGTTCATTGAGATGCCAGGTTATCCTGATTTCTGAGTTTGATACAGTAATGTATCTTGTGTTGGTCGTCACGGCAAATCCTTGGCGAATAAACTCCTGCAATACTTTAGTAGTCGGGTAAGAATATCTATAAAATGTGAGATATCCTACTTCTTCGATGATTTCTTTTTCTTGTGTCCAAGACGTTAATGAAATTTGAGTATGAGGCAACACATAAAAATTATACCCACCTCCTATTTCACCAGTTCCATAATATCCATAATAACTTTTAGGATCGAGATCAAGAAACCAGTCGTTTCTCAAATACTTATTTTTAGTTGTAAAGTAAGACGTAGTCCCTGTTTCGTCAGTTCTAATTACACTCGCTACAGTGTACCATTTAGGAAAAACATTGTACCATGACCTGTAACTGATTTCATGAATAGGACTATCAGTACTACTCATAAATCTGTGTTGTTTCTGAGTATAGGTTTTTTCTTTAAAAGTAAGTTTATCTAATGTAGTAAGTGTAGTGACATTAATGTTTTTATTTACTTTAATGATTTCTTTATAAGAAACATCAAAGCATAGATTTTTAATGTCAGGGTATCTTTGATCAGAATCAAAGATTTGTTTTTGACCTTGAGAGTTGAAGGTCAAAAAGAATACAAAAATGATAAAAATCATTTGTAAACGGTGTCGATTTGTTGAGAATAACATATTTTAGTAAATTTAAAAGGTTAAAAATAATTTGTAAAAATAATTTTGATAATCAATATATATATTGGCTTTCTTTTGTTAACACTGCAAATGTATTGCCATAAAAAATAAAAAAACCGTCATTTTATATATTATTTTTTATAATATTTAAAGAAATTTTGTTAATTCTTCGTATATTTGCAGAAAATTGGATTTTTTTGGAATGTAATTATATGTTCTTAGTCAAATAATATAAAAACATAAATGTATTTATAATTTTCAGTTAGTAAACATTGAAACAAAATCACCCAACATGCAATACAAAGTCTCCAATAAAGACCTCGCAGATTATATCATCCAAAATGCCGGAGCTAAAAACTTCAAGGAACTCGTCACTAAAATAAGTAAACTCATAGACCTGAGCGAAACCAGTGTCTATAACAAACTCAATGACCGTAGTAGCTTTAGTGCATCTGAAATCATAGAAATCTATCTGCATTTTGGTATCTCTGTGGATCAACTCATGTCGCGAAAAGATAAACATAATTCATTTGTGCCTTTTTTTGCTGATGGTCTCAAGTATAAACCCCGAAATTATACCGACTATATCAACAATATCATCATGTACTATTCCAAAATCAAACAATTGGAAGATGTACATGGATATTTTTTGGCCAATGAAGTGCCCTTATTCCATCTTTTGTCTTTTCCGCATTTGATGTACATGAAACTCTACATATGGAATAAGACCAACTGGCATATTAAAGATTTACCTTCTGAATACGCATTTCAATCCATAGAAAATGACTACGATCTCAAACAAAGTCTGGCACTACTCAGAGAATTGTATTACTCTTTTCAGGATACCCAAATTTGGAATCTCAACATGCTAGACAATAGCATCACCCAGTTTCAGTATCTCATAGACTTGGGTATCTTGACCCATAAAGATGAAATAGGTCATCTGGCCCGAGAATTTAATGAATTGGTCAGCAACCTCGAGACACTAACTTTGAGTGGTCATAAGCCACAAAATATAAAAGGAATACAAAATCCATGCAACATCTACATTACGGATATGAATATTGGTTCTGAAGTCATCTTAGTAAAAACCCAAAATACCAGTTTTTTATTTCAGCAGATAGACGTACCCAATTATATGAGAACTAATGATCCAAAGATGATAGAAAATCAATACGCATTTTTCGAAAACATAAAGAAGATTTCTACACACATCACTATGACCGGCGAAAAAGAAAGAACCAAATTTTTCAATAAACTTAGAGGTAAGGTCGCTAATATTACCACATCATAAAAATTTACTGAACTTGGAATTATTTCCTTAATTTTGTCATTTAATATGGATGATGAGACCATTGGTAAGTTTTGATTGGGCGATAAAGCGGCTTTTGCGACAGAAGGCCAATTTTGGCATTTTGGAAGGATTCCTTACTGTGCTTTTGAAGGAAGATATCAAGATTCAGTCCATTGGAGAGTCTGAAAGCAATTCCCAATCTCGAGAATCTAAAATCAACAAAGTAGACATCCTTTGTGAGACTACGGACAAAAAAGTAGTGCTCATCGAACTCCAATATAATAGTGAGAATGATTATTTTCATCGTATGTACTTTGGCACTTCAAAAGCTGTAATAGATCGCATAACCGAAGGTTATACTTACGACAAAATCGCTAAAGTCATCTCCATCAATATCGTTTATTTTGATCTTGGCCAAGGTGAAGATTATGTTTATTATGGATCTACAGAGTTTCGCGGTATCCATCATAATGACACCCTTCGATTGAGCGGTCATCAAAGCAAACTATATCATGGAAAGTCCGAAGGAAGTATTCGCCGAGTACTATATCATCAAAGTCAATAAATTCAATGATGTTGCTAAAGATAGCCTTGACGAATGGATTTATTACTTTAAAAACAACAAATTGCCAACAACATATACAGCACCAGGTCTAGATAGTGTTTTCTCAAAATTAAAATATGACGATATGAGCCCACAAAGCAAAATTGATTATGATGCCCATCAAAAAGAAATGGCCATCTCTTACGGAGTCATCGAGACAGCCAAATTTGAAGGTATACAAGAAGGTGAAGCCATAGGTGCGGCACAAAAAACAAAAGAAGTTGTGATCAATTCCCATCGCAAAGGTATCTCTACTTCCATAATTGCTGCAATCACTGAATTATCAGAAAATGAAGTTATACAAATACTGATGCAGGAAGGTTTGTTGGATTAGACGTATGGATTTAGCAAAGTTTTAAATTGAATTTCGGCAAAACTACAATCAGTGTTCCGTATGTTAGTTATTCAAATTATGCTCACATCACTCCGCCCTAAGCATGACATAGTTCGCATACCATTGATACCCAACAAGCAATAAAAGTGGAATCATGAATAATCCTGAAAAAGAAGTTGGACTGATAAAAGCTAGAACAATGTACAGTAATACAACCACAGCTATAGCCGCAGTAAAATAACGAAGTTTCTTTTTATTCTGTTGCGAGTCTGGATTATTCATACTTCCTAGTGGAATCATCATCGCAAAGGATAGGATAGCACAGTACAAAATTGAATCATTTTCAGGTAAAAGGACCGATAAAATCAGAAAAAGCAAAGCAATGGACAAAGCTATACCCACCAATTTTGCAGATTGCTTCTGGTCATTATCCAGGGTATATCTCCCATAAGGATTGGTCAGTAGATACAGATTCATCAATGGCGAAAATATCCATGTAGAAAGGAAAAACAATAACATTAGGCCAATTAAAGGTATAAGGAATGGTTGTAACGATTGTACATTTTCAGCTGTTTTGATTAATACCCGATAGATAATATATCCTCCGATAATGATGGCCCACTGATTGCCACTTTTCATTTTACCTAACCATAACATCAGCTGTAAAAAGTAGCGGTATATAGGAAATTTGGATTTCATCGCTTCGGACATACCGTATTTAGCATGGTCATGCATCGGATTGAACTTAAGGGCTTGCTTAAAGTGCTCTAAAGCTTGGTTCGTTTCACCATGATGGAGAAGGCCCCAACCCATATTAGCATGCGTATCGGGATTTTCAGGATCTGTGGCTAGGCTTTTATTAATGGTTTCGAAAGCCTCAGTTTTTCTGCCTTGACCGATCAGAGAAGCAGCTCGTACATTGAGTGCATCTGTGTTTTCAGCATTGAGTTCCAAAGCAACTTCTGCGGTTTTTTGGGATATCTGATAGTCCTTCATCTGCAACTGAATCTGAGCCTTAAAAGCAAAAAAAACATCATTTGCAGGATCCATCAAGATAGCTTCGTCAAGATATTTTAAAGCTTGGTGGTAATCTCTACCCACATTACTGATAGTAGCCATGATATAAAATAAAAAGGGATCATCCGGATGCCTAGATAATAACATCCTGCACATTTCTTCAGCTTCTTCATATCGGTTTTGCCCCACTCTACACACTATGACCATCTTGTACAATTCTGTACCTTCGTATCCCGTAGCCAATAATCTGCTCAGGATATGGTCTGCCTGCTCATATCTGTTTTGGGATAGGAGCACGTCGGCATGCGACAGCAATGTATAGAATTCATGCTGATTCATATTATTTTATATATTTTAGTATTTCATCATATATTCCAGATTCATTGGCAAAAACAGCATAATTTTTTGCGGTATTGAACCACTCCCGGGTACTGGCATGGTGCCTTTTGGCCGCTTGGATCAAATCTGTAGTCGTAATGGGCTCAGGTATTCCCGTTTTCATGACAATCCTGAGCTTGTCTTCTATGGCTATGTCTACCATGGCTTTCAGGTCGGCTCCCGAAAAATGGTTGGTATGTTCTATGATCTTTTTATAATCAATTTTTTCCATAGGTTTTCCTTTCATGATGATCTCCAGAATCTTCACCTTACTCAAATTGTCAGGTGGTGGCACAAATAGAATTCGGTCAAATCTACCCGGTCTTCTGAAAGCAGTATCCAAATGCCAAGGTGCATTGGTGGCTCCCATGATCAAGATGCCTTCGTTACTAGCAGAGACACCATCTAGTTCGGATAAAAACTGATTGATCACATGCCGACCCGATGAATTTTTCATATCTGACCGTGAAGCGCCCAAAGCATCTACCTCATCAAAAAACAGTACACAGGGTGTATTGCGACGAGCCACATCAAAGATATATCCCATATTTTTTTCACTTCTACCTATCCACATATCCAGGATATCAGAGATACCTACAGCTATAAAATTGGCGTTGATCTGACCTGCTGTGGCTTTGGCTATATAGGTTTTACCACATCCTGGAGGGCCGTATAACAAAATACCACCGCCTATTTTTTTACCATATGCCGCATAAAGTTCTGCATTTTCCAGAGGCTTGATGATCTTCAGGTCTATTTCTTCTTTAAGGCTTTCCATACCTCCTACATCTTTAAATGAGATGTCCGGTTTTTCCATAAAAAAATCCTTGTCTTCTGGTCCACGTTCAAACCCAAAGCCAAAAGGATCATCACCTTCATCTTCAAAATCTTCGCCTTCATCAAAGTCAAAAGATGGCATTCTAAGATTTTCGTCCAGCTCTTTATCTTCAAAATCTGGATTGTGATCGAGGATTTTTTCGTAAATTTCTTGAGCTTCTTCAAGTGATTTTTCTCGCACTAGAGACTTTGCGCATATAACCAACATGCGTTCAGTTACCTTTTGCCTGGATATGAGTTCTTCTACTATGATGATCACAGCTGAATATTTGCCTCGCCTGAAATATACTTCTGCCAGGCCTTCTTTAGCTTTAATATTATCCTTATCATAATCCAAAACTACTTGGTACTCAGCGTCGGCTTCTTCTATCATGCCAAAATTAAGATACTTTCCTGCAAGGATTAATCTCAATGGTAAGTTGTCAGGTGAGCTCGCAATTGCTTCTTTTAAAGCTTCTATATCTTGATGATTCATATATGGGTTGAAAAGTGTTCTTTTATTTTTGCTGCTTTGGAAAGCCATAGATTGTTTTTAAAATCAGTGTCTTTCAATAAAATTGTAAATCAATCTAAAGACTACCCAAACTTAAACCTAAATATCTAAAATGAAGGCTTTTAAAAAAACAATTAAAAAAATCAAAAGTTTTAAGGCTTCACTATCTAGATGACGCTATTTTTTGTTTCTAATTTATTGATTTACAAAAACGACCTTTCCTATTTTACTATTGTGCAGTTCGTCAAGGTTAAGTTCTTGCAATCTCTTATCCATATGTAATAGGGTCTCTCCTACCCTTTGGACGGTCATCTTATATATATAATCCTTGTATTTTCCTCGGGCTTGCTTTACCCTTTCTTCAGCTTTAGATTTTATGTTGTGAATAAAGACGTCGAACTCATTTTTAGTATTTAATTTTCCTTTGGTTAATATAGACAATAAAAATCTATTGCCATTATAAAAATCTAGATCTTCCATTAGATCATCAACATCATCATTGACCTCAGTGATTAAGTCATAATATCTCCACTCGGCCAGCGATCCACAAGTACTAGAAAGGTTATATGTTTCATAAATGAGCCTTCTCAGCAGCTTTACATCACATGATTTATAATAGTAAAAATACTCCATGTCAAGTCTCATAGGCATTTTTCCTTTCCGAAGTTCCAATTCATGCTTTTCATACTTCTTGATATGATTGAGGTATTTTTGACTTTCTGACTGTGCGATACCAAATAAAGCTAAATGTTGAATCATATGATTCCAATGCCACTCCAGTACTTCATTGTCAGTATTCCAATGTGCTTCGAGATGAGCATCCAGATAGTAAATTGAAGCTTGTAAAGACAATAAGTTTTGCCAACACCCATTGAATTCCTTTTCGGAAGGTTGACCAAGACGAATCAGTTCAGGAAACAATCTATACTCAAAAAGTTGAATTATTTTTTTGTCTAATTCTGATTTTGTAATATGGTTTTCAATCATTAATTTTATCTACTATTTTAAGAAATCCATTAAAAGGGTAAAAATGAAACAAAATGATTAAAATTTACGAATATGGAAGACTCTTTTTTAGAAAGTCACTTAAATTAGTCCAAAATTTACATAAATAAATAAAATGCTTTAGTCAATTCTGTGAATGCATCAGTGTAGTCTTTAGGATCGTCGCTATTACGAATTACAATCATATCTTTTTTGACATTACTCTGAAACTTATTGGCAAAACGTAAAAGCAATCGTTCTATAGGTCGACCTTTCTTAGGCAATACTTCAGTAATGTGCTCCGGATAAAAATCATATTTTGCTGCCAATTCTATAAATCGTAATCCTTCTATATAAGGCAGAATCATATCAAAATGACCATCTTTGGCCATCAGTTTTTGAATAGAGAACAGTAAATCAGCATGTGAAAGCTTTATGGTATGCCTTACATTGGCCTTATTTTCATTAATAGAAAAAGTTCCACCACTGAAAAAAGGTGGATTGCTTATGATGAGATCATATGGCGTCGTGTTTTGTTGAGAAAAATGTTGAATACTATCATGAATGATCCTTACCCGATCATTAAAAATACTATTTTTTGCATTTTCTGCTGCTTGTTGGCTACTAGCTTGATCAATTTCAACAGCGTCCACGTTCAAACTGAGCGATCTTTGGGCCAAAATAAGAGCAATCAATCCTGTTCCTGTTCCAATATCTAATGCATTGACCTTTGACTCGACACTGGACCAAGCGCCCAACAATATACCGTCAGTATTTACCTTCATACTACACAAGTCTTGTTGCACTACAAACTGCTTAAACCTAAATACTTCACTCATACTACTGATATGCACTCCAAAATGAATTAATTAGGAGTACTACAGTTAAAGTTTAATAAAAGTTTTTCTAAAGATATTTTGTTTGGACTGTATCACTATAAAATAAGTACCCGAAGATAACAAAGAAATATCCAAATGGTGTATTCCTGGAGAAATATCTTTGGTCAATATAACCATACCCGTTGTGGAGACGACCTTTAATTGACCATCGTCGATAGCATTTACATTGAGAACATCTATGGCTGGGTTTGGAAATATTTGATATGAAACATCAGATCCATCATCAGTTGAAGATAAAGTGAAAGACATACAATCACTGAGATAAGTACAACCTTTAAAAGTTATACCTATACTATATCGACCTGAGATCATCGGGGCAAATTCCGATTTGACAGCGCCAAAAATGGGTATTTTTTCATTTCCTTGGCATATATACCATTGATACTGTGCGCCATCCACTTTAAAAGTCTTAAGGGTATCTCTTGAAACTGAAAATATGGGAATGAAATTGACAATTCTAACTTCAAAATTGATGAGACTATCACAACCTTTGGAACTGATCAAATATTCAGTGTATTTGCCCACATTAAAATAAATGCTGTTTCCGACCTTGATACTTCCACCTTTACATATTTCAAAGATAGTATCAATAGTGTATTTTGGGTTCACTTTCAGACTGATATTCAATACACTATCGCACCCGTCTATTTTTTTGATCGTATCTCGGTAGATTCCGGTCATGGTATATTTCTTATTATTGATCGTGACAGACTCTCCCTGGCAGAGATCGTATGTAAGATTTTTGATTGAAATATTGAATACAATTTTAGTGGTGATCACACTATCACATCCAAATTTTGTCAGGAGCGTATCTTTATAGGTACCTTCTTTACCGTAGAGTTTTGTGCCTACTTTTATGGACTCGCCTATGCAAATTTTAAACTGTTGATTAGTAGATTTTTTGGGATTTACCTCCAATATAAGTTGGACAATACTGTCACATCCATTTATATTTTTTAGTTGGACTGCAAATATGCCCGTCTTCGTAAATGTTTGATTACCTATCTTTACAGACTGGCCCTCACATATCGTACGGTCTAGGATAAATATTTTCTTAAAGACAGTAAGATTTGTCGTTATTATACTGTCACATCCATTGATATTGGCCAATGTATCTACGTACTGTCCTGATATTTTATAAAATTTTATCCCAACTTTAAGACTATCTCCTTCACAAATGGCAACATTCTGAACTTTTGGCGTTGGCAAATCTAAGACCAACAATCTAGTAAGTAATAAACTATCACAACCCTTAGTATTGACCAAGGTATCCGTATAAAAGCCAGCATTCTTATAAACATTTTTACCTATTTTGATACTATCGCCTTGGCAAATAGTCAATTGTTGGTTAAAAGTACTTGTATTAAATACTGATAAAACGGTAGTCATGATGCTATCACACCCTTTGGTAGAAATTAATCTGTCCGTGTATGTTCCTGGCGTTTTGTATATACTATTACCTACTTTAAGGCTATCACCCAAACATATGCTGACATTAGCATTAAATGCTGTTTCCAGTACTTTTATGGTGATAATCAACAGGTCTGTACAACCATTGGCACCGGTAGAAGATTGAATGTAAACGCCTGCTTGTTTGTATTGGATGTTATTGAAAGTAATAGAATCACCTTTACAAATAATTCCTTCTGCATTCTCAATCATAGATGGCAATACATTCAATACGGTGGTCACGATACTATCGCATCCTTGCTTTGTTTGCAAAGGCGCTACATACGTACCTGCCAATGTATATTTAAAACTTCCCACCTTTACGGTATCGCCATTACAAATGCTCACATTTTGAGTTAATCTGTATGTTGGCAAAACAGTAATTTCCGTAAAAACAACACTATCACAACCTGAAACTGATGATAAAGTATCTATGTATGCACCATTGGATGTATAGGTACTAGTTCCTACTCTCAATGTATCGCCCTGACAAATTGAAATATCTTGATAAATCAAGCTATCCTTAAAAACTTTTATTTCAATACTTTTGCATTCATCGTTTACTACACAACCTCCAAATCCCTTTGCAAAAAACGTGGTATTGACTTTGACATCTACATTTAGAAAATCTCCACTGGCAAAGGTGATGTTATTGCAAGAATTTCTTTGCCATGACCATTGAGTGGCGTCATTGAGATATCCTTCTTCTACTTGTATCAAGACTTTTTCTCCAGGACACAATATAGACTTTTCAGCCTTGAGCGTTTTGAGATAAGGATTGACACATACAAAAGTATTCCATAGGAATGCATCTAGGCCACCATTACTAAAAATATTGACTTCATTACTCGACGGATCAAAATCAACTATAGCCCCAAATCCTCCTGTAGATATTAATTCTCCATTACTTTTCAAACTGATACCACCAATTTGTTCGTTTGCGATGCCCCCAAGCGTAAAATGATCATTGTAAGTACCATCTTGATTATAAAGTGCGATGATGACATCAGCTCCTCCTTTAGAGTCTGTATTGGTACTAAAATTGGATGGATCGAAATCTACTCTTCCTCTAAAAGTCCCTGCAAAATAAATAATACCATTCCCGTTAGTTGTTAAGTGCATACCGGAGTCATTTTGACTATCACCGTAAGTATTAACCCAAATCGTATTGCCTGCAGGGTTTATTTTGATGAGAAAAATGTCTGTGCCACCTTTTGAAGTGCGCGCATTAGATACAGAACCGAAACTTATATTGTCCGAAAATCTTCCTGTAAGTACTACATTATTTTCAAAATCGACGGTAACAGCCTGCCCATAATCTACTCCAACACTGCCGTAAGCCTTATGCCATAAATAATTGCCAGCAGGAGAAAGTTTAATCAGAAAGATATCAGTAAGGCCTATTGGTCTGACATTTACTACTGTAGCACTAGGGTCTACATCCATTTCTGCCCTAAAATCCCCGGTCAAGTAAATATTCCCACCTGCGTCGACAGCATGACTTTGGACATACTCATGGTCTATACCTCCTACTCTTCTGACGAATGTTGGATTTCCAGTAAGCCCATTAATTTTCAAAATAAAAATATCGTTGGCACCACTGCTAAAACCAGGAAATCCTGACCCAAAAAAAGCATTACCTTCAAAAGTACCTGAAAGTATAAGATCTTCGGGTGCATCCACGGTCAACGACCTAGCCGTGACGGAGATAGTAGATGAATATTTTCTAGCCCACAAAAGATTTCCTGAAGGATTGAGCTTGATCAAAAATGAAAAAGTCTGGAGTCCTTGACCATCCATTAAAAAATTAGTACCCATAAAAAGAGAATCCTGAAAGGTTCCTGTGACGTATACGTTATTCTGATTATCCACAGCAACATCATTGGCTAAAACCTGATATTTACTACTCAACTGTCTGAACCACTGTAAAATACCTAAGGATGTACTTTTTCTGATGAGCACATCTTCTTCACCTTTGGAAGTAAAAGTGACCATAGGTGCCACAGAGACTGTACCCATAAAATTGGTAATGTCATATAAATTCTGATCTCTATCTACTGCCACACCAGTACCATATTCTGCAGTAGTACCTCCGATTTTATAAATCCACTTAAGTTCTTGAGCTTGTAATGCAAAAGCTGTGAAAAATAGACATGATAAGTAAATATATTTTAGCATGGTGCCTGAATTTATGATAATAATTGGTTTAAACAATAATACAAACAGCTAAAAGTATGCCGAAAGGACCAAAAACGAAATTAATCCTCGTAAAATGGTCAGTTTTTTATCAAAATCGTGCAGTTGTTCAAATAAAGAGTATTTTGCGAATAAAAAAGGCAGATCTCTCAGGGGGAAGAAATCTGCCTTTGCCGTTTTACGCCTCTTTGAGAATTCTGTCCCCAAACATGATGAGTATCATCAAGGCAATAGTGAATATGATCATGGGTTAAAATTTACAAATCTAGGGGCCTTAGCCTTTTTTGGTCGAGACTTCTGACAACCAAAATAAAATTTCGATAAAGATAAGGTAATAAAAAATAGAAATCAAGAGGTAATCTCAATTTTAGCGCAAATTTATATGAATTTTAACATATTAAATAATATTTTAACATGTATTTTTTAATATATTCAGAAATATATTCATTATAAGTAAAATTGATAGCAAAATAATTTTTAGTTAAAATATTTTTGTAATTTTGCACTTTGTTTTTGATTTTCAAACATTTCGATATTTTTTATGAAAATTTATATGTCAATTATTGCCATAATTTTGGCGGTATTTATTTTAAGTTGCTCGCATGAAACATTGTCTGAAACAGACAAACTGCTTTATCAGGTCATTGGTGACAAGTCCAAATTTATTTTACCCGATGAAACCGACTATGATGCCATCCCTCAGTCTCCAGTCAACCCATTGACCAAAGATAAAATAGCATTAGGAAAAATGTTATTTTTTGAACCTTATTTTGCCAATGAACCATTCAGACCGGAGCACAAGTTTACCTATACTTGTTCTAGCTGTCATGTTCCGGATTCAGGATTTCGTCCGGGTAGAATGCAAGGTGTAGCTGATGGCGGCTATGGATTTGGTCACATAGGAGAATCAAGATTGAAGAGTCCATTTTATGGTGACAAGGATATCGATGCTCAAGGGGCAAGACCACTCGTGACGCTTAATGTTGCCTATGTGGAAAATACCATGTGGAATGGATCTTTTGGGTCAGACTTCCACAATGTGGGTACAGAGCAGATGTGGGGCATTCACGACCCGGGTACTGCCAGAAATCACGAAAGACTCGGAGCACTTGAAGGCCAAAACATAGAAGGACTCATAGTCCACAGAATGCAATATACCAAGGAAATCATAGAAAAAGGTGGCTATAAAGATATGTTTGACAAAGCTTTTCCGGATATGCCCGAATCTGAAAGGTATTCCCGAAAAGGTGCCAGTTTTGCCATTTCAGCTTATCTCAGACAAAATATTACTAATAAGGCTCCTTTCCAACTTTGGCTAAAAGGCGAAGAATCTGCCATGACAGAGCAAC
This sequence comes from Aureispira sp. CCB-QB1, assembly GCA_945870185.1. GTDB lineage: Bacteria > Bacteroidota > Bacteroidia > Chitinophagales > Saprospiraceae > OLB9. The sequence continues at coordinate 18,135 of CAMBRK010000043.1, read as the reverse complement.
AGAAAAAAGGCGCCGTGCTTTTCTTTGGTAAGGCAGGATGTGTAGGTTGTCACTTTGAAAAAAATCTGGGTTCGATGAGATTTGAAGCATTGGGTGTAGACGATCTCTATGAGCATGGAGGATTAAAAACAGGCCCTGAAGACAGACGTAACATGGGCCGCGGTGGTTTTACTGGAAAAGCAGAAGATATGTTCAAATTCCGGACACCTCAATTATATAATCTAGGTGATGGTGGTGGACCTTATTTCCATGGTGGTAGCAAACAAACACTAGAGGACGTAGTCCGATACTTTAATAACGGCGTCAAAGAAAATCAAAGAGTGCCTGATAGCCATTTATCTACATTTATCAAACCTTTAGGCCTATCCGAGCAGGAGATCAAAGATTTGACAGAATTTCTTACCCAAGGATTGAGAGACCCTGATTTAAAAAGATATGTTCCTACAAGGGTACTTTCTGGTATGTGTTTTCCAAACAACGACTCTACTTCAAAAATAGATATGGACTGCAATTAATTTTGTACATCTTATTAATAGTAAAAAGAAATTAGATTGCGAAAAATTATGATTTTAATCCATTGAAAATACCGCTAAAGCGGCACAAGTTGTGACAATTAAAATCAAGAATTTTTGCAATCTAATTTACTTTAGGTATAGCATTAAAAATACAAAAGCAACATCAGCACAAAACCTGATGTTGCTTTTTTTGTTTATCGAGCACAACTCTTTTAATATATCACTTATTTAATCATCATTCTGTGTCCAAATTACTCCAAAATAATTTCTTACAATGGTTTAGAACTACAGCCTGGATCGAGGGTGTATCTTATCTGATGTTGGGATTTACCATGATATTAAAATATAAATACGATATGCCGTTGCCCAATTACATAGTAGGTATGGCACATGGGTTTTTGTTTATGGCCTATGTGATCCTTCTAGCTGTAGTCCATTTTAAATATCAATGGTCTTGGCAAAAGTCTTTCCTAGCTTTCGTGGCGTCTTTGGTTCCTTTTGGGACATTTTGGGCAGACCACAAATTATTTAAACCTTCAAATTAAAGGCATATGTACAGCAGAAACATAATGGTGTTAAGTATATTCATATTTTTGTTGCTGAGCTGCAACTCCAATGAAAATAAGGAAGTCGAAGTCACCCAGCCCAAAAAATATAAAACTGAGCAGTTTGTAATGGGCGCCGATCTGTCCTATGTCAACGCAGTACAGGACCATGGCGGTAAATTTATGGATGATAGTGGCAAGGTCACCGACCCATTTGTTCATTTAAATCAAAATGGTGCCAATGCAGTACGCGTCCGATTATGGCATAACCCGGAATGGCAAAAATCTTTGTATGGTAGCGTAAAATATCATCAGCTCGGTGATGTTACCAAAACTATTCAAAGAGCTAAACAAGCCGGTATGCAGGTCAACTTAGATATCCATTATAGCGATGACTGGGCTGATCCTGCTAAACAAGCTACCCCAAAGGCGTGGCAAAACGCCAACCTCAATGTTCTGAAAGACTCCATTTATGAATATACACTTAAAGTCCTTCAACATTTAAAATCTCAAAATCTCACTCCTGAATTCATCCAAATTGGTAATGAAAATAATGGTGGTATATGCTTCCCTACAGGCAAAATCAATAATAACAACTTCAGTAATTTTGGTCAACTACTTACTTCAGGTATCAAGGCTGTAAGAGATTTTTCCACATCATCGGATATCAAGCCCCAAATCATATTACACGTAGCCCAACTACAAAATGCAGACTATTGGGCCAATGGTGTGATCAATCAAGCTGGAGTGAAAGACTTTGACATTTTAGGTATTTCTCATTACTATCAATGGTCTGAAGTCAAAACCTTTGAAGCGATAACGAGCCAAATCAAAAATTTGACAGCAAAATTTGGAAAAGAAATCATGATCGTAGAAACCGCTTTCCCTTGGACAACAAACAATGCGGACCAATACTCCAACATACTTTCAGTAACCAATATTCCCTCAGGTTACAAAGCAAGCAAAGAAGATCAGCTAAAATACATGCAGGAATTAACCCAAGCGATCATAGCCGGTGGTGGCAAAGGTATCATGTATTGGGAACCTTGTTGGATCAGCAGCAATCTTAAGGACCAATGGGGCACAGGTTCTAGTTGGGAAAACAATACTTATTATGACTTTACCGGAAAACCGCTGCCGGTAATAAAATTTATGACGACTGAGTATAAGTTTTGATCAAATTTAGGTACAATCCTTGCACGCGAAGATTCATAATTCAAAATAAATCTCACTTTATCCATAAATTCAAACAACAAACTAGAATTATTCGCTGTTTGGCTTGATTAAACAAAATAAGATTTTGAAAAGAAACGAAATCATCTTGGTGAGTCTTTTGGCTTTACTCAATTTTACCCATATCCTAGATTTTATGATCATGATGCCATTGGGAAATATCCTCATGCCCAAATGGAATCTAACTACCTCACAATTTTCTATTATAGTATCATCCTATTCTCTGGCAGCGTTTGCGAGTAGCTTTTTTGCCATATTTTTCGCTGACAAATTTGACAGGAAAAAGCTCCTGCTCACGGCTTATGCAGGCTTTCTTATAGGTACATTGGGTTGTGCTTTTGCCAATGGATTTTTCACTATGTCTTTGGCGAGAGTTTTGACGGGTATATTTGGAGGCTTGATAGGTGCGCAAGTACTCAGTATTATAGGAGATGTGGTGCCTTATGAAAGACGTGGTCAAGCTATGGGTTTATTGATGGGAGGATTTGCGCTGGCATCTGTGATAGGTGTTCCATTCAGTTTATATCTGGCCAATACATATGACTGGTATATGCCGTTCTATGTAGTGGTCTGCGTTGGGGCACTTTTATACCCATTATTATTAAAATTTATACCGAAAGTCGATGCTCACTTAGCGCATTTAGTCCCTTTAAAAGAAAGAATCCACCAGTTTTTTCAGATTTTTAGCAACAACACACAAGTTACAGCCCTGATTTTTAGTTTTTTAATGATTAGCGGCCATTTTATCATCATACCACTCATCAATCCTTACATGGTATTTAATGCCGGTGTAGCTCAGGAAAACACGCCTTTGATTTATTTGTGTGGAGGGATTTGCTCTATGATTGCCGCACAATTTGCCGGAAAACTAGCAGACCGATTTGGCAAGAGGCAGGTATTTGTAGTTTCAGCCATAATATCTACCTTTTTTGTATTTGCAATCACCAATATGACCGTACTGCCTTTGCCTTGGATACTCATTATATTTTCACTGTGGTTTAGTACGGCAACGGGTAGGACTGTTCCAGGCCAAGCTATGACTACCCAAGCGGTCAATGCTCAAACCAGAGGCAGTTTTATGAGCTTCAATTCTTGCGTGCAATCTTTAGGTTCGGGTTTAGCAACACTGATGAGTGGATGGATTACCTACAGCGACCAAAATTTTGTGATTCACCATTACAATATCATCGGATATATAAGTATTGCCATTATATTAGTAAGCGTCTGGGTGGCTTATAAATTGGATAGATCGATAGCTAAAAATATGCGAGTTATATTTACAAAATCGTAAAAATCGACTTATTTTAATAAAATAACACCCATTTTAGCAAATCATCACTTAATAATTGTTAACAATTAGATAATGATGTTTTTAGTCTCAAAAATTCACCTTAATATTGTGGTGAAATTTTTCTTTAACCTTATCTTAAAATTTATTAAAATGAAGAAGTTCCTTATTTTAGGCGCATTTGCAATGTTGGCATTAGTTTCTTGTAAAGAAAAACCAGCTGAGACTCCTGTAGAAGAAGCACCAGTTGAAGCAGCACCAGTTGAAACTCCAGCTGTTGACAGTACTGCTATGCCTGCTGACACTACTGCAGCACAACAATAATTATTGAAGAGATAACAGCGCAATCTGTTTTTTGACAATAAATCAAGCCTGTCTAATGATACCATTAGCGGGCTTTTTTTTATTTTTGTACTATGATTGTCCTCTGATAAGTATTATCTGGGGTATTAAGCTGAACTAGATACATCAATCTAGTCATCAAGGACAAGGTACAGGAAATGCCTTTAATACAACGCCATCCATTTGCAACATAAAACATTGACTTTGTGCGTTTTTTAAGATGATACCTTTCTCCATATTGTCTATGTAGAGTCTACTATTCGCTAGATGCAATTCCGTTTGTGGATCAGTGGAATTGATACCTACTCGCGGAAAATTTTCACAGGCGTCTCCAATACTGTTATTGTTTTGGTCTATTTGTAATGGATTGGGATAATTGGGGCAATTGTCAACTGTATCAAAAATACCATCACAGTCCGTATCCAAAGCTTCGCAAATGTCTCCTACACCATTATTATTACAATCGAGTTGGTTGGCATTGGCTACAGTAGGACAATTATCACATACATTTCCTATGCCATCACTATCGGTATCTAGTTGATCATTGTTTGGAGTATTTGGGCAATTGTCACAGGCATTTCCGAAATCGTCATTATCCCAATTGTCTTGATTTTGATTAATTACATTTAAGCAGTTGTCACAAGAATCACCTACACCATCTCCATCAGCATCCATTTGGTCACTGTTTGCTGTATTTATACAATTATCACAAGCATTACCTACACCATCATTGTCATAAAAATCCCACTGATCTTGATTAGCAATACTAGGGCAGTTGTCACAAACATTTCCGATACCATCTCCATCAGTGTCCAATTGGTCTGGGTTATCTATACTTTTGCAATTATCTACATTATCCAAAATCCCATCATCATCCGAATCTTGGCAAGCATCGCCTATACCATCACTGTTCCAATCTTGTTGATTAGGATTAACATCGGTAGTACAATTATCATTTGCATCGTTGACACCATCACCGTCTGTGTCTGAGTTATAATCACAGATATCTCCTATACCGTTGCTGTTGGCATCGGCTTGGTTGGAGTTGCTTTGACAAGGGCAGTTGTCCATATTGTCCATAACTCCGTCGTTATCCGAATCTGATGCAGTATCGCATACATTTCCTATACCATTACTATTGCAGTCGGATTGGTTCGAATTAGCTACAGCGGGGCAGTTATCATTAGAATCATTATAGCCGTCACTATCAGTATCAGAATTATAATCACATTTGTCTCCGATTCCATTATTGTTGGCATCGGCTTGGTTGGTATTTCCTACACATGGGCAGTTGTCAGATGTGTTAGGTACACCATCATTGTCAATGTCACCTGTTTCACACGCGTCACCTATTTGATTATTGTTGCAGTCGGATTGATTTGAATTGGGCACGGTAGGGCAATTGTCTGCAAAATTATTAACACCATCACTGTCCGTATCTGGTGCAGTACCACAGTTTTGCAAAACAACAGCATTTGAACTACAATTTGTTCCATTATTTTGAAAGTCTACCAAAGCAGAATTCTCCCATATTTTATTACAAATTGCCTCTAAATGACAGATAGATAAAAATGAATTGTTACTGATTGCAATGCTTAATATTGAAATCGGATGATCAAAACCACTGATATCACTTAAAAATGGATTTGAATAAATTGAAATTACCGAAATATCGGCAAGATTTGTAAATCCATTAATGCTTAATAACAAATTATTATTATTAAAAACTAAACTCCCAGCATTAGTCAAACTATTAAAACCTGAAATTTGAGTAATAACTGAATTATTAGAAATGGATAAACCATTTTGAATACTTGTAAGATTGTCAAAACTCAAATTTGAACACGAGCCAGAAATACTACAGTATCCTCCTATTGTTTGTAAAGAGTTCAAACCGCCTAAATCTAGGATTCCATAATTGGTAGGATGCGAAATATCCAAGTTTCCACTAATATTGATCAAACTGCTGAATGCTCCTACGTTGGTTAAGATTTGATTTAAAGTCAAACTCAAGCTTCCATTTAAAAAAGTAATGGGTCCAATGCCACTTAGAGTCGTTAAATTACTGCAATTATATATAAGAATAGAATTTTCAATGGATGACAAATTATTTAAACCCGTTAAGTTCTGAAGTTCATAAACCGATTGAAGGTTTAAACTTCCTCCAATCGATGTCAAACTCCCCAAACCACTAAAATTTATTAAGTTGGAAACATTGTTTAAAATCAAACTTCCTCCTATACTAGTGATATTATTCAAACCCACAAGACTTACCAGATTATTGGTATTCAATATCTGAAGGCTTCCACCTATATGCGTTATCTGAATGAGGCTGTCCAGATTAGTTATATCATTACCCGTAATACCTATATTTCCGGTGATCATGGTACATCCTGGATAATCCGTAGGAAAAGCATCTACCTGTGCCTGAGTGTTAAAAACTATAGCTGTGGGAATACAGTTTTGAGACATTCCATGAGTTACACATAGTATCCAAACTAGAAGTGTGATGTGATTAAATTTCATAAGTTGATTTGTATTTTGTTAGCGCAACAGGCTTTGTGCCGACAAAGATAAGCATGAAGATTATTTAAAAAAGAAAAATTAGCACTTTTTGACCTATTAAAAAATGAGATTGTTTTCCAATTATAGGAAAATTTATATCAATTGCATCAGATGCTTATGTGATTTTAAAAGTCAAGCTTTACCAAAGTGATTGTTACATATTTTTCAACACTTCCCAATGTTCGTCAGTCATAGCACCGAGCTCAAAAAACGATGTGCCACTATTTCCTCCGCTGATTCCAGCTCGTATAGCCTTTTTTAGGTTTTCAGGACTTATCGATGGAATAAACAATCCACTATAAACTGGAATTTTGCCTTTTAATCTTTCGACAGCTTTTTGGGTATGCTCAGTAATGAAATCGATATCCCTATTGTAAAAATTATGGTATAACATTGGTAAGAAGCCATCCAAATTCCATCGGTGCCATTCTTGCCGAACACTCTCCCAATTGGGGAAGACAGCTGCGGTGATTTGTTTATTATACTTTTTAGCTTCAGGTACTAATACCTCATTCACTAGTGATGTAACACTATCTCTACGAAATTGCATCCATTCCTGATGTGATGCTGGCTCTTGGAGATCCAAAAGCGGGTCTATGCCTGTTTTTGCTTTAAAATCATCCCGGCACTGTGGAGAATAAGAATAGTCATACTGAGGGTATTCTTTATCCTGTATGATATTGTACTTGGGTTGGAGTCCTTCTGCCAGTATCACGTCAGGTAGTCTCACATAATCTAAATGAACACCGTCGATTTCGGATATTTTGACCAAAGATGTTACGTTGCCTTGGATAAAATCTCTGACTTCAGGATGACAAGGGCACAGGAACTTATAATATGGAACATAAGCTGGATGCGTATGGGCGGGTTGTCCCAAACCATTGTGTCCAAACCAATCCGGGCGTTTGGATATAATCTCAGGGGCATTGCAAGGCATAGTCCACATCCATGCATGAAACTCTAGATCCAAAGATTTGCAAATAGGCAGCACCATATCCGTAACATTGGATTTCATGGGTAGTTGTCCACCCTCATAGTATGTATGTGTTCCGTTGTATATCTCCAGTAGTATAGCATCGATGCCACATTCCTTAGCTTTAGATAATTTTCTTTTCCAATCATCAGCAGTCCAATTGATATTTGGGTGTGCCCATATCCAATTTTTGGTTTTGGCAGTCAGATAAGAATTGATGCTTAAAAAAGGATCGACTAAAGCAGAGCCAACAGTGGCTAGAGCGATATTTTTTATGAAGGTGCGTTTATGCATGGTGATTTAATATTTAATTGCTGATGATATATCTACTGCTATGGTGTTTGGTGGATTACAAACGGTATTGCCTTGCAGGGGCCATTTATCAAGGTCAATTATGCTCCGGATGAGTATCCTGTTTGTATCACCAAAGGTGCGTTTTATTGAACTCCGTAGGAGTGACCTGTTTAATCTATCCATTCAAAAAGGTATTTTTCATCATATTCTATATCAAATTTTTCTAAATACTCAATGTACTCTTCTTTAAATGATTTGGCTTTGTGATGTTCTTCTTGATTTAGTATATATTTAACCACATTGTCTATGTGACTTTTGGAATATGAAAATGCCCCGAAACCTTCCTGCCAATTAAATTTACCCATCACCCAATGGTTATCATTAATGTATTTTGATGATCCTGTTTTGATATCCCTTACGAGATCAGAAATGGACACACTTGCCTTAAGGCCTACCAAAATATGTATATGGTCAGGCATCGCAAAAATGGATAACATTTTTTGATCTCTATTCTGAACTATACCGGTTATATATTTGTGTAACTCTTCTCTGCGACTACTAGCAATAAGGTTTTGCCTTCCCTTAACAGCAAAAACTATCTGTATATAAATCTGGGTGAATGTGTTTGCCATTTCTAATACTTTTGATTACAAATATCAAAACAAAAATAGATTATATTTTGCATTCATTCATTGTTTTTGAAAAAATAATGATTCGTTACTTGATTAATAAACACTGAAACTTATCTTTTTTATTGCGGTAATAAATATGGCTGTAAAGAATTCACATAATTTACAAAGATATAGTTAGTGATTTACATGCCACTCCTACGGAGTTTGTTTTCATTGATTTATTGGGTTACAAACGGTATTGAGCCGCTGGGGCCATTTTATCATGTTGATCTCTGCACCAAGATTTTTACAATTACTTTTGTCGACTGGTTTACAGTCCATTTATCATATTATTCTTTGCTCCTGAGGAGCAAACTATTTGTAGCACCAGAGGTGCGTAGTATTGAACTCCGTAGGAGTGACATGTTTGAATCTCGATAGAAATATTATTTTTCTGAATACCACACCTTTCCCTCATCATTGATATAAAAACATTTTCGGTTTTCGCAATACCTGATGGTGTATGTGTCCCCTGTCACTTTGATATCCAACTTTGATTTAGAAAGCCCTGTTTTTAAAGTGGATGTAAATATACCATGTTTTTTATAAAAATCTCTTTGCTGATAATACAATTGCCTGAGCTGCCATTTTATTTTTTCATCAGCTTTTGCTTCTTTAATGTAGGTGGTCATATCTGATTTTTTATCGGCAAAGATGAGGACGCCCCACGTTTCTGGTTGATGCATGGCGATGATTCCTTGTGGTGACCAAACCCAATTATATTCGGGATAGGGTTTGTTGGTTTTTGGGTCTACTTTTTTGAGATATTTATTTTGATGGATATCCAATTGCCATTGTACCCTTGAAAAATTTGCTTTCCAGCGGTCTCCATGTTTTGGTGGCCCATCATGTGAATTGAGTTCTTCCAATACTGTCCAAGGAATAGCCAATTCTACCGTCCATTTATTATCTTCATCAGAAGGATCATTGAGCGTACCAAAACATTTTACGCCTTTTTTGAGATCTGTAATGTTCCAAGTATCAATAGGTTTTCCTTTGTCGCGATATGGCTTTGTCAAAAGCAAATCCCATACTGTTTTTAAGGCATTGATTTCTATCTCAGCATAGTGATGTGTGTCTCCATCCGGGTCCAAGAATACCTCAAAATCATTTTCATGAAATAAATACATATCTTGTTTATCCATGGTAGCCCAAAGGTTAGGTTCTTTGAGCTCAGCCGCAATGTAAAGAAAATCATCATCCCATAATAAAGATATCTTGGTTTCATAAAGTGGTTTTGGCTTGATCTCTCCTTCTATATCTACTAATCGGGTAATCCACTCCGCCGACTGCCATGCTTTGTCATTGAGATCACCGTCTATGGTTATTCTTGCTTCCGAACTTATTTTTTGACAGATGAATATCTCAGGTGCATAGGTGTAAAGATCAGTTTGCTGGCCATTTGTAATCAAGGCTATTAATAGATAAACAAAGGATAAAAGGAACCTAAAATTGAGTAAATCGCTCATTTTACACTTTTATTTAACGACTACTTCGTTAACAAATAACCAGGCTTTATGCCCTGCTCCTTGACTGCCTTCTGGTATCGTGCCATAGTTAGTGGCAATAAACTTCAGATATCTAGTTTGATTATTTTTAATATCAATGTTTATGCTTGCGATCTTTGTGGAAGTAGCAATTTCAGATATTTTTTTTAAAGATGTGAAAGTTTTACCATCTTCAGAGCCGAAAACTTCTATGCTTTTTGGAAGGTATATCCACTGTCCTTCTCCTTTGAAAAACCTAAAATTGACATTGTTGATTTCAGTTGGTTTACCAAAATCAAGTATACCGATTGCATCTACTCCATCAAAACCCAACCATTCTGTACCACCATATTTTTCGTCACTTCCTTTGATACCATTGATGATGCTTCCTGGACCATTGCCGGCGTATTGTTTTGCAGCGTCATGTTCCAAAGTAAGGGTAGCTGACGTGGCTTTGTGCAAGTCAAAATCAAGAAGCAAAGGTTTACCATTTCTCCCGTCTTTACCCGCGGTGAAAGCATAATTACCATTTTCGGTTATATCCAATGGTTTTTGGGTATCCATTTTTTGAGAAGCGCCGCCATTGACACTATATTGAACTTCTGTACCCTCAGGTATCATAAAACTGATACTTACAGGTTGCCCTTTGCCTGCATCTACCATGGGTTTGAGATCATACACATGAAAAGCCATATTGGCTCCTTTCGACTTCCAATAGTCATTGTGTTTCATATAACGTGGTAGAAAAGCGGTGTAATCTTTGTTGCTACTCCACAGTGCTTCTGACATGGCCATACCGCGGGCATATACCATGTATTCCACGCCAGAATACGCTTTAATATACTCACTCCATAGATTGGATTGGCCACCGAGGATATATTTTCTTTTGTCTTCTGCTAATGAATCCGGAATAGGTTCCCAATGATATACTTTTTCTACTGTAGTATATCCACCAATGGCTACGGGCTCGTCAGGTGATTCGGATTGATAGTGATCAAAATAGCAGTGGGTACCTGGAGTCATAATAACGTCATGATCCTGGCGAGCAGCTTCCAATCCTCCTTCGATGCCTCTCCAAGACATGACTGTGGCATTGGGTGCAAGTCCTCCTTCCAAAATTTCATCCCATCCTATGATTTGTTTGCCTTTGGAGTTGATGTACTTTTCCATTCTTTGTATAAAATAGCTTTGCAGTCCGTGTTCGTCTTTAAGATTTTGTTTTTTAATGAGGTTTTGACAAAAGGCACTTTTTTTCCAAGCTTCTTTGGGGCATTCGTCACCGCCTATGTGGATATACTTACCCGGAAAGAGCGTGATCACTTCGTCCATGACATCTTCCAGAAAGGTAAAGGTCACTTCATTAGGGCAAAACACATCTTCGAACACGCCCCATTTTGTGGCCACTTCGTACTTTTTATTTTCACAACCTAGTTCAGGATAAGCTGCTATAGCTGCCTGAGCGTGACCGGGCATCTCGATTTCTGGTATGACATTGATATTTCGGTCAGTGGCATATGCAACGATCTCTTTGACTTCTTCTTGGGTATAAAATCCACCATATCGTTTACCATCAAATTTGTGAGGTTGATCATTATAGTGACCTATGAGGGTTTCTTTTCTGTAGGCTGCTATTTCCTGAAGATTAGGGTATTTTTTGATTTCGATGCGCCAACCTTGATCTTCCGTAAGATGCCAATGAAAGTTATTAAATTTATAGTAGGCCATATAATCCAAATATTTCTTGACATCAGCTACACCAAAGAAATGACGAGCCACATCAAGATGCATACCTCGGTATCTAAATTTTGGACTATCTTCTATCACCACCTGAGGCAACGGAAAACCATGATGCTGTACCATCTGAATCAAGCTAGTCAGTCCATACTGAAAGCCCGTACTACTGCCTGCACTGATCTCTATTTTGTCATTTTCAATGGTAAGTTGATAGCCTTCTTTCTCCAAATTTTTAAATTCTGTAAGGATTACATTCGCTTTTGACTGATCTACCAAAGAGACACCTTGTATATCTGATATGAGTTGTTGATAAAAATCAGGGTTCATCTGACTTTGAAGGGCAATTTTGACATCCTTCAGTGCTGATGTTTTATTTTTATCCAAGACATTATTGGGAGCCGGAATGATGCCCAGATTAACTGTATAAGATACGTTTGCATCCTGTTTTGAACTACAAGAATACAAAATTACTGTAAGAAATGATACGGTCAGAAAATGATACAGCTTCATGATTGTGTTATTTAATGATTTTTAAACTTTATTTTTTATTTCTCTTTTGCCCAGATGATCATATCCCAGGTTTCTCATATAATCAATCATGGCTTTGGGTCTTAGATTGATGATTAGTGCCCTTCGATGTCTGTCTGATGATTTATTGCCCAAGGCTGCATGTAGGGTGTATCCATGGTGTACTATGGCATCGCCTGAAGGTATTTCACCATAAACGATATCGTCATCATGACTCACTTCGCATTGCAGCGCAGCATTTGGCTTAGGTTGGTTATGTGGTAATATGGGTCTTTGATGAGACCCATGCACATACATCATACAACCATTTTCTTGGTCTGCGTCATCTAGGGCTATCCAAAATGAAAGTGCTCTTTTGTCTTCCATATTGGGCCAATACGCTGCATCCTGATGCCAAGGAGTTTTTGTATCTGTACCTGGTGCTTTATCGATCATCATGTCAAAATCCATTTCTATATCATCACCCATGAGCTCTTTAGCAATCTTGATTACTTTTTGATAAGTTTTAGTGTCAGCAAGCTCTTTCACTATCAAGGACGGTCTCATGATCTGAGTGATTTTTTCTACCTTTTTTGAAGTGGAGTTTCCACCGGCTAAATCTCCTCTATGACCTGCCAAGTCATACTTATTATTGAGAAAATCATCATACAACGATCTTAAGTACGTCAGCTCTTCTGTGTGGACAATATTTTTGAATTTTCTGTATCCACTCTCTGTAAAATGTTGTTTATTATTCATTTATATTTGTTTTGTAGAATTATTTTATTTGAATATCTCATTATCTTTTTTTTAATTTGATGCTAATCAATATGCTTAAAACACTTTTTGGTAATTGTTCCAAACTATTGAGTAAGCTAAGGCGCCGTTATTGTCTAAACCTTCATTGTATTTAACTCATTTTCGTTGTTAATTAAATTTCAAATATCTAACCCAATCATTATGTACCCCAGCAAGTAAGGTTTTATCAAACATTGTCATTGATGTTACTTGGCCTTTGATACCCAATTCTTTTAAATATGTAAATGCACCTTGCTTATTGTTTAAAAATACTGAAATATCAGACCCGTCCATGATCCCAATCCGAACCCTTGACTGATATATAGCCCCTGAAATAATCAGATCATCATAGCCGTCACCATTTATATCATAAAATACAATAGTATTGACTGGAGATAATTGAGCCTGAAAAGGCAATTTTTCAACTTCAGAGATTCCCATAATATCTTTTATTAATACAGACTCCAAAGTTGATGCCGTATACTTTTTCGCCTTTTCTATTTCACTACCAAATATATCTTGAATACTTGCGGTTGCATATTGTGCATAGTTTGTATATTTCTTTTTTAGTTGAGGAATTTGACTTAATAATTCATCTCTTGCAGCAAATGGATAAGTATTCCCTTCTTCATTGATACAAAGCAAAGGTATAGACTTCGCAATACCAAAAAATGGAAAATCATATAAAGACAATTGCCCCTTTGATACAAAATTTAGTTGATTGTTTAATCCAAGATTTCCTGCTACTATATCCATTACACCATCTTTATTTAAATCTCCAGAAGCTAAAGAAAACCAAAGGCCTGTATCTGTTATCGGGATTGATATAGATAAGTTTAGTAAGCCATTTGCATTTAACACTTTGATTACTGAGTTAAATTCTCTAGCTACTATTAACTCTAAAAATCCTTTTGGATTGACCAAAGTAAGTGCATCAGTTACCATACCTAAATCTAGAGTATGTCCATTATTAATAGTAAAATTGCCTTTACCATCATTGGTAAATAAAATAGAAGGCATGGATTGTGGATACTGACTTGGCATTACCCTACAACCTATAAAAATGTCTTGATCTCCATCATTATCATAATCAAAAGCAAGAACGACGCCTGCATTGATTTTTGCTTCACTTCCGAAATAAGCATTTTGAAGTTCAAATTTATTGTCATGGTTAATGAAAACCTTTGGCAGTAAAGCCTTTGATTTAGGCTTTATATCATATCCAAAATGTACCACAATCAAATCATCATCGCCGTCACTATCTATGTCAGCAAATGTTGCACTGCTTTCCGTGACATTTTCATCCATTACATTTTTGAACTTAATTGGTACAAAAGATCCTTTAGAATACTTAAAAATTTTGCCCGGACTTTTTTGGGTTCCACAGATATAGAGTAAATCTTTTGACTGATTTGATACTAATTTAGGGCCTTGTCCAGAAACTGCATACGGTAAAAGGCTTTGAATTTTAAAATCATTAATCTCATTAGGTAGATGTGCAAAGTCAAGATTACTTACTTCTGTTAAGTTTATTGGATAAACAATAGGAGGGTAACTTAAATTTTTTATACCTTTTTTCATTTCAATAGTTCGATTGATACCTGGACTAAACAAGATGTCTGAAGTGCCGTCAGTCCAATCAACCCTTAGAGAATCCAATTTGGTTACATTGCCAAGTCCAAATACCAAAGGTTGTTGGGATGACGACTGATAACCTCTTACTGGTATAAATTCTTGAATTTTAAGACCTGAAGCATGATATACATAAACTTTAGCACCTATAACATGGCTTTGATTAGCATTTTTTAAGGCGACTTTAACAAAATTATTGTTTTTTGATAGGGTATTATTTTTATAAATTGATGCTTCAGCGTTTAGGTTATTGGTAATCAAATCGAGGTCACCATCATTGTCCAAATCAGCATAAACAGCGCCGGCAGAATTGGTGATTTCATCGATTCCCCAAGCCAATTTTTGGTTAGAAAACCTTAAACCACCTTCATTTTTAAAAATATAATTACTTTCTTTAATAGTGGGCATATTAGAGATGACATCCATTTCATTGATCTTGCCAGATGAGTTTTTGGTTTGTAAATCTACAGTATAGCTTAGGAAGTCCATATTGGTATAGTCTTTTTCGTATCCATTAGTTACAAAAATATCTTTACTCCCATCGTTATCAAAATCGGCAATGAGGGCAGACCAAGACCAATCTGTATTTGACACACCGCTAAACTGTGCTACTTCTTTAAATTGTGGTACATATATACCTTTATTAGTTTTATACATCTGATGATTTCCAATATTGATTTGTAGCATATTTCTCATATACTGGTGATGAAAACCTGAATTGAGTAAATTTTGATATTTCTCATAGTTGTCATCCCCAGAAGTCATCTTGATTCTTTCATTTTTTTCGGGTAGCATATCTAATGTCATTAAATCGATCGTACCATCATCATTGATGTCTGCAGCATCCGAACCCATGGAAAATAAAGAAGTGTATGTTGTAGCATTTTTTATTGATTCTATAAAAGTTCCATCTTGTTGATTGATATAAAGGTAATCTTCCTCATTATAATCATTGGAAACATATAGGTCAAGCCAGCCATCATTATTATAATCGCTCACCATCACTCCGAGTCCGAAACTGAGCACATTTGAGATCAATCCTGCCTTGTTTGTGACATCTACATATTTACCATCATCGTTTTGAAGTAATCTTGATGTGTAGTTTATATCTTGAGTAGCTTTATACGTTTTTAGATTCTGACTAAAACCAGCATATTTTTGCACAGAATGATTCAGAATAAAACAATCCAAGTCCCCATCCTTATCGTAGTCAAAAAAGGCTGCTTGTGTACTATAACCTGAGTCATTTAATCCATATTTAGCCGCAGACTCTGTAAAAGTCAAATTTTTATTGTTGATAAATAATAGGTTGCTACGCATTAAGGGGCTTTCGGCAGCTGACCTGCAAATATAGATATCCATCCATCCATCTTCGTTTATATCTACCACACTGACTCCGGTTTTCCATCCTTGCTCTATTTTGATACCTGCTGTCGCTGTAATATCTTCAAAGGAAATTTTCCCTGATCCTTTATTTATATATAATTTATCATCTCCAATATTTGCAGTAAAGTACAAGTCCAAATATCCATCATTATTAAAATCTGCTGCTGCTACTCCACCACCATTATAAAAGTAACCATATTTCAACACATTAAAATCTTTAGAATCTTCAAGTAAGTTTTTAAATCTAATCTTGCTCTCAGATGAATGGACTTTGGAAAAAAGTTTTTTATATTCCGCTTGTTTACAATTTTGGAATACAAATATTAAAATTAAAAGATATACAAGATTTCTACTATACATGAATGAGGTCATAAATTATGTGATAATGCAAACAAAGGTACCAAATTTGTTTAGCAAAAAGTATTAAAAAAGTTGAATTTTATAGTTGGAGTAATAAAAATATTTAAGGTTATCTTTACCTTAAAAAGAAAGGCCTTTGTCAAAGGCCTTTCTAAATTAATTAACTAATATAACAAATATTATTTGTCCCACCATAAAGGTGTACTCACCTTATCAGGTCCACCTAAAAGAGGTTCTCCTGTCTTTACACCTTCAGCATGTGTAACTTTTTCTTGATCAAGGAAAGGAATTCGCAAAGGTCTACCACCTCCTGTAATATCTGCATTTTCATTATTAGCCACAGGATAAAGAACTGGAAGATTGGATCTTCTACTATCTGCCCAAGCTTCAATTCCATCAGGATATAATGCCAACCATTTTTGGGTAGCTATTTGCAATTTCTGCATATTTACATCATTATCAAATTTAATAGGTGCATCATTAAGTGGGCCAGAATTAAGAAAATCACCCGGCGCTGATGGCCTATCTGATGAATTAATATAGCTATCGATAGCTGCTTGATTATTAATTCCCCATTGTTTCATAGATGCTTCTATTCCCTTATTGTACATGACTTGTGCTGATCCACCTACATTCCAACCTTTAAGCGCACCCTCAGCTCTAATAAAGTATATTTCTGCCGCGTGCATGATATTTTGAGGTGTTGTACCCACCCTATTCCATGCACCACCTGAGCCAGTCACCCATCTAGTTCCAATATTAGAGTTGGCGCCAGGCAAGTTTTTGACATCCCCCAACTGTGTAGGTGTCAATCCATTCCTAAGACCTTCAAATTCACCTGAGCCTGTAGGTTGAAAATATACCCCGATGCGAGGATCTTTGTACCCTTTTAAAGTGGATTCCATAGCTGCGCTCATTCGGAATTCATTCCAAACAGAAATACCAGCAAGACCATTGACATCCGTGCCATTTTCAGTTTTGTACATCAATGCGTCATCTGCAGTACTTTCCATCACGCCTCCTGCTATAGCTGCTTCTGCTTCAGTTTTTGCTTTTGCAGGATCCACATTCGATATGCGCATTGCCAATCTAAGTCTTAGGGAATTCGCAAATTTTATCCACTTAGTGACATCACCAGCATAAATGAGATCAAAACTACCGAACGGCTTTTTGTCCTTATTTGAATTAAGTACTTTGGATGCTGAGTCTAATCTTGCAAAGAAATCTGCATAAATCTTATCTTGTGCATCATATGGTGTTACATCCAACCCTTCTCCAGCTTTGAAGTAAGGAATAGGACCGAAGTGGTCAGTAATTCGATGAAAAGTATAAACCCACATTATATTGGCTAAAGCATTCTCGGCCGATGCAGGATCGGTATTGTCCAAAATCGTTTTTAGCTGTGGTACGTTTTCTGTGTAAGTAGGTATCCAAATCCACCTAATCCAGTCCATTCTGATAACATTTCTATCTGATGGGAAATATGTCGCACATGTGGCAAAATACTGCGCATACAAATCAGAAAAAAGATTTTGAGCTACTTGATACTTCCAAAATGCCATTGAAGATTCAGTTTGTGCTTTCGAAAATGCAAAAGGAGCTTCTTTTTCACCTAAAGCCGAAAGTTTGTTTTTATTGGAGTTGATTTCATCAAAATCTCCTGTACAACCGTTCATACCCAAAATCAAAATACTTATTGCAATAATGGATAAAGTTATTTTTTTAATTATATTTAATGATTTCATTTTTATTTATTTTTTAAAATTAAAAAACAAATTTAAAGTTTACACAAATAGATCTAGTAG
>CAMBRK010000042.1 GCA_945870185.1 Aureispira sp. CCB-QB1 | reverse complement strand
AAGAAGTAAGTTAAATGAATTTTACACTGAATGCCCATTATGAACTAAGTCAAAAGATAGGGACACTTGGGATACATTCCTGGATAGAATTAACGCAATTTGTCAGGTCATTGCCTTATGGACTGAATACATCCAACTTTGATGGTGTCTTTCAGTATGGCAGTGATTATAAAGAAGAACGCAGGTGCTGTCAAGATGGTATCGCACCACAAATAGGGGTAAATGCAAGCGGTCTTGTTCCAAATATCTTCATCCCTGAAGCCAAAGAATCAATTCGTAATTTCCTGGATGCTCATTACATTGATAATTATGATTGGCTGTTTACCGATTTCGATGCCAAACAAACAATAACAAAAAGAAATCCTTAAGCATGAAGATAATAATGTTTTATATAACTGCTTTAATTTTATTATCCTGTCATATGAAAAATAGTAAATTCAAAAATGAATTAGTAATCCAAGATTTTATCAAAGATAATTTTAATGATTATAAGCATGTACATGATACTCTAAATAACATAATAGAAAATAGAGTAAAAATGAAATTTAAATCAGCTAAATCTTTAATATCAAAAACAGGTTTTAATGTTGATAAACTCATTATTCTCAATAAAGATAAGACCAAACTTTATACTACTGTAAACAGTATTAATTCTATTAAGGCAATAGGCTCATCCGACCTTATCCAATCCCTGTATGGCGTAAAAATTGATGGAAGGTGGTATGTATTTATTGGACATCAAAATTTGATTGCGATGCGTGATAGTTATAAATATGATAAGTATGAACCATTCACCTGGGATGAGATCAGCTTTATGGCACATGAGCAAATGTTTGGTAGATATATTTCTATTGACAAAAGTGGGTCATTGATTATAGATTATGGACAATTGGATAAAGATACAGGTGTAAGAGAATTGACTGGTAAAATACCTGGAGAATACACTACCCCTGATGATGCCTTTATTTCTTTTAATGCTGAATATTATGAATCTCAAACTTTAGATAGTATAGAAATAGCTCAAATCAAAGAAGATTTAGAAGCAGGCAAAAACAAACCCAAAGACCCAATAAAAAAATTGACTTGGTGGGATAGGTTAAGGGGAAAAGAAGTTCCTATCTTCGAGACTGACGAGTGGAAGGAGTATATTAGAAGTAAAAATCAAGGAAAATGAATCACAATAATCATATAAATCATAAAAATCATAGTTCAGACAATGTTATCGAACCAGAAAATGGCTGCGATGCTGTGGGTATAGGTCTACATCACAGAATACCAATAATTTGAGTGTAGGAGCATTAGCCGATATGCCCCCATTCACCATCACCCTATTACCTTACCATCACATGCTCCAAATCCTATTCTGATGCCATCCTTTTCGCACCATCCGCGCATAGCAACCGTGTCTCCGTCCAGTATAAATTTTCTTTCCGTGCCATCGGGCATTTGAACAGGTTTCGTACCTTTCCAGCAGATCTCTAGCATCGAACCATAAGCATCAGGTGTAGGTCCACTGATTGTGCCAGAGGCTAGCAAATCTCCCACACGCATATTGCAACCATTGACTGTATGATGGGCCAATTGTTGACACATATTCCAATACATATACTTAAAATTGGAAGTGGAAACCCTTTTTGAATCCCCTTGTGCAGTGACTATATCTACCGAAAGATGGATATCATAATTCTTATCACCTTCATATTGGAGATATGGAAGGACTTCTGGATCTTGGGTCGGGCCTGCTACTCTGAAAGACTCTAGTGCTTCAAGGGTCACTATCCAAGGCGAGATGGTAGATGCAAAATTTTTGGCTAAAAAAGGCCCAAGAGGTACATATTCCCATTTCTGGATGTCACGTGCTGACCAATCATTAAACAACATCAACCCAAAAATGTAATCTTCGGCATCATGGGTAGATATAGTCTCGCCAAGCTGAGTATTTTTTCCGATGACAAATCCCATTTCCAATTCAAAATCTAGTTGTTTACTTGGACCAAATGATGGTTTGTCTGCCCCATCTACCATTGTCTGTCCTGATGGTCTTTTGATCTCTGTACCGGACACTACGATTGATGATGCTCTACCATGGTACCCAACAGGTAAATGCAACCAATTGGGAAGCAACGCATTGGCAGGATCCCTAAACATGATACCTACATTGGTAGCATGCTCTTTGCTGCTGTAAAAATCTGTATAGTCCCCTATATGTATCGGCAGCACCATTTGTACCTGATCATTAGGTATAAAGACAGATGTACCCTTAAAAATATCGTTATCTAAAAATCCTCCAATGTTCAATGCTTCCTGAATGAGTTTCCTTACTGCAGTTGTGGTTTGTTTTCCGAGGCTTATGAAATCATTTAAAGTGGATTTATTAAATATTCCTTTGGGTAAAGATAGCCCATCAAATATTCGGGTGTGCGCACACTGATTGAGATCAATGATGGTATCTCCCACGCGCGTGCAGGCAGAGAAATGACCATCTTTACTATATACACCAAATGGAATATTATGAATCGTAAAATCTGAATGATGTGGAATATCTAAAAAACTTTGCATGGTTGGGTATGGTTTAGGTTGGTTAAATGGTTTGGAATATTAACAAAGTATACTTCGGTGTGATATTATGAAATGAAAGCAGATTAATAATTGGAAGGTATGTATCCGTTGAGGAAGACCGCATTAGAAAATAAAAGTAAACCTCTGTCCCAAAAACATCTGAAAAGTGGATTGTCCACCATATATATAGCTTGACCACTACCATGAGATTGGACCGCAAAAGAAACAGATTCCGATAATTTGGGCTTTAATTCTTTCCCTATGAAACCATAACTATCATATTTTTCGGGTACACGGACGACATTCCAATACCCTTTTTGCAGTTTATATGCGGCTGAAGATGTCTTAAGGCTGTAATAAGTACTGCCCAATCCGTATGCCAAAGGATGAGTATTATCTATCACATTTTTTACAATGGCTCCTGATGTACCTTTAGATATATTTCTTCGCTCCATGCCTTCAAAGTTATTATACCGGTCTAGAAGTTCTTGTATTTTAAAATTTTCCTCATCCGCTTTTTTCTCATCTTCCGTAGCAAATTTATCAAACGTTAATCCTTTTTTGCCGTCAAATTGGGAAAGAGAACCTTCTATAACGATTAATCGGCCTCCTTTTTTGGTCCAATCATTGAGTTTTTGCATTCTGTCATCAGAGATACTGAAATATCCATCCGGAAGTATAATAGTATTGTAATCATCCAAATTGGCCCTTTCAAATTGGTCCCAATCGATCATACTCACACCATAATTCAGAAGTTGGTCAAAATAATACCAAATTTCACCGGCATTGTTAGCACTTACTCCTCGTCCAGAAAAAGTAAGGACTTTGGGAGCTTTAACCAATTGAAAATAGTAGCCACCTAAGTCTCCACCTTTGTCCGAAAAACCACTGGAGTGAGTGATGTAATCAATGAGTTCAAAACTTTTAATTATGGATAAAACGGAATTGTCAAAATTTTTGACATTTACATTATCTCCTTTATTTACAAATAGGCAACCTTGTTTTACTGGTTTTCCATTAAATGATGCATCCTTTACATTCATACGTACTTTGATGCCTTTATGGTGCAGCGCTGCAAGAATTTTTGCCGAGGTCAAGTCATTCCAAGGGATTTGATAACTATAATTGTTGGTAGTTACAGGTGGTGACTTTACTGTTTTGACAGTAGTCGTCTCTGTATTTAATGTACTCGTAAACGCATAACAATCTGTATCATAAGCAAAAGGTAAGGTCCATGCCGTGATGTCGTAGGTAATGGAGTCACTGAGTTTAGACTCTTCTTCCATCAGGATTTGTAAGTATGTAGATCTAGGTTGAGCTGTTTGGATGATCATATCTCCCGCATCTATGTCAAAATCCTGATTGGTTTTGGACTGATAGTGGTAAGCAGTGGCCTTAGATTTTCCCTTGGCGAACCCATATCGAATACCATTTCTATCAAATAACTTTGCGAGTCTGTCCAATGATGGGTTTTGCTTCAGTACATAAGTTTTATATTTGCCTTTGGGATTGTTGACACTTTCGCTAAAGTAGTTTTTGAAGTTTTTGATGATATCATTTTGGTTTTGGGAAGCGACCTCTATCGTAGATAATGCGACTACCGTATTATGATCAATTTTGTCCTGAATCGTCAAGGTGTCTCCATTTTCTAGTTGGATAGCGCGACCCGACGAACTATTACCAGCTTGCTCATAAGTCATACCTATAGCACCGGCATAACAAGGGTAGGTATCCCCATAACTCGGATAAAAAAGGTCAAACACTTCTCGTGACCAATACAACCAACCATTTTTGTCAAAATATGAAGCATGATTTTTGCCGATTGTGGTTTGAAAACTTCTTTGGAACGTTGACAGATGCTGATGATATGGCTCTACAGCAGGAGCGAAATAATAGTTTGCATTATATCCCATTTCGTGAAAATCTGCATGAATATGGGGCATCCATTGATTGTAAGCCACGATCCGCTCTTGTGATTCTTTTTGGGTTTGCCAGGCCCAGTCCCGATTCATATCAAACATATAGTGATTGTATCTACCAGAAGGCCAGGGCTCCTGATGCTCCCTATGGGTGACACCTGGATGAGTGAGTTTACCGCTAACACTTTTTAGAAAATGAACATATCGATCGTATCCATCAGGATTTAAACTTGGATCAATAATAACGACTGTGTTTTCCAGCCAAGAATTCGCCCGATTTTCAGTTCCAGATACCAGTTGATATAAGATATTGGGGACGCTTTCAGTACATCCTGCCTCATTGCCGTGTACTCCAAAACTGCACCAAACGATGGCTTTTTCTATATTTTGTTCAGGTTTATTTGGGGATAAGCCTGTGTTGTACAAATTGGAAAGTCTGATCTGTTCGATATTTTTTATATTTTCTGCAGAAGAAACATATACCAAATGCATAGGTCTGCCTTGGTAGGACTCACCTGTTTTTACTATTTTTATTTGGTTACTATTGGATTCCAAGTAACGGAGATATTCCAATACCTGATGATGAAAAGTGTGTGTTTTGCCATAATTACTGAAAAAATCTTGCGGAGCTTTTATGTTTTGTTGTGCCTCATTAACTTGAGAAAAAGCTAATAGCAAAATAAAAAAGAAAATATATTTGTACATGTCTACTATTTCGTCATTGAAAAATCAATGCAAATGTAAGTAAATTCTTTTTATTTATAGCTGTTGGTCTAGATGATGAAATTACCCAAAAAACTAATTTATTTCGTTTGTTTACAATTTGTTTAGGACTCAAAATTTTAAGATACCAAAAATAATAAACCCTTCAAGGTACTTTTACTTTGAAGGGTTATATCGAATTAATTAACAAAACAAAAAAAATGAACAAAACAAAACGTGTATGAACTCTTTACGAAGAACTTTAATTTTTATTGCTCCAAGATCAATGGAGAAGCCCCATTAGTGATGATAATTTTACCATTAGGTGATTTAGCTAAATTATTCATGGCTTCTATACTTTTTAATTTCAAGATTTGATCAGTTAATCCTTCAGACATAATGATCTGGGCATCTCTAGAGCCTTTAGCTTCTATAATTTTTCTATCAGCTTCAAGTCTTGCTTGTTGCAGGATAAATTCCATTCTCATAGCATCTTGCTCTGCTTGAAGCTTCTGCTCTATAGAGTTAGCAAGACCTGCTGGAAGTTGAATACTTTTCATCAAGACGGACTCGATAGTGATCCCTTGCTGACCTAAAATTACATCCATTTTTTTCCTGATAGCCTCTTCGATATTAGCTCTCATCCCAGAATGCATATCTTTAGCAAAAAATTGAGAACAAACATCCGCGGAAGCAGACCTAAAAACATTGGATATCACTGGCTCATAATCTAAGCTCAATTCTCTAATAATATCAGGCACTTTGTTTTTTTCCAATCTGTAGAGAATCGAAATCTGTGAATTTACACTAAGTCCTTCTTTACTTGGAAGGTTTAATGATAATTCAAGATTGGCTGTTTGTATGGATGCTTTTATTACTCTCTGTGTAAATGGATTGAAAAAAACTGGGCCTTGTGTTTTTACTTTGTTGGACAACTTACCCAAAGACTGAACCATCCCTACTTCCCCTGGTCTAACCGTTACACAGCTGGTAAAAGAAAGACTAAGTAAAACTAAGATAAAAAATTTGGTGTTCATGGTATTTAAATTTTAATGATTAGAAAATATGCAGGTTAAACATATGATAGTCATTGATGTTTATTTATATTAATTTATAGTTTTAATGGTTTTAATAAATTTATTTTATGAATTATACACTTCATCAACTCAAAGTATTTTTGGCCATCGTAGATCGTCAGTCTATTACCAAAGCTGCCCAACAATTAATTCTGAGTCAGCCCGCTGTATCTATTCAATTTAAGAATTTCCAAGATCAATTTAGTTTACCGCTTACAGAAGTTATAGGTAAAAAGGTTTACATCACCGATTTTGGTTATGAGATAGCAAAGGCAGCAAGAAATATTATTTTTGAAGTTGAAGAAATAAACTATAAAATCCAGCAATTTAAGGGTCTACTTACCGGTAAGATTAGAATTTCAATGGTTTCTACGGGTAAATATGTCATGCCTTATTTTATTAGTGATTTTTTTACCTTGCATCAGGGTCTCGATTTGTTTTTGGACACCAATCGTAAGGCAGATGTAGTAGAAGCATTGAAAGAAAATCAAACAGATTTTGCTCTTTTATCCATCATGCCGCCACACTTAGACCTAGAAGAAATCGAGCTCCTTCCTAATCACTTGTTTTTAGTATGTAATTCGTCCATTTGGAATCAATATGATCAGAATCTAAAACAAATATTGCAGAGATATCCTTTTTTATTGAGAGAAGAAGGTTCTGCTACTCGTTATATTGCTGAAAAGTATCTTGCAAAAAATAAAATAAAACCCATAAAAAAAGTAGAATTTTCATCTAACGAGGCTTTAAAACAAGCTATTTTGGCAGGTATGGGAATCTCCATTTTACCACTTTTAGGAATGAAAGATCAAATCAATGATGGCAGGATACAAATATTTCCTATCGACGAAGTAAGAGTTGTTACAACCTGGCGTTTGGTTTGGTTAAAAAACAAGTCCCTCAGCCCAGCTGCAAGAGCATTTTTAAACTATCTTTCAGAAGAAAAAGATAACATTCGAAACAAACATTTCGACTGGATCAATAATTATATCTAATCCATATTAGTTACTTTACTTGCGATTATTAATAAAATACAAATAAATTGTACCGTAACTGCTTACACCATTGCTAAAACTGCTACAGCGTATTAAGACATCGTGAGTTAAACCTGGATTATGCGTTAGAACTTTGTCATAGCCTGTCCCGCTTTAGCGGGAAGAAGCTATAATGCAACCAGCCTGACCACTACATGGTAGGCGGGCAGGTAAATCAGCTATTTATATTCGAAAAGCGTAGCACCGCTACGGTTACAGAAGAAAAATAGTCCGCCGCGGCGGATTCTGATTTGCAGACCTTGTCGAGCCAAAGGCACGAAGTTTAGCTTCAGAATAGATTTTCTAATGCATAATCCGGGTTCAATGTAAACTTACCTAATATAATATGCCCAAAAGAATAGTTTCGGGTAAAAATATAAAAAATGGCTGGGATGGTAATTTTAACGGATAGCCATTAGCGCCTGACGCTTATAATTATTGAATTAAAGGAACTTTTATCAACGGTGATCATTTTTAAAATAAGGTACTGACAGCATTTTAAAATAACTAATTCTTTAGTTCTTAAAAAAATAAAGAGTTGTACATTATCTAGTGTACAACTCTTTATTTTTTACCTATAATAATCCCCAATAATTGAAAAATAAAGTATTGTATTAAGTACCTTTACGGCCTTAATATAAACAATATGGACGCCGTAGTACACCAACTTATACAAGAAGAATTAGAAAGACAGAGACATGGTATTGAGCTCATAGCATCAGAA
This sequence comes from Aureispira sp. CCB-QB1, assembly GCA_945870185.1. Classification (GTDB taxonomy): domain Bacteria; phylum Bacteroidota; class Bacteroidia; order Chitinophagales; family Saprospiraceae; genus OLB9. The sequence continues at coordinate 28,941 of CAMBRK010000042.1, read as the reverse complement.
AATTTTACATCTCAAGATGTATTAAATGCATTAGGAAGCTGTCTTACCAACAAATATGCCGAAGGTTATCCAGGCAAAAGGTATTATGGAGGTTGTGAAGTTGTTGATAAGGTAGAACAAATAGCAATAGATCGTCTTTGTCAACTTTTCGGAGCTGAATATGCCAATGTTCAACCTCACTCTGGAGCTCAAGCTAATGCTGCTATCTTTTTGGGTGTCCTTCAGGCTGGTGATCCTATTTTAGGTTTTGATCTATCCCATGGTGGCCACTTATCACACGGCTCTCCTGTCAATTACTCAGGTAAAGTGTATCAAGCTAATTTTTATGGTGTTGAAGAAGATACTGGTCGCATCGACATGGATAAAGTAGCTTCAAAAGCCAGAGAAGTCAAACCAAAATTGATTATTTGTGGCGCATCGGCCTATTCCAGAGATTGGGATTATAAAAGATTTAGAGAGATAGCAGACGAAGTTGGAGCTATACTATTAGCAGATATTGCACATCCTGCTGGTTTGATTGCTGCCAAACTTCTTAATGACCCAATTCCACACTGCCATATTGTTTCATCTACTACTCACAAAACACTAAGAGGACCGCGTGGTGGTATTATCATGATGGGCAAAGACTTTCCTAATCCTTGGGGAAGAACTACCAAAAAAGGAGAACCGATCATGATGTCAACTGTACTCAATAGTGCTGTCTTTCCAGGAATGCAAGGAGGACCATTAGAGCATGCTATCGCTGCCAAAGCGATTGCTTTTGGAGAAGCAATACAACCTTCCTTCAGAGAATATGGTAAACAAGTAATGATCAATGCCAATGTAATGTCTAATGCATTTACATCACTTGGTTATAAAATCATCTCTGGAGGTACAGATAATCATCTAATGCTCATTGATCTTCGTGGTAAAACATCTGATATCTCAGGTAGAGATGCTGAAAACGCCCTAGTAGCCGCAGATATTACGATAAATAAAAACATGGTGCCTTTTGACAGTAGGTCCGCTTTGCTTACTTCGGGGATTCGAGTAGGTACAGCAGCTATCACTACACGTGGTTTTAAAGAAGAACATTGTCTTAAAGTAGTAGAGTGGATGGATGCAGTCATTATGAATAAAGATAACGATACCGTAATTAAAGATGTTAAATCTAAAGTCAATAGATTTATGCTGGATTTTCCTTTGTATTAAATAATAAAATTTAACGATTAATTGATATTATTTTTTGTGACGTACTTAAGCCCATGACTTGTTCACTTTAGTTTTTTAACAAAACAAAAATATATGACGTCCGATCAAATAACCCAAAACCTTACGAAGCAAACAACTGAATTGAAAAAGTTTTTTCTAGTTCAAAATCCGATGATTTGGGAGTATAAACCAACAGAAGATAAATGGACTGCAGGCCAACACGTGATTCATTTAGTCCAATCGACCTACCCATTGTTAAAAGCATTAAAACTTCCTATTTTTCTCCTTAAATGGAGATTTGGGAAAAGTAATCGTCCTTCAAGAACTTATGATGAAGTGGTGCAAAGATATCAAGAAAAACTAGCTGCAGCTGGTCCCGGAGTAGTTGGGCCTTTTTCAAGAAATATGCCGCAGTCCAATGCTGCAGAAATTGACATTTGGTTTGACCAATTAGAAAAGCTAAATCAAAAAATCAATCAGAAAACATCTCAACTAAGTAACATTCAATTAGATACCGTTTTGCTTCCGCACCCTTTAATGGGCAAAATGACATTAAGAGAGATTCTTATGTGGAATACTTATCATACTAAACATCATCTAGAAGTACTCCAAGACAAATACCTAAATAAATAACTGTTCTTAAATTTGAATTATGCCTACACGCTGGTATGACGCCACAGTAATTGGAATCATGAACTTGACACCCAATACTAGACAGTTTACTTTAAAAATAGAAGATGTTGATCACTTCAGTTTCATCCCGGGTCAATTTATAACGTTAGACCTACCCGTTAGTGAAAAACGATTGGACAGGTGGAGAAGTTATTCTATTGCAAGTTCACCTTCTGATACTAATACAATTGAGCTATGCATCGTTAGATCTGAAAATGGATTAGGTACTAAGTACTTATTTGAAGCTTGTAATGTAGGGACCATACTTAAGTTTAAAGGTCCAGATGGTAGTTTTATATTACCACAAGAACTAAACCAAGAGCTTATCATGTTATGCACGGGAACAGGGATAGCACCTTTTCGTAGCATGATTAATTATATTGATCAAAACAATTTAAATTTTAATAAAATCCACTTAGTTTTTGGCACCAGATATGCTAGCGGACTATTATACTCGGAGCAATGGCAAAAATTAGCCCAAAAACACCCAAATTTTTTCTTTGATTTTGCCCTAAGTAAAGAAAAATTCCAAGCGTTTCATCACGGCTATATCCATGATATCTATCAAAATAGATATATCGATGTATCAGCCAATAGAAGATTTTATATTTGTGGATGGTCGGGTATGGTAGACCAAGCAGTAGAAAATATTATAAATATGGGCTACAATCGATCACAAATTGTATTCGAATTATATGGATAAAAAAAGGTTGTAAGAAATTAATCCTACAACCCTTTTAATATTAAACTTCGAAAACTTTTTACTTAGTACGTTCTCTTTGCTTAGCTGAATAATTCAACTTAAGTTGTCCAGCCTTACGTAGTGAAGTCTTTACATCACCCACTATACCCATAGTGACATCTTTATCAACCTTAAGGGAAGAGATTATACTTTGCTTTTGGCCTTCAGGCACAGACTCCCTGTGTTTAGCTAAAAACAATGGAATATCATCTGTCGTCGAAAACTTATCCCCAAGTTGAATCCTTGGCTTAGTTCCAACTTGTTTCGTATACTTTTCCGTTGGTCTTCCTATGAAGATAAAATTAACTAAAGTCTTTTTCTCCAATTTTGTCATTTCTGATGCTTGTGGAGTATTAACTGTTACCATAAGTTCTGTATCTCTCATCTTGGTTACAACCATGAAGAAGAACAAAAGCATAAAGACAATATCTGGTAATGATGCTGTAGATATACCTGGAGTAGTATTACCTTGCTTCTTTTTAAACTTAGACATATGATCCTGTTTTTAAATTGTCAACAAATTATTTTTCGTCTCCAAATTTTGTCGGTTCGGCTTCGGAAAGTATCAAAGGAATTTCTTCCTTAATTTCCTTTTGTTTGTCAGCCGAAATCTCTTCAAAACCTTTTCCAAATTTCACCATAGATGCTTCATCCCATAGCTCATTATAAGCTGCTTTAAGCTCGTTATAAACTTCTAGATAAGTACCATACTTAGTACCTCTATCATTTTTTAATGAAATGATAGCATCTTTTGGACTTACGGCCATGTTCTCCAACTTCTGAGGATTGGCAATGAATATTTTGGTATTACTTTTAAGTTTTGCAATATCCATTTGTTCACCTCTAACTAAAAGTTGATTTTGAGCATTGACTAATACTGAATATACGTTTCTGGTATTCAACTTTAACTCAGGTGGTGGGTCATTAGAAAAAGGTGGTAACTTTACAAGTACTCCTTTATCTTCTGCAATGGTGGTCGTGACTAGAAAGAAAATTAACAATAGGAAGGCTATATCAGCCATTGACCCTGCATTGATTTCATTAGCCATCCTGTTTTTCTTTGCCATAATAATTACTTAATTAATTATTTGAAAAAACTTTTAATCTCAAAAAAGATTATTAGGAAGAAAGAAATAAATGCCATTGCCATCATGGTATATAGTCCAGCAGATATAAATTTGCTTAGACCCTCGGTAATATTAAATTCTGGGCCCCAATATGCTCCAAATCTTCCCCCTGAATCGTAAGAAGAAGTAAAATATAGCGCTATGAAAACTACAATGATACCTAAAAATCCAAAAATGCTTTTTGAGCCAGATTTAATGTTTTTGAATAAATCAGAGACGATACCAGCAACAGTTAAAAATATTGCTAAAACTAACAATATTATCGCCATCCATAATCCAGGATTGAAACAATTTACATCAGACAAATCTTTTCTATCTATTAATTCGTTTAAGTTGTATCCTCCTGAAGAAGATCCCAGGTAAATTGCTAAAGCAAAGATAATGAATAACACTGCGCTAACCCCAACAGCTACGGCGTCTCCATTTTTTACCAAATAATTATATAATTTAGTCATTTTAATTTATTTTAATGATTAAAAAATTATTTAAATGACTTATTTCTCAACATAAGCTCTACTAATGCAATAGAAGATTCTTCCATCTTCATAGTGATTGCATCGATTTTTGAAACGATATAATTATAAAAAATTTGAAGTACAATAGCTACTATAAGTCCAAATACTGTAGTCAAAAGTGCCACCTTAATACCACCTGCAACTACTGTAGGAGAAATATCTCCAGCCGCTTGGATTTTGTCGAAAGCTTGAATCATACCAATAACCGTACCTAAGAATCCTAACATCGGAGCTAGTGCTATGAACAATGAAATCCAAACTAATCCTTTTTCTAAAAGAGACATTTGTACTGAACCGTAAGAAACGATAGCCTTTTCTACTCCTTCTGCACCACCGGCAACGTTTCTAAGCCCTTCATATATTACACTTGCTGCAGGACCAGGAGTAGCTTTAGCAACTTCCTTTGCGCCTTCAATATCTCCAGATGTTAACTTATCGTCAATTTTGGACATCAATGTATCTGTATTTGCTGATGCTATATTTAAAGTGATAATTCTTTCAATACAGAATGCTAAACCAAAGATCATACAAGCAAGTACTGGGGTCATCCAAATCCAGTCTCCTTCGATAAATTTTTCTTTCAAAGTTTGGAAAGCGCCAACATCTTCTGTTGTTTCTGCTGCCGCTGTTACGGTTTCTGTAACCGCTTCTGCCGCTGCTGGGCCTGCTGAAGCCATTGAATCTACCGCCTCACCTGCCGCTGCTGCAACTGAATCTGCCGTTTGTGCTAAAACATCATGAGCACCAAAATAAGATGCTACCATAAACACACCGATTAAAAATAAAAGTTTTCGCATGATTTGTTAATTTACGTTTTAAGATAATTAAAAAGTGATATACAAAATAAAGGTTAAAATTATTAATTATTTTTAAATATTTACTATTCTATTCTTTTTTTTTGCGGAGAGTGAGGGATTCGAACCCTCGATACCCTTTTGAGGTATACACACTTTCCAGGCGTGCTCCTTAAACCGCTCGGACAACTCTCCAACACCGCAAATGTTGAAAAATTACTTGTAATTACAAAATGTTTTTAAGTAATACTTATTTTAATAATATATATATTGTTATATTTCATTTGATTATTGCTATATTAATTTTGCAAAAAATTTTACTTTAGATTAACTTGAAGTATAAAATTGAATTTACTCTCTTTATTACCCATAGACGAAAATCCTTTTACTTTTGGTGTGTTAAAAAAATATTTTTTGCATTAATTGTCGTGACGGATGCTATTTCTGACATATCTGATTGTTTGATTTCTGCCAGTTTATGAGCTATTGTCTTAATATATGAAGGCTCATTTCTTTTGCCTCTATAAGGTACTGGGCTTAAATATGGAGCATCCGTTTCCAAAACTAGATGGGTCAAGTCAACTTGTGCTATTACCTCTGCAACACCTGCATTTTTATAAGTTATAACTCCTCCTATGCCCATATAGAATCCAAGGTCTATAATTTGTTTTGCTTGTTCCAAGCTACCATTAAAACAATGAAATATACCATTTAAACGTCCATCTTGAAGCCTTTTAACTGTATTTATGGTTTTATCCAAAGATTCTCTTGAATGAATTATAATAGGAAGGTTCGAATTTTTGGCGATTTCTATTTGAATTTGGAATACTTCTTCTTGTTCCAATGCAAATGTTTTGTCCCAATGTAAATCTATGCCTATTTCGCCAACTGCACAAAATTTATGCTCATTTAGATATTTTTCCATAGTTTTAAGCTCGTATTTGTAGTTTTCTTTTACATAACATGGGTGTAATCCGACCATAGCGTGACAATTACTATGATCATCTTGGATTTTTAACATGTTATCTAGTGACGAACTATCAATATTAGGCATGTAAATATCTGTTATCCCCTGGAGATGGGCATTATGAATCATTATGTCAAGATCTTCTACGAATTCTTCACTATAAATATGAGCGTGTGTATCTATAAACATTACTTTTGCGAATTGAAATTTAACCTAAATTGAATTTCCTATTCCGGTCCAAAATTACTTCAGAATAATCACTTTTTACTTCGCACCATAGGAATTGGCTATGATTTGTCGCCAAAAGTGGTGGTTTTATTGTACTTTTGGCCTTCATATTAGAACTCATTTTAGTTATTTAGGTTTAAAAATTTTGGCAAAGAAACAAAAATATTATGTGGTTTGGGAAGGAATCAGTCCAGGAATTTATATTTCGTGGGATGATTGCCAGCTTCAAATCAAAGGACACCCAACTGCAAAGTATAAGGCATTCGATTCATTGGCAGAAGCCGAATATGCTCAAAAAAGAAATTATTTTGAGTTTGTGAAAAAAAGCAGTTCAAATGCGTCTATTAGTTCTGAGAGTAAGGAAAATATAGTCAAGGACAGTATATCTGTTGATGCAGCGTGCAGCGGAAACCCCGGATTAATGGAATATCAATGTGTAGAGACCGCATCCAAAAAACTTATTTTCCATCAAGGTCCCTTTGAACAAGGAACTAATAATATTGGAGAGTTTTTGGCTTTAGTACATGCATTAGCTATGCTTCAAAAATTAAATAATGATCATACCTCCATTTATACGGACTCGGTTACTGCTATGAGTTGGGTCAGAAATAAAAAGGTAAAGACCAACTTAGCATTAAGTTCAAAAAACAAAGTACTTTTTGATCTCATCGGTCGGGCTGAAAACTGGCTAAAAAACAATAAATTTCAAAATAAAATCATCAAATGGAATACAGAGTCTTGGGGAGAAATACCTGCTGATTTTGGCAGAAAGTAACTTTTATGCAAATCTAGCAAACTTTATTTTGTAATCTGCACTTGCTTTTCCCGCTTTGATATCATTGAGTTTACGTTGGATAAGTTTTTTCTTGAGTGGTTTCAACTTTTCTACAAACAAGATTCCTTCTATATGGTCGTACTCATGTTGAATGACTCGGGCATTAATCCCTTCGTAGATTTCATCATGTTTTATAAAGTTTTCGTCAAGATATTGTATTCTTACTTTTTTTGGACGCTCTACATCTCCACGTATATCTGGAATACTAAGACACCCTTCTTCATATGCCCACATTTCTCCAGTTTCTTCAATGATTTGAGCGTTGATAAACACTTTTTTTATACCTTCACTCTTCTTGTCATCATCCATAATTTGGACTGTGTCTATAACAAAAAGCCTGATGGCTAGGCCTATTTGTGGAGCGGCTATACCTACACCATGTGCAGCATACATGGTCTCCCACATATTATCTAACAAAATAGAGAAGTCTTCATATTGTGCATCAATATCTACTGCCTTTTTTTTCAGTACGGGCTGACCATATGCAAAAACTGGTAAAATCATTTCTATATTAAATTTTAAATATGTCCCAAATATCTTTGTAAAATAACTACTGCGCTTACTTTATCTATGAGTGATTTGTCTTTTCTTTTTTCTTTTTTAACTCCGCTATCGAAAATAATTTTTTTGGCGTGGCTTGAAGAAAATTGCTCATCCCCAAAATCTACTTGTAATTCTGGGAAGGCTGACTTTAGTTTTTCTACAAAAAGATCAATATCCTTTTTTAGATAAGTAAAGTTGCCATCTCTATGAACTGGAAGGCCTACTACTATTTTTTCTACAGCTTCGGTGCTCATATATTTAACAAGATAAGCCATTAAGTCTGATGTATCTACGGTGTCTAAACCCGTTACAATAATTTTTAAAGGATCCGTAACCGAGATGCCACACCTTTTCCCACCAAAATCTATGCCTATGATTCTTGCCATTGATAACACAAAGATATGAAAATATTGATAGTTAATAAATTCTATAAAAATAAAAAAGCCCCTTTGCATCAGACACTGCAAAAGGGCTTTGGTTCAAAACCTTAAAAAACTTATTTCAAAAAACTCAAATTACTCTATAATAACCATTTTTTTGGTTTGCTTATAAGCACCTGCTTGAAATGTATAATACATCACGCCAGCACTTAAGTCCATTTGGTTCAGTTCTATAGTATTCAATCCTTTTACTCCGTTTACATCCATGTATTTTACCACTTTGCCTGTAACATCATGAACTGAAATACTAGCATTCATGGCTTCTGGAAGATTGAAACTGATTCTTGTGTTTTCTTTAAATGGATTCGGACTATTCTGGAACAACTCAAAACCACCTTGTGTGCTATTAACTCTCCAAACAACATCCATTATGTTGGACTCTTCATCATATGCTTCAGAGTTTGTTACTGCAGAATTTACAGCTATTGCCTGATCCAAAGAACCATGATCTTTGGCCAAGAACGAAAGTGTAAATAAAGTGGTATTAGCGTCAAGATTAATTGCCTTAGCAGTATTCCAACTCATGGTAACCACTCCATTATGCATTTCTGCAAATCCAAAGTTACTGTCATTGATACTAAGAGCCGCCGCATCTACTCCAGTAAGAGAAAGCATATTATTATCAAACTCTAAAGTAAACTGCATTCCTGAAAGATTTTGTACATCAGACACCTTTACTGGCACAGATATTAATGTACCCGCTGAAAATTCTTTATTATCTGTGGTGATAACCAATGGGTTATTTTTTCTAACTTCTGTTTGATTAGACAAATTATTTGCTTTGGCATTGCCATTGACATCTCCTACTTTTACAGCTATAAAATCGGTTTTCATATCTGTGTTTAATAATTCAATATTATATACTTCTGGGAAGGCCTCTCCTTGTGCATTTGCTACATCATTAAATGTATATGCTTTATCTACAAATCTCCATGAAGTATTCTGGGTCAATACGACATTTGTTCCTAGGATAAGCTTTCTTAATTCTGTAAGATCTGAAGCCGTCACTTTTCCATCCTTATTGGCATCTGCTGCAATAAGTTTGTAAGGTGAATTTAATTTTTCAATGCCCAATACATGTCTTTGTATCATAACAAGGTCGAGAGTTGAAACACCATTGATATGGTCATCATTTTTCTCCGGCGTTACTATATAATGACCACCTAAAGGCATATTTGAAAAATCAAAACTTCCGCTTTTATCAGTTATGGTTACTATTTCTGATCCTATTAAAGCAATATTTGCATTTTCTAGAACTGCATTAGCTTCTGTGGCAATTACACCACTTACTGATACTATTCTGCCATCTTTACAGATTTTTGGATTTGCATTGTCTTGTACATCAATAAATGTTTTTACTGAAGTCTCCACAATATCTCCTGCTGGCGTAAGTGATGCTATATAAATAGTCACTTCTTGTCTTCCCAATTGGTCACAATCATATGTTTTGTTAGGTGTGCCCGTCAACATTCCTGCATTGTTTTTAAATGTAGGCTCGAATGAAAGTAAAACCGGGTATCCACATGGGTGGGTTGACTTTTTATCAGGGTCAAAATCTGTAGCCCATATTTCTGCCATACCTTCACCTTCTGATACTTTCATCAAACTGATAGAAAGTCCGTTGAGTACGATTGCATTTGGTGCTTTCATATTTACAATAGAGAATAATTGCTCTATGGATGTGACGTTTCCACACTTATCTTCCCAAGTGTATACTACTCTGTGGTTTCCTACAGGATACGTTCCTGATGCGGTTATAGTGTTATTTGAAGATACTGCAGAATTGATATCAAAAGTACCATTATTATTTGCATCAATTTTGTAGCTGCTTCTCAAAATATTGGTACATACATCAGATGCTGTAGCTGTAAGAGTGACTTGGCCGTCAGCACAATCTGCATCAAAGGTAGATTGAATAACATTAGGTAAATTTCCAATTAGAGGTCTACCATTCAATTGTACTACAGGAGCGATATTATCTATAACCTTGATTTCTTGTGTTCTTTCCCAAGTCTCATATCCACCACTTGTTTTAGGTTGACACCAGTCGATCACAGTCCATTTTCTTAGAATTTTAAAACAAGCAGGACTATTGGGTTGATTGAACGAATAAACCTCATCAACATATTGTGCACCTACTAGAGAACATGCTCCATCTGTAAGTCTTACTGTTCCAAGTGCTGCAGGTAAGAATCTAGGATCTGAAGCGTTTCCACAACCCGTGACCATAGTATCTCTTGGCCAATCTCCGTTTGACGGTCCACTGTAAATTTGATCATCATTTGGTCTGAAAGTGATCACCTGTGTACATGAAGAAGATCTACCTCCTAAATCTGTCACTGTAAAAGTACGCGTGATGGTACCTATTCTACAGCTATTTAAACTATTTACAACTACTGGCACTGGTATAGGAAAAGGACGACAATTGTCTGTCACCTCCGGTGCACCAAAGTCTTTATTCAAATTTGAAGGATCATATGCAAAATCACAATCTACTGTCACATGAGCAGGGCAGGTGATAGAAGGACCTATTTTATCCTGAATCACAGCACTCACCATACAGTCATTAAAGTTTCCGGAAGCGTCTACAGCTCTGAAAGCTACCATTTGATTGGCAGGAACATCAGTACAACAGAAGTCTGCATAAGAATCCCACCCACAAGGGTCAGTTATTTCAATAATATATCTAGCAGGTGTTGTGTTTAAATTTGAGCTTACTACTGGTCCTGGCTCTAATCCAGATACACATACATATGCTATATTTTTGTCTATAAGCGTTGTGCCAAAAAAGTCATTATAATTAAATGTAGCACCACTTTCCCACTTGAATTCAGGGAATGTAGCTCCATTAAGAATATTAAGACCTATGGAATAACAATCTGTAAGGTTTTTGTCTCTTAACTGTCCAATCAACCACTCAGCTTCTGCTGGAGTTTCAAAAGAAACTGCATAACCACCCATAGCTTTAGCAGTTTTGAAAGCTACCTTGCCTATTGCTGGATGATCAGACGTATAATAATAATGTCCATTTCTTGAAGCTAAAAGTTTAAAACCAGGAAGTACAGGTGCATCACATGCTCCGCATGCTGTGGGGTTCATCCTTCTTACTAAGAATTTTTGTAATTTACACTCATCATAACTTCCATCATCAAATACTGATGCTGGCACATGAGCTGTTCCATCTGATGTTAAGCCTATCGTTGCAAACTCATCACAAATAGCAACTGGAGCAGTATTATCTTCAACGTCTACTACCACCGAACTGGTAGTTTTGTTGTAACATGCGTCATAAGCCGTATATACTGCAAGGTGAGTTCCCACTGGCAAAGTAGCTACTTTTGGTTCGCCATGTTTGATGATTACACGTGGTGTAGCTAGGTCTCCATTAACTAATATATTAATATCTACTGTAAGTGTTGTAGGTAATGAGCAATTATCGGCTAGTGTAGGATTTGGTAAGGTAACTCTTCCTTCGCAAGTATGATTACTCGTAGACGCTAATACTAACGGCTGTAAATTAGTAATAATAGGTCCTACATTATCTACAATCTCCAAAACCTGCACTTTGGTGACAGGAGCTATGTTTCTGCAAGACCACTCTACCAAAGACCATGTACGCATTATCTTTGTCATACACCCTATTTCTTTAATTGGTTGTGAATCAGTGTATGATACCATTAAGTTACAAAACTGATCAGGATTGTTGAACAAACTCACACCTGAAAGTGTAGGTACCCCTGTTCCAAGTTTTGTTACTGCAGACATACCTGTCCCAGTCGTGATATTTAATGGGGAAGGATTACCGTTGGGTAATTTAGCCCAAGGACCATCACATGCCAATGCTACATTATTTCCTGGTGCGATATCATAGTTTACAGGATAGTTAATAACTTCAAAATCTGCTACGGTAACATCAAATACGATAACACACGGTGCAGAAACGTTTCCGCTTGCATCTTTTGCTCTATATGTTCTTATGACACGTTTTAAAATGTTTGCATCAGTACCCGAAGGTAATTCATTACAAGTTAATGTAGTCTCAGCTATCGTGTCCAATTTTATAGGACCACATGGCTCAACCACAGCAGGAACAAATGTACTCATTTGAACACAAGATAAAGTCATATTTCCAGTAGGACAAGTGATAACCGGACTCAATTTGTCTTCGACTAAAATAGTCGTCCAACAAGAGTTAGAGCCATTTGACACTTTGCCATACAAGGTTTTCCCTACATGATTACAGTTTACATCAGGGCTGCCAGATATGGGACTACCTGTAGGTGTAGTCATTAGGGTAACCGTTTGAGTACCCTCACATGTTACATTGTCAGCTAAAAGCATAGATGCTGTTACCGTAGCTGAGCCCGAAGCATCTAAAGACACTTGAATAGCTCCTCCTTTACATGCACATGATTGTGCATAAGAACTAACATGTGTTAGTACACCTATTATAAAGACCATAAGGAGTCTTTTAAAAAGGCGATTTTGATTAAAATTTGTTTCCATCTTGAGATCCAATTTTGAGTTAAATAAAATTAATTAAAAAATAAAAATCATACACCCATCACGAAGTCATTCCGCCCATGAGTTTTATTTGAATTGTTATGAAATCCCTATTTTTTTGTCCGTAAGCCTAACCTAATCCTATATTTATTAAGGTTATGAATACGATCATTTACTACTGAGGTTGGGTTCTTTTTGAAGATATAGCATTATCATTTTATGTATTCAAAATGACATTGTATACTTTCGCAGCACAAATGTAAAATATTTGTAATATGTAAACAAATAAAAATCAATGTTTTTTTTATAATTATTTTTTATAATGTGTTATGTTGTTGGATTCCAAACCTTTACAAAATTAGAAAACCATTATAACATATTATAAATTAATGTAATTTGTTTGTGGTTGTAATAATTGTTGTTAAATATTATTTAGTAGTTGTGTAGTCACTTGGTTTTTTATCGTTTACGATTACTTCTATAGCTTTTTGTAAAAATTCATCCCTATTTGTATAAATTGAGTCATTTCCTTTGCCTGTTTCCAAATAATCATTCATATGGGTTAATACATCTGGCCAAAACTGGTCTAGTTTTAAGTTCGAGATATCTGTAGTCTTTAGCTCCAGTTTTTGATTTAAGAAATCCCTAAATTCCGATTCAAAAGCCTTTTTTGCATTTGTATTACCTTTTTGTGCTATTGCAGTTCTATTCTTAATCAAATATCTAAAAGAAAACTCTGGTATAAAAGCCTTTATACCAAACGCCACTTCATTTTTATAAATATCAGACATGCCGATAAATATATCTGGTGTAATACCACCATTACCCGAAACCAATCGTTTATGTACTTTGGTATAAAATTTACTGCTTTTCTTGACAATGGTACTGTCTTTATAAAAAAGATCTCCGTTGGTGTGTCTATTAAAGATATCTTTATCATACGTTTCCAAGTCAGTATAGTCTTTTTGTATTGATCTGCCAGAAGGTGTAAAGTATTTTGCCACAGTAAGCCTGATCGCTCCACCATTTTGCAGTGCATACTGCTCCTGTACAAGACCTTTACCATATGATCGTCTACCTATAATAATACCTCGATCCCAGTCCTGCAATGCTCCGGCAACTATTTCACTAGCAGAAGCGGAATTTTCGTCAATAAGCACTACCGTTTTTTCAATATTGAAAAATCTTTTACCCGTACTTTTATATTCATTTCTTTTACTATTCCTACCTTCTGTATACAACAACAATCTTTCTTTTTCTTCGATAATCTGACACAAGATATTGACAGCTTCTGGTAGATAACCTCCAGGATTGTCTCTGAGGTCTAGGATTAAATGCTTGCACTTACCATCTTTAAAATGCCGCTCTATTTCTTCCATAAACTCCTTATAAGTTTGGTTTCCAAACCTTTCTATTTTTACTATGGCTGTTTCTATTTCAGACAATATGCTGGAACTTACTGACTTGATTGGAATCTCAGCTATTTGAATAGCCTGAGCTAAAGGCTTGCCATCTCGCAATAATTTAAGGTTCACCACTTGGCCAGAAGCTTTTCTCAACATTTTTCTTATCTTTTCATATTCAAACTTCTTGCCAGCTATAGTTTCTCCATCTATTCCTATGATTTTATCAAATAACTGAATGCCTGATTTTTCTGCCGGACTATCCTTTAATATAGAACTTACGATTATGGTATCGTCAATAAAGTAATTTTCTATTCCTATTCCCGAATAAGCTCCATTCATTTGATCTGCAGTTTCATCTACTTCTGAGGGAGACATGTATATAGAATGAGGATCGAGTTTTGCAAATATTGCATGAACCGCTTCATTAATCAATTCATCAGAATCAATTTTATCCACATACTTGCCATCTATGAATCTTATGAGTTCCTCGACTCTACCTGTTTGATTGGTACTATCTTTTGGAAATTCATGTAAACTTACAAGATTGTTTTCAGGCTTGTCATTCATTTTATATCCTACCATCATGCCTAAAGCAATAGATGCCGCCAATAGAAGTGGTTGTAATATATTATATGATTGAAAATTATCTCTTTCCACTAAAAATATTTTAAAATCCTATTAACAGCTCAAATGTTTACATTATTTACTATCCAATTCCTTGCCAATTTTTATTTCACCCGTGTAAATGTACCCATTGACTTTCATTTAATGCAAACAATAATAAAGGTAGTAGTCTCATTTAGCTTAAGAAATGACATTTACCTCCACACTTTAATACTGAATATGCCTTCCTGAGTTATTAAGGATATTACTAATAAACCATTGATTTCTGGTAAAGCTACACGATGCGGCTCATTATGAGTGACCGAAAAGTTTGAATATATCTTACCTGTAATATCACTTATCATCAGCATACCAGAATGGTTAGAATCAACATACCACGCTCCATCTTGTTTAGAGAAGATAAAAGGTTGATGGTTTACATGCTCAAAAGTGCTAGTAGTGCCATTCAGGTCAAAATCTGCAACTACAGGCAAATGGTCTGATGCCAAAACTATATCTCTCTCTTGAAGTCCGTTTTCTATAAGCTGCTGATCACTCATTGCATCTGTCCAAAGCGAAAATGAATTTTTTAAACTCAATACCGAGCCTGTATAAAATACAAAATCCAGTCTGCCAGCACTAAAGCTACCACCGCTATTATACCATGTAAAGGTCATCGGCATCTCTGTAGTGGCTGGCTTTGCGTCTTCCAGTCGAGTATTGTCCCAATCTGGCTTAAAATCGGGCCCATGTACATTATTGTTGAAAATATCTCCAGTAATAAAAGTCTCCAATTGTTGGTTTAATCCTACAAGATTCATGTCACCCGTGATAATGATAGGCGAGTTCAGTGGAATATTAAAAGGCGAAATTCCAAATTTTATACTTCTTATAAATGCCAATATTCTATCTACCTCCAGCTGGCGCTGTACTTCATTGTCGCAACATGGAAGATGTGCTACTATAAATACCAACTTTTTTACGCCTAAATCAATCAAAAAAACACCATTTCCATCTATACTCCTATTACTCAGTATAGGATATCTGCTAACTACTCTGATGTCAGGCTCCACTTCACTGTGATACCATTTTTGGCCTGCCGATGATGGCAGTATAGACTCTACATAAGCAGCAGTTTGCGCGCCAGAATTATTGTAAATTTCACAAAAACCAATAATGTCAGGTTTTGTTACTTTAAAAATCCGAGTATAGTTTTGTCTCACTCCAGAAAAAAACATTCTATCTTGTAATACATTGTAACCCATGACCCTCAGATCAGTATTGGATATTTTGTTTAAACTGTACTCTTTCGGGACAAATACATTTAATGTCATTTTATATGCATAGCTTCCTATATTGGGAGCCTTGTCTCCTGAAGACACATCATCCAAGACTACGAATCTGAGATCGTTACCCAGAACCAACTTTACATTTCCGGCAGTAATGTTACGTGCTATACTACATTCAAACCTATCACTTGTTACCGTAGGCGAACTAACCCACCCTATCTGAGTATGATTGATCAAAATGGTGCCTTGACTTACATATAAAAATCCCCTTCTTTGTCCAGGATAATAAACTAAATCAGCCCCTAAGCCTGCTATATTTGTTCCTGTTTGACTATTGTTATCGGTATCTACTGCTATAGCTATGGAATTATTGGATTGAATATTGATCTCTCTCCCTACAGTAAAATATAAAAACAAAAATCGCTCATCGTTTGCTGCTCTCACATCTGTAAAATCTAGACCTGATCCTTGAAAATCACCTGTTCCATCGGTATATTTTGTCACATTAAGATCCCAATCCGAATAGTTTTCGTCCAATATTATATTTTGGCCTGATAGGATACTTGTGAGTAGAAGAAAAATTATCGTTGATATTTTCACTCTTTAATTTAGTTTAATTTCACTCTACCGTCTTCTAATATGATTTCCCTATCGCTCATAGCTGCTAGATCAGTATTGTGGGTCACAATGACAAATGTATGATTAAAATCTTGTCTAAGCTGTAAAAACAATTGATGTAAATTTTCTGAACTTGCTTTGTCAAGATTTCCCGTAGGCTCGTCTGCAAAAATCACTGCCGGCTGATTGATCAAGGCTCTAGCCACTGCAACCCGCTGAGCTTCTCCACCAGAAAGTTGACCGGGTTTGTGCTGAATTCTATCTTTTAGTCCGAGATATTCCAAAAGTTGTTTGGCTCTTTTTTCTGTCTCTGGCACAGACTTACTAGCTATATATGCTGGAATGCATACATTTTCTAATGCCGTAAACTCTTGTAGCAAGTGATGGAATTGAAAAACAAAACCAACATTTTCATTTCTAAATTTAGCTAATGCTTTTTCTGACAACTTGGATATAGACTGATCCCTAATGGTCAAATCTCCACTATCGGCATTATCTAGTGTCCCCAAGATATGCAACAATGTAGATTTTCCAGCGCCGGATCTACCTGTGATGCTAACTATCTCGCCTTGCTGAATTTGTAGGTTAATCCCTCTTAAAACCTTGACTTCTCCGTAAGACTTTATAATATCGGATGCTATTATCATCAATCCATTTTGATTACAAGTTGCAAAAGTAAACAAATTAAAACGAAGTATGATAAATAAACTCAACGGTACATTGTTTACAGAAAAGGATACAAGTTTTACATTATAACAAATTAAAAAAATTGCTTTAAAAATATAGATATATCTTTCTGATAATGAATATTATATAAATTTCTTAAGAACATATATTTTTTTGTTAATAAAATTTTAACGTTTTAGACAATAAAAAGACATTGCTTAAAGTTTTAGTTTTAAATCATTATTTAATTTAAGCCAGGTTAGAGGTAAACTAAATATACACTTTTAAAAGGAATATATTCCATCAATGAGCTTTTATTTATCACTTATTTAACCAATTAAGATGTATAAACTTAAGATGATTAAATATTTATTTTTACCTTTGCGTTCCTAATTTTTTGAAACCGATATCCATTTTGATATGAAGATCCTTCAGTTGTGCAAGAAGTTTCCTTTTCCACTCAAAGACGGTGAGTCCATTGCGGTAACATATCTGAGCAATGCTCTTCATCAGTTAGGTTGTGAGATATCTCTGTTGAGTATGAATACTTCTAAGCACTATGTGGATATCACGCAGCTGCCGGCGGACTTCAATCATTATAAAGAAATACATGTGACGGCTTTGGACAATAGTATACGAGCTATCGACGCATTTAAAAACTTATTCTCGTCAGAATCATATCATGTCAGCCGATTTGTTTGTCCCGATTTCAAAAACAAACTTATCGAACTCTTACAAAACACGGATTACGACGTGGTACAGCTAGAGACATTGTACTTGGCTCCGTACATCGATGTGATCAAAGAGCATTCCAAAGCGCTTATCACCATGAGAGCCCATAATGTAGAGTTTGAAATCTGGGAAAGAATATCAGCCAATACTAAGTTTTTGCCCAAAAAGTGGTATCTACAATACCTGACCAATAAACTTAAAAGATATGAACTCAATCACCTCAATAAATATGACTACCTAGTAGCTGTATCTGAGCGTGACCTGAGACGTTTCAAATCCTTAGGTTACAAAAATGGTGCTATGTCATCACCTATCGGTTTGGATCTCAAAAATTATCAGAAGGCCTTGACACAAAATGTATCCAATGATCTGTGTTTCATCGGTGCCTTGGACTGGATACCCAATATGGAAGGCTTGATGTGGTTTATAGATCATGTATGGCCAGATCTTAGTACTATGTATCCGGACATAAAATTACACGTGGCTGGCCGAAACACTCCGGAAACGCTCAAAGCTCTCCAAATCAAAAACATCATCATTCACGGTGAAGTGCCTGATGCAGTAGATTTTGTCAATCAATACACCATGATGATCGTACCGTTGCTGTCAGGTAGTGGTATGCGTGTAAAAATCCTGGAAGGTATGGCACTCAGCAAGGTAGTTATCACTACCACGCTCGGCAAAGAAGGTATTCATGCAGAAGACGGCACCCACATCCTAGAAGCCAACAATCCATCTGAGTTTATCTATCAGATCTCCAGTGTACTCAAAGGTGATCGCAATAAGGTGGCCATAGGAGCCGCAGCCAAAAAGTTTGTAGAGGACTACTACGATCACGGTATCAATGCTAAGAAGCTTTTGGACAAGTACTTCGCATTGAAATCAAACCCGAACTACGGTAAAGTCATCAAATAATCACACTTCTATAAACAACAAAAGACACCCATAATACCATGAGTGTCTCTCGTAACTTTTGTCCTATTATATATCAGGAAACATTTCTATTGGATGACTATTTAAAACACCTACATGGGATGTATTAATTTTCTTGTTTGCCAAAACACAATTTCCATAAAATTACAATTCTATTTATAATGCGGATTTTGCTACTTTTCCTCCTAATGGTGGTCCAATTTTTTCCATACGTACATTGGCAGCTAATATTCTTGGTAATTCGGCCTTAAATCTACCAATGATGTTAAATACAACGGTTTCCAAGAGTTCTTGTATCTTAGACATTTCTTGTTTAGCGATGTTCTACAATTCTTCTTAATTGAATATGAAACCCTACTTATTTACAATTTGTAAAATCTATATGTAGATGAAGTTCCGTCTTCAAGCGTCGTTTGGATATGATACATACCTGTCAATATAGAACTTATATCTACCGATATGTGATTAGTGTTTGGTGATCCGCTCAATTTTATTTCGTTGGCTTGATTGTAGATCGAGTACTCCGAGATATTTTGATCAGAAGACACATTGATCACATCAGTTGCAGGATTTGGATAAACTCGAACACTACTTCCTATCGGTATTCTTTTGCAAATACGCACTTTGCATGTTTGGTCTGAGTTGACTGCAATCAAACATATTTCATATACTCCTGCTTGATCAAATTGCATCCTATTTTCCTGGCCACTAATATTGGCTCTTGATATTTGACTATACCACTGAAAAGTAGTATTTTGTTCAGATGAGCGACCTTTTAAAGTAACAATATTGCCTGTCACAGTGTAAGCAAAGTCTGCTTTAAAATCACACTCTACTGCTTTGTTGTCGCCTATAGATACCCTTTTACAAATAGTTTTGGTACAGCTTTGGTCAGCTGTAGTACTGAGTTGTCCAGCCGTAACCGTCAAGCAAACTTCATAAACGCCTCTATTTTTATACTCGTATTTGGTTTGTTGGCCATCTGATCTGTTACCATCACCCATCGTCCACGTGTATTTTGCATTTGTTCCAGCAGTGGATTTGGCGGAAAGTTTTACAATATTACGATCGACAGCAAATTCAAAATCAGCTTCTAAAATGCATGGATCAGTGTTGATTTTGATTTGTTTACAAGCTCTGGCTTTGCATTTTTCCGTGCTGTTGACAGCTATGACACACACTTCGTAGGTTCCCGACTTGTCAAAGGGTATTCTGATTTCACTGCCTTTATATTGGATATTTGAACCTGTGACATACCATTGATAATTAGCTTTCTCATCATTACTTAAAGCTCTAAAATAAGTAATTTTTCCATCTGTTTTATAATCAAAATCAACTTTTAAGTTGCAGTTGCTTTCGTTCATTCCAATAGTGATTTTTTTGCAAACGGTAGCTGAACAAACCTCACTTACCTTTATTTCTAAACATACCTGATAATCACCACGGCTATTATATTGACGTCTCACTTTCTGCCCAGACCCATAAGTATTGTCACCAAAATCCCATCTCCAACTCAAAACATCACTATCACTATTGCCGGAAAAGGTCGCTATATTTTCCTTGATTTCAAACTGAAAATCTACTCTGGCACATTCTTGTGTATAAACCATCAATGGGGCAAAAAATAAGGCGAATAGACTAAATGAAATGTTTCTAAGGTGTACATTAATGAATTTCATAAACTTAAATTTATTTTGTAAAAATACCAATTTTAAATATGATAAAGCAAGAGTTTTCAAAATGAAGAACACTAATAAAAGCTACAATTTGACGTTAAATATCTTTATTTATCACAAAATTAGTATAAAATACAGAAACATTCAAGATTTTAGGCAAAAATATCTAAAATTTAATATTTTTCAATTTGCAATATTGGGTAATGACTGTATTGTCTATGATAATTTAATCAATACTCATCTACATAAACCAAAATAAAAATACCATCAAAACAAATAATCCCAATAAGGTATAGTACTGATATATGCCATAACCTCCACTGTCTGCATAGTCTTTTTTGGATAAAACGATCCCAATCATAGCCAAAGACAAACCTGCCATATCAAGCCAGTCATTATCCAGAGTAAATCCATTTACTGCGGATAATGCCAAGCCTGATATGATCAGTGTTTTGCTTATGTTGTTGATCTTAGACAACACCGAAAGCTGTTTTTATAAGCTCATCTTGCTGTTGATCGTGGATTTTCTTAAATCCGGTAGCCGGCGATGCACTTGCTTTACGCGAAATACACTCTATATTATCTCTTCTGAAATAGTTGATCAAATATGGCCAAGCTCCCATATTGGCGGATTCCTCCTGTACCCAGAATACTTCTGCTTTGCCATACTGTTTCATTATATTTCTGATTTCTGCCTCAGGCAACGGGTACAATTGTTCTACCCTTACGATGGCTACATCTTTGATGTTATTGGCCTTTCTGTATTCATTGAGTTCGTAGTATACTTTACCTGTACAGAAAAGTACTCTTTTGGCTTTTTTAACATCAGTATCAGGAATGACTTCCATAAACTTGGACTTTCCCGTAAGTTCGCTGATGGAACTGACGCACTCAGGATGTCTCAGCATAGATTTAGGTGACATGTGTACCAATGGTTTTCTGTACGGCGTGGCCAATTGTCTTCTGATCATATGGAAGAAGTTGGCTGGAGTGGTGACATTGCACACGATCATATTAAAATTGGCACACATGATCAGGAATCTTTCCAATCTTGCGCTGGAGTGCTCAGGGCCTTGTCCTTCCATACCATGTGGAAGCAACATAACCAATCCACTCATACGTTGCCATTTGCTCTCTCCTGCACTGATAAATTGGTCTACAATAGTCTGCGCTCCATTGTAAAAATCACCAAACTG
The DNA here is from genome assembly GCA_945870185.1 of Aureispira sp. CCB-QB1. Taxonomy (GTDB): domain Bacteria; phylum Bacteroidota; class Bacteroidia; order Chitinophagales; family Saprospiraceae; genus OLB9. The sequence goes on along the minus strand of CAMBRK010000042.1, from coordinate 7,265 downwards.
AGCTTCCCAAATAGCCAAATGGTCAGGGGATGCCTGTGAATAACCATATTCAAATCCCAATACCGCAAACTCTGACAATAGTGAATTATATATCAGATACTTTCCGGTGACTCCATCGAGTGTATTGAGCCTATTGTATTGTTGGTTGGTCTTCTCGTCAAAGAAAACAGCATGACGATGAGAGAATGTTCCTCTCTTTACATCCTGACCGCTCATACGTACATTTTTACCTTCGAGCATGATCGATCCATAAGCCATCAACTCCCCAAATGACCAATCTACAAGACCCTTATCTATGAGCTCTTGTTTTGATTTTTGTAATCTTTTGACTTTAGAGTTTGGACTAAAATCTGCTGGAGTTTGCATGAGATGGACCAATATTTTATCAGCATCTTTTTTTGATATACCTGTTTCTGGAGTGACCATATCTTTCACATCAATGGTCTTTTTGAGTGCTCTCCATTGTTTTTCCGGTTCTTGATATAAGTATGGAAGTATATTTTGCTTGACCATATCAAGACGGTCCTGCAACTCAGCCCAAAACTTTGTTTCCAATTCTTCACCTTTGCTCTGGTCTACGTCTCCTCTTTGGATCAGTTTTGCCAAATAGATTTCTCTTGGATTCTTATGTTTATCGATGATTTCATACATCTGTGGCTGTGTAAATTTAGGATCATCACCTTCGTTGTGACCATGCCTTCTATAACAAACCATATCAATAAATACGTCATTGTTGAACTTTTGACGGTACTCTACTGCCAATTCTGCGGCAAAAACTACTGCTTCCGGATCATCACCATTGACATGAAATACAGGCGCTTGCACCAAACCAGCTGCCGCTGTACAGTAAGTAGATGATCTGGCATCATCATAATCCGTAGTGAATCCTATCTGATTATTGATCACAAAATGTATGGTACCGCCAGTATAATATCCATCAAGCTGGCTCATCTGTGTGGTCTCATAAACAATACCTTGACCCACAACCGCACTATCGCCATGGATCAATATCGGCAATATTCTATCAAAATCACCTTCGTACAGCACATCTGCTTTAGCTCTTGTGAAACCCTCCATTACAGGGTTTACAGCTTCGAGGTGGGAAGGGTTGGGCGCTAGTTTCAGATGCATAGTTTTGCCATTGGCCATCTGTATTTGTGACGAAAAGCCTAGGTGGTACTTGACATCACCATCCCCGAAACTCTGGTCCAAAATCGCTGTTCCCTCGAATTCATTAAAGATTTGGTCGTAGGTTTTACCCAAAGTATTGGCCAATACATTAAGACGACCTCTATGCGCCATAGCCATGACTACTTCTTCAACTCTATCGTCTGAAGCCCTATTGATAATGGCGTCTAATGCGGCAATGGTAGTCTCACCTCCTTCGAGCGAAAACCTTTTCTGTCCCACATATTTCGTGTGAAGAAACTTTTCGAAAATTACAGCTCCATTTAACTTTTCAAGAATTCGATCCTTTTTTACTTTGGACAAACCGTAACTGTCATCAAAAACTCTGTTCTCGATTTTATCTCTAAGCCACATTCTCTTTTCTCGATTTTCAATATGTGCATACTCTATGCCCATATTTCCACTGTACATTTGTTTCAGTTTTTCTAGTATTTGAAAAAGTGTAGCATTTTTTAGCCCAATTTCCTCCCCAGCCAAAAAGACTTTAGATAAATCTGTTTCTTCAAGAGCGTAATCCGCTAAATCTAAATGTGGTTGGCGATTTTTACGTTCCTTGATTGGATTGGTGGTAGATAATAGGTGGCCTCTGCTCCTAAATCCGTGAATGATAGACATGACTCCAAATTCTTTTGGGGACAGCTTTTTATCTGTTGACTGACCATCTGCATCTGTTACACCGTGCCCGTTAGCACTAAATTCAAAACCATTAAAAAACACTCTCCAACCTTCCTCTACCGATGTGGGATCTTGTTGATAGTTTTTGTAAATGGATTCTATATAAGCAGGATGTGCATTAAAAACATATGAATAATCCTTCATATTGAAATGGTTGTATTTACTTAAGGTGATATAAATTATTTAAGAAAACCTGAATAATCAGATTTGTAACATGTATTGCAAGGTTCAAAATTATTAAAAAATAATCTAAAACGTATTGTAAAACGATTATATTTAAGATTTTATTGACAAAAATCGTGCAAAATTGTTTTGAAAATGAAATATTTACAAATTTTAACTCATATTATTTTTTAGTTTCCGATAAAAAATATAATTTTGCGGTCCATTTAAAAAATGAAAATTTAAAACATAAGTTTATGGCACAACATAAGTCTTCAAAAAAGAGAATAAGACAAGATATTAAAATCAGACTTCGTAATAGATATTACAAAAAAACTGCTAGGACATCTATCGCTAAGCTAAGAGGTATGACAGATAAAAAAGATGCTGAGGTTTTTTTGATTAAAGTAATCTCCATGGTGGACAGATTAGCTAAGAAAAATACTTGGCATAAAAATAAGGCTTCTAACCTTAAATCAAAGTTGACTAAATACGTAAACAGTCTTTAAAATTATTTAAACCTGTTTAATTAGATAATACCAAGGTGAGTACATAAATTTGTACTCACCTTTTTTAGTTGTAATCCATATGAAATTTTATCTAATATGTTTTTTTGTATTTGTGGTAAATATTCATGAAATTTTTGCTTCTACTTCAACGAAACAAGATAGCACAAAAACTAAAAATCAATTACTCGCCTATCCTGTTGTTTTCTATCTCCCTGAAACAAGATGGGGTTTTGGTGGTGCAGGACTTTATACTTTTAGGTTTAAAGGCGAATCCAAAAACACAAACCCTTCACAGTTTCAGTTTGCTGTTTCTTATACACAGAATAAACAGGTACTGGTTACTTTTCCTTTTGAATTGTACCTACATGATAATACTTGGAAGTTTAAAGGAGACCTAAATTATTTCGAGTATTTATACAAATTTTATGGTACTGGTATTCATTCCTTAGAGTCAGATAAAGAGTTTTTCTTTGCTAAATACCCTCGCATTAGATTAGATGTCTTACGAAGATATAAATCCTTTTTTACAGGAATACGATTACGATATGATCGTATGAAAATCACAGAGTCTGGGCCACTTTTATCTTCGGGCAATTATACGGGTCAGAATGGAGGAAATATTTCAGGTTTGGGATTTTTATGTCAATGGGATAAGCGTGATTTTATTTACAACCCTACAAAGGGGTTTTACTTAGATGCAGAAGTCTTTATAAATGATCGTTGGGTTGGTAGTGATTTTTGTTATAGACGGTTTTCCTTAGATTTTGCAAAATATACCCGCTTAGCAAAAGATCACACTATAGCCTTACAAGTCATCAATTCTCACAATATTGGAAACCCGATCTTTTACGATCTTATTTTTTTTGGTAGTCCTAGAGTGATGAGAGGATACCAAGATAGGCGTTTTTTGGACAAAAATATGCTTGTTTTCCAATCCGAGTACCGCTTTCCTATATACAAACGCTTGAATGGTGTTACGTTTCTTTCTACGGGAACTGTAGCATCGCAATATGATGATCTTTTCTCAAATCCTTACAAAATTTCTTACGGGGCAGGATTAAGATATATACTAAATAAAAAAGACAGAGTAAGACTGAGACTTGACTATGGATTGACTCCTTCAGAAGGAAATGCATTTTACCTCACCGTAAACGATGCATTTTAATCGGTTTGATGCCTTATTAAGTTTAATTTAGGACGTTTTGTATTGATTTGTTTAAATTTTAGACTTATTTTATAAGTATGACTAATATCATCCATAAGAGACTAATACTTCTATAATTATTGGCTTACATTAGCGGCTACAAAATGTTTTTTTATGTCTAGTTTTCGTGTTAGGCCTAAGTTTGAGACGACGACACCAAAAACCATGGAAGAAATCATCTGTCTTGTTAAAATGAGATTACTAAACAACACTCACGACCTTCACGGTCAGGCGATGCATGATCATATCACTATACGAGTCAATAAAGCTCAAAGACATTATTGGTCACCTCAGTTGAATGTAATAATGTATCGAGAGCCAGAAGACTCTTCGACTAGACTTGTAGGCGTATATGGTCCTATGCCCAATGTTTGGACTCTTTTTACTATAATTTATCTGGCCATTGGTGTATTAACAACGTTCATATCGATCATTGGTTTTTCTCAGAGAGCTTTGGGTGAAGAAAGTAAAATCTTGTATATAATTCCTGTCCTATTATTTTTGGCGCTGAGTATGTATATCGCATCGCAACTAGGTCAAAAACTAGGTGCTGCACAAACCTATGCCATACATTACTTTTTTCAAGAAGCATTAGAAGAAAAAATTCCAGAGATTTGATTCCGGCTAAACTTTATCTGTCTAATTTTTGTGAAATAAAACTATCAAAAGACCTACAGGATTTCTATTTTTGCAACATGAAACCTAATATCGAAACCTTAACCAAAGCATTTCAGTTGCTTTGTACCGCAAAGTCTATGACTGCTGTGTATGATGAGCAATTCAAAATAGTGTCCAAATATGTGCATGCAACGTCTCGCGGGCACGAGGCTATTCAAATTGCTATCGGGATGCATCTCACTCCAGTAGACTTTTTCTCACCATATTACAGAGATGATGCTATGTTGCTCGCTATCGGGATGCAGCCATATGATCTTATGCTCCAATTATTGGCCAAAAAAGAAGACCCTTTTTCAGGAGGTAGGACCTATTACTGTCACCCAAGTCTAAAAGATGATGATAAACCCAAAATCCCACACCAATCTTCAGCAACGGGTATGCAAGCCATACCTGCTACCGGAGTAGCTATGGGTATACAATATAAGGAAAAGTTGAATTTGAGCTCTGATATCGGTGCCTTGACAGTCTGTTCTTTGGGCGATGCGTCAGTGACTGAGGGAGAAGTAGCAGAAGCTTTCCAAATGGCAGCCCTTAAACAACTTCCAATTCTATATTTAGTCCAAGATAATGGGTGGGACATCTCTGCCACTGCTGAAGAAACCCGTGCCATGAATGCATTTGAATATGCTAAAGGTTTTCCAGGCATCGAAGCCATCTCAATAGATGGTAGTGATTTTGAATCTAGTTATGAAACTGTCCATTATATCATCAATACCATAAGAAAAGAAAGGCGCCCGTTTCTACTTCATGCTAAAGTTCCACTACTCAATCATCATACCTCCGGCGTCAGAAAAGAATGGTATAGACACGATTTAGAAGAACATCAGGCTCAGGATCCATACATCAAGCTAAAAAACAGCCTTATCGCTCAAGGATTTAAACCATCTGAGCTGGATGAGATAGAAAAACAAGTTTTGGTCCAAGTTCAGAATGATTTGCAAAAAGCTCAAATGGCAGAGTATCCATCTCCTGCTGATTTGTTTACCCACGATTTTGCTCCTACAGATATTACTGAAGAAAAAGGCGCAAAAAAACCAGATGGTGCCGAAGAAAAAGTAATGGTAGATTGCGCGTTGATCGCCATACAAGAACTTATGGAAGATCACAAAGAGTGCCTTCTTTATGGTCAGGATGTAGGCAGAAGATTAGGTGGTGTATTTCGGGAAGCGGCTACTTTAGCCCAGCGTTATGGTGATGATAGGGTTTTTAACACCGCAATACAAGAAGCATTTATAGTAGGAAGTACGGTAGGTTTGTCTGCTTGTGGCCTTAAACCCATAGTAGAGGTACAGTTTGCTGACTACATCTGGCCGGGTCTCAATCAGCTTTTTTCGGAGGTTAGCCGTAGCTGCTACCTATCCAATGGAAAATGGCCGGTAAGTATGATACTTAGGGTTCCCATAGGCGCCTATGGAAGTGGCGGGCCATATCATAGTTCCAGCGTAGAGTCGGTTCTAACCAATATCCGAGGAATTAAAATCGTATATCCTAGCAATGGTGCCGATCTCAAAGGATTAATCAAAGCGGCCTACTATGATCCAAATCCAGTAGTTATCCTCGAACATAAAGGACTATACTGGAGCAAAGTACCCGGTACTGACTACGCAAAATGTCCTGTACCCGATAAAGATTATATACTGCCTCTTGGCAAGGCAGAAATGGTACAAGAATCCGTCATTGCTGCTCAGGAAAACAGAATTCTTATAGTAACCTACGGCATGGGTGTACATTGGGCTCTCAATTTAGATCAAGAACTTAAGGATAAGGTAGGGATCCTGGATTTAAGAACGTTATATCCCTTAGATGAACAGATGATTTTTGCAAAAGCTAAGGAATACCACAAAATTATTGTCGTTACCGAAGAACCTGTCAATAATTCTTTTGCCCAAAGTGTTGCAGCAAGAATTCAGGAGTTTTGTTTTGAATATCTAGACGCTCCAGTAGTTACAATTGGATCAGAAAATATGCCTGCCATACCTCTGAATGAAGTTCTCGAAAAAACCATGCTTCTTAATGCCCAAAAATTAGGAGTAATGGTTAGAAGAATTTTAGATTATTAAATGCAACTATGCAAAAATTCAAGTGTCCTTGTTCTATCAGTTCATTATTAACTTTAAATTTTATCCAATGGTTTCTAAATTTCTTTTTTCTTGTAGCTTGATTTTAGTTGTTAATGTTTTAGTTGGACAAACCATTAACTTGCCACCTTTTACATCTTTAAGTACAGGTGGTAATGTTCAGGTGACACTGATAAAATCCAATACAACCAAAGCGGAATATACTATCTTAAAAGGAAGTGAAAGTGATCTTTTAATAGAAGTGGTAGACAATGAACTTAAAGTAAAGACAAAGTCTAAATGGAACGGTTCAAGCACCAAAGCAAAAGTAGATGTTTATTACAGTACTTTGTCTAGTGTCAACTGTGCTGCGGGCTCATCTGTGTACTCTGCTGATGTTTTAAACAAAGATGCCTTGTCTATCAATACGTCGAGCGGTGCTAGTTGCAATTTAAAAGTAGAAAACGAAACTTTGGCAGTGAAGTCGTCTTCAGGAGCTTCCATAGAGTTGTCAGGTAACACACAAAATGTAAGCTATTCCGCATCTTCAGGGTCTAGTATCAATGCTGCCATGCTCAAAGCCAATATTGCTGAAGCTGATGTTTCTTCTGGTGCCAATATAAAACTATATGCTATCAAAAAGTTAAAAGGCGATGCAAGCTCCGGTGGTAGCATCAAGTACAAAGGAAAACCCGAAAGTGTCAATTTGGACTCTGGAAGGTCAGGTGGTAGTATTAAGTCGTTTTAAGTCTAAAGTCCAAATAAGAAAGTAAATTTATTTTTTATTTTTAA
>CAMBRK010000041.1 GCA_945870185.1 Aureispira sp. CCB-QB1 | reverse complement strand
ATTCAGTTACCTTTTTTTGAACTGGTCTTTTTCACGCAAAGCGTGACGGGTTGTTTACTTTTTTTCTGGGCTAGCATTACAAAGTAATAAGGGCAAGCAAAAAGAAAAAAAGTAAATGCCGCCTGCCTTGCCGTCAGGCAGGCCCGCATAGGGCAAAAGCTTAAATGATGTGCAAATGATTCAGGAGTTTTGAAGAAATTACCTTGCAACGAAATCTACGAATATGTACATATATAATTGATAATCATTAAATTATATTACACCAAGCAGGCCCTAAATAATTCAAACCAGTTTAATTTCCCACCACCAAGGGCGGCAGAAGTGGAGACGTATTTACCAATCCTTTAAACATTTTATCTTCTAAATATTTCCTTGTCGGAGCTATGGTTTTATTCAGATATTTTTCCATAAGTAAACTCGCAATAGGAGCAGCCCAATCTCCTCCCCAACCAGCATTTTCTACAAATACAGCAATGGCGATTTTGGGATTATTTTTAGGTGCAAAACCAAAAAATACAGAATGGTCTTTTCCATGAGGGTTCTGCGATGTCCCCGTTTTACCACATATATCAAGTCCAGGTACATAAGCCACACGTGCAGTACCCGCAGTTACAACCGCCTCCAAGCCGTCTACTACTGGTGAAAAATACTTTGTATCAATTCTTACTCTTTTTTTCTCTGTAAATTCTAGGGGCTTAGGTTTGCCTGACAAATATTGTTTTATAAAATGTGGCGTGATGTAGTATCCTCTATTTGCTAGGATCGCAGCCAAATTTGCCATCTGCACCGTGGTCAACTCTACTTCTCCTTGCCCGATTCCCAAAGAAAGTACCCACATAGATTTCCATCCACCATTCTTTTTCTCTCTAGCATAAACCCGGTCATAAAATTTAGAATCAGGAATTCGACCTTTACCTTCATAGCTAAAATCGATACCTAGTTTTGAACCTAAACCAAAGTCTTTAAGATATGAAACCAAAGTATCTAGACCCATACCAGGATTTCTACTGTCATATTGGTCCAAAAAGTCTTTGGTGATTTGAAGATAGTATGTATTACACGAGTGCTGTATAGCTTCAGAAACATTATTGATATAAGCATGAGAGTGACATCCCATTTTTTTTGTGGCACTAAGCCTAAATCCACCAAAACAATTCATCGGTCTTTGTACCCAAGTCACTCCTTTTTGCAAAGCTATGAGAGAAAGTATAGGCTTAAAAATGGATCCTGGCGGGTATCTGTTGGTTACGGCTCTGTTATTGAGTGGTCTATTGATAGTATCATTTAATAAGCGCACCATGCCAAAACGACGGTTCTCGTCCATGCTCAACATATTGGGATCATAAGTCGGAGCACTCACCATGGCCAGTATTTCTCCAGTAGAAGGTTCAATAGCTACCAAACCTCCACGTTTGTTCATCATCAAACTATCAGCATAGGCTTGCAAGTCCAGATCAATACTTATCTTCATATCTTCTCCGGGTATTGCCATACTATCCAATCGGCCATTGTCGTATGATCCTACTTGTCTTCCTAGATTATCTTTTAAAATATAGTTTATACCTTTCCTACCACTGAGTTCTGTCTCATAAGCTATTTCTAGACCTGTTTTCCCAGAAAAATCCCCAGGTATATAAACTCCATTTGCTTTTTCTATAATTCTATTATCTACTTCTCCCAAATAACCCAACACATGTGCCCCATTACTATGTGGATACCCTCGTATACTGCGTTCTGTAGCAAAAAATCCAGGAAATTTATGTATATGTTCCTGAAATATTGCAAACTGTTCCGGACTGATTTTGGATAAAAAGACAAACGGTATCGATTTATGAAATTGAGGGCTTTTCCAGTCCTTATTCAAATTGGCTTTAAATGTTTCTTTATCTATTCCCAACAATGAACAAAACTTTAAGGTATCCATTTGGGGATCTATTTTTCTGTAGACGGCATAGATAATATAAATCGGTTTATTATATACCAATGTCTTACCATTCCTATCCATAATAATACCTCTCGATGGATATATTAGGGATCTTTCAAGAGTTGTTTTTTGAGCTTGAATTTTATACTTGGGAGAAAGTAATTGAAGATAGGCTAACCTACCAATCATTAAAAAAGATATGAATACTATGGAATAATAAATAATATATTTTCTTTCTTCTAGATGTTTCATTTTCTAATATTTTGTTCTTAATAAGAACTGAAGGATTATTATAACCATAAAAGAAACTATAAAACTAAAAATACTATTGAGAAAAATCTCAAATATATAAACAAAGGAAAACGCTTCTATGCTAAAATATATAAAAATATGAAATAATAATAAGATACTCGTATAAGTAACAAACCAACCTATTCCCATAACCTTAATCGTAGGAACATCTACCATGTTATACCCTTCTATGGGCTCAATAAAAGCGATCACCAAGTTTCTAATGTAAGCTGTAAAAACTAAAGCTGCTGTATGAATACCTATAGAATCATAAAACATATCTAGTGCCATTCCAAACACAAAAGCACTGATGAGTAAAACAGATCTTGGGGTTTTGATGGGCATAAGTAATATGACCATCGGATAGATCAAAAAATGGATAAATGCCAAACCGCCCAATGAAAAAGTTATTTGTTTAAAAATAATAATCTGAGCCAAAAACAAAATTATTGCCCTAATGATATTGGTTGAGATTGTTTTATTCATTAGCAACTTCCTTTTCCAGTGATAATTGTTCTGAGCCTAATTTGTTTTTTATGACGTAAGCATATTCTGAATTGGTCAGATCGTTAAATAATTTTACCTTTATACTATAGCTGTTGCTTCCTGACGGGATGCTAAATTTTTCTATCTTCCCTATGAGCAAACCTTTAGGAAACATCGTTGAATATCCACTGGTGATCACAGTATCTCCTGTAGCAATAAATTCATGTTTGGGGAGGGACTCCAGATTCATTCTAAGTGGATCCATGTCCTTCCATACTAAGGTACCATGACCTTTTCTTCCTTTTACTGCACAGGATATTTTTGTTTGACTGTGCAAAAGAGAAATCACATGAGCAAAGTTCTCTGATACATTTCTAACCACGCCGACCAGACCTTTGTGTGAAGCAATAACTCCCATGTCTGGTTGTATACCATGCCGGCTTCCCCTATTTAATGTAAAATGATTATTACTAAGGTGAATAGTACTATTAATAATATTTGAAGGGATAAGTCTGTATTGATTTAATAGAGTATCAGAATCAGGAATATTGTCTGATGAATACTCAATTTTTATAATGTTTTCTATCAAGTTCGCATTTTCACGCATCAAACTATCATTTTGTTCCTTCAAGTTTGCAAATTGCAAAATTTTATCTTGAAGATCTGCAATTTTACCTGAAAAAACATTAGAAGAATTGATGAAAATATCTTTTTGAGCTTTGTTATAATTAATGATTAATGAAAAACATATGACCTGCAGCACTACAAACAAAAGGTGTGCTCCATATTTAACTATAAGCTGAATGACATTATACATTCAAATTTCTAATTATGGTCAAATACTTTTCCTATCCATCAAAAATGAATACCGATGTGAATTTTTAAGAGCAAGGCCAGTACCTCTTACTACAGCTCTAAGTGGATCATCAGCGATATGAACATTTAACTTTGTTTTGGCTGCCATCCTCTTGTCCAGACCTCTAAGCAGAGCTCCTCCACCAGTAAGATAGATTCCTGTTTTATATATATCCGAGGAAAGCTCGGGTGGTGTATCTTCCAATGCCTTTAACACTGCCTCTTCTATTTTTGCTATAGATTTATCTAATGCCTCTGCTACTTCCGCATGGGTAGTAAAAACCTGCTTCGGAATACCTGTCAACATATCTCTACCGTTAACAGCATATTTTGGTGGTGGATCTGATATATCTGCTAGTGCAGCTCCTACATGTATTTTTATTTGCTCTGCTGTACGCTCACCTATCAATAAATTGTGTTTACGTTTCATGAAATCTATGATATCATTAGTAAACTCATCTCCTGCTATTCTTATGGACTGGTCGGTGACTATTCCTGATAAAGCGATTACGGCTATTTCTGTAGTACCACCTCCTATATCTATGACCATATTTCCTATTGGTTCTTCTACATCCAATCCAATACCTAAAGCTGCTGCCATAGGCTCATGTATTAAATAGGTCTCCTTGGAGTCCACGTGATCAGCTGAATCAAACACGGCTCTCTTTTCTACTTCTGTTATTCCAGATGGAATACAAATAACCATTTTAAGGTGAGTAAAAAATCTACGCTTCTCTCCTATCATGTTGATTAGTCCTTGTATCAATGCCTCAGCAGCCTGAAAGTCTGCGATCACTCCATCTTTAAGTGGGCGTATAGTTTTGATATTGTCATGTGTTTTCTCATGCATTTGCATAGCACGCTTGCCTACAGCAATGACTTCATTGGTATTTCTATTGATAGCCACAATGGATGGTTCATCTACGACTACTTTATCATTCTGTATGATGAGTGTATTTGCCGTACCTAAGTCGACAGCTAACTCTTGAGTAAAAAAATTAAAAAATCTCATTGCTTGCGGTGTAAGTGTTCACTTTACTTTTTAAAAGGTTTCTCAGTTTATAGTAGAATCTTATACTCATCAATATGATTACGAACTCAAAAATTCATTTCCATCTTGAAGAGATTGATTGCAAAAGAATTGAAATTTCAAATCAATAAATCACCTTAATTTCAAATCAATTTAATCACACTAAAACTGATAGCCGCAAAAATAATCATTTTAAAGACAAATAGTTACAATTTTTTTATCTTTAATAAAATAATAAGACTTTTTATTTATTCTGGGGTCACAATTACTTCAATCATGTCTTGAAGTTGGAAATATTTTTGTGCCATTTCTTGCAATTTATCCGATTTAATTTCATTTACTTCAGCAGTAAATTTTAAAAAATCTATGGGCTCTCTACCAGTTAATAACATGGTTTTGACAAATGACGAAACATTCATAGGACCATCTAGCATATTCATAAAACTTCCCATAAGATAGTTTCTTACCATATTCAATTCTTTAGGCTTGACTTTGTCTTGCTTTAACATCTCCATTTGGTGATATACTTCTTTGATCAAAGGCTCTACATACTCAGGTGCGGCCTCAGTACTGACATAAAAACAGCCATCGTGTAACATTTGGTCCGTGCTACTATAAATATCATAGGTGTATCCTAAATCTTCACGTATGCTACTCATGAGACGAGATCCAAAATAGCCACCAAATATAGTATTCAACACAAAAAAAGGTGCATTGTCCTGATGATCCCTGTTGAATAACTTTAATCCCAATTTAATGGCACTTTGGTGTTCGTTTTTACTGGTAATAGAGATTCTTCTTCCCGGTGTAAAACGAGCTGGAGTATACGGCCCTACTTTGGATAACTTGTTATCTTGTCCAAAGGTCTCAGCAATAGTCTTCCTAATATCATCATTAATTTTTCCACTGATGATAATGTATCTATTGTCTGTGCCATATTTCGTATCAAAATGATCAGAAATAATTTGCCTATTCAGGTTTTTGTAATCTGCTTCTACACTATTATATCCATATGGATGTTTTTTACCAAAAATCTCTTCCGTAATTTGTCTATAAGTAAGGACTTCATTTTTGGTAAGTTCTTCTTTTAACTTTTGAATATTGAGCTGTTTGAATTTTTCAATCTCATCTTCAGGAAATGTCGGAAAAGTATAAATATCATAAAGTTGTCTTATAGCTTTATCACTAAATTTAGTTAAACAATACAAGGTTGTATAAGAAAAATCCATATTGGAAGCAGTTTTGATACTGGATCCATAAAAGTCTATTTCTTCAGCAATCATGGTAGATGTCTTGTCTTTGCAGCCATCCTTGATCAAAGATGAAACAGCTCTACTGACTAAATGATGATGCTCTGTACTCCTTCCTGCTACATGGATTACTTCTACCTTTAGTATATCTTGACTACCTAAATTGACTTCACACACTTTAGTTCCATTAGACCATTGATACAATTCATAGGCTGGAAATATCAGTTCATCAGTTTTATGTATGGTTGGCCCTACTTTTCTATCTAACATAAAAAAAAATTAAAGCACAAAGGTACTATCAAAAAGTTCATTGGCTGGCTAAACTAAAGATAATCATTTAAAAATACATTTTTTTTATTGCCCAAGATAGGAATGCAAATTTTTTTAATTCATTCTATACCAAGTAGATATTAGGAAATATGATAATTAGTGTTATTTTTGTGGTCAGAAATATTTTCTTGAATCCAAGACCTTGAATAAAGTCCTTTGGAGTTAGCAGTTTTTATTTCTATTAATTAAGATACTGTAACAGTTAAATAAGGTACAAAAAAATGAGATTTGAAGTTTCTTCGTCAGAATTACTAAAACAATTAAATATAGCAGCAGGAGCCATCAATACTAATCCTGTACTTCCCATTATGGAAGACTTTTTGTTTGATGTTAAAAATAATACTTTAACCATCACATCAACAAATCTGGAAACAACCATCATTACAGAGTTGGACGTCACCGCTGACGAAGGTGGTATTATTGCTATTCCTGCTAAAATACTTTTAGACACTCTAAAAGCTTTGCCAGAGCAGCCTATAACTATCACTGTTGATGAAAATAATGGTGTAAAAATTTTATCTGCGTTTGGTGTTTATAAACTTTCAGGCGACGCGGCTGATGATTTTCCAAATCACCCTGAAGAAGATGATGTAGAAATATTGCTTCTAAACTCTAAAAAAATCCAGAAAGGCATAACCAATACCATTTTTGCTACAAGTAACGATGAGTTGAGATTAGCTATGACGGGTATACTTATTCAAATTGATTTTACAAAGCTTCATTTTGTGGCTACAGATGCCCACAAGCTCGTAAAATATACTATCGGAAACCTAAGTACTGACATTGCCAAATCATTGATTGTTCCTAAAAAAGGCTTGACATTAGTCAAAAATGCACTTTCAGAAGAGTGTGATGTGAAGATAAGTTTCAATAAGGCCAATATCTTCTTCTCTTTCGGTAGAACTAAAATTGTATGTCGTCTGGTGGATGCAAAATATCCTGAATATAATGCCGTAATTCCTGTAGAAAATCCATATGAAGCTATCATCAATAGAAAGGACTTTCTCAACTCATTGAGAAGGATTGCCATTTATGCCAATAAATCTACCAACCAAGTCATCCTAAATATTACAGAAAAAAGTATGACTATCTCTGCACAGGATTTAGATTTTTCAAACGAAGCCACGGAACAACTCAACTGTAATTTTTCAGGAGAACCTATGACTATAGGCTTTAATGCAAAATTTTTAGGCGAAATGCTCAATGTACTGGAAAACGACGATATCAAGCTCCAATTGTCCACACCAAGTCGAGCGGGATTGATCGTACCTACAGAAGACGAGCCAGGCGAAGCGCTACTCATGCTGGTAATGCCAGTAATGATGGGTAACTAAGATAGACCAGTCAAAAATGAAAGTAGGGCTTTTTTTTGGATCATTTAATCCTGTACACACAGGTCACATGATCATAGCCAATCATTTTGTGCAGTACACAGATTTGGATGAAGTGTGGATGGTTGTAAGTCCTCAAAATCCACTCAAAAATAAAGCTAGCCTTGCGAAAGACAATGACAGGCTGTATTTGGTACAGCTAGCTATAGGTGACAATACCAAAATCAAAGCATCTAATATAGAGTTTTCATTGCCCGTGCCTTCATATACCATAGATACACTTACTTATTTAAAGGAAAAATATCCTACCAAAAACTTTTATTTGATCATGGGTGGAGACAATTTGGCTACCATCGAAAAATGGAAAAACTTTGAGTTGATTTTGGAAAATTATAACATATATGTGTACCAAAGACCCGGGTACGACGATGGGCCGTATGCAAATCATCCACATGTACATATACTCAGTGATATACCAATGATGGAAATTTCAGCTACGTTTATCAGGCAAGCCATATCAAGTGGCAAGTCTATCCAATACCTTGTTCCAGATGCTGTATATAAGTATATAGACGAATCAGCCGTGTATACCAAACTCAAAACAAAATAGAGTTTAATAGGATTGTCTCATCGATTTAATTTCGAAAGATTATACAATAAACTGAAGGGGTTTTCCTTTATTATATCGAATTTAATGTAAAGCACAACATGTCTAAAAATCCTATTCTCATCTTATGTCTACTCTTGGGGACTTTCCACATAATTTCTGGTCAGAGTAATCTAATCCTAGGAGAGTGGAAATCTCATCTTTCTGTTCGATCAGGTATCAAGGTTGCTCAGAGTCCTAACAAAGTAATCTTTGCCAGTTTACGAGGAATTTTTATGGTTGACAAAGATGACTTATCTATAACCATTCTTTCAAAAGAAAATGGACTGTCTGATGTCAAAGTATCTAATCTGTTTTATGATCCTTATAACGATCAACTTCTCATTATTTATGATGATAGTAATATTGACGTGCTACAGCCCGACGGATCTGTTTTTAACTTACCTTTTATACAAAGTAATACCACAATCCTAGGGAGTAAATCCATAAACCATGTTTTCTTTAAGAATAAAGACAATGCTTACATAGCTTCTGATTTTGGAATTATTGGATTTAATCCCAGAAGACTGGAGTTCCCCTTTACCACTTTTACTTCATTTCCGATCAAATCTATCGCCACATTAAATGACTTTGCATATGCAGGAACTGAAAATGGGCTTTTTAGTCTAAAACTTTCGGAAAGTAATATTTCAGATTTTAATCAGTGGAGCAAAATGAACACTCAAGGTTTATTCTCTGAAAACGCTGAAATCATATCTCTAAGTTTAAAAAATGAACAATTGTATTTGGCGACCGAAAATCAAGTTTTCTCTTATAAAAATAATTTTAAACTAGTATATAAGCCTTCATCTGCTGAAGAGAATATCAAGTTTTTGTCTGACTCAGGACCAGACGTCATCATAGGTGTAACCAGAGGCAATGATGGAAAGCCAGTTTATATCAATAAAGACAATACTACTATCGAAGGTAAATATGGCTGTGCCAATCTTTTTCAGAATGCTGTGGAAGATCAAAAAGGGAGAATCTGGATTGCCGACTTGTGGGATCCTATTAAGTACTTAGAAAATAGAAACGAAAACAATTGTTCTAACATAAATATTTCATCACCATTTACAAATGACGGAGCGGGTATAAGATTTAAAAAAAATAAAGCATACATAGGTTCTAATGGAGTTACAGAAGATTTCCAATATTCATTTACTAGAAACGGATTCTATACTTTAGAAAATAATTCTTGGGTCAACTTTAGCCCGCAGAACTTTCAACCGATCAATGATAAAGAATTTTTTCACTTAATGTGCCTTGCACCACATCCCAAAAAACAAGAAATATACTTGGGTAGTTATTACAATGGATTAATGCTTTATGACGAAAAAGCTGATACTATTAAACATTGGAATAAAGATAATAGTGCCTTACAAAGAACGGAGGGAGATGAAGCTAGAACCAGGGTTTCTGGATTGGCCTTTGATAAAAATGATAATCTGTGGATCTCCAATTATCTGGCAAATAAACCCATTGTAGTCAAAACGAAAGACAATACTTGGCATAGTTTCAGTGTGCCAGGAGCCACAACACTGCACGAAATATCTATAGATCAGAAAGGAAATAAATGGATCCCTGTGTATGGTACCGGAAATGGTATCATGGTTTATAACGAAGGGGCGGATATCGCTGATCCAACTGATGATAAAAAGAAATATATCACTAGAAACAATAGTATCATTACTGGAAATAGAGTCAACTGTGCTGCAGTCGACTTAGATGGAAGTGTTTGGGTAGGTACGGATGAAGGTCCTGTAGTCTTTGATTGTGGAGACCCTTTTGTAGATAATTGTAGAGGTAATACCCGAAAAGTAGTTATAGATAACATTCCCGCTCCGTTATTGCGATATGAGGATATCATAAGTATTGGTATAGATGGAGCCAATCGTAAGTGGTTTGGTACCAGAAATGGAATTTTTGTTCAGTCGCCTGATGGCATTTCAGAGATAGATAAGTTTGATACCAAAAACTCTCCTTTACTCGATAATAGAGTAGATGAGCTATCTTTCAATCCTGAGACCGGCGAAATGTATATAGTGACAGGAGGAGGTATCCAAAGTGTCAAAACCAATACCTCAGGAGGTGGAAGATCATTTAGCAGCAATGTCTATGCTTATCCCAATCCTGTGACACCAGGCTACACAGGTCATATTGCTATCAAAGGACTTATGAGGGACTCTAATGTAAAAATCACGGATATAAACGGTAGATTGGTTTATGAAACCAAAGCATTGGGCGGTCAAGCAATATGGGATGGCAACGATTATAATGGTGTGCGAGCATCCACAGGCGTATATCTTGTATTTGGTGCTAATGAGAATACCTCACTTTCTCCAGATGCCATCGTGACTAAGATATTGATAGTAGATTGATTTGAAAGGTTGCTAATAATTAACAGGTATATTTTTTTAAACCTTGGTAGACGTCGTTTAAATACTGCCTATTGTAACTCACCAATTTTCTGTTAAGAGTACATCACCTTTTTTCAATTTCAAAGGTCTTTTTATTCAACATTAGATCAGGATAATTTTACTTAAGAAAGCCCTTCAGAATTGAATTTCTAAAGGGCTTTCTTTATAATAGATCTATATAAAATTGATAACTATAAAAATGGCGCAATTACTAAAGCTACCACTGACATCAATTTCAATAATATATTAAGTGATGGACCAGATGTATCTTTAAATGGATCTCCAACCGTATCGCCTACTACGGTTGCTTTGTGAGGCTCAGATCCTTTGTAATACATTTTACCATTAATTTCTACACCTTCTTCGAACATCTTTTTAGCATTATCCCATGCACCACCTGCATTGGACTGGAAGATAGCCATCAATACACCACAAGATGTAACTCCTGCAAGCAATCCACCTAGCATCTCAGGACCTGCATCACTTCCAAATAATTTTGGTCCAAATCCAATAACTACTGGTGAAACAACAGCTAGAATACCAGGTACTACCATCTCTCTGATAGAAGCTTTAGTAGAGATTGCTACACATTTGCCATATTCTGCTTTACCATCTGCTGCATCAAAAATAGCTTGATCAGCTGCTGACCATGTTTTGTGGTCAGATCCATCATTTTTCTTCATGACAGCAAGGGCTGCTTTTAATTCAGGAATATCAGCAAATTGTCTTCTTACTTCTTGTATCATATCCATAGCTGCTCTACCCACGGCATTCATAGAAAGTGCAGAGAACAAAAATGGAAGCATAGCTCCTATTAATAATCCTCCCATTACTTGTGGATCTGCTACATTGATAGCTTCTAATTTTGTGATAGACATGTACGCTGCAAATAAAGCTAATGCTGTTAATGCTGCAGATCCAATCGCAAAACCTTTACCTATTGCTGCAGTCGTATTACCCACTGCATCCAATTTATCTGTTTTTTGTCTTACATCTTTAGGAAGATCAGCCATCTCTGCAATACCACCTGCATTATCAGCTATCGGTCCGTAAGCATCTACCGCAAGTTGAATACCTAAATTGGACAACATACCTACTGCTGCAATCGCAATACCATAAAGTCCTGCAAACTGGTGAGCACCTATGATAGCCGCTGCCAAAACTAATATCGGTAAGGCAGTAGACTGCATACCTACTCCTAGACCAGCTATAATGTTTGTTGCAGCTCCAGTCAATGATTGATTTACAATAGATTTAACTGGTTTTGTACCCGTACCGGTATAAAATTCTGTAATGATACCAATAGCCAAACCAGCTACCAATCCAATAATTACTGCATAAAACACACCCATAGAAGTGTATTCAAATCCTTTGGCATCTGTCCATGTTGCAGGAAGCATCCATTGTACTATAAAAAATGTAGCTGCAAGCATTAAAGCTGCTGCGATTAACTCACCTCTATTGAGCGCTTTTTGCGGATCGCCGCCTTCAGCTACTTTTACAAAAAATGTTCCTAATATGGAAGTAAGAATTCCTACTCCAGAAAGTACCAAAGGTAATAAGATAGCATTTAAACCATTAAAATCGTTTGTATTCTCAAATCCTCCCATACCAACGAATACTGCACCAAGTACCATAGTACCAATGATGGCGCCAACATAAGACTCAAAAAGGTCAGCACCCATACCAGCTACGTCACCTACATTATCACCTACGTTATCAGCAATAGTAGCAGGGTTTAATGGGTGATCTTCAGGGATACCTGCTTCAACTTTACCTACTAAGTCAGCTCCTACATCCGCAGCTTTAGTATAAATACCACCACCTACTCTCGCAAAAAGTGCGATAGATGATGCTCCGAATGAAAAACCTGTAAGAACTGTGATCACTTTATTTATATCTCCGGCCCACATATTATTAAATAAGGCAAAAAGAAGGCCAAGACCCAATAAACCTAGTCCAACAACTCCCATACCCATCACAGATCCACCTGCAAAAGCTACTTCCAGGGCTTTACCCAAGCTAGTTCTTGCAGCATTAGTGGTACGAACGTTAGCTTTGGTAGCTACTTTCATTCCTATATATCCAGCTAAAGCTGAGCAAAAAGCACCAATGATAAAAGACACACCCACCAATGGTGATGATGCTTCACTCATGCCACCTATGCCCATAAGAATTGCTACTACCACTACAAAAATAGCTAATACTTTGTATTCAGCTTTTAAGAATGCCATCGCACCATCAGAAATACTCTTAGCAATACGTGCCATTTTTTCTGTTCCTACTTCCTGCTTTGTAACCCATGCACTTTTCCAAAATGTAAATAGAAGTGCAAAAACTCCAAAAACAGGGATTAAATAGATTAAACTTTGTCCCATAAGTTGTCGATTATTCGTTAATAATTATTATATTGTTGTTAAATAAGGCCGCAAAAATAAGTTTTATACCTTAATAAAACAAATTAAATAATGCTTCTTTATTTTTCAGGCCCCGTCAACATTTAGTTTAAGATTAAAATTATTGAAAAGAATATTTGAACCAAGAAAAAAATTAGGCGAAATTGTAGTTACCTTTGTGTATCACTTTTAATAATTTGAAAAAAGAATTTCTCATAAACATCATCCTATTACTGGTCATCAATTTATTGATAAAACCAATATACATATTTTTGATCGAAGCCAAAGTTCAAAACGTAGTAGGTATAGAAGTTTATGGAGCATACTTCTCCTACTTAAATTTTGTCTTTTTATTTCAATTTATAAACGATCCGGGCTTACAAAATTGGAATGCTCAATATGTTCCGAAAAATAAAGAAACGATAGGCTACCATTTTACCCAATTACTTTATACCAAAAGCGTTTTGGCAGTTTTATTTATAGGAATAGTATTATTAATGGCTTATATTATGGGTTATACTGATACAACACTACTTTATTTATTAGCTGCAAACCTAATCTTAAGTTCACTTTTTATGCTCTTCCGCACGACCATATCTGGTATGGGATATTACAGACTAGATAGTTGGCTTAGTGCATTGGATAAAATATTAATGATCACAATTTTAGGTTATGTTTTATATGTGCCACCATTAAAAAGCATAGATATCCACCAATTTGCCGCATTACAGTGTGTGGCATATCTGATAGCTGTTATTTTTACTTTTTTTATTATATTAGTCAAAATAAAAGTCAAGGTCTCATTTTTTTCACTTTTATATTTTTTAAAAATTACTCGACAGTGTCTCCCTTATATTTTAACGTTACTTTTCATGACTGCATACAATAAGTTAGATGGTGTGATGCTTTCCAAAATGCTAACTGATAATCATTTTCAAGCCGGAGTTTATGCATCAGCATATCGTATCTATGATGCTGCTAATATGACTGGTTATTTGTTTGCCGCGTTACTACTACCTATGTATGCATCCAATGTATTTAATAAAAAAGTATTAGAAGATTTAATGAATATAGGTATCAAATATATTTCGCTGATGTCCTTTATGATAGTTTGTATAGTTTTTTATTATGGCGAACCCTTATTACAAGTGATATACAATGATTACCATGTTGATTTTTTCACGACCTTAAAATGGTTGATTTTAAGTTATATGATGGTCGCTATTGCTTATATTTATGGAAGTTTGCTAGTAGCTTCAGGTAAAATCAACAGGTTAAATGTGGTATTTGGAATTGGCTTAATCATTAATATCATACTAAACCTTATCTTTATTCCAAGGTACCATGCTTCTGGAGCTGCATTCGCAACTTTTATAACACAAATATCTGTATTAGGAGGACAATACTACCTTACTAAAAGGGAAATCAACATAAAATCTGATAAAAAAATATATATCCAACTCATTCAATTTATATTTTTATCAAACTTTATTTTCTATGTGGTGAAATCAGTAATAAACATAGATTGGATATTTAACTTAGCATTGAGTATATTAATTTGTTTACTTTTGTCGTTTATTTTAAAAATAGTAGATTTTAAAGACGGAATGGCTTTAGTTGAAAATCGAAAAGCATCTAAATAAATTATTATATTGACCAAAATGAACAACCCATATAGTTTGTCAGATTTTATAGCACAGATATTAAAGTGGAAAAAAGAACTATCGATATTCGCTGTATCCATAGTTACTTTGAGCATTATCGGTAGTATGTTGTTACCCAACTATTATAAGGCGGAAACCACATTTTACGCTGCAAGTCCGGACCTTGCAAAACCTATTCCTATAGGTGGAGATGATAAAGATGTAAGAATATATGGGGATGATAAAGATCTGGATAGACTCTTTACCATAGCATCATCTCATGAAGTTCTGTTTTTTCTTATTGACTCTTTTGAACTTTACGAGCACTATGAAATAGATAAAGATCATCCTAAAGCCAAATTTAAGGTGAAAGAAGAGTTTTTGGAAAATTATAAAACTATAAAGACAAAATATGGTGCACTGCAACTCATAGTAGAAGATAAAGATCCAAAAACAGCTGCTGATATTGCAAATACTGCCAGAATGAAAATCGAAACCATAGCTCAAGGAGTAGTAAAGTCAAGCCAAAAAAATCTTATAGACAACTACGAAAATAACCTTAAGCTCAAAAAAACACAAAGTGATACCCTGGCAAATAGGCTTAGAGAGGGAAAAGCATCCGTTGGGCTTTTTGATACCTGGGGCCAAACAGGAATGTATAATAAGATGCTATCAGAAGCTGAATCTGATCTGGAAGATGCAAAAGGTAAAATATCAGTTTATAAAAAATATCCAGCTTTTAGAGATTCTGTAATCAAATACCTGGCTATAGTACAAGGAGCCGAAGGTAAAAAGATCAAGTCACTTTCTGAAATGGAGAAGTATGCACCTATTCTTTCAGATCTAAAACAAATGGAATCTGAACTATCTAGATTGTACGACCAGATCAGCTTAGATAAAGAAAGGCTCAAGCAACTCTCAGCATCCTACAATGCAAAATTTACTGCTTTGCATCTTATAGAAGCTGCTGAAGTACCCGTTCAAAAATCAAGACCCAAAAGATCTATAATCGTCGTGTTAAGTAGTTTGATTGGAATCATGTTTTCATTCTTAGCGGTCTTGATTATAGATAATATCAAGACAACTGACCTATTTAATAAAAACCGATAGGCAAGCGGTAAAAAGGTTTTAAAATAATCGATCCCAACTACTTGGATATAAATTTAAAGTAATGTTGTCTTCTGAACAAAATATCACTGTAAATCCTAAGTCGCTGTTTTGGACTTACAGTATTTTGGTATTAGGATCAACGATTTCAAGTATACTTATAGAGAGTTATCTTCCTCTCATTATCCCTATTTTACCTTTAGGTTTGGGATTAATATTTGACGATTATAGACGGCTTTTCTATTTGTTATTTATGACTATTCCATTTTCTGTTGAATACTATTCAGACAGCGCCCGTCTTGGAACAGATTTACCATCTGAACCCATTATGATTTTTTTAACTGGAATCACTATTTTAGCTTGGATCAAGTTGAAATTTGGTATCAACCGCAATTATATTATGCATAGCATTACTTTGTTTTTGTTCATGCACATTTTTTGGATTTTTGTCACTTCCTTAAATTCTGAAAATTTACTGATTTCATTAAAGGTATTTACTGCAAAAATTTGGTACGTGCTTCCTTTCTTTTTGTTTCCATTGATCACTTTCAAGGAGACTTCAGAATTTGAGAAAACTTACAAGATTGTTTATAAATTTTTGTTTGTAGCTATTTGCATTGTTTTAGTAAGGCACGCTTTTGAGGGTTTTTCATTTGCAGCTAGTCATGGTGTGGTTCGTCCTTTTTTCAGAAACCATGTCAATTATGCTGCCATATCTGTAGTCAGTCTTCCATTCGTTTGGGCATTTCTCAGGATTCAAAAACTTGAAGGCAAATCAGTAAAATGGCTTACTGCCATACTTATTATATTTGTAGTAGGAATTTATTTTAGTTTTACAAGAGCGGCTATCTTATCTATGATCATTGCTTTAGGAGCGTGGTTTATTATTCATCATCGTTGGGTAAAACAAGCTTTAGCCATCAGTAGTTTTGTAGCATTCATTGGCGTATTATGGTTATCATGGAATAATAAATATATGGAGTTTACTCCCGATTTTGAAAAAACAATAACACATAGAGAATTTGACAATCTCCTGGAAGCAACCTATAAACTTGAGGATATATCTTCAATGGAACGTGTATACCGATGGATGGCTGGTATCGAAATGATCAAAGACAGATTTTGGATGGGATTCGGGCCCGGAAGTTTCTACTCAAACTATAAATCGTATTCTATTTCCAGGTTTCAAACTTATGTCAGTGACAATCCTGAACAATCAGGTATACACAATTATTATTTAATGACTTGGGTCGAACAGGGGTTGATTGGTTTCTTGATATTCATTGGTTTGTGTTTTGTTATCCTTATAGAAAGCGAAAACCTTTACCACAAATGCACAAACCCAAAAGACAAATACTTAGTTATGGCTTGTGCCTTAGCATTTATTATAATTTTTGCGATGAATCTGATCAATGACCTAATCGAAACAGATAAAGTAGGGCCCTTCTTCTTTTTAAATATGGCATTCTTATTGTTTATTTCATCAAAGTATAAAAAGTCTAAACATTCTTAGTCATTCGGCTATTACCATAATATTCAATCTTAATTTTTGAAAAATAAACATCCTTTAAATCACGAGTACGACCAACATTTGCATCAGGATGTGGGATCAGCTTTGAAATATTTAAAAGTTTCAAAAATAATACTTCCTATAGTATTGGGCCTCAGTGTTGTTTTGTGGTTGATGGCGAGACAGTTAGACATTGCTGAACTAGAGAAACTGGATAATAATTTGAATACTACCTTTTGGATACTGATGGCAGTAACCATGTACATCTTGAGGCATCTTTTTTATGCCTGGCGACTTAGGATAGTATCAGACTATGCATTTTCTTGGCCCAAAGCTATTCAACTGATAGTCATTTGGGAGTTCTCTACTGCCGTATCTCCCACCAGTGTAGGTGGTGCCGGTGTTGCTTTTTTCCTTTTGTCACAAGAAAAACTTTCTGCGGCAAAGACCATATCTGTTGTGTTGTACACCATGGTGATTGATACCATATTTTTTGTTTCTGCCCTCATTTTACTTTATCTAACCATAGGACCTGTTATGATTCGCCCGGGCATGACTGTTTTTTCTGATATAGACGGTTATGGCATCACTTTTCTTACAGTACTAGGTTTTATGGCGGCATATGGGTCAGTATTTTTTTATGGTTTGTTTATTAATCCAAGAGCTATCAGGAGGCTTTTGATTTTGATCAGCCGTATACCACTGCTATTAAGATTTAAAGACAAACTAAGACAAACAGCTGTAGATGTAGTGATTTCTGCCAAAGAAATCAAAGAAAAACCTGCATCTTTTCACCTTAGAGCATTTGGATGTACTGCCGGGGCATGGATAGTCAGATTTTTAGCTATCAACTGTCTCATCTTAGCATTTGTGGCAGGCTTTGATGGTGGTATTCAAGACCACTTTATTATATATGCAAGGTCAATGGCAATGCACACCATAGAAGCTTTTAGCCCTACTCCTGGCGCTGCAGGTGTAGCAGAGTTTTTATTTGGAGGCTTCTTTAGCGATTATATTCCATCAGGTATTGCTTCAATGATAGCATTGGTTTGGCGACTTATTGGTTATTATAGTTATCTTGTAGCCGGCGCTATTATAGTTCCTATATGGTTTAAAGCATTAAAAAGGAATAAAAAGGAAACAAGACAGTAAATTGAAATGCAATTATTTTGCATTCATCATTACAGAAGTTAAACTTTTTATTCCCTCTTTCAAACAGCTCAGCTTTAGATTTTCATTTTCGGCGTGTTGATTATTATCATAATTGACTATTGGAATTGTAACTGGCGATGTTTGGAGTACCTTTTCAAAAAGATAAAGCGGCAAGCTT
The DNA here is from genome assembly GCA_945870185.1 of Aureispira sp. CCB-QB1. Lineage (GTDB taxonomy): Bacteria > Bacteroidota > Bacteroidia > Chitinophagales > Saprospiraceae > OLB9. The sequence goes on along the minus strand of CAMBRK010000041.1, from coordinate 18,868 downwards.
CCACCTGATGAAGGCATTTGGATAAGTTCTCCATCATAGACACTTTTCTGAAGTGCATCTGCAATAACTTTTGCTGTAGGATGACTCATAGACGTTCGTTGAGCCGGATAACCATCTTTCATAGCGAAGTAAATCAGATTAGAATATTGTTTTCGTTCCTCATCAGTGGGTTCATTTTCTATAATTTTATAGCCCATTTTTTCTATATGCTTTTTCAATCTAGTTACTTGGCCTTGTACTGTATTTCCTTTCACGAGTCTCAGGTCTAAAACGGCTGATGCTGTAGCAGGTATAATATTACCAGCTAACTTTCCAGTATTGGCTGCTGACATCCCATTGATATTTAAAGTAGGCATCGAAGTGATGCATTCTAGAAATGTTTTACCTACGGTCTCACTTGCTGCAAAACCTAGTTCGCCTTGCATCATAGCCCCTGGGTCTTCTATTTTATTCAATGCATTACGCTCCTCTTCGCTTAATGGAATGACATCATCATAAAATCCATCGATCAATACTTTTCCTTCATCATCCTTCATACTTGCTAGCAATCTTGCCATTTTGTGTGCCGGATTTGGTGCCCAGTTTCCATAATTACCACTATGCAGAGGTCTTTTAGCTCCAAAAATAGTCATATAAACATTTATATCCCCTCTGACTCCGTAGGTAATTTGTTTTTTACCGCTTGCTGGCATAGGCCCATCACAAATCACCCACATATCAGACCTTAGCTTTTCCTTATGATGCTCAAGAATAGACTCTAGATTGATTGATCCTCTTTCTTCTTCGCCTTCAAAGAAGAATTTAATATTAACATTAGGCTTGATACCCGCATTCCTGATATACCTGTATGCTTCGATAATAGTATAAACCCCAGCTTTGTCATCTGCCGACGACCTTCCATAAATACGCCATTCAGGATTAAAGCGCTGCCCTATTTCGGGAAAATCAATTTTTTTCCCTCCAAGATCAACTCGATCGGTTATAAAAACAGGAGTAAAAGGCTCCAAACCTGTTGCCCATTGTGTAGGATTAACAGGTTGTCCATCATAGTGTGCATAAAAGATAATGGTTTTATCTGCCCCTAGTGCTAATACTTCTCCATAAACTACAGGTATAGCTGTTTGATCTTTATTATTAAGTAGCTGTGTTGCTACTCCTGCACTTTTAAGTAGATTTTCAATAAAAAGTGCATTTTTACTTAGATCATCTTTATCATTATACGTATTGGGGATAGATAAAAATTCAAAATACTTACTGACTATTGAATGTTCATTTTGATTGTACCATTGATCTACATTTTGATTTATGGATTGACTTTCTAAATTTAAGATTCCTATTAAAAACAAGATAGCAGTAAAAACCTGTTTACACATATACTAAAAATTTGTGTAAATATAGACTTTTACTGCTAAAAAAAAATTATTTTTAATCAAATACAATAAGATCCTTCTTTTACCAGATAATCTGCAATCAATCTTCTATTCTCCTTTACATTTTGTAGTGGATACTTTGTAAACTTACGCAAACCTGTAATGAATGCTGGTTGTAAGTCTGGCAATATAAATGAAGCAATGGCATCAGTTCCTTGCTTTACAACTCTCGAAGATGCATCATGTAGATAAGTCCTTAAAATCGCATTATAAATATCAATATCTCTTCCAGGATGTTGCACTGCTATTTTCATAACTCTCATCAGTAAACCCTCGGTATTCCATATCTCAATGATGATATCAGAAAGATTCATGAGAATTTCTTGCTCTGACTTTAAGTCCAATTGTCCGCCCATAGCTTGCTGCGCTGCAGTACCCAACAACATGATAAGTGCTTTTTTAAAATTGGCCACAGCTTGTTGTTCCAATGCATAAGAGCCATAAAAAGCTTCACCTGAAGCTACTCCGTTCATCAATTCATTCTGTACAGCTATCCCAGGAGTCATTAGGTCTAACTCACCTTTCATTGCTGATTTTAAAATAGTGCTGAGTATGACCATTCTGTTGATCTCATTGGTTCCCTCAAAAATCCTATTGATCCTGGAGTCCCTATAAGCTCTGGCTACATTTCCTTCTTCTGAGTAGCCCATACCTCCAAAAATTTGAACTGTTTCGTCCACGACATAATCCAGAGATTCTGATCCTACTATCTTAATCATGGAACACTCCAATGCGTATTCTTCTGCTGCTTCCAATTTTGAATCAGCATAAGCTCGTCCTTTGTTTTTAAATTGATTTTCAGCATTTTGGATAAGCTGAGCGGTTCTGTACACCGCAGTTTCTGTCACAAAACATCGAATAGCTTGCTCAGCTATTTTATACTTTATAGCACCGAAAGATGCAATAGGTTTTTTAAACTGTTCTCTCTCAATGGCATATTGAATGGCTATGCTTGCCACTTTTTTGGCACCACCAAGACATGAAGCCCCTAACTTAAATCTACCTGTATTCAATACATTAAAAGCTATCAAATGGCCTTTTCCTACTTCGCCAAGTAAATTTTCAACTGGAACTTTTACATTTTCCATAAAGATTTGACGAGTAGAAGAACCCTTTATTCCTAATTTTTTTTCTTCAGCACCTAATGTAAACCCTTCCAAACCTTTTTCAAGTAAAAAACCAGTGAAACCTGATTTTCCATCAGGAAGATGGTCGCCTGTTACTTGAGCAAACACTGTAAAAATATCTGCAAATCCCGCATTAGTAATCCACATTTTCTGACCATTTAAAATGAAATGTGTTCCTGCTTCGTTCAGCATTGCAGTAGATTTAGCTGCCAATGCATCTGATCCACTAGAAGGCTCCGTTAAGCAATAAGAAGCCTTTAGCTCTCCTGTTATAAGTTTGGGAAGATATTGTTGCTTTTGCACTTCAGTACCATAATACAATATAGGTAGCATGCCTATACCAGTGTGTGCATTATAGCTTACGCTGAATGATCCCGAAGGTCCTACTTCTTCTCCGATCAACGTATTGGTAATATAATCTAAATCACTGCCACCCAATGACTCGGGCATGTGAGTACCCAAAAGTCCAAGCTCAGCAAAAGCATTTAATTTTGAAGGTATAAGGCCTTCTTCCAATTTTTCTATCCTTTCTGTAAAGGGTAAAATATCTTGTTCTACAAATGACTGAACCGTCTGTTTTACCATTAACTGCTCTTCATTAAAGTCCTCTGGAATAAATAAGTCCTGAAAATCAGATGATTCTATTAAAAAAGCTCCACCTTTTAATACTTTTGATGTTGTTGTTATCGGTGACATATAGTATGATTTTTTAAAATTTAACTCAAAGTTAAATTATTTATTTTATACTGGTAATACTTTTTCAATATATTTTTAAATTAAATTAATATTCAGATATTTACATCAATATTTATTTTATACTTTAGGTATAAATAATATAAGATATTTATAAATCATAAGCTAAATTTTATAATTTCTAAACCTTGATATTGAAAATATTTTACTCATCAAACGCTAAATAACTTTCCCATCTCCAAAAATAGTACAATTTTAACCATCCACTTCAATAAATAATATCTTTGTACTATCTTTACATTTCATTTAATCATACAATAAATCATGAAAATTTTCATAATAAATATACTAGTGTTTGTAATTGGTGTATGTAATTACTCATTTAGTCAGGTTAACCTTACAAAAAGTAATCTTCCTATCATAAAAATCAACACCTTAGGTGCTTCGATACCAGATGAGCCTAAAATCACTGCCGATCTTAAAATCATAGATAATGGGCCAGGAAAAGATAACCATATCAATGATCCAGCTCTAGGATATGATGGTAAAATAGGAATAGAACTAAGAGGGTCAACCTCTCAAGGTTTTCCTAAGAAACCTTATGGATTCGAAACGTTGGATGCCAATGGAGAAGATAATGATGTGGTCTTACTCGGCATGCCCAAAGAAAGTGATTGGACGCTTAATGCTACTTACAATGATAAAACATTAATGAGAGATGCATTAGCTTATATTTTTGCTGGTTCGATCATGGAATATGGCCCAAGAGTAAGATACACTGAGCTTATGTTGAATAATCAATATCAAGGCGTGTACTTACTGATAGAAAAAATAAAAAGGGATAAAAATCGTGTCAATATTCCTAAAATGGAAGCCACTGATATTTCTGGGGATGCCCTTACTGGTGGTTATATCATTAAGTTAGACAAAGAAACTGGCAGCAATAGTGGCTTGGGATGGCATTCTAAGTATGCTCCTTTCCCTGGTTCTTTTAATAGACCGTTTTTTCAATACGAATATCCATCTGGTACCAATATTACAAATGAACAAAAAACCTACATCAAAAAACACATTGACAATATCGAAAATGTACTCTCTGGTCCAGGCTACAAAGACCCTATTAATGGATTTAGAAAGTATATAGATACTAAAACTTTGATAGACTTCATTATTGTAAATGAAATCACAAAAAATCCTGATGCTTATAGATTAAGCACATATTTTTATAAAGAAAGAGATAGTGATGGAGGCAAAATCAAATTTGGTCCAGTTTGGGATTTTAACTTAGGTCTAGGTAATGTGGATTATTGTACTCAAGGAAATACTGAAGGTCTGGTTATAACTAATTTTAATCTTGTTTGCCCTAATGATGGGTGGGTCGTTCACTTTTGGTGGAAGAAGTTTTTAGATGATAAAGAGTTTTACAGTGAACTTAAGGAAAGGTGGAAAAGTCATAGACAAAATCAATTTTCTGACCAAAGAATCACCACTTTAGTAGATTCATTGAGCAATCTTGTAGGACAGGCTCAGGTAAGAAATTTTCAAAGATGGCCTATTTTAGGTCAGTACATTTGGCCAAATTATTATGTAGGACAAACTTATGATGAGGAAGTGAAATATTTAAAAGATTGGCTCATGAAGAGAGTAAAATTTCTCGACAAGGAGTGGGAACTAAAAGACAGTAGCATTAATGAAACTGGAAATTTGATTTCAAATATTTATCCCAATCCTGTAAATGATGTTCTAGTCTTTTCTGTAAAGCTCAATTCGAAAACACCAAAATTTACTTTTTATAATGCTATAGGTCAATTGATAAATTTGGATTCAAAAATCATTTCAGAATCTGAAATCCATGTTGACTTTTCAAAAATTCCGCCAGGCATATACGTAGGAAAGCTTAATTTTAATGATGAAATCCAAGCATTTAAAGTAATAAAAAACTAAAATGAACCTTGCAAAAGGATTTGGTCGGAAATACAAAAATCAGATACTCATACTTACAAGTGTCTTAGTTTGTTTGTTTTCCTACTATTTAAATCCTTTTCACTTGGAAACCAGTGCAAAAGTTGTTTTATCTGTAGCCATACTGATGATATTACTTTGGATATCTGACGCATTACCTATGCCCATAGTTGCAGTTATTCCTTTGATATTGTTTCCTATTTTTAAAATCAATAGCATAGAGCATACGGCTAAATCATATGCCAACCCCGTAATATTTCTTTTCTTCGGGGGATTCATGCTTGGACTCGCCATCGAAAAATGGAATCTCCATAAACGGATAGCTATGAATATTATCAGTAAAACGGGAACCAAAGGGGACAAGATAGTCTTAGGATTTATCATAGCTACTGGACTTTTATCTATGTGGTTAAGCAACACTGCAACCACGATGATGATGTATCCTATAGCGCTTTCGGTCATTTCAGTTGTAGGTCAGACCAAACAGCAGTATGCAAACTATGCCTTTTTTAATCTGACCCTCATGCTTTCGATAGCTTATGCAGCCAATATTGGCGGTATAGCAACGATCATAGGAACCCCACCCAATGTGGCGTATGTAGGATATTTCCAAAGTAAATATCATGAAAACATCAATTTTACTGATTGGATGATGGTCTGCACTCCCATTGCGTTAATTTTACTTTGGGCTTTGTATATCGTTATGGTAAAATGGCTTTATCCCAGCCATATAAAATCAAGCGAATCGTTTGAAATCATGCTTTCCGAAGAAAAAAAAGCACTAGGTAAAATGTCAGAACCAGAAAAAAGAGTACTAGTAGTATTTATTTTTACTGCTCTTTTATGGATATTTAGATCCTTGATTAACGATTTACAGTCTTGGTTTAAACTGGATGATACTATTATTGCAGTCATAGCAGCAGTCTTACTTTTCATCATCCCTTCAGGTGTAAAAAACGCTGATATTGGAGAAAAACCTATCTTAGAGTGGAGTGACACTTCACGTATGGCTTGGGGTATTTTGTTATTATTTGGTGGAGGGATATGCTTGGCAGAAGCCATGGAAAATGTAGGAATTATATCGATGCTCGGACATTGGCTCGGACAAAATACAACAAACTTATTTACATTAATCCTTCTGATCAGTATACTTTCTATTTTTATCAGTGAAGTCATGAGTAATGTGGCACAGGTTATCGTCTTTGCGCCTGTTGTGTCCGCAATGGCTGAAAATATGGGCATCAATCCACTGTTGGCAGGTATTCCTATGACGTTAGCAGCCAGCTGCGCAGGTATGCTCCCTATGGGAACTCCTCCCAATGCTATAGTATTTGCAAGCAACCACATTAAAATAAAAGATATGATTAAAGTGGGCTTGGTAATGAATATTATAAGTATTATAGTCATCACTTTATTTGCCTATTTTATAGTTCCTTTGGTCTTTTAAGTACTTACATAGAAAATAATTTTATACTGTCGCTAGCTCTTCTATTAAAAAAATTAAATTTAATGTTGTGTTTTAAGTTATTAAAAATCAAACTTTATAGTTAATCAAATTCTTTTGATTATAAAATTGTACTTTTGACCTCGACTTTCATTCTTAATTTAAGCTAAACTTAGTAAATAAATCATATGTCTGATGCCTGGAAGGTAGGAAAACAAGAAACCAAAGGAATTTTAAAAACTCAAGAATATTGTATTCTTGTAGGGGTGATCACCAAAGACGAGCAAGAAGCCCAAGTCATGGAATATCTGGATGAGTTAGAGTTTTTAGCAACAACAGCCGGTGCTATAACAAAAAAAATATTCACTCAAAAGATGCCACATCCCAATGTCAAAACATTCGTTGGCTCAGGAAAACTCGAAGAAATAAGAGAATATATAGAACGAAATGAAGAAATTACATTGGCTATCTTTGATGATGATCTCACGGGAAAACAGAACGGTTTCCTAGAAGAGTACCTTAAGGTCAAGATAGTTGATAGAAGTACGCTCATTCTAGATATTTTTGCTGAGAGAGCGCAAACAGCACAAGCAAAAACTCAGGTAGAATTAGCACAAATGCAGTATATTTTACCAAGACTAAGGGGCCTTTGGACTCACTTAGAGCGTCAGCGTGGAGGAATCGGGATGAGAGGACCAGGAGAACAAGAAATAGAGACTGACCGTCGTATCATCAGAGATAAAATATCTATCCTCAAAAAAAGACTCGAAAAAATTGATCAGCAAGCCCAAACACAAAGGAAAAATAGAGGAGAATTAATTAGGGTAGCATTGGTAGGTTACACAAATGTGGGTAAATCTACGCTCATGAATCTGTTAAGCAAATCTGAAGTTTTTGCAGAGAATAAACTCTTTGCAACGCTAGATACAACAGTGCGAAAAGTAGTTTGGGATAATATGCCATTTTTGCTATCTGATACTGTGGGTTTTATTCGCAAACTTCCCCATCATTTGGTAGAAAGTTTCAAATCCACACTGGACGAAGTAAGAGAAAGTGATATATTAGTTCATGTAGTCGATATAGCACACGCTCAGCATGAAGATCATATAGAAACCGTACAGCATACACTCAATGAACTAGGAGCGTCAGACAGAACAACACTTATGGTATTTAATAAAGTAGATCTTTATCGAGAAAAGTACTTTGATGATTATTTAGACCAAAACACCAAAGCTGAAATCATGGAAGAGATTAAAGAAAAATTCAGTAACTTATATAATTTTCCTAATGTATTGATCTCTGCTACTGAAAAAGAAAATATCGAAGACTTAAGGCAAATACTTGCTGAAATGATCATCAATGAATACAATATAAGATATCCTTATCAAGCAAAATCATGGTAAAAACAGAAGATGCCTAATTCATACACTCTTTACGAACTCAATGAATATATTCGAAGGGTTATTGCATTAAATTTTGCAGAGCCCATTTGGGTAAATTGTGAAATTTCACAAGTCAAAGAAGTACGGGGTAATGTATATCTAGACCTGGTTTATCACGATGACAAAACAGATGAAGTCACAGCTCAAATTTCTGCTAGCATTTGGTTTAAATCGTATCTTTTTTTAAAAAATAAGCTTGGTGCTTTGTTGCCGTCACTACTTAAGGAAGGCACTCACGTATTGCTAAAAGTACAAGTAGAGTTCAATGAGAGATACGGTATAAAATTGATCATAGAAGATATAGATCCATCATTCACTATAGGACAGATGGAGATGAACAGGCAAAAGATCCTTCAAAAACTTCTAGATGAAGGCCTTCTTCATATGAATAAATTAACGCAACTGCCACCTGTGATACAGAAAGTAGCGGTGATATCTTCTCATAATGCTGCCGGCTATATAGATTTTATAAATCACCTTACCAAGAACCCCTACGACTACCAATACAAAACCGAGCTTTTTCAGGTAGCACTTCAGGGTCAAAATACAGAAAGAGAAGTCTGCCAAACTTTGAATGATATTGCAGTAAGAAAAGGCGAATTTGATGTAATCCTTATCATACGTGGCGGTGGTTCTAAATTGGACCTAGCTTGGTTTGATAGCTTTAATATCGGGGCACGTATAGCAAAAAGTCCGATTCCAGTGATTACTGGTATAGGACATGACATTGACTCTACTGTAGCAGATGTTGTAGCACACAGCTCACTAAAAACACCAACGGCCGTAGCCGACTTCCTGATTAATCATAACATGAACTTTGAAGCCACCGTACAGGAAACTTCACAGTGGATCGTACAGATGTCTCATAGATATATCAAAATTCATGAGCTTTCCCTGCAAAATACTACCCAAATGCTCCAAATCATTCCTGGTGAAATCATCAAAAAACATCTATTTAATATAAACTTTGCACACGATCAGATATTTGCAATGACTAAGAATGTATTAAAAAGTCATAAGGAAAAACTATCCTTTGCAGATCAGCAAATAAAGTTACTCCATCCTAAAAATATCCTTCAAAAAGGATATGTCATAGTGAGGCAAGACCAAAAAAATGTCTTGAGAGCTGCCCATATCACTAAGGATAGACCAATGACTGTTGAGTTTTATGATGGGGAAATTTCGGTGGTTGTGAAAGAGTAAAATGTACTACCTTGGTTTTTTGCAATATTTATAGACTTCATTTTCGTCATCTAATGTAAAACAAATAAGAAATTTATACCAAACATCAACCACTTTCCCTCTTTGAATACCAGGCTTCCATCTTTCGGGCATCTCGTTCATAGACAAAACTAATTTTTCTGCTGCTTTGCTAAAACTTAAATCAGGACTACTAACGACTTGAATATATTCGATTATTCCTTCAGTGTTAATTACAACTTTAAGAATTACCTTACCTTCTTTATTATTTCGTAAAGCTTCTGCAGGATATTCTAAGTTTGAATAGATATAATCCAACATTTTTTGTTCGGAACATCTTCTTTTGACTTCATTATTTCCTTCTATATCCTCGCAGCCAGGAAAACGTGGCATATCTTCGCAAACAAAAAAAATATCGTTTCTCTCATATGGATGTGATTTGCTTAGATCCTATGCTAAACTTATGCTAAATGATGAGAAAATAATACCTATAAAAGTTAAAAACTTCAAACAGAATTTATCCACTACAGGCTATTTTGAAATATTATTTCTTACTTTTTATCACTTTCTCCCAAAGAAAACTTTACTGGAAGCGTATACCACACATTTACAGGTATCCCGTTCATTTTGCCTGAGGACCATCGTTGCGGTAAATCATTCATACTAATTACAACTTCTTTAGCTGCATCACCTAATCCTGCTCCAGGATCTCTTAAAGGTTCTATATCAATAATTTTTCCTTCCTTTGTTACTACAAACTTTAAAACAACCTGACCTTGTACGCCGTTCTTTTTAGCTTCTTCAGGGTATTTCAGATGGGTGTAAATATACTCATTCATCTTTGTGACTGCGCATTTTGCTTTTTCTTCATTATTACCTTCTAAGTCTTCACATCCAGGAAAACGAGGCATTACTTCGCTTCTTACATATACTTTGTTATAGTCTGGTGGAGGACCCGACGATGGTGGCGGTACTTGCTGTCCATAACTTAGATGGCATAATAATACTGCCGCAAATAGCAAAAAAGGTTTTTTAAAATATTTCATATTCTTTTTTTTTTAAATTTTGATGTAATCACTTTTTACTGTCACTACCCAACTCAAACTTAATAGGTAACGTATAATACACATTCACTGCCTTACCTCTTTGTATGCCAGGTATCCATTTTTCAGGCATACTATTCATACTGCGTAAAACTTGTTTTGCTGCATCACCTAGTCCAGTCCCAGGGTCTCTTAGGATCATTATTGTACCTATCGTGCCGTCCTTTTGAACGATAAACTTTGCTATTACCGTCCCTTGTACACCATTTTTTTTGGCTTCTTCGGGGTACTTTAGATTTGCAAAAATATATTGGAATAGTTTTTCGCCGGAGCACTTCTTTATATCAGCTTGATCGCCTTGCATGGCTTCACAAGCAGGAAATCTGGGCATTTGCTCTACATTATTACTAAAAATTTCAATTTTTCGTATTGTATTTTATTTCTAAAGTATAAAAACAATTAGCTGGTTTACCCCTGTTATACCCTGGAATCCACTTTTGATCCATTTCATTCATACGTTGGAATAATTTTGTTGCAGCTTCAATAAATTCTTCTCCCGGAGCCCTTAAAATATTGATATTTTTAACTTCCCCTTTGCTTGTCACAATAAAATTAAGAACCACAATTAATTCATTTTTGGAACCAATTGCTGTTGGGGGATTAATTTTATTTTTTTCTATATAATCTAAAAGTTTCACATTTGCACAAATAGATTTCTCTTCAATAGTTCCTTGCAACTCCTCACAACCAGGAAATCTTGGCATTTGTTCAAGTAGATGAAAGACTTCAACTTCAGAGTTACCACCTTCTAAGACAATTCTTTCTCTAGGTTGAGAAAAACTGTTATTGCTAATCCACATTATGACCACTACTAAGAAAAATATTTTAGCACTTTTCATTTTATTATTTTTTAATCCTTAAAACAAAAGTAGTTATTGAAATCGTTTTCACAAACTCCAATAACTACTTTTATATTTCAAGGTAGGTACTTCTTAGTTTACCCCCAATTTGGTCTTCAAAATAGGCATAAGATTTTCGGTATCAGCAGCATGTAAAATCATACCTGCGCTAGAGTCAAATATCATGGTATAACTACCATCTTTTCCTAACTTTTCGATTTCTGCCTTAACTTTATCCAATACAGGCTTATACAACTCTTCTCTTTTTGCCACAAGTTTTTGCTGTATATCAGCTTCGTATTTCTTAATTTCTTCTTGTTTTGCAACCAGAGATTCTTCTTTTTGCTGCATTTGGACTTTAGATAGCGTTCCACTATTGGCTTCAGCCATATATGCTTTATATTCTGCCTCAAACTTGATTACTAACTCTTCACCCTTTGCAACTAGCTCATTTTGCAATTGTTGTACTTGGTTGTCAGCTAATTTCATTTCAGACATTCCCGACAAAAGTTCTTGTGTATTTATATATCCAAGCTTTTGTCCATTTAGACCTAAAGTAAATAGAGTCAAAAAAATCATTCCTAAAAAAGTGTGTTTCATTTTAAATGTTTTGTTTAAAAAAATATAAATATAAGACGTTGATTTGTATTCGATGATTCAAAAAGATATTATTTTAACTAAAATTTAATGGTTTTAATTGCATATTTTAAGTTAAGGTCACAATTAACGGCTTATTCAGGTTCAAATCCTAATACAATATTGAATTTACCGTATCCATTAGAGCCTGTCAGCTGCTTATCAAAACCCCAACCATAATCAAATCCAAGGAGTCCAAACATAGGTAAGAATACCCTTGCCCCAAAACCAGCTGATCTTCTTAGATCAAAAGGATTGTATTTCTTAAAGTTTTCATATCCATTTCCACCTTGAATCCAACTGGTCACAAAAATGGTAGAGTTAGGGTTTAAGGATAGCGGATACCTCATTTCTACGGTAAACTTATTAAAAATAGGTGCTCCTGGGGTATTACCATTTTGACTGACTGGCCCATTTCCTTGTATATCTGCTACATCATATCCTCTTAAAGCGATAATTTCTCTACCTTGTAACCCTACATTCTGGTTGTTGATACCATCTCCACCAATCTGGAATCTTTCAAATGGTGAAATCCCCAAATCTCTGTTGAAGCTTCCTAAAATACCGATTTTTACATTAGTAGCCAAAACAAACTTTTCAAATAAATTAAAATACCATTCAGCATTGATCTTCCATTTATGATATTCAAGCCATCTAAATTTGTTGGCTTCATTTAACTCATTGATTTTGTTGTCCAATTCAGCCCGAACAAATGTACCAGCTGGACCTATTTCAAATCTGTAATCCTTTTCTATTTCATCCTTTTGTGCTTGAGTAGGAACAAAAGTTTGGTTTTTTCTAAACAACGAATAAGGTGGCGTAATTTGTAAAGCTAGTGACACCCTAGAGCCCCTTCTAGGATACAAAGGATCACTGATACTACTTCTTGTAAAAGTCTGCTTAATACTCCAGTTGTTAAATACTCCTACACTTACAGGAAATCCTCCTCCTTGAAACCTATCCAAATTGATTTGCTCTATATTCAATGTGGTATTAGACGAAAAGAAATCGTCCGGCCATTTCATTTGTGATCCCAAACCAATAAAACCACGAGTAATTTTTAATGTACCTTGACCCTGTAAACTATAATCAAATGCCGTTTGGACCGCACCTACGGTAAATGATCTAGGTTTATTACCTCCCAACCATGGTTCAGTAAAGGAAAAATTGTATGATTTAAAAAATCTAGAGTTAGATTGTAGTCTTACAGAAAGTTTTTGTCCATCACCCTGAGGCAAAGGACTCCAAGTTGATCTATCTTTGACATTAGCTATAGAAAAATTATTAAAAACGACTCCAAGTGTACCTATCAATCCACTGAAACCACCATATCCTGCAGAAAGCTCTAGCTGATCTGATGGTTTTTCTTCTAGTTGGTATTCTATAGATACCGTACCTCTGGCTTGATTTACTGGGTTTTCTATACCTAATGATTCCGGGTTGAAATATCCAAGATTTATTATTTCTCTTTGGGATCGGATAATATCAGATCTACTAAATTTTTGACCCGGTCTTGTTCTTATTTCCCTTCTGACTATATGTTCATTGGTACGATCATTTCCTTTGATCACCACATTGTCTATAGTAAACTGCGGACCTTCAAAAATGCGCATTTCTATATCTACTGAATCGTTTTGTATAGCAGTCTCTACTGGCTGAATATCAAAAGCCAAATACCCGTCATCCAAATACTGTGATGAAATATCTCTGCCATCGAGACTAAACTTGAGCCTGTTTTGAAGTAACTCAGGATTGTAGATGTCCCCCTTTGATAAACCTAAAATGGTATATAGATAGTCATCTTTATAAAGAGAATTTCCTTTCCAACTAATATTTCTGAAATAGTGCCGTCTTCCCTCATCAATTTTCATTTTTATCATGATGTTACCTTCAGCATTCCTGTAAGATGTATCCATCACTATTGTCATATTTTTGTATCCCTCCTTTTGATAAAACTTTGTTAAAGCTTTGATGTCTTCTTGGTAGTCTTTTTCTATATATTTTGACTTCTTAAATAGTGTTCCCTTTCTCTTTGTTTTATCTAGTTTTTTTCTAAGTTTTCGGGAAACATAAGAATGATTACCTTCGAAAACAACATCTTCGATTTTTACTCTATCATTTGGATTAACTACAAACTCTAATCTTACACTAGATGTTTTTGATTCTTCTGGTATTTCATTAACGAGCACTTGAACATCTAGTTTACCTTTTCCGATGTAGTACTCCTTAATTTTCATTTTGGCAAGATCCTTTTGGTCATCTGTAACTATACCTCCTTTTGTCAAAATATTTTTTACGATATCGTTGAGGTCTTCGTGTTTTGAAGATTTTATGCCTTTATACGACCATCTGGTCAAAACAGGCCTTTCGACCAGAATAATCTTCAAAAACACAACTTCCCCTTCCGTCTTATCGATAAAGATTTGGACATCATCAAACAACTTAAGCTTGAGAAGTGCCTTCATCGCTGCAGGAACAGTAGGGCCGGGAATTTGTATTTTATTTCCTTCTCTCAATCCTGCTATAGATTTTATCGCATTTCTATCTCTGTTTTCTGCTCCTTCAATGTTAATACCACCTATTTCGTATGTCTTCCTATCACCATAATTGATAATACTCTCATCTTGACTTTTTAGGCTAAGGCTTCCTGAACTTATCAAAACAACAAGAAGTAAAAATTTTATTATGTTTTTCATTACCATCCAACTTTGTACAACACTTAACAACGATCAATATTTATAAAATGCTGTTTTTAAAAATTTCTTTAACGTTTCCTTAATTCTCTAAATTACGTTCTGATACTTGCTCACTTGTCTTTCCAAATCTTCTTTCTCTGTTTTGAAAATCAATAATAGCCTGATAAAAATGTTCTTTTCTGAAGTCTGGCCATAACACTGAAGTAAAATATAACTCGGCGTAAGCTGCTTGCCATAACAAATAATTACTAATTCGATGCTCGCCACTTGTTCGAATCATAAGCTCTGGATCTGGAATATCTTTTGTATTTAAATACCCAGAAAAAACATCAGCATTTACGGCATCTATATTTAAATTACCCTCGGATACATCTAAAGCCATTTTTTTTGCTGCTTCTACAATCTCCCATCTGGATGAGTAGTTTAGTGCTAAAACTAAAGTCATTCTTGTATTTTGAGCAGTCATTTCTATGCCCTGCAACAAAGTTTCTCGTGTTTTTTTAGGTAATCCTGACAAATCACCTATAGCTTTTAATCTGATATTGTTTTTATTAAGGGTAGCCAATTCCTGTTTCACGGTCTCTACAAGCAATGTCATCAGTGCATTAACTTCAAAAGTAGGCCTTGACCAATTTTCCGTAGAAAAAGCATATAACGTTAAATACTCTATGCCCAATTCAGCAGCAGCTTCTGTAACTTCCCTTACTGCCGTAACACCGCTTTTATGACCAAAAACCCTAGGCTTCCCTTTCTCTTTTGCCCATCTGCCATTGCCATCCATAATGATGGCAATATGTCTGGGTAGTTTGGAATATATGATTTGATCCGTGTACAATTAAAATATATTAAATCAAAAAAATTTACTATGTAAAGAGATGGATAATAGTTATTTATAAAATTTTAAACCATTAAATAAGTAAAGAAAATTTATACCATCTTCTTTGGACCCGCAAATGTAAAAAATTAATAGAAGTTGGATTAAAATATTTCGATAAAATATTGAATAATAGGGAATAATAATATTATTGTCGAGCAAAGTAGGATTACTTTTTTATCTTAATAGAAACAAATTAATTTAAAAGTGGATTAAATTTATCGTATATTTCGTAACCCATAGTGTAGTTTTTTCAAAAAAAAAGCTGTCCGTATGGAGTCCGACGTCCGACAGCTTTAGTTGAACCTAAAAAAATGAGAATACGAGCGGCTGAAATTCTTTACTTTTCAAAATCGATGGGGAGAATATAAGCCTAGCGACTCAAATCTCCCCATACGCACCTTTTGTTATTTATAATATATCTTATATGAAAGTTAAAAACCTTCATCTTCATCAGTTACTATTCCTAATATTATTAGTAAGATCCTAAGTAAGTCCATAATAATTGTTTTACTTTATTGTTGATAAATAATTACAACACAAAAGTAGGACTTAACCACAAATCATCTTTTAACAAAAAAACCGACATTAACACAAGCTATTTATTACAATTTGTTTAATTATTTCGTCATAGTAAATTGATAACAAATGAATTATACAAAAACAATTTGCGATAAAATGACTAAACTTACCTTAATAAGCTTGTAAAATTTCCCAATAACAACTATCTTTAAGCCGTTTTTTGGATAATAACCAGATAAAAAATTGAAGTTATTCTTACTTCAACAATACATAAAACAAAGATATAGCGTAGTGTCAAATATGAATACAACAATTTTCATCAAATAAATTTATGCTATTTTGAATAATAAAAACAAAAATATTATCATAAATATTTATTAATCAATATTTTATAATTTTTAAACTTTACGTATGGATACAATAATGGCCTTACTAAATGTCAAAAAAAACCTTGCTGCAAAACGTTCGGATTATAATTTTAGCGAAAAACTGGATGAATTCGAAAAGATATTAAATGAAAATGAAAACATTGATGATAGAGAAGCTTGTCGTTTGTTATATAATAATAAAAACCTAACTTCTACATATAAATCATTAAAGTATAGAATGGAAGAAAGACTGATGAACGAAGTCTTTATGCTATCCAGTTTGGAAGAAGATCTAGAATCAAAAGTAAAATCATCTTTACAAATTGAAAAAATTACTCAAATTGCACTGATTTTACAAAAGCATTTTTTTAGACGTGAGAGTATTATCATTTTTGAAAAAGCATTTAAACTTTCAACCAAATATTCAGCTCCTGATTTGGCAGTTAGACAACTTACAAATTTAATGTCTTATTACAGCTTCGTCAAACCAGATCAAAAAAAGATGAAATTTACTATGAAAGAATTGGACTACAACTTAGATTTATACCAAGCTGAAATTTATGTTAAAAAATGTAACTCAATATTTTCTAATCTGTACGTAACCAACAAAGGCGGCTTAAATCAAAAACAATTGAAAGAAATGAAGGAAATGGTAATAAAAATGCAGGAAATCAAGACTAAATTTAAATCCAATTACATTGTTTCTTTTGTGAATGACTTGACCTTTTTTTACTTCCAAAGTATCGGAGATTATAAAAAGGGGCTAGAAATAGCTACAAGAGGTTTGGAAGAAAACGAAGCACTGCCAAATAAAGAATTATTAGGTATTTTCCAAAGTAAACAAAATATTGCAACAGCAAATTTATGTTTAAAAAATTACGTCGAAGCTAATAAATGGTTTTTAGAAATTATCGAAATGGTAACCTTTGGCTCTAGAAATTGGTTTCATGCCACGAGCCTCTACTATCTAAGTTTAATAGGAAATAGAGATTATAATAGATTATATGAGCTATCAGTAAAAATATTGACGAATAAAAATTTAAGTAAGTTCCCGCTTTTCCAAGAACAGTGGATATTAAGAGAAGCCTACCTTCATTTTCTAATTAGACTTGGTAAAATAGATCTTCCAAAAGACGAAAAACAAGGATTAAAGCCATTTTCACTAACAAAATTTATGAATAGTGTACCGTTTCATACTAAAGACAAGTCTGGACAAAATATTACTATCCTTGTTATCCAAATTTTATTTCTTTTGCTAGATAATAAATATAACAAGATTATAGATAAAATGGAATCCCTAAATCAGTACACATACAGATACTTACATAAAGATGAAACTTTCAGGTCCAATTGTTTTATTAAAATGTTACTTTTAATGGTAAAGGCAGATTTCAATCCTATTCGGACACAAAATTATACCCATAGTTTAAAGCAGAAATTAGATAATTCAAATCTTGTGCCTGACGAAAAAAGCACTCAAGTCGAAATCATTCCTTATGATTACTTATGGGAATTGATTTTGGAAGTACTTACGGACAAGTTCAAAAAATAAAACATAGGATATAAGAAATTTTGAGTGCTTTTCAAGTTAGAGGGTTGATGTTCCGCAAGATGGTTTATTCATATCAAAGGGCCGAAAAACTGGTGTCAGTATATTGACTTGTAACTTAAAGTTTCATGCTCTCATAATAATAGACAAAAATCATAAAATATCAGAAATGATTGATTACTTTAATAATTATTACATCACAAAGGTAAGGCATCCCTGATATAAATTATTAACACTCCTATTGCATTTTACTTACCAATATTTTATAAATATTATATAGTAAAATAATCTATTTAATTGATTATATGTAATTTATATCTATAACTATAAAAAACTTTTTTCCAGTCTTATTATTAAATGCTAGCTCTTTTCATGTAAAATTTTCCTACATAATCAAGATTCAGTTAAATGATTTTATGAAAACGAAAATCAAATACATTTCAACTTTTAATTTATTTTAATAATCTTAATTTGTCAATTAATAAATACTTTTCAATATGGAATTGATTTATGCCTTACTAAACATCAAAAAAGATTTGGTAAAAAAAGAGGAGATGCCCAAATCAGTAAAAAACTTGAAGAATTTGAAGAATTGCTATCAGAAAACGAGGCTTTGACAGATCAGGATATCAACTTCAGTCTATATGGTAAAAGGAATCTATCGCCTACATGGATACACTGGAGCATGTTGACCCCCTTAAACAGAATGAATTTCATGTTTAGGCATGTTTGATTTTTTCTGACAATCTGGCTGATGCTGACCCCCTTTTTTAAGGCGGTAGAGATTTTATTCTGGAGCATATTGACCCCTCTGAGTAGGGATTTATCATATGGATTCTGGAGCATACTGACCCCCTTTATTGATGTTATTGGCATGGTTTAGCTATTAATGGTTGTATTATTTACAATCATTAATCGACTTGGAGATGGCAGGTAAAATCAAGCGCATGAGCACAATCAAACAATTATTATCATTGCATAGC
>CAMBRK010000040.1 GCA_945870185.1 Aureispira sp. CCB-QB1 | reverse complement strand
GGCTATTGACCAAATTCAAGCAAAATGGACGAAGCCAATTAATGACTTCGGTATTATTCATAATCAAATTCTTATTATCTTTGATCATTTTTTAGAAAATGCCTAATTTTCCTTCTCTCGAGTTTACACATTATTTTTTACACTCTCTTGTCAAGAACTCGGAGAAGGTTGTGAAGTACTTGGAGAAGGTTGTGTAGTACTCGGAGAAGCTTGTCAAGTACTCAGAGAAGGATGTAAAGTACTTGGAGAAGCTTCATTGCCTGGGAGTGTGTAAGGGTGTGTTGGAATGCAGAATACTCTTCAAGATAACAGTTTGTGCCCTTTATTTTTTGGATTCCAAAAGCTCTTTAAGCGACAGATAATCACTGGGTGCTAGCGTAATATTAAAACTGCCTTCATTTAATTGGCTGATTACTAGATTGGGGTTATTATGGGTATCAGCAGTTTTTTCCAGTCCTAGCAAATCTGCTACTTTACTGTCCAAGGCATCGGCTATAAGATAAAGATATTCTATAGTTATTTGAGTATGACCATTTTCTATTCTGCTATAAGCATTTTCGCTTATAGTCAAATGGGATGCAATATGCTTTTGCAATATATTTCTATTTTTCCTAATTTCTTTGATTCTGCTCGCAACAATACTATTTCTGTCCATTAAAATTCAAAATATTATTTGGTGAAAATTAAATACGTGCAAAAATAGTGATTGACTTACAAAATGGTGATATTTTTGGCCCATAAAATAATGTGACTTGATTATTAAAGCTCGTTATACATGGTATATTATATTAATACAGATTATAAAAGAAAACCCGTTGTGAAATGAATTTTTTTTCTAAACTAATTTTTTATTTTATGGACAAACTAAAAACAAGGCAAGAAGTGGCCAATGAACTAGGCATCTCAGCAAAGACGCTCAACAGAAGAATCAAAGTTGCTACGCTTACCATTTCGTCAGGCTTACTTACGATCAAGGAGCAAAAAATGATCTTGGCTCTTTTTTCAGAAGTATCTGCTTTGGCAAATTGAGCCATGGTATGACAAAATCGTACGAGAGTGGTATCATATTTATGGTGTGTCCACTTTTGTCCGATTTTGTCCACTTTTGTCCGATTTTATTTTGCACAATTTCCAAAAAATGCTATCATCTTTGTGCCAATAAAATTATTTAAAATATGAGATATTTATTTTTGTTTACACTCACCTTAATATTAACATCTGAATCCGCTTTTGCACAGATTTTTAGACATTATTTAAGTACTGACCTGGAGATGGCTTATCAAAAGGACGAAGAATGGAAAAAAAGAATCAGAGAAAAAGAAATCGATTTTGAACAGTATTTTGCAAATGAATTTTTATTGTTCGAAAACGATGATAATATAGTAAAGCATGTACAGGTTGTATTTAATATACTCCAGACTGAGGAAAAGAAAGTATCTTATGATCAAATCAAACAACAATTAAAGGCCCTCAATGCTGCGTTTAACAATGAAATCAAAATGCCTGAAGATGACTTTTACAAAGGTCAGGCATATAGCGCAGGCATTCAGTTTTGTGTACCTGAATATAATGAAAAATTTATTCGTGTGGTGACCTTGCCCAAAGGAACAGTGATCAGAGATATGTTTTCTGAACGTGGAGAAATGGGCATAGCTCCTTTTGAGCCAGAAAAGTATATCAATATTTGGGTGGCAGATTTAGGCCAGTACAATCCGCAAGGTCAAGAGTTTAGCATAGCAGGATATGCCCAACTACCGATGCGAGATCCACTTAAAGATGGTATCGTGATAGATATAGATCATTTTGGGGAGCAACCCAGAAATGAATTATATAGTAAAGGATTAACTCTTCCACATCTTATGGGTATCTATCTAGGCATAGGACCACTTTGGGGTTTTTATGGAGATGGACAATGTGGAGGTGACTTTGTAGATGATACACCAACACATCCTGGTCCATCTTTAGTTTGTTTTCCCCAAACAGAAAATCAATTGGTAGTAAGTTCTTGTTGGGGGAATGAAAGGATGATGAATAAAAACTTTATGGACAATGTCTCTGATGACTGTGCAGCCATGTTTACCTTGGGCCAAAGGCGAAAGATGCATGCTAATTTGGGTAAAAAAGGACCTAGAGGAAACCTAATCCCATTAGAACCATTCAACTGCAATGACGGCAGGCCTACATCTGTTGCGGACAACGATGTTGTTAAAGCAAATAAAGTAAAAGTAATGCCTAATCCTGCACAAAGTCAAATCACTATCAATATCGAAGGAGTTATTGAAAATGCTTATTTTAGCATATACAATCTATCAGGTCAGCTTATGATAAAAGGAGAAATGGAAAGTCTTTCTAAAGATATCAATGTTTCTGAATGGCCTGCTGGCATGTACTATCTTATGGTAAATCAACATCAGAATAAAACATCGAATGTTCAAAAAGTAACCTTTGAAGTTATAAGGTAGTACAACAAACTATACTCTTTTGGTGCCATGTTTTGAATCCTATTCTTTAAATTAGTGATTCAGTAAAGTACTCTTTTCTAAAAAGAGACAGCCTTTATATATTCTTTAATTTAATTTTCTATGATTTCTAAGAACCAAGAATACGTGGATCATAGTGAATCCTATTTTGTAATCTTTTAAAAAATAAATTTTATCACAATGAAGTTTAAATTATCAATCATTATTTGTATTTTCTTTCTACATATACAACTAATATCGGCACAACCTAGTGCTCCGACAAGTAATGGCTTAGGTTATGCCAAATTCATAGATTTTCCTGTCAGTCCATTTACTGGGACATTTTCTTATTCTGTTCCACTGGCTACGGTGTCATCTGGATCTTTGGCATTGCCTGTCTCATTGGATTATCACTCCGGAGGTAATAGAGTAGGTGATCCTGCTAGTAATGTAGGCTTGGGATGGAATCTTAATTATGGTGGGTCGATTACCAGAACAGTTGGTGGTGTACCTGATGAAGTTTCTGGGAAAGGATATTGGAGTAACCCGACTCCAAATGTCCAATCTATATTTTTGGCTGAAGATGAAGCTGTTGCAGAGGGAAACCAAGATGGCGAACCAGATATTTTTACTTGGTCTGCAGGTGGAGAAGGTGGTAAGTTTTTTATGGACAGAAATCAAGTAATTGTGAGTATAACAAAAACTAATGCAAAAATTGAAAAGTTGGGATCAAACTTAAACTTAGGTTTTAAAATTACATTAAGTTCAGGATCAGAATATTATTTTACCTTAATCAATACTCAAAATAAAGATATAGTTCCTGACCCAGGATCTGGTATTGTTGGATTTAATTTAACTAAAATAAGATCATTTGATGCCAAGGATTCAATAGTTTTATTCTACAAAAGTAGCCTTTTGGATGAAATTTATATGACTAAAGCTATTGCAATGCCTATAAAAATTGCCACACCAAATAGTGCCAATGTTGATATAAGTAATAACCAAGAAGAACAGTATATATCACGCCAAAAAGTTTTGGATTTTATCCAAGGAACTAACAATAAGATAACTATAGAATACGCAACACGAAATGATTTACAGGCAATTTCAGGATACCCAAATAATGTTCCATTAAGAATAAGTGCATTAAAATATGAAAATGGTTCTTATTGTATAAAACAAAACCTGACTCATAGCTACTTTAAGGATAGTCCTAGCACAACTAATCCATATCATCAAAGATTAAAGTTGGATGGTGTTCAAAAAGTTACTTGTCAAACATCTACAAACACTGAAAATCCAATAACTTTTGAATATAATGGACCTGTATATAGTGGAGTTAAGTTTTTTCCGTCTATTTATGATAAAAACATTGATCATTTTGGATATTATAATAAGAAAGCATTATCTGATAATAATACCGCTAATTGTGATATGATCCAAACGACCACATTACAATATAGTACTCATAGTGCTACACAAGGTAATGCAAACAGATCTCCTCATGCAATTTCTTCTTTGATAGGCCAATTGGAACAAGTGCATTTGCCAACAAAGAGTACTATTAAATACTTTTATGAACCTAATACAGTTAATAGTACAGGATCATTTAGTGCTACGGCATTTTCCATAAATTGTGTCTGTACTAATTCACCTGTGTCTGTTTGGCATGCTATAGATGTGGACAAAAAGAATTCAGGGATAATAAATTTAATTGGCACATCTCCAAGTATAAATAGCAGTTGTGGAACTTATTCTCCAAAATATGTATATTTAAAAGTATTTAATTCATCTAATGTTCAGATATATTCAACAAGTTTAATGGGTTTTTCAGCCAGCTTTAATATGTCTGTACCGATAAATACTATTTCTCAGATAATTGTAGGTGAAAATTATAGATTTGAAGTAAGTACTAGTTATTGCGATGGCGCAGCAAATTTGATATTCACAAATTCAGGAAATGTAGAAGCCCCTGGAAATAGGATTAAGGAAATTTTAATTACTGATAACTTAAATACAAATAGTGATATTATTAAAAGATATGATTACAATAAATTTTCTGCAAGTAATCAATCAAGTGGAATTTTAGTCAATGTTCCTCAATATGGACTAACATCTGGTTTAGCATTTATTTTCAGTGCACATAGTTTAAAATCTTTGCAAAATATTGATGGGTATGGAGTAGGGTACGAAAATGTAACTATAGATTTTAATGGCATTGGAAAAGAAAAGCTAACATTTTATAAAGAAGCTTCCCCTCAAGCATACACAACTTTCCCATATCCACCTTCACAGGTTCAAATGGGAAGGCAGCTTAAAAGTGAAAAATTAGACGGTTATAATATTGCTGTTTCTTTTGATGAAAATATTTATGATGAGTCTAACTCTTTATCTGACTATTTTCATAGGTCAATGCACACTTACTCAAATTTTGAATCATCTAGTTCATTTAGGCTCAAAACCAATCGATGGGTTAGGGTAACTTCACAAACATCAATAACCGACGGAGTCACAACCACTACCAATCATATTTACAATACCTCCGCCAACCCTGCCATACTTGGACCAGTAGAATCCAGTATGACCAATAGTGATGGAAAAGTGACTAAGACCCATACCAGATATACATCTCAATATGATCCTTATACTACACAAGCAGTGACTGATGTCAAGAATGCGCTCATAGCCAGAAACATCATCATACCCTATGAAGTGAGAGTAGAAGTGGATGGTGTCAACTTTTTATCAGGATCGCGTACAGAATTTAGTTTGTTCCATCCGACAACAGGTACCACATTAAATGTTACAGCATCTACAGGCATACCCAGACCATCACGCGAAATGAAATATGAACGTACTTGGGATAGTGCTGGTGCTTTGCAAGCTGGTACTTGGACGGAGCAAAAGAAATTTGCAGAATATGCATTTAAGGGGAAACTAACCAAGTATAATGACTTCGGGTATTCTGATAAAATCCTGGAGTATGACCCAGTGTCGTACAATGTCACTAAGAACTCTTTTATAGATCATCATACCCAATACGAATACTATCCAAATAGCACACTGCTTAAAAAGGTCATAGACATAGATGGAACAAATGTAAATTATGAATATGATGCTTTGATTCGCATGTTTAAAACCATAGATAATAGCAAACAAATCAGCAAGACATATAGCTATTATTTTGGAAATGGCACTGCCAATGACAGGCATAAGACAACAGTAACTACCAGCTTTCAAGGTACCAACAATTCCAATAGTGCACTGACAGATATGGAAGATATCACCTATTATGATAATCTGGAGCGTACCATACAGGTAGTGAAAAAAGGACAGTCACCTACCAATAAAGATGTAATCACATCTATAGAGTATGATAAATATGGAAGAGTCACCAAAGAGTATTTACCTGTTGAAGGAACAGGATCCACAGGGGCTTACTTACCTATAGTCACATCTTGGAAGCACTCCCTGACTATATACGAATCATCTCCACTAAGCAGAAAGCTGAGTGTGCTGCCACCGGATTGGCATGCTACGACATACAGCTATGGCAGTAACACCACAGCCAATGATGGTGCGATCACAGATCCGAAATCAGGATCAAGTTTTGCACAGAATACACTTTACAAAACCATCACCACTGACGCTAATGGCAATAAAAGCATATCTTTCTCTGACAGAAAAGGACGTACAGTCTTAACCGCTCAGTATAGCGGTACCACGCTGGCAGCATCTACTGCCAGCCAAAAGAAGATCATCCAGAACGTATATGATCTCAAGGATAGGCTCGAAGCTGTAGTAGTACCAGGGGCTACTTGGACCACTGGTACAGATCTAAACTATTATTACCGATATGATGGTGAAGATAAACTGATTTACAAGAAGCTTCCTTCAAGAGGAGATATCCACTACATATACAATAGCAGAGACCTTACAGCAGGCTGGAGAGACAATAATGTGGGCGCAACCAATTGGTTTTCTACGCTATATGATGCCTATGGTAGGTCTTTAAAAACTGGATTTGCCAGCACAAGCGGTTTTGATGTAAATAATCCTAACATCATAAGCCATTATACTTTGAATATATATGGAACCACAGGTATAGACAAAGGTAAAATAAAATCAGCACAGACACAGATTATTGGAACTCAGCAATACTTGATTACCAATTATGTATATGACCCAACTACAGGCAGATTACAGTCTACTTCTGGAAATCATCATCTCAATATCGGGAATGTAACCAATGCATTGACATCATCATATATTTATGACAAAGGAGGCAATGTGACCAATACCAATACAGGAATTATTAGCGCATCTGGCCAAGCTAATCTACCTGTAAACTATATCGACAAATATGATCACATCGGCAGAAATACTGAAAACATTTTCCAATATAATAATGGTACACAGACCACACTTTCTAAGCAGATATACAACCATCGTGAAGAGCTCATCGCAAAATATCAGGGTAAAACAGGTCTGACAGGAGTCAACGAGTATCTGCAGGAAATGAATTTTACCTACTTGACCAATGGATTACTGAAAACCATCAATCAACCCAATACTTTAGGCATGACTGCCTATAATGTGTGCTCTGCACCAAATCCGACAAACTACAGTACGTACAACGAAAAGGATTTGTTTTATCTGGAGCTTTATTATGATACACCTATCAGTGGGAGCAATGCCATATCCCGAAAAAACGGTGAAATCTCAGGTGCCAGATGGCAGACCAAAGGAAGAAATTTTCAAAATTATGCCTATACCTATGATTACTTAGGTCAACTCAAAGAAGCAAAGTATTATGATTTTAATCATGGACCAAACCAATTAGTTGCCACAGATAGATATACATTACAGGATATCAATTATGATGTCAGAGGCAATATCACATCTCTGAAACGATATGGAGTTTTTTCATCCACGCAATGCGGTACAGCCAATCTTGTCGATAATCTTAGCTATACCTATACCGGCCAAACAGGCAATAGATTATCATCAATAGCTGATGCTGTAGGTACTAATCCAACAGGTATTTTGGGTTTCAAGCCTGCAACAGGCACTTATTCATACGATGCTAACGGCAATATCACTGCCGACCCATACAAAAGTATCACAAGTACAATCTATAATGTATTTGACAAACCTTCCAGGATCAATAAGGCTGATGGTCAGTATATCACCTTCACCTATGATGGAAGTGGTAATATGCTTACTAAGAGTATTTTTAATGCTTCCAATGTACTTCTTGAAAAAAGAGATGACTGACTGATCCCTGCAGAATGCAGGGGATTGGGTGATACGAAATCACCCGATAAGGAAGGAACTGTGCAAAACATTGCACAGCGATGACAACATTTAGTTTTGTTGCATTGTTTTAGAGTCTGTCATGCATAGTGAAGGCAGGTACAGAAGTGCTACCGCCAAGCATGAGTACCACTTCAAAGATCACTTAGGCAATACCCGATTGGTATATTGTGATACCGATAATAATGGCTGGATCACGGTAAACAACGAGATACTCCAGGAGTCACATTACTATCCTTTTGGCTTAGAGTTCAGAGGTCACTACCTGCAGCAGTCGGGATACGATTATCGTTATAAGTTTAATGATATAGAGCGTCTCAAAGATCTGGATGTAGGTATTGATATGGCTTTCTATAGAGGTTTAGACCCTACTACGGGGAGATGGATGCAAGTGGATCCTAAGGCGGAGGCAGCAGGATTTGGGATGAGTCCTTATTGTGCAATGGGGAATAATCCGGTGTTGCACACAGATCCTAATGGGGATTTGATTCCGGTACTTGCAGCGATGGCAATAGGAGGAATAATTAATATGGCCATAAACCATAAACAGATTAATTCATTTCAAGATGGACTTGTTGCATTTGGTATAGGAGCAGGAGCAGTTGGAATTGGTATTGCTACAGGTGGTGCAGCCGCTGGTGCGGTTGTTGGAACTGGTGCGACAACAACAGCATTGTCTTCAAGTGCTATATTAACTGCCACCATGACTGCTGGCGCGGCGGGCGCAGGAACTGAAGCATTGTTAAGAACAACGGGTAATGCGCTTTATTTTGGTAAGAAGTCTGTAGGAGATGCTCTAGGAGATGGAATAGCGTCTGGGGTTAGAGGAATAGGAGAAGGTCTGGTTTTTGGGGCTATAACTGGTGTAATGGCTATTAAAGCGGGGACTTATTCAAATGTTTCTTTTATCGAGGAGGCTAATGGACCAAACAACGAATGGTATTATCCTGAAACAGGTACAAATAAATTTACTTCAATTTATAAAGTACCAGGAGCAAATAATGCAGGGACAGCTGGGAGTTTTAGTTCATTGATGAATGCAAGTGAAGCAGCAAGATATGCCAAATATTGGTCGAATGTTTCTCCAAAGCAGGTAACTCCAGGTGTAAATAGATTAGATTGGATTAGAGAAAGTGGGCGTACAGGAAGGACCGAGGTTTCTAGAGTCATATATGATAAATATGGTAGACAATCATATAGAGTTGACTTTTCTGATCATATGAGATCCATTGATCACAGCAACCCTCATCTTCATCAATATGAATATGGACAAATGTCTAGTTTTGGAAAAGAGTCAGTTTTTAATTTTTTTGGAAAATGAAAGATTTAGAGAAATTTTGGTTAATAACATCAAGGTATCATAACTGGAAACCTTCAGATATTGCATTTATTGATTCCATTTGCCTTTTAGATGGTTGTGTTACGTTAGTTACATATTCCCAAATAAGAAATAGTTCTGCAGAGTGGCCAAGAATTAATGATGATTTTTTTGCTTCAACCATAAAATGTTTAAATGTGAATCATTTAAATATTAATTTTAACAAGGGAAGACTTCAGCAAATTTCTGGATTTGATATTATTGATAGGTCTATGGATGGTTTGGAACGAATTAATTTCGAAATTATAGATTATGAAAATGATACTTTACATTTTTTTTGTGAAGAAGTCAATGTAATTGAAATTGGTATTTTACAGAAAATTGTTTTTTAATCTGAGTTTTATACATACATAGGTTGCACCGATGCCTGTCACAGTTTATCAAGCTTCAGCATGAATTTGCATGGTCGCTTTGTTGCCACAGCTGCGCCATGAATCAAAGATGGAATAAAAAAGATACACCAAAGCCACACAACCTAAAAAATTGTGTGGCTTTTTTCTGTTTCGCAGACAATTATGGAAATAAACAAAAGTTCCTTTACTTTTGCGTAATCACCAAAAGTGGTGATCATGACATAAAAGAGTTAGATGCCAATACTTTCAGCAGTTAGGGGGCAACTATCGCTGTGAGATATATCAAAGGCACAAGTTGCAAACTTGCGCCAGCAGTGGTTAAGCACTCAAAGCTATCAGCAACAGTATGATTTTGGATTTAAGACTTTAAAACAATTTGGTTGGACACCGTGATGAAAATAAAAGATATACAATCAGCATTAGAAATCTTTGAAGATGCTTGTATCAAGCATTCAGAAGCAACAGAGCAAGGCGATTATAAGACAGGTAATAAATATCATTCTAAAATTATGAAGGCAATAGCCTTTTTGAAAAGCGAGAATGCAATTACCTATTTGAAAGATTATTTGTCTAGTCCTTTTATCGGTGTTCGTTTATGGTCAGCTTGTTATTGGTTGCCTGTTAATGAGCAGGAAGGAATAAGGGTATTAGAAGAAATAGTTAAAAGCCCAGGAATAAATTCACTCACGGCAGAGACGACTTTAAGTGAATGGAAAAAAGGAAATTTGAAGTTCTAAAAGCAAAAGCCCCCCGTTCGGCGTAGGTTGCACCGAAGCCTGTCACAGTTTATCAAGCTTCAGCATGACTTTGCGTGATCGCCGTGATACCATGGCTTTGCCACAAATCAGCGATGGGATGTATAATAAAAGCCACACAACAAAAAGCAAAAAATTGTGTGGCTTTTTTCTTTTCCGCAGCCAATAATAGAAATAAACAAAATATACCTTACTTTTGCGTAATCACCAAAAGTAGTGATCATGGAAAAAAGAGATTAGATGCCAGTACTTGCAGCAGATATGGGGCAACTATCGCTGTAAATTTAATTTAATGGTTGTAGTGTATTAAGTACACAAGTTGCTTTTGTTGAGCTTGTTCTAGGCTGGAATTTGCAAGAGATTAGATAAAGGTATTAAAGGCACAAGTTGCAAACTTGCGCCAGCAAAGGGGCAACTATCGCTGTTAGATATATTAATGGCACAAGTTGCATTTATCTTCCCGATACTGGGCAGACAGGTCAGGCCAGTATCGGTCTGAAACTTGCGCGAGAATGGGACTATCGGTGGTTTGATGTATTTAGATATAATGTCCTTTAGCAGAAAGGATAAGAATTGAATCATGAGAAACCTCATAAACAAGTCGATGTTCTTTATTTATCCTACGAGACCAATAACCAGCGAGATTATGTTTTAAAGGTTCAGGTTTGCCAATACCTTCAAAAGGGCTGAATATTATTGCTTCAAGGAGTGAGACAATTTTTCTTGAGATAGCTTTATTGTAGTGTAGCCAAAAGTCTAGGTCTTCTTTAGCCTTTGGAGAAAATGTTACTTGCATAAATTTTTGAGTTCCTGTATCGATAGAGTGATACCTTTCCCTTGCTCAATATCTTTTTTTCCTTGTAATATTTTCTCTACAAAATCAGGGTTGTAGGCATCATTTTTAGAAACTTCAAATTTTATTTTGAGAGCCTGCATAAAAGCTTTTAAAGCAGAAACTTGCTCACTTGTCTGTGGATGGGCTATAAAAACATCTTGATTTTTCATATTTAAAAACATGATTAGTTTATAATAAAAGACAAATATATTAACCACTTATAATAATATTTTGTTTCCAGCACAGGTTTATTTTTTATAAATCAAAAGAAACCGGGATCGTTATAAATAATTTTAAAATATAGATTTTGTATGAGATACATTAAATTAAAAATAATATTGTTGCTCATTTTATTTTTTATTTCCAATATTACACATTCTCAAAAGGTAATCGAAAATGTGGATGTAATAATAGAATTCTCAAGTGAACAAACGACGGACGGGTGTAAGATAGACTCTAATTATGTAAACATTTATTTAAGAATACCTTACTCTCAAAAGAAGTTTTTCTTTGAGTTGAATAATGCTGATATGTCTAATATTGATAAGACATTGAAGTTATATGACAACCTTAAAACGAAGAAGTTTAAGAAATTTGATGATACAATTTCATACTTACTTAAATACAATATTACTACAACATTTATTAAACCTAGTGGTGAATTAAATTTTGAAATATTAAATCGCTTAAACATTTTATTGACAGATTTTTCTGTATTTGATGTATTTAGGCACAGCACTATTTACAATATCAATGGTGGTGAGCATCAAAACATTTTACTTTTTGAGATGTTTCCCACTAATATTATCTCACTTGCTGAACCGTTTGAATTGATAACAGTAATTCCTGATAAGAAATCTAAAAAGAACTCATTAATTCTAAAGTCGAAGTCTATGAAATCCGATTATTTAAGAAATAAAAAGTTTGGTATTGCAAGATAAGTCATTTCCCCCCGATGGTCGAAGTTTGTAACTTCGATCCTTGCCAGCCCGTGTTTATAACTCATGCTTTTAACCATATAAAAATCCAATGCTAGCGCAAGTTTATAACTCATGCTTATAACTACACACAAAAGCCTTCTTTTTGGTCATAGTCCATTTGACTTTGAAGGAATCTATCTTATGTTTGTACATAGCTTAGAATACATCAAGGTGGCTTTGAACTGGCAATAAGTGCGCCATCGTATATATTTTTGCAAGTTTTTAACTCTAATTAGCAATAATGTCTTATTTTTGAATTTCAAAATGATGATTGTGACTAGAATGATAAAGTTTGTTTTTGTATGGGTATGTATGTCGGTGATATCCTATCATGCTTATGGACAAGCTTGTTCTGTTCCATTCAATATTAAGTTTGGAAAAAAAACTACAACTACGGTAGATTTATCTTGGTCAGATACCAATACTGCTCCATTAGGGTGGGAAATAGAAATCATCAAGAGAGGGGATACTCGTACCGGTAGCCCTAGTTTGCCTTTAGTTACTAAAAATAATATAGTAATCACGGCTTTAATACCTTCTACTTCATACGAATTATATATACGAACGGTATGTAACTCAGGAAGAAGCAACTGGAATGTGGCCATACCTTTTACCACTACATTGGCAGTGCCCACTGCTTGTAATATCAATATTCCTTTGAAAGATAATGGTTTGGAGACATTGATCCTTGATATTCCTGAGGTAAACAATGCTAATCTTATCTTGGGGAAAAATATTTTCTTAAAGTCGGTTTCTGTAATAGTAGAACACGACTGGCCGGCAGACTTACGGCTGATCTTAGAAAGCCCACAAGGACAGCAATTGATCTTGTCCAATCACAAAGGTACCGTTACCGATGATTTTGGAAATATAAACGATCTAGGGTGCCAGGAAGTAACTACTTTTTCGCCAGAAGCATGCAATACTCTAAGCGATAGTAAGCCACCATTTATTGGAGTTTTTAGACCCGATGGCGATATCAGGTCATGGAAACTGGATACCTTGTCTAAAGGCGTGTGGAAACTCATATCTTTTGACCGCGCCATAAAAGATGCGGGAGTTTTAAAATATCTGGACATAAAGTTTACTACTGAAGATTGTGTAGTTCCAGAGGATTTTGTAATACTGAATACCGGTACTAATGATGTTACCCTTGGCTGGAACTATAAGCCTCCTTGCAAAACTGTACGAATTCATGTCTTTAAAGATGGTATGCCTACAGATACTATTTTTCCACAATGCTCGGAAGGTAAATTTACTATTAAAAATTTATTGCCCAATACTTCATACTCTTTTAGTTTGGCCTCGGTCTGCTCGCTGGATGAAGTATCACAAACGAGTTGCTTAGCGAAGACCACAACATCATGCGAACCAGTTTCTCATGTAGAACATTTTGATAATCTTGCTGTCTGCTCCGCGAGTTGTAATGCTGCGTGTACATTTGCAAGTAAGAGTTGGTTTAATACTACAGCGGATGATGGTTTGGATTGGATTTTGTGGCAAGGGAAGACCGACACAGAAAATACCGGTCCCAATGCAGATATCAACACAGGAGGCAAATATATTTATATAGAAAGTAATCCCCAACTTTGTGGGATCAATAAAAGCGCGATCTTGCAATCAGCGTGTTTTAGCGTATTTTCAAATCCATCTGGATGTGATATGTCTTTTTATTATCATATGTACGGTAAAGACGTAGAGTCGTTAACCTTTGAGATTAGTGATGATAATGGTGTGACTTGGAACCCTTTATTTTCAGAAAGTGGTGATCAGGGTGAACAATGGAATAGGGTCACACTGTCGCTAAAAGCGTATCACAACCGTACTGTCCAATTTAGATTTGTGGCCAAAACGGGCTCGGGTGCTTTGGGAGATATTGCCATAGATCAGATCGAGTTTTATAAATCCGTGCCTGTCACAGCTTTAAGTCGTTATTATAGAGATCAGGATGGCGATGGCTTGGGTACTTCCGAAGAATTTGTAGACTTATGTACGGCTACGATTCCATCGGGATATGTAACGCTAGCTGGAGATTGTAATGATGATAACAAACTCATTTATACCGGAGCGCAGGAAATACAATGTAATGGTGTAGATGAGAATTGCAATGGCAATGATGATGACCAGCCTAGTGTCAATCCTATTTTAATACAATCAGATCTTTTTTCATCATCATGTAATGGTTCTGCCGATGGTTCTATTTTCCTAAATATAACAGGAGGAAATCCACCCTATAGTGTCCAATGGAGCAATATGATGCAAGGGCCTTCGATATCAAATCTCTCCAATGGCGTATACCATGCTACCGTGACCGATGTGGGTGGATGTGTGACCAAGACGCCATTTTACCAAATCAATGCAGCTACAAATTTAAACATACTAGTTTCGGAATTAAAACGTCCAACTTGTCTAGGGATCGATGATGGGAACATAACTATCATTCACAATATAGATTTTCCGCCATATACCTATCAGTGGTCCAATGGAAGTACAACAAAAAACATTACAGGGGTAGGGGAGGGATTCTACACCGTCACCGTTACTGATGCAAACCAATGTTTTAAAGTCTTAGAACAAATTAAATTACTGGCCCAACCTTCACTGATTACCAATGTAAGGTTGCTATCAAATCCGAGATGTTATGGGCAAGAAAAAGGAGCTATAGAACTCATCACTATCAATGGTACTGCTCCATATCAATATAGGTGGAGTACTGGTGAAACATCTGTAAATATAAACAATCTTGCTGTTGGAACTTATTCGTGTACCATTACAGATACGAAAGGATGTATCAGTGTATTTGAAACAAAAATTACAAGTCCTCCACCGTTAGACATAAAAATAGTGAGCACAGAAGATGTAAGATGTCATAGCGAATCCAATGGATCCATCAAAACTCAAGTGTCAGGAGGCAAGCCTGGATATACCTATTTATGGAATAAGTTGTCTGAGATTACAGATGATATTTATAACTTGAGTGCAGGAACATATCAGCTCACCGTGTCAGATGATAATGGATGTAGTCAAGTGTCACAGCCCATTATTATTCATGAGCCCGAACCCTTCAAGGTCAGTGTTGATAGCCTGAGACCAGCTTTGTGCATATCCGGTAAAAATGGATATATAGGTATTCAGGCATCTGGAGGCAATGGCAATTACAATTATGTGTGGAATTATACACAGATTTCTACTCCTATTATCGATAGTATTCCTAGTGGGAGCTATAATGTGACTGCATATGATATTTTAGGTTGTAAATCAGGTATACCTAATATCTTTTTACCATTTACCAATAAAGATTTAGATGTACCGATTTCTTTGATTACTGATAATTTGTGCTTTAAGGATAAAAAAGCGATCATATCAGCTCAAATCAACGAAGGGATTCCTCCTTTTGATTATAATTGGAGTCATGGTGTTCAATATTTTAATCCTGAAAATATGGATACGATCCATTCATTATCAGCGGGAAACTACTCGTTGACCATCACGGATGCCTTTGGATGTGTAGGTATTTCCAATGTTATTCAAATCATTGAAAAAGATCCTTACAGCTTTAGTATATCGAAGATTGTGGACAATTTATGTGATAGTGATACTACAGGTATCATAGCGATACAGGTGCAAGGGGGCACAGCTCCGGTGAGTGTCGTATGGAATGGAGGATTATATACAGGAAATGAAATTACTAATTTGCCTGCAGGGATGTATACGGCATTGATTCTTGATAAAAATCTTTGTAAGTTGGAGACCACCCCTGTTATGGTTCGTGCGATGTCCAACATGGTTTTGGAAAGTAATGTCAGTAATGCAACTCCAGGAATGTCCAACGGAAAGATATGTGTTGATGTTGCAGGAGGTAGCCCGCCTTATCTATACGATTGGAGTAATGGTGATAATGCGGTTCCTTGTTTAGAAAACCTGAGTGCGGGCGTGTATAAAGTGACAATCTCGGATATGTTGGGCTGTGAAAAAATAGGCGCTTTTACAATAGAATCTCAAACCAATGCTTCTCAGGAAGAAAAGCCTGTTTTAAAAGTATATCCTAATCCATTTTTTGATAAAATTTATTTTAACCATTTAACAGATGTAACATCAGTTTCGATTTCAACTTTGGATGGTAAAGTTTTAAAAAAAATTAACCAGTCAGAAATTATAGGGACCAACAGTCTTGATCTCAATAGTTGGCTCCCAGGTATGTATTTATTGGGAGTAGAAATCAATGGAATAGTAAAAAGATACAAAGTCATCAAAATTCAATGATTTTAAAATACCATTAAAAACAACAGAATGGTATTTTTTTCGTTTTATAAATGAAGGTAGGGTTTGTTTTACCATTGTATTTAATTTTTTATAACTCAGTTACAAGGAGAAACCACTACATTTGTGACTAAATAATATGTGATATTTAGATTGAAAAAGATAGATAAACTCATTTCCACAAGTTTTATAGGTCCGGCAGTGTTGTCGTACTTTATAGCAACTTTTGTATTGATCATGCAATTTTTGTGGAAATATATTGATGAAATATTGGGTAAGGGGCTTTCGATTTTAGAAATGCTGGAATTGATTTTCTATTATGCGGTGACCTTAATACCGATGGCTGTACCCATTACGGTACTCATTTCTTCTGTGATGGTTTATGGTGATATGGCTGAAAAGTACGAGCTTTCTTCCATGAAATCTGCCGGAGTTTCTTTGATCAGACTCATGATGCCTGGCGTGATGATAGCTTGTTTTATTGGTCTTTTTTCATTGATTGCATCCAATTTTCTAAAGCCAGCGTCGTTGTTACAGTTCAATAAAAGATTTATATCGATCAGAAAGCAAAAATCTACATTAGCTATTGAGCAAGGCATTTTTAACAATGCTTTTAATGAAACCATCATTAGGGTTAACAAAATAGACCGAGACAAAAGAGGAATCAATGATGTATTGATATACGACCACACACCCAATGACAAAAGTCTAATGAGGTTGACCTCATCCAAAAGTGGAAAAATGTATACGGCTCAGGAAGGTAGGTTTTTTGTAATGGAACTAGATACGGGAGTGAATTATCAAGAAGGGGAAAAGAAGTTGAGTTTAGGTTCATCCAAGTCGGAGATTCCTTTTACGAGAATGTATTTTGATAAGTGGACCGTGGCATTTGATATGAATGTTTTTTCTGGCGAGGAAGGACTGCTCAATTTTAATCGCGATAGAGAGCAAATGATGAATTCGTTGCAACTGCTTCGGTCTGTTGACTCATTTAGTACAGTAATCAAAGACAATAATGAAAAGACTGCCAATAGACTTGCTTTACTTTTTTCTGGTGGAAAAGCTGATACTGTAGACTCTACCAGGGACTATGCTCGAAAATATGACCCTTCGGCTATTTCGGGTAGTAGGCCAGAAGACTCCACCATAATCAAAGCTAGAAATTTGAAGCTAAAAGCGACGCTGTCACAAAATGATCAAAACCTGACTAAGAAGGAAAGGTTGTTTTTACAAAAGCAAATTAAAGATACAGAAATTAATACTTCCACCATAGTTGCATCAGCGTCTATCAAAAAAGTGGTCAAGCAAAAGGATAGCATAGACTTTAAAAAAGAAAAATACTTTGTAAATGCTATTGATTCTGTTGATTTTAGAGATGTGGTCATCAGATCTATTTCTGATTTATCTAGAGATAGAGATGAATTGCTAACTTTAAATAGTACGAATACTGATTTTACAAGTCAATACAATAAATATCTTTTAAGACTCAATCAACAATATTCTTGGGCAACAGTGTGTATATTGTTTTTATTCATTGGGGCTCCATTAGGAAGCATCATCAGAAAAGGAGGGTATGGTTATCCATTATTGGTGGCTATCTTATTTTACATGATGTTCATCATTAGTACTATATATGGAGAAAAACTCGTCAAAACAGATGCTATGGGTGGCATTCAAGCTGCTTGGGTATCTTGTATGATGTTGTTTCCTTGGGCTGTGATACTTACTTACATGGCATTAAGAGATATGGGATTAAACACATCAGCTATTATCGACATGACATCAAGGTGGATTCCTGAGCGCATCAAAAACAGATTTTCAAAACAAAAGGATTAATTGTTATTCTACATACAACATCAATCCTTTCAGATAATGGCCTTCAGGATGAAACAATTGAATAGGGTGATCAGGTCCTTGGCTTAAGGATTGAACCACCCGTACAGATTTGCCTGATTCTATTCCTGCTGCTACAATGGTGTCATAAAAAAGCTGTGTTCCTACCACCTGAGAGCAAGAAAATGTAAATAGCAAACCACCATTTTTGACTTTTTTCATGGCAAGCGCATTTAGTCTTTTGTAAGCTTGTACAGCATTGTGGCGCTTGTGAAGGCTTTTAGCAAAAGCAGGAGGATCTACTATGACAATATCGTATGATGGTAATTCAGTGTCGTTTAAAAACTGCATCACATTATCACAAATACTCTGATGGGTACCTCCAAAAGTATTTAAGTTGATATTTTCATCCATAAGATCTATTGCTTTTTGAGAAATATCTACAGAGTCTACTACAGTAGCTTCGCCCTGCAAAGCAAGCAAAGAAAACCCTCCGGTATAACAAAAACAGTTTAGGACAGACCTGCCTTTAGAATATTTGCCTACCAAAAGTCTATTTTCGCGCTGATCTAGGAAAAAACCAGTTTTTTGGCCTGTCAACACGTTTATCTTAAATTTGACATTATTTTCTAAGACTTCTGTCTCATCTGCATTTCCAACAATGAAACGATCTTCTATATGATTTGCAAAATGATCAGGTAAAGTATCTTTTGATCTTAAATAAATAGTATCTAAATCTGGCAACCCCAGCCTTATGGCAATACTTATGTTTTGAGCATCTTTATACATGCCAATGGAATGACATTGGATTACAGCAATATTATAATATATATCTACGATAAGCCCCGGCAGGCCGTCACCTTCGCCGTGGATAAGTCTGTAAGTGTTGGTGATAGCATTAGGTAGGTTAATGCGACTTCTGTATACTATGGCATTTTCTATTTTTTGGTTCCAAAATGTCTGATCGATGATATCGTTTTCGAAAGATAAGATCCTGACGGATATAGACCCACCACTTTGATAATGACCAGTAGCCACATATTTATGATCAAAAGTATGAATTTCGGCAATATCACCATCTTTTAGATTTTTAGGAATATTTAGGATAGCTCCAGAAAAAACCCAAGGGTGCTTGCGCAGCAAGGAAACTTCTTTGCCTTTTTTAAGTATGATAATATTATTTGACATAAACGAATTTGAATATAGTGACAAAAGTAGTGTATATTATTAATATGTTATACTAAATGTGATAATAACATATTACGAAAAAAAATAATTTTTTATTAATAAAAAATATACTACACATTATGATTATATGTTATATTTGTCCCATCGTTCAGTGTAAACTATTCGTGTCCCGCTTAAACAGTAAATATTTATTCAGTCATTTGTTGCAATTTCGGTTATGTAACAAATTGATAAACAGCCCTAAAAGGCCCTTTGCTCAGGTGACTGAGAGAAGGTAGTCTTTTTATTTACTTTTTTCTCAAACTAAGGTCAAAAAATGAAAAACAGTATTTTACACCCATGCCAGTCATTGGCTTTTCGTCATTGTTCCATAATAATGACATTCTTAATCATATTTTTGTAT
Source organism: Aureispira sp. CCB-QB1 (assembly GCA_945870185.1). Classification (GTDB taxonomy): domain Bacteria; phylum Bacteroidota; class Bacteroidia; order Chitinophagales; family Saprospiraceae; genus OLB9. Next base: position 18,969 of record CAMBRK010000040.1, on the reverse strand, counting down.
GCTCAAAACAATTACGCTCAATGCGTAGCATCAAGTGGTTCCATAGATGGCATAGTCTATCTTGATAACAACAATAATGGTGCCAGAAATGTAGGAGAAGGGGGGATTCAAGGAATTTTAGTAGAAGCTTACAATGCAAGTGGTGCATTGATGGGTACTTCTACAACAAATCAAAATGGAGCTTACTTCTTTAATGGTTTAACGGATGGACAGCGTTTACGTCTTCAGTTCAGTTTTAGTAGTACTTATAGTTCTGCCATATTGGGCGCTGATAACGCATCATCTGTAAGTTTTGTACAAGTGCCAGCTTGTAATATTGGTTTTGGATTGGTCAATGCATTTGAATATTGCAACAGCAAATCTGAGATTATCACCACTTGTTTTGTACAGGGTGAAACCAATAACAGAACATCGGAGCCTACTATAGTAGGTATTGAATATGGTTTCAATACAGCCACTCCAGCTAGGAAGTTTGCTATGCATGGTGAAACAGGTTCGATTTGGGGACTTGCTTATAAGAGCAGGACACAGGAAATATTTTCATCAGCTTTTGTGAAACAATACTCAGGACTCAAAAATGGGCATGATGCTATTTTCCGCACCTTCTTTAATGGTAGCATGTATCAATCTCTTCCTTTTGTAAAATTGAGTGATTTAGGTCTTCCAGTAGGTACCTTTTCAAGTACTGTTGAAGATTGTAATTATGGAGCTCAAGTAGGCAAAATAGGATTAGGAGGTTTGGTTATTTCTCCAGATGAAAAATATCTTTATGTTATCAATATATATAATAATACATTAGTCAGAATACCTACTGTAAGTCCTACAACTGAGAATACATTAGCATATCAGATTCCAGGTACAGATTTTCATGCTTTTGCATTGAAATATTATAATGGTAAAATCTACGTAGGTACCACGGTGCCCGGAGATGAGATGAAAGTTCAGATTTTTGATCCTACAACAGGTACATTTTCGGATTCAGGTCTGAATATACCTGCTGGTGCGGATTGGGATGATGCTCCAGTTGTGGGAAGTCTACCTGCATATTGGCTCACGGATATTGATTTTACAGATGAAGGGCATATGCTGTTGTCTATTTCAGACAGAATTGGTCACAGATATTGCAATGTAGTTACCAACAGATTGGATGAGCAAAAAGGTGACCTGATGATTGCATTTAAAAATAATGCAGGAGAGTGGACAATAGAAAATAGAACCGTTAGTGGAGAACACTTCAAAGACGATTTTTGGATTGCTAATCCAAGCTATCACCAAGAAATCACTACCGGTAGCATTTTTGTATTGCCAGGAACAGGTTCTGTAGTTTCTTCAGTTTTTGACCCAGAAATCAACTCTTATTCAGGTGGCTTGCATAGATACAATACCACTACAGGAAGAAAAGAAGCGGGTAAGGAACTATACACCAGAGAAACTATCATCAATTTTGGCAAAGCGAGTGGATTTGGTGATATCGTCGCAGTATGTGGCTTACCAGATGTAGAGATCGGAAATTATGTTTGGTTTGATAGCAATGAAAATGGATTTCAGGATAGTAATGAGTCTGGGGTTGGAAATTTAGCCATCACATTGCTCGACACTGATTGTAATGTTATAGCTACATCTACGACAGATTCCAGAGGTTACTACACGTTCAATAGAAGTAATGTTTCTGGCGGACTTTATACTGGATTACAATATTATATAGGTGTAGGAAGCACTCAAATGCAGACAGGAACAGACTTGGTTACGATAAATAATCAATTGTTTAGACCTACAGTAAAAAATAATAGTTTTACAAATATAAACAGTGATGCAGCAACTACTGCTTGTACTAATGGTATGATAGGTGTAGTTACTAATGCAACAAACCACACTTTTGATATTGGTTTAAGAAATGCAGGAGATTGCAGTTTGAAAATTACCAAAAGTGTTATCAGTACTAACGCATTGCGAAGTACTGATGAAGTGCAGTTTCAAATCACAGTCTTAAATAGTGGAACTCAAGGGGTATCAAATGTAGTGATAGAAGATATATTACCTTCAACATATACATTTTCAAGTACAAAAAATATAAATTGGTCTGCAAATGGCATCAAACTTACAGCTACTTTATCAGGTGTAATTTTGCCAAATCAATCTAAAAGTATTAATCTAGTTTTAAATTTTAGCCAAAATCAGATTGCACAGCCAAATTATACCAACGAGGTTAAAGTAATTAGTGCACAGAACGGATTTGGACAAAATTTGACCTATTTAAATTCTTGTTTTGATAGTGAAGAAGATAGATTTTCAGTAGCTACTCCTGAAATATGCGATTTGGCATTGATCCATAAAGTAGATAAAGAGTTACTCATTGCACCACAAAATAAGGTCGTATTTACAACCACAGTATGCAATCAAGGAACAATGTCTGCCACAGGATATAATGTAGTAAATTATTTGAATCCTGAATTTGATTTTGACCCTGCTATAAATAAAGGATGGGTGATTTCTGATGATCTTACCAAATTAACATATGCTCATGCTGAAGTTTTGGGTTCAGGAAATTGCAAAGACATAAAACTTAATCTTTCTCTAAAAAATGTAGATCTTGTATCACAGATTGTAAATTATTCAGAAATATCCACTAGTGCTTGTGGTACTGTGGCCTATGATTTTGATTCTACACCTGATATCAATAAAACCAATGACAAAGGAGGCCAGCCCAAAACATCCACCGATAATATGATCACTGACAATAATAATGATGAAGATGATCATGATCCGGCATTTATTGCTATTAGTCTCATCGATCTCAAACTCGAAAAAACTGTTCCTTCCCGAAGAGCTGCTGCAGGAGATGTAGTCGTTTTTAACCTGAAAGTTACTAATCAGGGACGTAATCCTGTTTCTAAAATAAAGTTGGTAGATTTTGTACCCGCGCAAACGGATTTAGTGGACAATACATGGAAGCTAAGTAATGGTGTTGCAGAAAAAGTCATAGAATTTGATAATAATTTGGAATCAGGAGAATCATTTACTACAACGATTTCTTGTAAAATTCATAATAATGTTTTAAATCCGGAAACCATCAGAAATTTAGCTGGTATTAGGGAAATTTATGATGAAAATGGCATCGATATTTCTAACCCTGATTTCAACAATCAGCTAGCCAACTTGCCAGAAGATGGAGATGAGCCAGAAAACAAAAATGCTTTTGATGACGATTTTGCATCCACATATGTAGTCATAATATCTCCGGCACAATATGAGCCTTGTTCTTCATGCAGAGGTGCTACTACGCCCAATAATGGCCAATTTGTTGTAAACCTTAAAATAGCTAGTAAAGCAGGAGAGACTTGGTATGTAGAGTCTTCCAGTGGTTTGTATGATTTTTCAAGCCCACATCCACCAGTTGCTCCTACATCACTAGAAAATGGTTTTATACTAGATGAACTGCCACATGGACACGCAGGCCATAGCGAATATTTGCTCAGAGCTGTCCATTTAGATGGCAAAGGATTTGCGGTAAGACTTAGAAATGAGTTTGGAGATTTGGAGCAAGTGGAAGCTAATCCGGGCATTTGTAGTTTTGAAACGATTACATTAGATGGTCAAAGATCGCTTTGTGGAGGAGCGTCAGCTTTATATACTGCTAAGGTATCTATTCCTGGAGCTACCTATCAATGGTATGTAGACAATGAATTAATACCAGGAGTCAGTACACCAACCCATATTATCAATTGGGTTGCATATGCGGTAGGTAACCATGAAATAAAAGTTGCAGCTTCACCAGGTTGTATAGCTCCTGTAGTGATGAATGTTGCAATTGGTCAACCTGATAATGCTGCAATAGCTTGTATTGGTAACTTCAATGTTTCTTTGGACGGTAATTGTTCTATGACGATTACTCCACAAATGCTTGCAGTGAGCACATTGAGTCCTTTATCTCCATACGTGGTGATGCTGATGGACAAACACGGTAACCCTATACCCAATGCCACGTTGACTGCAGAACATGCAGGAACTAATGTTATGGCTAAGTTGATAGAAGGTTGTGGTGGCAATTCATGTTGGTCTACGATCACAGTGGAAGACAAAACACCACCAGTATCAATATGTAACAATATCACTTTACCGTGTTATAAACTAAAAGAATATACAGGCCCTTTTGAAACCGATAATTGTGGTGGTCCAGTATCTAATGTAATAGTAAGTGAAAACATCACAACACTCACCTGTAACAACGATTTTGTTAAGTATGTCGATAGAGTGTATCAGGCAACAGATAAATTTGGAAATAAATCAGCTCTTTGCAACATGCGAATTTCATTAGAGCGTCCAGAATTGGATTTATTGTCCATACCAGGTAATTTTACTATGGCTGCTGGAAACGCATTGTTCTGTAGTACATTTAGAACTGACGCTAATGGAATGCCCAATGTTTCAGTAACTGGAGTTCCTACTTTGGCTGGCATTTCTTTATATCCGGTTTTTGATGAGATTTGTAATCTGGCTGTTTGGTATACGGATGTAGATCATGGATTTATCAATTGTACTAGAAAAATAACGAGAAGTTGGCACGTACATGAAAACTGGTGCTCTTCCACTGAGATATTAATCTTCAAACAATTGATAGAAATCACTGATAATAAGCCACCATTCATAGCTCCAATTTCTAATTTTGAAGTGAGCACTAATGGACACGATATATGTGAGGGTGATGTCAGATTACCTGCAGCCATGGTTGTAGATACTTGTAGCCCTACTATTGAAGTCGATGTAACATATCCAGGAGGATTCATCAATGATTTTAAAAATAATGGTACCATCACGCTACCTGTGGGAACTCACACCATAAGATATACTGCTTATGATGCTTGTGGTAATTCAAGTTTCAGAACATTTACAGTAGTTATTAAAGACAAAACGGCTCCTACTGTTATCTGCAAGGGAGAAGTAGTAGTCGGTCTTAACTCCAATGGAGATGCTTACATATACCCAAGAAATATTGATGATGGGTCATTTGATGGATGTGGTATTGATAGTATGAAAATAGCTCGTATGGTACCAAATGGTTTGATACCTGACAGTTTGTTTGAAGATCATATCGTATTCAAATGTCCTGATGCTGGCAAAACATTGATGGTAGCACTAAGAGCTTGGGACACCAATGGAAATAGCAATTCTTGTATGGTCAATGTTACAGTACAGGATAAGCATGCACCCAAAATTACTTGTCCTGCAAATGTTGCCATAGACTGTAAAGATGTGTTTACGGGTATGGATTTAACCAAATATGGCAATGCATTGGCTATCGATGCTTGTGGAGCTACAGTAACCGAGCTGGCACCTAAATTTACATTAAACTCTTGCAGAGTGGGTACTATAGAGCGGACTTTCAGAGCGTCTGATAGTCAAGGTAATGCCACTTGTACACAAGTGATTACTGTTGGAAATTCGGATACTTTTGATCCATTAACTGATGTAACCAAACCTTTGGATTATACCGTAAATGACAGATGTTCTGTTGATGAATTAAAACCAGAAAGCCTTCCTACAATAAACGGAAACCCTGTCATCAGACAATCAGCTTGTGGCCTTGCTGCAGCATCTTACAAAGATGATGTATTCAACATTGTTACTGGAGCTTGCTACAAGATTGTAAGGACATGGACTATTATCGACTGGTGTGAAATGGATAGACTTGGAAGTGATTATGCTCCATATGTCTTCCAACAAACTATCAAAGTCAATAATACGGTACCACCATTCTTTGTAGGAAATTTACCTAAAGATACTACGTTCCTTACGGCAAAAGGTGTTTGTGATGAAGGAAGAGTGACCCTATCTTACAGAGGTAGAGACTTGTGCACGCCTGAAAATAGATTGAGATGGTCATATACCATAGATTATAATAATGATAAGTTAAATTTGATATCCAATACTGGTTTTGGGCCATTGGTGTCCATAAATTCAATATTCCCTACAGGTACACATAAAATTGTATGGTCATTTGAAGATCAATGTGGAAACGTGACTTCAAGAGAGCAAATTGTTATTGTTAGAAATAATGATAACCCTATGGCTGTAGGATTGGAACGCATATCAGTGGCTATTGTTCCTTGGGATTCGACAGGTGACGGGAGACCTGATATAGAGAAAGCATGTATTTTTGCATCATCACTCAATACAAGCAGTGTGAGTACGTGTTGTAAAACACCGTTGAGATTTAGTTTCTCTTCCAATCCTTTGGATACAGTCAGATGTTTTGATTGTGCTGATGTTGGTCAAGATAATGTGGTTGAACTTTGGGTTCATGATTGTAATGATAATACTGATTTTGTAGAAATAGACGTAGATGTTCAAGATAATAATGACTCTAATGTTTGTGATTCTATATGCATAAGGACTCCTTTGAACATAATAATTACTGGATCCACTAATATTTGTACTGGTAGAACAACAACTTTGGTGGCTAGTGCGACTGGTGCTACTTCTTTCAGATGGAGTACAGGTGCTACAACAGCAACCATAACTGTTAATCCTGCAATTAATACAACGTACGCTGTCACCGTGACTAATAGATTCAATTGTACAGGTACTTCAACATCAACCGTTACTGTAAGTCCACTTCCAACAGCTACAATTGCAGGTAACAACATTTGTGTCGGTGGTACCGCAACTTTGCTGGCATCAGGTGGCACGTCTTATGTTTGGAGTAATGCTGCCACTACAGCTGCTATCTCAGTGTCTCCAAACACAAATACCACATATACAGTTACTGTTACCAATGCCAACGGATGTACAGCTTCTACATCACGTCAAGTGACTATAAATCCATTGCCAACGGCAGCGGTCACCGGAAATAATGCTATTTGTATAGGTAGTGGTACCACTTTGACTGCTACAGGAGGCGGTACTTACCTATGGAACAATAATGTAACGACTGCTGCGATTACTGTTAATCCGATAGTAACAACAACGTACACGGTTACCGTTACAAACACCTTTGGATGTACTGCGACGGCAAACAGAACAGTTACCGTCAATGGGTTAACTATAGCGGCATCTGTGACAGGAACAAATCAAATTTGTCTAGGTCAAAATACGACTTTAACATCTTCTTTGTCAGGTAGCACAGCTAACAGGTATCTATGGAGTAATAATGCGTCAACGAGTGCCATTACAGTTTCACCGCAGGTATCTACCACTTATACAGTGACTATTTCTGATACTAATGGCTGTACAGCTACATCAAGTAGAGCGGTCACCGTAAATCCACTACCGACACCTGCAATAGCAGGTAGCAATATTTGTGTAGGGCAATCTACTACATTGACAGCATCAGGTGGTACTTCATATGTATGGAGTAATAATGCTACTACAGCTGCCATTACAGTATCTCCTGCCACAAACACAACGTATACAGTCACTGTAACAAATGCGAATAATTGTACCGCGTCCACTTCTAGGCTGGTGACAGTTAATCCATTGCCTGTGGCATCTATTTCAGGAAATAATTCCATTTGTACAGGAAGTAGTACTACACTTACAGCAACAGGTGGTGGTACTTACGCTTGGAGTAATGGAGCTTCAACAGCTGCTATTACAGTAAACCCAATAGCTACGACTACGTACACCGTTACAGTTACTAGCACAGTTGGATGTACTTCCACTGCTAATAGAACAGTTACTGTAAATGGATTATCTATATCAGCATCAGTTACAGGTACAAACCAAATTTGTATAGGACAAAGTACGACTTTGCAAGCAGCCTTGACAGGAAGTACACCTACGGGTTACATTTGGAATACCAATGCAACTACAAGTGCAATTACTGTTACTCCACAAACATCAACAACGTATACAGTGACTATTTCTGATACAAATGGATGTACAGCTACGGCTAATAGAGCTGTTACAGTAAATCCATTACCAACACCAGCAATAGCAGGCAATAATATTTGTTTGGGTCAATCAACAACTTTAACAGCATCAGGTGGTGCATCCTATGTTTGGAGTAACGCAGCAACTACTGCAGCTATTACAGTTTCACCTGCTATAACTTCGACTTTCACAGTTACGGTAACCAATGCGAATGGTTGTGTAGCATCTACTTCCAGACAAGTAGTAGTCAATCCATTGCCAAATGCTCAAATTACTGGTAACACATCTATTTGCATAGGCAGTAATACCACACTAACAGCATCAGGAGGTACATCTTATGTATGGAGTAATAGTGCTACTACAGCGGCCATTTCAGTAAATCCTATTGTGACAACATCTTATACGGTAACCGTAACCAATAGCAATAATTGTACGGCTACATCCAATGTAACGGTAACTGTAAATGGATTATCTATAACAGCATCAGTTACGGGAACAAATCAAATCTGTGTAGGTCAAAGTACCACATTACAGGCAGCCTTGACAGGAAGTACTCCTATATCATATCTTTGGAATACCAATGCTACCACAAGTGCAATCATAGTAAACCCTGTGGTCAATACCACTTATACAGTTACCATTACTGACAACAACGGATGTACGGCATCTGCTAATAGGACGGTAACAGTAAATCCACTTCCTACCATAAATATTGCAGGAACCTTAGCAGTTTGTCCAGGTAGTTCTACTACATTGACTGCTTCGGGAGCTAGTACTTACGTGTGGAGTACTGGAGCAACTACTGCTGCCGTTACAGTTTCTCCTGCAGTTGCTACGACTTACACAGTCACAGCTACAAATGCCAATGGTTGTATAAATACAGCACAAAGAACAGTTACTATCAGACCATTGCCTACCGTTGCCATTTCTGGCGATAATAGAATTTGTGTGGGCACTTCTACGGTATTAACTGCTTCTGGTGCAAACACGTATGCATGGAGCACAGGCGCAACCACATCGGCCATCACCGTATCGCCTGCAATCACGACAACATATACTGTTACTGGTACTGATAGTAATGGATGCCAGAATACGGCAAATGTCATAGTAACGTTAGATCCAAATCCAGTTCCAGTGATTACTGGAGATATGATGATATGTGTGGGTGAATCCACTACATTGACTGCATCAGGTGGTGTTTCATATGTTTGGAATACTACAGCAACTACAGCTGCAATTACAGTATCACCTATTGTGAATACCACATATACAGTTACCACAACTGATGTGAATGGTTGTGTTGGAAGTAATTCTGCTCCAGTTGTTGTTGATCCGGGTACTTTGACATGTTCTACTCAGAATATTACAGTATACTTAAACCCTCTAGGAACGGTCAGCATCACACCAGCAAATATATCAACAGGAGCTGTGGGTGCATGTGCAAACGTAACAGCAACCGTTACACCTGCTACATTTAATTGTAATGATGCTGCAAGCAACATTCCGATTATCGTTACTTTAACAGTTACCAATACGAATACTAACCAATCTTTATCTTGTACGGCTCAGGTAACAGTATTAGATACGTTGAATCCAATATTGGACTGTCCTGCGAACTTGAACCTCGACTGTGCATCATTTGATCCTACGGCACCTTTATCCACCTATGGAGTTGCATTAGCCAGTGACAACTGTTCTGTTGGATTTACACTTACTGAAGTTCCTATTATAGACATAAGTGATTGTAATGTAGGTTTGATTACCCGAACGTTTACAGCAACTGACGCATCAGGTAACTCTTCGCAGTGTGTACAATTGATCAATGTGACTAATTTTGATCCGATTGCAGCTCCCGATATTGATTTTCCTGATAATGTGACGATTACCAATTGTGATTCTCCGTTGCCAGCTAGCATAGGTTCACCAAATTTAGATACAGATCAGTTTACTTGTGGAGATATCACGGTAACCTTTACAGATAATCTACCTAATACATTATGTGCGGGTACTTTCCAAAGAATATGGACCGTAACAGATTCTTGTCAACTAGTGGTAGGTACTAATAATGGAATATTTACAAGTACTCAAACCATAACTGTTTTAGTTCCTATACCAAATATCACAGGACCGACTTCATTTGTGATCAACAGAGACTCTATGACTTGTGAAGCAAGTCTCAGTGGTGCAGCACTTCATGGCGTACCGGGCTGTAATCTATCATTATTTGTAAATGGTGTTCCTGTTACTGATTTTAATTTGAATGGGGATTACGAAGATGGTGATACGACTTTCCAACTTGTTGCAGTATCCAATTGTGATAATACCAAACGTGACACCTTAAACTTTGTGTTAATGGTCAATGGTGTAGATGAAAGTTTAGTGTGTGTAAAAACATATCCAGAATTAGATGATCAGTTAATGGCTATAGACAATGTGTATGATCATGCGGTTATTTTTGCAGGATGTGACAATGGCGCAACAAATCAAAATATTTTGGCATCATTTTCCAATACGAATGTCAATGACACCACGCGAGTGTACACATGTGTAGATCTAATTCCAAATATGCCTATCGGTATCACCGTTTATTTCTGGTATGAAGGGGCTTCAGCTCCACACACGCTTTGTCAATCATTGGTAGGATTGCAAAATCAAATACCACCTTTCTGTATCACTCCTCCAACAAGAATTACAGGTACTGTTCAGACTGAAAATGCCCAAGCTGTTCCTAATGTAGTTATTGCACTAGATGGAAGTAATATGCCTGAGACCAATACTAATATTACGGGTAAATACGAGTTTCCTGAGATGAATGGAAGTGGTACGTATGATGTTATACCGGTAAGAGATGACAATGATCTGGAAGGCGTCAGTACATTAGACTTGATCTTTATCCAAAAACATATCTTGAAAATACTAGAACTGAATTCTCCATATAAAATCATCGCAGCAGATGTTAATAGGGACGATAAAGTAAGTGCTTCTGATATTTTGCAGTTGAGAAAATTGATCTTAGGTATCTACGACAAGTTCCCTGATAATACTAGTTGGAGAATGGTGGATAAAGCCTATGTTTTCCATGATCCTAAAGATCCGTTCAGAGGCTTCATGCCAGAAAGTTACCATATTGAAAACCTAAACAGCAACATGAATATCGATTGGGTAGGTGTCAAAATAGGAGATGTCAATAGCAGTTATGTTACCCATGCTAAAGATAAGAACGCTGAAAATAGAAGTAATAATTTGAGCTTCAGCATGAATGATATGCAACTTATCAGTGGTAGTAATATCATTCCTGTACTTGCATCTAAAGACGATCAGATCAATGGCTTCCAAATTTCAATTCCAGTTAAGGATATAGAAAACATGTACATTTCTTCAGGAACACTTAATTTCAATCCTGATAACTATATATATAACAGTGGAATGTTAAATGTATCTTGGCATAGCCCTGATAGTAAGCAGGTAAAAGAAGGCGACGTATTATTCTTTATACATATGGACGCTGAAAAATCTAATTCACTCGCTGATGTTATGATTTCTGGAGTAAATAAAGGCTTGAAACCTGAATATTATGGTGCAGATCTAGATGCTAATAAATTGACTTGGAGAATCGAAAGAGCAGATGCTGGTGTTTTTGAATTGTATGGTAATACACCAAATCCGTGGAATAATGAAACCAATATTCAGTTTACCCTTCCTGAAGATGGTCAAGTATCTTTAAAGGTACGTGATATCACAGGTAGGGTGGTATATACGCATCAGCAATATGGTACTAAAGGTGACAACACCATTAGGGTAGCATCAGAGCAATTAGGTACATCAGGAATATTCTTGTATGACCTTATGTTCGGTAATGAAGTGAAAACTAATAAAATGTTGAATATCAAATAAGCAAGAGTTCATAAAGATTTTCGAGCAAAATCTAATGATTTATAAAAAAAACGGGTATTGATGTAAAAAGTCAGTACCCGTTTTTTTTACTTTAAAAGCCCATCTACAATTTCTTGTCTAATCGTAGGACTACCATAATAGTATCTGTGATGCGAAAGATTGCCACCTAAACTTTGATCATCAGAGATATCAGAAACATCCCGAATAAACATATTTTCGAGTCGGTATTTGGGGCCAATGATGCCCAGCCTTGGATGGTCTTCAAGGGATTTTGCGATTTTGAGAGTTAAGTCTTGAGTTTTATAATAAATATATACATGTTGGATATAGTACGATGCTTTGGGGAATTGTGTTGAAAATATATCATACTCCAAATCAGCCGCCATCATCCAAACCTTTGTAAATTGTATTGGAGTATTGCGTTGTGTCCAGGTATCATATATACCCTGAAATACTCTGTTGCCCATACTGTGACACAAAAAACTGACCGAACATAAAGATGATATCTTACAGAAATTCTCCATAATTGGCTGCAGAAAATGAACAAATCTGCTCCCTTTTTCATAAGCGTTGGACACTGCTTTCTGATAGTGAAGGACGGAATTCCACTGAAGGGAAATAATAATGCTATACTTATCTGCTATTTTATCAAAAACATCATTTTGGAGCGTAAATCCACTTTGTTCCATAAACATCTTTTGATCTGCTTGGTATCCGTGGATGTAAAACAGAACACCTTTAGGAGATATATCAGAACCAACTGAGTTTTCACTGATATGAGCCACTAACTCATTAAAACTTTCAAAAGATTTGGTTTTTTTTAACCTTTTATCTATGACTTCCTGAATCCCAAATGCGTACTTAGAATCAGGCAATGTTTTCGATTGATCATAGATGAAATAATGTCTACTTTTAATTTCTTCCACCTTATTAAATTAAATGTAATGATAATTTTGGCTATTATTTTTTGGGCTTAAATTGGGTCTCATAGGTCTCGATCCAATCTTGTGGATTGATTTTAGCTGCAAGTTCGCCTATCAAATCAAAAGGTATATCTTCAGGCTTTTTATAGCGAATACAGCTTTTTCCCATATCCAATTTGCCTTTTACTCTTTTGGCGTGTTCAGAAGTAAACCATTGTAAAAGCGCATCATCTGCATAGACACCCATATGGTAGATAGCCACAAAATTTTTCTGGGCAGCTATATTCATAAAAGGTAGTGGTTGTTTGGTGTCACAATGGTAACCCGATGGATATAAACGATGTGGAATATAATAGCCAATCATATTGTAATTCATACCTTCTTCAAAACCTTCAGGTATATTTTTTTGTATGACATCCCTGAGTTTTATGATCGCTACCTGTTTGGAAGTATCATTTACTTTTTCTATGTATTCTTCTACGGTACTTGCTTGAATGGTCATATAAGATGGATTCAATTTTTATTTTTAGACTGTATTCTAGTCAATTTTATAAGTAAAATCAAACAAATGATAGCTACAATAGGATGAAAGTATTGTGGCAGTATTTGGAAGTTAGGAATAGTATTGATTAAGGCAAGGCTAAGAAAAGCCCATGAGATGAAGTATATCCACTTTCCCGAAGCATTTTTCTGAGCTTTAAAATACCAAAATATGATTAACGGGTTGGCCCAAAGTATATTCCAGTTATATTTTGTGGGTATATGATCTGTGCATAACCACATAAAGAGCATCAAAAGACTACAAAAAGATAGAACATATATCCAAATGCGGTCGTATTTTGGTATCCATGTGTACGTTTCACGTTTAAAAAACAGCCATATTTCAAAAAGTAGTAAAAATGAAAAGAGTGCATACGGCGTGAACAAGAAAGGTGTCTGTGGTATCTTGTTTTCAAAATTCAACACATTGTACCGTTCTTTTTCCAATTTTTGACCAGAATCAACTTTTGCATTTTGAATAGCTTGAAGCAAATAGTCAGGAATAAATGTTTCTTCTTGTAGCGTAGTGACTTCGTCTGCAGGTGCGCCTATGATCAAATCTACTCCAAAATCAAGCCACGGCATAGGTTTTTGATATTCTTTGATGATTTGTCTAAACGTCTTCCCTGATGCTTGGGTGGTATCCCATGTATTGTTTGCAATATTTTTATCGATGATATCTCTTAATCTGGTAGCACAGTTGTCCATAAAAAAGTCGTACTTGTAGGTACGGTTTTCAGGCTGCATATTTTTGGCCAGGTATGAGATGACACTTTGTGTCTGTGTAGAATCCAAATGCAAAACTTGCTCATTAACAGCCCGTTGAAAATAATCGTACTCCATCAAAAATCGGTCATAGGGCGCTACATCTAGTGTGTAAGGTAGTTTACCTAGCATAAATTTGATGGCAAATCCTTTGGTTTTAAAATCGAAAGTTCCATAGTTGTAAACCATATCACTGCCGGTATTTTTGTCCAGAATCCTGATGGCATTGTGTCCATAAATGGAGTAAATGTCCTGTCCTGGAGCGCAGGTGAGTATAGATATCTCTATAGGATTGCTTTGGCTTTGGCACCAAAAACTCCAAAATATTAGAAAAGTAAGTATGGTTTTGCGATTCATTACACAAATTTATGCAATTTTAGTAATTTTTAGCGATGTCAAGCATGAAATTTTTTTGTACAAACTATTACACTTACTTTTGCACCAAATCAGACTCCTTTGGAACTTATCAAAAAGTATTTCCCGAATCTTTCAGAACACCAGCTTCATCAGTTTGAAGCTTTGGATGCATTGTACAAAGAATGGAATGAAAAAATCAATGTTATTTCCCGCAAGGATATTGACAATTTATATTTGCATCACATCCTACACTCTATGGCCGTGGCCAAATTTTTATCCTTTAAAGAAGGTACCAAAATAGTCGATTTGGGTACAGGTGGCGGCTTTCCGGGTATTCCGCTAGCCATACTTTTTCCGGATTGTCAGTTTATTTTAGTAGATAGTATCAATAAAAAAATAACGGTAACTACTGCTGTTGCCGAAGCTATTAATCTTCAAAATGTAACCACCAAGACGGCTAGGGTAGAGGAGCTAAAAGATAAGTTTGACTTTGTAGTCACCCGCGCAGTCGCCAAAGTAGATAAGTTACTTCCTTGGGCAAGAAAAGTTTTGTCTAATGATCAAAAAAATATTTATCCCAATGGTCTTATCGCACTAAAAGGTGATCTCAAAGAAGAGATCAAATTAATACCCAAATTCGAATACAAAGAAATGGTACACATCTTAAAGTACTTTAATGAGCCCTACTTCGAAGAGAAGTATGTGCTATATGTGCAAGGGTAGTATTATATATCTAAAAATCCAATAGGCGGTACTCCTGACATAGGGTTATAAAAATTGCCTATGTTTGGAAATAACATCACTAAATCTGAAGCTGGAACACCATACCATAAGGCAATCTCAGCAAAATACTGATCGGCTGAGGTGGTAGGTATAAGTGAGCCGCCACCTACTTCTAGCGGGTTGGTATCAAGACTAGGGTTGGAGTTATAGTTGGTCAGTGCCAATGATGGATATTGCCCATAAAGTCTTCTACCATTCACGGCACCGCCCATAACAAAGACATTCCCACCCCAAGCATGGTCAGTACCATTTCCATTAGAGGTTAGGGTCCTCGAAAATTCAGATAAAGAAAATACAGTCACCTTATCAGATACACCCAATTGCTCCATGGCAGCATTAAATTGGTATAAAGCGGTATCAACAATACTAAGTCCTGCAGCTTGCGCATTCAGTAGTTCGTCATGCATGTCCCATCCTCCTATATCCACGAAAAAGATCTGTCTTTTTACATTGAGTTCACTTCTACCTGCTATCGTTCTAGCGATCATCTGCAAACTTCCCCCCAAATCATTATCTTGAGTGGTAAAGGGTACATTAAATATAGGTGGATTATCCAATACCGCCGAAAGCATTTCATTACCGTCTATAGCGGTTTTGATAGTTTTGCGATAGGTGTTTTTAAACACATTTTTGTAAGCAGGGTGTATCATACCATCTATAGCGGCTCGCTTCATCGTATGGAGCACCCAATCCTGATTATTATAATCGATGATACCTAGACTTCCATCTTGTGGGTGTAATGCGTATTCAACGGTGTTTTCTCCAGTTTGAAATATATTACTTCCTGATAGTGATATATTCATGGAGATCGTTTGGTTAGGGTTAGCAGAGATCAATAGATCGGCGATTTTTCCTCCCCAGCCTATTGATGTTCTTTCTTGTGGGATACCCGTCTGCCATTGCAATTGCTGATCAGAATGTGAATACAAACCTAAAGGGGATGGTGCGGTACCGTTATAAAATTGCGCTTTAGTTATGGGCTGTACGAGAGTGCCTACATTATTGATAAAAGCTAGCTTGCCTGCTTCAAATAAATTTTGCATATGCACCATAGATGGGTGAAAACCAAATGTTCTTCCTTGAGAATCAGCATTCAATGGATTGATCGGTCTGAGTGCACCTTGGGCCAACGCCATATTGGATCTAGTAGTAGCGTATTGATTATATGCTGCTGTTGACCTAGGTACCAGCATATTGAAGGAGTCGATACCACCTGAATTCAAGATGCAAACCAACGCCTTATAATCTTCTGTATTATTATTTATGGAAGAATTGAAGGATGCTGCTGCATTGACAGCTTTCAGATTGAAAAGTGTAGAAAATATGGTGGTACTTCCTATGGCAGCACAACTTGCTTGTCCTAAAAAATTTCTTCTCGATATATTATTTTTAACCATGATGTTTCTGTTGTCTTAGATGAACTGATATAAGGTTTTCTTCTTTTTACTTTACACAATTGTAATCGGGTGATATCATTAGCAAATATAGTGCAAGTCTTGTTCTTACAAACGGCGAATTTTGATCCCAATTCCAATGCAATGGATTGAGTGCATTTCTCATGATTTGTCTGGTTTCATCTGAGAGTTGGCCATGGGTAAACAGTATATCCAATTCATTGATCAGTACTTCACTATCATTGCTTATCGATTGTAAATATGTGGTGACCAACCTTGCACCATCAGGATTGTCAGGCCATGATCCTTCCCAACTATACATTAAACTATTCCAAATAGACCAACCATGGACGGAATTAATATATCCCACTGATGTGGCTGTATTGTGGAGCTTAAACTCAGGGGCTACCCAGCCTTTTTCTGTGATTTCGCCTACAGGCTGAAAATCAGGTAGATAAAAGTTGAATACTGTCGGTGATGCCATTACATGTTGTTTGGTATCATTGAGATAGTTGTATCCATTATTCCAGTATCGGTTTCGGTCATTTTCGGTAGGCAATGCTCTAGCCACATGGGTATATCTTAGTAATGGTTCTCTTAGCTTACCGGCAGACTCCATATGATATCCTGCTGAGTTTCTCGCTTCTTCATCAAGTAAAATTTGTTTGATGACCGCTTTCATATCACCCCGAACACCTTGCCCATTGTTGATAAATTGTGCGGCTACTCTAGATACGTATGCAGGTGTAGGATTGGATTTGACCAATCTTTGAATCAACCGGTAAGACACAAATGGCGGAGTATTCTGATGATTAAATAAGAAGTCAATAGCAGCATTTACTTCTGCCATCCCATTATTGGGAATGTTGATGATCGCACCTCCAGGCATCGTTTTGGGGCCAGTTTCATGATCCGCATTAGACATTAACATAGACTGTGTGCGATCTAATACATAGATATTATTTCCAAAAGCAGATGTTGTTGGCCACCAGCAGCAGGTCTCGTCAGCGTTTGCACAAGATGGGGGATTATTATTGCTCCAACATACACACTGTGGCGGATAAGGTGCTGCAGGACAAGGCCTTACGATACCATACAAACCAGTAAAGATTTTGGCCATTTGTTTGATATCATCATTGTTATATGTCGGTATCGGGTTGTTGTTTCCATCCAGCATCTGGGTTCCATTCTGATTTAACATATAAAGACCTATAGTAAACAGCTGCATGATTTCTCGAGCATAGTTTTCGTCAGGTCGTATGTTATTGGCCAGGTCTGTTTTCGGATTATTTAAGTGACTCAAGTAATATCCCATAGCAGGATGTCTGCTCACTTGTCCTAAGATATCTCTATAATTGCCAAAAGCATTATTGATAAAAATATCATAGTATGAAGATACTGCTTCGCCCCATCCACCCAAATCAGAATTAATAGACGTGACCAAGATCTGACTCAATGCATAGGCAACTTTTTGTCTGAGCAGGTCTTGATTAGTCATATTATTATCCCACCAAGCATAGTTGAAATGAATAGCTGCGGGCCCAAAAGCTTCTGGATTTAAAGTTACGATCTCATTCCAGATAGTGTTCATTTTAGGAAGTACTAGAGTCGGTGATTTGGTAAATTGGTCATTGATCCAGTTTTCGTATCCCATATTTAGTGCACTGTTGATTTGTGCATTATTGGCACCCAATGTGGCTTGACTCATAAATCTAGACATTTGCATCATTCGGTCATTCATCCCTGAACCATCTATAGTTTTTGCTGGGGTAGCACTGCCCGAGCTACTACTGGCTGTCACTGTGATGCCCGCATTATGTCCCGCGCCTATATAATCTTTGTACGGCTGTGCGAGTAGAGCATGGGTAGAAAAAAGAAAGAAGGAAAGTGTGATTATTATATTTTGAATGGTCTTCATCTTTAATTTATTTTAATTTTTGGAGCATTTAGTTTTATCTGATGATTTCAAATTTAATAGTTTTTATGCCACCTTGCTGAGTAATCTGAGCAAAATACAATCCTGAAGGCATATCCTGTGCCGATAAAGGTATGATGGTTTTGTCTTCAATTAGATTGATAACTGATTGATAATAAGATTTTCCCATTACATCCACAATAGTTAATGAAGCTTCACCAGTAGGAAAGCCTTCTAGGTGTAAGTTCGCTTTATCAGTAAAGGGGTTAGGATTAATACTTACAGAAACACCAGCTAATGGGTCATTGACCGCGGTAGTGACTGCAGTGGCGTTAATTTTGACTTCTCCTATGCCATAACAAGTGCCTCCATGGTTGCTTACTGCAGTTATCAGTACATATCTTGCGATTTTCCCTCCGAAATCAGGCCCAGTAGTTCCTTCATAAAAGGATGAGCCAGATGCTTTAGGGATATTCAATCTTCCAAATTCTTTCCAAACCGTCCCATTTACGGATAAATCAATAAATAT
>CAMBRK010000039.1 GCA_945870185.1 Aureispira sp. CCB-QB1 | reverse complement strand
AGAGCGTAAATCGCAAAAAATCAGCCATTTAGATTCGAAAAGCGTAGCACCGCTACGGTTACAGAAGAAAAATAGTCCGCCGCGGCGGATTCTGATTTACAGCGATTTAGGTTCGTAATAGATTTTCTAATGCATAATCCAGGTTAAAGTGCGTAGTGAATATAAATATTACGGATACAAAAAAGCCTGCCCGAAATTCTTTTATTTCAGACAGGCGGTTCCCATTTACGAATATAATACAGCAAAACTGTATTAGCTTTTACAATGCGTTAAGCATTGCTTTTATTTCTTCTTTGGTAGCTAATTTTACAAAAACCTTAGCATAGTTATCAGCATTAATAATAGCATTTGTCATGCCAAACTCAAAAGCTTCTTTACCAAATTGGCCTATTAGTACAATTTTACCCTTAATTTGTTCATTATTAATAGATTTATCGGTGTAAAATTTCTTTTCAATAGGGTTGTAATCCATTTTGAAAATAACATTTACATCATCATCACTGATAAAAAACGCAAGAGTATTTTTAGTATTAAATTTTGATGGCGTATTTTCAATTTCCAAACTTAGAGATTTTTTTTCTCTTGTACCCAACGAACTTCCAAGCATAATCCATTCTGCTTCCTGCTCTAAAATAAATTTATACCCTCGTATCAAATCTTCTCCCTCATTTGGTTTCCAATTTCCATATGCAAAGGTATTATTTAGAAAGGCTTCTGTCCAATTTTGCTCTGCTTCTCCATGAGAAAGTATAAACAATTTTACATTTTCATCAACTTCATCAGACTTCAAATAAATGCTGATTGGCTTCTGATAAATGACAGGGATATTGTTGTGATAAATTTTGATATTAAAAAGCTTAGAGCAGTTTAAAATTTCATCATGTGTAACACTTTCTGGGCATGAAAGTAGATTTTTTTTACTAGATGTTAACTCGTTAATTTCAACTTTAATTTTACCTCTTATAATATTGCCCAAGTAGTCCTCAAGACTTGAATCAGGAATTTCAATTGCTAACTTTTCATTAAGTGGAAAAAAGGTTTTTCCTTCCAAATCTAAAATAAGTGATGCAGGTTTACCTACTAAATCAGATATTAACAACTCACTATTAATCAAATGGTTTTGATCAGGAATGAACTCCGTATTATCTTTGAAACAAGACGATAAAAACAAAATTAATGGCAATAGAATATAATACTGAATATTAACAGGTTTCACTTTTTACTTGCTGGTTAAGGTAAGATAAATGAAAGATACCTGAAATAGACAAAACGCTGCTTGATAAATAATTTTTTTTCAACTCATTCCTAAACTAAATAATTAGAACTTATATCTTAAGCCTATAGTTAGTCCAAATGTATTGATTTTTTGGTCTAAAGGGTATGACTCGTGCGTCATAGATTCAGTTTGCCATCGATAATGTGGCTCCAATAGAAAGTCTGTATTTCCAGATAAATGGTATGCCATGCTAAGACCGCCATATAAACTTATTCCCACATTGGTTTTATACATAATATTACCATCTGTATTTTCTTGCAAAACATCCACAGGTTTATTATCAACATGACTTAATATCATTCCTTTCTGATATGAAGCTACGTTTATAAAAACACCTGATACTGCAGATAAGCTCATATGTCTATTTGCCATCAAAGTATATCTGGCCAAGATAGGAATATCAATAGTCCTTATTTTATTGTACACTGTATGAATGGTGGTACCTGGCACTATTACAGTTTTTTCTGTGACAATGCTATCAATAATCCTTCCGTTATCATAAATATAGTCTTTTATTGTGATTACCCTAGTAGAATTTGATTCAGGGTCAATGTAACGGAACTTTTCATTAATCTGACTATAATTTAATCCAGTATGTAAATTCCACCTATAACTCAAATTATATCCAAATCTGAAACCAGCTGAAAAAGAATACATAGGTAATTCTGTTTCATTTCTTATTCCCTTGTATGAATTTAATGACTCAGGTCCCAAAATTGATTTACAAATAAAATCACTAGAATAATAAACATCCATACTTTTATCTCTTGCATTTAAAACAAAAGGACACGCTTTAGCTACAGGTTCTTTTCCTCCAATAGCAGTTACAAATTTCAATTTATTGGATGGACTATTAGAAAAAGTATTTAATGGTACATTATCAATAGCTTCTATTTCAAAAGAAACTCTATGGTTAAGTGCCACAGTTTGAAGAGAGACATTGTATCCCATGTGTTCATGCTGATCTTCATTTTCAATATCTAAAGATGTCGTTTCGCTTTTTGTAGAAGCATGCATGTTCCATCCATTTTTAGCCGTGCAATTTATCTGTGGACTCAAGACATTTTCAGTATGGGCAATGTCAAAGATGGTTTGCGCAGTTAATTCACTCTTAATATTATCTGATGTAGTCTGAGCTAAAATATCTGGCTTTGAAGTGCTATTATTTTTTCCCGTTTGAACTTCAGAATCATTGAAGTAAAAAGCACTTCTACCTGCGACAAGCAATACTAAGACCAAAGACAATATGGGCCAAAAAAATCTGTTAGATTTTTTAGCTTTTGGTAATCTTGCTTCTATTTTGTTCCAAGCATCATCATGGAAGTCCGCATGGTAATGCTCTAGTTTATGTTTAAATATTTTGTCTAACTGATTCATACTGCAATGGTATATAACTCGTTTACTTTTTCTTGAAGCATTCTTCTAGCTTTCATTAATTGGGACCTTGAAGTTGACTCTTCAATATTTAAAAGTTCGCCGATTTCTTTGTGTGAATAGCCTTCAATGGCAAATAAATTGAAAACCATTTTATAACCTTCCGGGAGAGCTGATATTAATTTAATTAACTCTTCTTCCGACAAAGTGCTAAAGACTTCAGGTCCCACGCTCTCTTCCTTAACATGTTCAAGCCCGATTTCTTCTTGTATAAAAGATTTTTTTTGATTATTTCTAATCGCTGTATTTACGATAATTTTTCTTACCCATCCTTCAAAAGATCCAAAATTTTCGAACTCATGAAGATGTGTAAATACTTTTACAAAAGCATCCTGAAGTATATCTTCCGCCTCCAACCTATGTCTGGAGTACCTCAAGCAAACTGCCATCATCTTGCCAGCGTACATATGGAATATATCACGCTGAGCTTGTCTGTCGCCTTGCAGACAAGCCTTTATGATTTCTTTTTCCGTACGTCCATTTACAATTAATGGTGACATTTGCTTTTATGATATTTTAGAAGTAAAAATTTTACTCAACTATGATGGCATCATCTATTAACTCATTTCCATCACCGTCATGATCATCTTGTCCTGCTGCTTTTGATGCTGGTTTCTCAGATGCTGTTGCGTTTGTTACCGATACTTTGCCTTCGCTAAAAGCATCATAGTGGCCATCTGCATACTGACTTGATTTTGAGAAAAAATCATCTTTACCAGCTAATAAATCTGGTCCAGTGCTCAATGTTTCATCTGCAAAATCTTTTTTAGGCTTTGCATCTTCTTCAGCCAAGAATGTCTCAGCTTTTTTTACTGTCTCATCAAATTTTTGAGATAAATCACCTGCAACCTCTTTGGCCTTTTCAGTAATGGCATCCTTGACATTTCCTATTTTATCCCAAGCTACATCTGCAGCTTCAAATACTTTACCCCCTACATTTTCAGAAATCTCTGCAGCTTTATCTAATGCAGCACCTCCTGTCTCCATCACTTTTGCACCAACATTCTCTGCAACTGCCCCAGCTTTTTTGACAAATTCACTATCAGATATTTTGTCTACTGCTGACGAAGCTGCTTCTTTTGAATTTTCCAAAAGACTAGCTAATTTGTCTCCTACTGTTTCTGTACTAGAAGATGCTACATCAGCTACTTGATGATATGATGACTCTACAAAATCATCGGCATTTGAAAGGCTCTCGCTTGCTTTAGTCATCCCTGAGTCCTCTATTTCAGTACCTTTGGAGACTACATATGCAGTTTTTGATCCAGCATCTGATGCTACATCTCTAGCTTTTTCCCATGTTAACTCAGCCATACCTTCCACTTTATCTACAGCTTTACCCGCCGCATCAGCAACGTTTTCAGCTACATCTTTAGTTTTCTCCCATGCTGTTTCAGCTACACCACTAGCTTTTTCCATTACTTTTTCAGTAACAAATTCTACTTTATCATAAGCGATAGTTGCTTTTTCAACAACAGCTTCTCTCAAACCAGATGTTTTTTCTCCCAAGTCTACGGCTGTTTCTTTTGCAGCCTCTACAATATCTCCTGCTTTTTCTTTGGTGTAATCCACCGCTTTGTCAACAGCAGATTTAGCTACTGATTCTGTTGTAAAAAACAATCTCTTTAGAGAACTTAAAAAACTCATGTTTTGTATATTTTATTAAATGGTAAAGTTAAAGTTTTATTTTGAATTATTTCAATAATTTTAGCGTAATTCACGTTTATTCATATATTTAAATTAAAAAAACAATTTTAGCATACTTTTATAGTTTAAAAATGGTAATTATTTGCACTTTTGTCGTCATAAATGAAGAAATAAGGGGTGAGTTCATTAACTAGGTTTTTTAAAGATACAGTAATCTACGGTTTGGCTTCAGTTTTACCTAGATTGATCAATTTTTTATTAATGCCTGTACTGACTTCAGTATTGTCAACAAAAGAGTTCTCTGCCCAAACCACATGGTACGTATATGCTGCTTTTATCAATGTCATCTTAACCTTAGGACTAGAGACCGCTTTTTTCAGATTTTACACATCAGAGCAAGACAAAAGTAAGGTAATTTCAGCTTCGTTTATGCTCATTTTAACGAGTAGTACTTTATTTCTACTACTTGGATTTGTTTTTTCTTCATCGTTAACTTCGTTTTTTGGTTTAAGTGATCCCATATTTCTAAAAGTGCTTTTAGGAGTTACTTTTTTGGACACATTGGTAGTTATTCCATTTGCTTTGCTAAGAGTTTCTGGTAGACCAATCAGATTTTTTACACTGAAGATCATAAATATTCTGTTCTTATTCATCGTTACTGCAATTATATTCTTGATCATACCGTATTTAAATGCTATACAAAGCAAACTACCCGTTCTATTGGGCTTTGAACCCAAATTCAGGCCCGAAATCATCCATTTGTTTTACGCTAATCTAGCAACAAGTGTATTTACTTTCTTGTGCCTGCTTCCAGAAATTTTCAAAATAAAATGGTCATGGAATAAAGAGATCATCTATAAATTATTAAATTATGGTTTGCCAATTATGATAGGTGGATTTGCTTACATTATTAATGAAAATGCTGATAAGCTTTTGATTCCTAAATTGATCGATGAAAACTCCAACGGAATCTATGCTGCATGTTATAAACTTGGAGTCTTTATGACGCTTTACATCACAGCATTTAGAATGGGCGCCGAACCTTTCTTTTTTAATCAAGCCAAGCACGATGATGCCTATGAAAAGTACAGTAAAATCATGACATGGTTTGTATTATTTGGGGCAACTTTTATGGTTTGTATAGTTGGTTATGTTGATTTAATTGCATCGCTTTTTATCAAACAAAAAGAATATCTTGATGGCTTATTAATAGTACCTATCATACTCTTAGCCAATTTATTTTCAGGTGTTTATATGAATCTTTCTATTTGGTATAAGCTTACTGACCGAACAAGATACGGCATGTACTTGAGTATTTTTGGGGCTATTATAACCATTATAAGTCTCTTGGTTTTTATTCCTATCCTTGGTATTCAAGGTGCTGCTTTGGCTACCCTATTTACATATTTTAGCATGGCTTTTATTTCTTGGTTTCTAGGGCACAAAGTATATCCTGTACCCTATGAATATGGCAAAATAGGTATATTTATTATGATGGCTACCTGCTTTTCATTGATTTCGTTTTACTTTTTTAGAAATCAGATTTTTATCAATGCTTCTATAATTTTATTATTTCTAATCTTAGTTTTTTTCATCATGAAAAATGAAATTTTACAGATTCGGAAATCATTAACTAGAAAGTAAATTACTTTGGATTGATGACAAAATAAATATTAAAATGAGTAACCGGTGCTTATCAATAGATTTATAACTTTACAATTTTAATGCTTTTGAAACTCATTCCATTTTGATGGCCAAACTGTAATGAATATATTCCTGAAGGTAAGGCCCGCATATCCATTATCATCGTATTTCCATCTTTTGATTTGATGTCTGGAATAAAATTTCGTCCGGTTATATCTTTTAAAACCACCTCATTAAAATTTATAACGTACTGATTATTATTAAAAATTTTGATGTAGTCAACTGTTGGGTTAGGAAAAATATTTATGTTTTCTATATCATTTTCTGTATTATCGCTACAAAGCGTTTTTGTAGTCTTGATGGGTGATCTGAACTTATTGAATTCATCACAATATTTTTCAAAGTAATATTCATATTCCGTACATTTTTTTAATTCATTGATGGTCAATGTGTCAGTCAACTTTATTTCCGAAAAATTTTCTTCACCTGACTCGCGGTAAAAAACGATCAAAGTATCTAAGCTTTGTAATGGAATTTCTGTATAGAATTTCACACTATAAGTACTAGGAACTGATTTTATATCGCTATTAAAAATGCATTCTTTTGCCCAAATATTGACACAATAATCTTCCACTTCTCCATATTCAAATTTTGGCTGATCACAGCCACCTGATAAGGAGTCATATGACATCATTACTCTCATTCTAGTATAGCCTGTTTTACTATTTCTCGGTACCACAAACTGACCAGATACAGTCTCTCTGACACCATTAGGAGTATAAAATATACGTTCATTATCACTCCATTGTCCATTTTGATCATAATCTATATAAACATAAAAGTATTCGCTAAATGCAGTGCCTTGAAACTCTGGAGTTAAACTGATATTGTAAACACTATCTATTTTTAGCGTATACTCTTTTGCACCCGCATAATTAATATATCCCGATGGTGAAGTAGTTGTTTTAAAAGTATCTTGATCTATACTTACAGCACTAATCCATTCTTGGTCATTACTTTTAGTACTAAAGGAACAATAATTTAGCTCTGTACATTGATCGCATGAGGTAGAGATAACAATATCTTCTGACACTTCTGATTGATTTCCATATTTAGTACATTGTGCTTGTACATTAAAAACGTATGCTTTGCATTTTGTCAAATCATCTAGATTAAAATTAGTTCCGACGATGATTGATTGTGACTCGCTTTCATCAAAAGGCCTATATTTTATATTAAGTAAGGCTGCAGTATTGGTAGACCATTCAAATGCTATACTTTCATCCGATGCAACAATATTGCTTATATTCGGTAAAGTACAGCAACCTGAAGTAGTAAAAAATTTAGAATAACTATAATCGCCTGACAGCATTCCCAGTTTAGTTCCAATCTGTACTTCATATTCAGTACAAAAATCCAATCCACCAATAGAATCTCCGTTTGTAAATCGCTCAATAACGGTCCAGTTGAAATCATCCGATTTTCTATATCTAATTGCTACTAATGCTTCATTTCCTCGGATCCAAGAAATTTTAACTTTTTCGTCTTCAGGTGTAATGATAATACCGGCAGGCGGTGCATTTTTTGTACAAAGCGTATTAAGATTAGAAATAGATCTGAACGCATTTAATTTCCCATTCGTGGTGGTTACATTTTGGAGACTCGGAAGTAATTCAGTTCCATGCAAGATCATATCTTTCACCACTAAGGCAGCCCCCGACGGATTATGTATAACTATAGAATCAAAGACTGCACACTGCAATGAATATAGCAAAGCAACGACTCCTGTTACATGTGGAGTTGCTCCTGATGTTCCTCCAAATGTGCCATAATCATTCCTAGTCACGGTAAAGGCTTGATGCCCATATGCTCCTAGGTCTATTGACTTTCTCCCATAGCCTGCACCAGAAATTTTAACATCGGATTTATTCAGATTAGTAACCGATATCAAAAATTCTGAAGTACAAGAAGTAGGTAGATCTCCTTCTGTATCTACGTCCGTGTCACTATTGGTTGTCGCTGCTACATTCATGATGCCTATTTCACCAAGCTTATCATATAGATCACACCAGAGCGGAGCCTCTTCTGCTTTTATACCATCTACACCCCAAGATGCATTTGTAGCTACAATGTAAGCTCCCTTTTTTCCTTGAGTTTGGTTGTACAATTTTCTCATTGTGTAAGCATACGCATATGAAGAAAGTGCATTGGCTTCATTAGCAGAAACGTAGTCGACAGACATGAGTTTTACATTCCAGTTTACACCAGAAACACCTATCCCATTATTTCCTCTTGCACCTATGATACCTGCCACAGGAGTGCCATGTCCACCACCACTCCAAACATCATCATTATTGGTGGTAATATTCCATCCCCGATAATCATCAGTGTAGCCATTACCATCATCATCCTGACCATTATTTGGAATTTCGTTATGATTAACCCACATATTCTCTTTCATATCAGGGTGATTTCCATTGATACCATCATCTATGACACACACTACTATGGTATCTCCCGACATAGTAATACCACCTGTGGCAAAATCCCATGCTGGATACATTTCCATATCTGCTCCAGCTACTCCGTTGGTACCATCATTAGAATATTGCCATTGTTGGTTTAAGCGGGGATCATCGGGAGACTTTCTGGAAGTAATCATCCTGTTTTGATGAACTGAACTTGTGCCCCTAAATGATTTTATACTTTTAATAATTTCTCTTTGGTTGGCAACGGTCGTCTCTATGAGCCACAAATTAAGAGGCTCCTTCATCAACTGTCGGAAAGTAACATCTCTTAATGATGTAGCTGGTATTTTACTTTTCAACTCTCTAATTTCAATATGATCATCCAATCTCACTATCCATTGCAAGTCCAAATTTTCGGTACCCGTAGATCTAAAAGATTGACTGCTTAATGGAAAAAAAGAAAATAGAAAAATGCTTAAAATGGAATAATTATACATAGATCGAAAATATATACAAATGTAAAAAAAATACTTCACATGGAGTCACTAAAATGCTCAAAACTGTCGGCTAGACAACAAAATGGATCTATTTTTGTTAAATTTTTACAAATTACAAATTTTTTACATATATTATTTGTTTACTAACAGCTAATATTACTATATTTGTATCTTTAATATGTTTATTGTTAATTTTATAAGGTCATGATAAGTAAAATACAATTATTATTTTCACTATTTTTAGTAGTGATGGTTGGTGATGTTTCAGCACAAAAAATGCTGAGAAAAGCGGAAATTCAGCTGGAATCCGGTGATACAAAAAACGCCATCATAAGTTATAAGAATTATCTTTCCGAATCTCCATCTGATCTGGTCTCGGCAGGCAATCTAGCAAATTTACTTTACGAAAATGGAGACTTTGCAACAGCGGAACGATACTACAAAATGTTGCCCGCAGATCATAAGTTCGATTCCTTTCATAAAAATTATGGATTGATGCTCAAGCGTCAGATGAGATATGATGAAGCGTTATCTGTATTTGGAAAAATAAATCAATCATCATCTGAAAAACTTAATCTTGATGGTTTGGCATTTGCAAAAAATGAGATGTCCAAAAAAGCATCGCACGATGTCATCGTCATGCCTACTAATAGTTCTGCATCAGAATTTGGCTTGACCATGTACAAAAATAGTCCGGTGTTCAGCTCATTTAGAGAAGATATCTTGATGACAGAAACAGAAAGAGAATGGAGCGGAAACAATAATAGTACAGGACATAAATCATTTATATATCAGACCACTAAAAACAGAATCAGCTACCTAAAAGGTATCCAAGGTAAGATAAACCATGTGGGTCCATTAAGTTTTGCGGAAAATGGCTTGAAATGTGCCTTGCTAGAAGGTAAAATAGGTAATGAATTCAATTTATTTAAATCCAATAAATCTGTTCTGTACATAGCTGATGTCAATGAAAAAGGTGAAATCACTTCCGCCAAACCTTTTGAGTTTAATGAGGTGAACTCATCTATCAACTCGGTTCATCTTGCCTTTGATGGTACCGCGCTTTATTTTTCATCTAATCGTGCTGGTGGATTTGGCGGATATGACATCTATGTGTCTTACTGGAACAATGAAAAATGGTCGCTACCCAAAAACCTGGGACCTGCTATCAATACGGATGCTGATGAGGTGACACCATATTTGCACGAAGATAAACTCTATTTTGCATCTGACTTTGAGACAGGTTTAGGAGGATTTGATATTTTCACATCTACAGTAACCATGGGAGACTGGTCAACACCTATCAATGCAGGCAATGGGATCAACTCTCCTGATGATGATTACTTTCCATATGTAAACCAAAATGGTGCATTGTATTTCACATCAAATCGCCTGGGTGGAAGAGGAGCAAATGATATCTACAAAACAGAAATATTGAGTGCTGATAAAGAAATAGAAATGTTAGCAGATGCACCTGAAGCAGTATCTCTTGAAATCCTGGCTGCTGAAACGCAAAAAAATACAGTGAAAATGGAGTCTGAAGCGACTACAGTATCACTCAGAGCATCATCAGAAAACAAAATTGCTTTTGAGCTTCCCAAATTTGATGCCAACAAAGTAGGTACCAATACCATGGCTGAAATGTCACTAGCAGGAGCTCACAGAATCGCCATGGATGAAATCATTCCTAATACAGAAGTCTTTTTTATCCAATTGGCTTCTATGTCTGCTTCCAAACCAAACTTTGCCAAGTTCAAACCACTATTGAAATATGGCAACATCTATAAAATGTTTAATAACAATAGCATCAAAGTAAGACTTGGGTATTTTACAGATAGAAGCGAGGCAGAAGATATCCTCACCAAAGTCAGAGCCAATGGATACAAAGATGCTTTTATAGCTTTTGAAATACTCAATACGGCAAAAATGGAACTCATCCTATCCAGTAAAGACGAAAACAGTTTTTCAGATCAAGGAAATTTCAATACCAAAAATCCGGAAGTAGCCAAAGAATATAAATCGGGCAACAAATACAAAGTCAGATTGGCATCATATGAAGACCCGATTTGGTTTGATATCAATAAAGTAAAAGATCTAGGTAGAATAGAGCAGTGGACCAAAGGGGACTGGATCATTTTTATCCTGGCTGGATACAACAGTCTGGAAGAAGCCAAAAAAGCTCAGATAGCCGCATCCAACAGAGGGTTTAAAACATCAGAAGTCGTGATCGATAATGGTGGTGTACTGGAGAGATTGAAGCAAAATTGATCCGAATTTAACACCTTCATAAAAGATGAAAAAAGGATTTCCAATAGTTTGGGGATCCTTTTTTTGTTTAAGATGAAGTAAATTTTTAATTAATCCACAATAATGATTTTTTTAGTGGTCAGTATCGTATTATTTTGGATCAATGATATAAAATATACACCTTTTTCCAAATCATGGCGGTCTATCAGCATCACGTGATCAATATGATGGATCTCTTTGACTAATTGCCCTTCCGAATCAGTAATCAAAAACTTGGAGTTGTTGGGTATATTGCCGATTTCTATGGATGCTTGGCTGGTAATTGGGTTAGGAAAGATATTAAAATGATCTACAATATCATTCTGTTGTGTACTACTTGCATACTCAAAAGAAAGCTCGTCTATATAAAATGGAGATCGCCATTCTTTACCACCAAAAATTTCAATTTCTATAGAATCTGTTTTAGGTGATGCTGGTATATCAGCGAAAATAATGTTTACTGGTGTCCAATCATCTATAGTTGTACTGTGGTGCCACTTGATATTCTTGACCTTTGATTTTCCAGAATAAAATGAAACGTGTATATGAGCAGTATCATTTTGTTGCATCTTGTTTTTGATATAAGCTTTCAAACTGTGCGGAACTGACATGCAATGAAACTTTGTTCTCGCATAGCCTCCCCCATTTAATTCTAAACCTAATTTACTATCAAAACCAAGAGCTGGTTTAATTGCTATAGAAACGTCACTAGCCGTCGTTTCCCATTCTTCCAAATCCCAATAGGTCTGAAATTCTACCTTCCATTTTTCAAATCCAGCATTGGGTATTTTTTGACTAAAGGAATGGACTGAAGCCATTATGATGGATAATATTATCATTAAACTTTTCATTTTTTTACTTTTTAATGAATTATTATTTTTTGCTTTATGATCTTGCCAGTTTTGAGATGTATATGCACAATATATAAGCCTGAAGGTAGATCAGAACAAGATAAATCCTGATCCGGGTTTATGGTTTCCATTGTTAATCCTCCCTGGACAGAAAAGAAAGATAGCTTTGTTACTTCTTCCCTATTTAGGAGTTGCATCACTCCATCAGATGGATTAGGATATAGCATGGCTTCTTCATAGGATTGAGATATATTCATTGTACTACTTATAGTGTCAGGAATGATCTTGGTAAGCATCTCGCACTTATCGTCAATACATCCATTGGCATCCATACGTACGATAAGGATGTCAGGATCGGATCGTCCTTGCATGACAACAGGATCATACTCAAGGTAGTTCCTTATATCTCCAACGGCTATTAAATCGCCATTCTCAGTTTCTTCTACATCTGAAAAACTACCTTCGCAAAAGTCCAATACAGGTCGGTCTCTGTAAAATGCCTTTTCCCAAAGCAATTTTCCTTCAGTAGTCATACGGAATATATAAGGAACTCTTAGTATTCTTGAACTAACATTGATATTGGTATTTCCATAAGTTCCTGTGCCGATAAAATCTCCATTCTTAAGTTTTTTTAGAGAATATACATTTCTGGCAGTTTTTGTATTATGATCCCAAAATTTGAATTCCCAAGCGATACTTTTGTCAGGTCTTACACATTGGAGCTTAACAGCATTATTAAATGTTTTGTCAGCTAATGCTATCACTATATTGCCGTTGTTTAGTTCGCAAATATAAGATGATTGAGTCGAACGAGTGGGTTCAGAAATCCAATGCCATACTAAGTTTAGATTTTGATCGTATTTGATTATATGTGCCTTTTCATTAAGTCCGTTTTCTCTCATTAGTACAGAAAGTGTGAGAAGATTATTTACATCCACTAAAGATGACCATAAAGTATTGCCCGCAGCATAATTTATGGTTAAAAGAGAATCTACTTTGTTATTATCAACTATAAATATTAGACCTAACCCAGATTGCCTATTCAAATCATTTGTAGTTCCACCAACCATCAATTTTTGGTTAAAAAGTGTAGAAACTAATTGATAATATATTCTTTCTTCAGCCCTGCCATCATTCAATCTATAGCTATTTTTCAAAGATAGATCATCTAAATGGATCTGATTTACTATAAAAGCCTTAGAGTAATCATCCTTTGGATATTCTTCTCCAACAAAATAAATTTGATTATGGACACTATCGATAATCATGGACTCAACCCCAGTACTAAAACTACGAACTAACACACTATCCGATATATTTGCATGTTCATCCATTAATAACACTCCGCAGCATGCTTCTAATAAATTTCCA
The DNA here is from genome assembly GCA_945870185.1 of Aureispira sp. CCB-QB1. Classification (GTDB taxonomy): domain Bacteria; phylum Bacteroidota; class Bacteroidia; order Chitinophagales; family Saprospiraceae; genus OLB9. The sequence goes on along the minus strand of CAMBRK010000039.1, from coordinate 26,719 downwards.
TCTTCATCGATACAAATTCCATCGTGATGAATAAAATAATTATGTTGATATTTTACTATTTCTTCTGCTCCTTGTGGCCTATTATTAAAATCTATAATTTTAGCATATTTGTTTTGACAAATTACAGTAGTAAAAGAAAAAAAATTAATCGCGCAATAAATAAAAAATTTCATTCTTTTTGATTTTCGAAAAAACAGGCAGCTGATTTTTGATGCCTGCTTTTCACTTGATTGTTTTATTCAAATAAATCATAAACGCACCACTTTGTTGGTATACAACTTATCGTATTCTGACAGGACTTCAATTATATAGACACCTTGTACTATATCTGCCATGTCAAAAATATTTTTACCAATAACAGCATTCGAAGTTTTCATGATTTTACCAGTAATATCTTTCAAATTGATAGAATATTTTTGATTAGAAACATTAGTTTTAATTTCAATAATGTGTTCGTTTCCTAGTATAGGGTTTGGATAAGATGTTATAGATAATTCAGACGAATTATTGAAATGTGAACTTCTTGGTTCAACATTCTGAATATGAGATAATGGTATCCTTAATCTTTCTCCAGTCAATTTAAAATAAATAGCCCTTATGTAGCCCGATAATTCGTTTTCCTGCAAAGCTTTGACCCTAAGAGATTCTTTTGTTGTGATACTTAGGACAAACTCATTTCTGTTTTCCAAGTATGATAAGAATATGTTGTTTGCAAATACAAAATCTGACTGTGCACTATTTTCAGTAGGTAACCCATTCAAATAAACTGACGCTCGTTCCAATTCTCCTTCTTCCATAATGATAGCATAGGCCATGATTTTGTGACTAAAAAGTTGTTGGTTTGAAAAATAGGTAATTGCCTCTTCTTTACCATTTGTTTCTTCTTTGATAATTTGCAATCCAATTTCACCTTTGAGTTTTTTAAGGCATCGCTCATATCTCGCTATTAACCATTTTTTTAATGCTGAAGAAATACTAGGATCATTTTTGATTCTTAAGATTTCTGCTTTTAAAGCGGCTTCCATAGTCTTTTTTTCTTCAAGATTTTTCGGGATGATACAGTTTCTATATTTGGGAGGTAATGTAGTCCATACACCGCTTCCACAATTCAAAAGATCCTCAGAATCTGCAATCTCCTCAGAAAAATTTCCTGTGCCTGGTTTTTTACATGAAGTATTATCTGTATTTTTTAATACATAATATTCAAATGGTGATGAACCTATACCTGTTAGAATCTTCGTGGGAATAAATGAAAAACAATTGCCGGCTGCTAAAACTGGGTTTCCTTGTGAAGGAAAAATCGAGGCCCCATGAAACACTTCTATATCAGTAATGCTACTGTAATCAAAACAATTATCAAGATATTCTATATTATTATATCCATATGCTGAATTACCATAATTGTTTCCAAGGAATCCATTATCGCTAACTAGATTATAATCGTCTCCAGTATACCATGAAGACACTCCCAATGGAGTATTGGCAAAATCATTACTTTGAATATTGAAAGCTACTTGACTAAAACTGGATATACCAGCAGTGCTGGTAAAAAAATTGCCTGTAATATCATGTGGAGAAGCATTGCCTTGACCATCGATATAAATCCCTTCAGTACTAAAAAATGTATTGTTAGAAATACCAGAACCAATCAAACTCGGCCAAGTTCCTGAAAATAATATTCCTTGATAACCACCAAAATCACATCCAGTAGCAATAATTTGTGAATTTCTAACATCTATCCCTATGGTATTGGAACCTGAAAACGAACTACCTACAAATTCAACTCCAAGATTATTTTCCAAAATTGCTCCTGTACCACAATTAAAAAAGCCAGAATTTTGAATTTTTGATTGGTCTGTCCAAGACCAAAATGGACTTGCAAAACCAAAAGGCCCAAAATTAATTCCTATACCACAGTTTTGAAAAGTTGAATTATCACTAGTTATTTTAGCACCACTCAATGTATATGGCCATGAATTAGTGCTCATTAAAGTGTTGATTCCAATCTCTGCCTTTTCAATTGTTGAACTATTTTTCAATTCAACTGCAAAAGTCTGGCTAAAAGGTGAACTATTTTTGGCAATAACTCCTTTCCAATTTAACCCACAACTTGTTAATTTTCCTCCATCCATCACTAATTTACTCCCATCAGTAACTTCTAAAAATTTATTTTCTTTAAAAAAAACTGTTGATTTTACAGTAAGAGTACTGTTATTAGTTAAAATAATATTTCCTGTAACATACCAATCGTGATCAACAATTGTGTTTTCATTTATGATAATATCATTTTCAGGGCAATTACAGTATCCATTTGTTGATGCATTTTGAACAACACATTGTTGCAAAAAAGAAAGATTTCCTATTGCTGTATGCATTCGATCATATTGTTCATAAGAAAAATATTCGGTACACTCAGGAAGTGAGTAAGCCATAATGTTTTTCTCATCGGGATTATAGGCTGACCAAGGTTCTGGGGCCGCAAGACCGCAACGTTCTTCAGGTACACCTGTCCACAAACAATTAGAGACATTATAATCCATATTGGGGTCGGCTGGAGTGTCACAACAATAATCTCCCGCATCTTCACAATTTGTTTCATCTGTATTTTCCCATATACCTCCAAAAGCTTCATCACATGACCTATGAGTATGATACAAATTAAGTACATGTCCCATTTCATGTGAAATAATGGATGTTAATGCAGTAGGAATTGTTCCTATTCTTCCAAAAATTTGAAACTGAGCAATTGTGGCTATTCCATTTGCTAATCCGCCCCATAAAACACCAGTTGGAGGAAATAAGTAAATATCAATACCATCATTATTCTTATTAACATTAAAAATATTATTTGAAATTTTTCCGTTAAAATAAGAGTCACTATCTATATAATCAATACAGCCATCCCAAGAAAATGAAATTAGTCCTAAAGGAGGTTGGTGGTTCTTTGGATTTGAAATATTCTGAAAATCTCTATTAAGAATGTTAAAAGCTTCTTTGACCTGATACTGCAAGTAACCACCTGTACCATTAGATCTGCGCACTACGTGAAAATAGACTCTTAATATTTTTGGAGTTGTTCCAGTACTTGAATTACTTGGAGAAGCATTAGAACTTTGATTAGAAGAATATTGAGGGGTTAAACAATGTTCCTGACCCATAATATCAATAGAAAAAACACTAATACAGAATAGTAAGATTAAATTTAATTTTATGATTTTCATAATATTTATTTATTATATTAATATATAAAGTAAACTATTTAAGAAAAAATTATTAAGGATATTTTCATTAAGGAGTGATATCAAAAAAAACACTCCAACCATAGGTAGAAAACAAAGGATTTAATATCATATTTTCTGTCATATTTTAAATTTTAAAACAAATATAAAGCATCTAATTCAAATAAACAAGTTTTTCTTGTACTTTTTTGAAAATATTTTTTATGAAAAAAAAAATAAAAGAATTATATGTAATTACATATCAACAACTTATATATTGTATCGCTAATGGTAAATCAAAAATAGAATGGGTTTGATACCATAATTTTTCTTTACTTCTTCAATCCATCTTCCACCTCTGCCACTCTAAATCTCACTATTTGTTCGATAAGGTCGTATGGCATATCATGATCCAACGGAAACTGTATGGAGCCTTTTCCTGTTTTGTAATTTTTTAGCTCTGCTTTGAAAGCTTCGTTGCCCGACGGAAGTGCATAAAACCCGATATGATTTTTAAAAGCCGCAAAGTAAACCAATGGTTTTTTATGATATTGGAATGCGGGCATATTGTAAGCGATGCCAAAGACTGCGTCAGGGACAATTTCGCTTATCATCTGCTGTATCTTGATCAAAATTCCCTTAGACGGTTCGCTGCACTGTTGATAATACTGCTCCGGTGTTTCGAAAGTTACCATATGAATAAAATACAGATTTAAAATATAATTATTAATTCAAAACTTCTCTTAAATACAAAAGTAATATCTTTACCTCATGATTTTTTAAAATCTAGCTGCTTTTTTACAATTTCAAAAATAAAAAAATATTGAATAGGTATTTTATAAGGTTGTCATATTGCGGTACCAAGTACAATGGCTGGCAGGTACAGCCTCATAAAGGTACTGCTACCGTGCAAGGTACTCTCGAAAATGCAATGACCCTATATCTAAGAACCCCAATATCGTTAGTGGGCTGTGGCAGGACCGATACCGGAGTGCATGCCAAAGATTACATAGCCCATTTTGATCTATCAGATATTCAAGATCTGCCATCTACTGTGTATAGAATTAATAAAATATTGCCGGCAGACATAGCCGTACACGATATTTTCGAAGTAGATGGCGGAGCGCATGCTCGTTTTGATGCTAAATCCAGGTCATATCAGTATGATTTGCATACGGAAAAGTCACCTTTTCATCCTTTTTCTTTTTACTATGTGTACGAAAAACCTGACTTAGCTTTGCTCAATGAAGCAGCCGCAATAATCCTGCAATATTCAGAATTCGATACCTTTTGCAAAATGCATTCTGATGTCAAGACCACTAAATGCAGAATTGATGAGAGCTTTTGGATACAGGATGGGGCACATTACAGATACAGAATTACTGCAGATCGATTTTTGAGAGGCATGATCAGACTGATTGTAGGCATGTGCTTGCAGGTAGCCCGTGGGAAGGTAAGCATTGAAGAAGTGCACACTGCATTAGCTACCAAACAAAAACTGGCCATGGACTGGAGCGTACCAGCAGATGGGCTGATGCTTTGTGATATAAAATACTGAGGGAATTATTAAATTGTAGGTTTTTGCAATAAAAAAAGCCAACCAAAATTGGCTGGCTTTTGCGTCCCCTCTAGGACTTGAACCTAGGACCTACGGATTAACAGTCCGGCGCTCTAACCAACTGAGCTAAGGGGACATTTGCGTGAAATATGATTTATACAATCATTGTTTTCAAATGCGGTGCAAAAATATGACTATCATATTTAATGACCAAATATTTTGAAGATTTTTTTACTTTTTTTTTAAAAAATCAAAGATGGCGTTCCGCATGATAGGAACTCCTAACTAATGGACCACTCTCTACAAAATCAAAACCTCTTTTTTGTCCTTCTTCTTTATAAAACGCAAAGGTCTCAGGATGAATAAATTCTGCAACTTCTATATGCATTTTGGTGGGCTGTAGATACTGACCTATGGTAAGTACATCACATCCATGACTAGCCAAGTCATCCATGATCTGTAGTACTTCGTCTTTGGATTCGCCGAGTCCTACCATGATACCTGACTTAGTTCTCTTACCATATGCTTTGGTCCTTTGTATCTGTTCGAGTGATCTTTCATATCTGGCTTGAGGTCTTACTTTGCGGTATAGACTCTGTACCGTCTCCATATTATGAGAAACTACTTCTTGTCCTGGACTGATCATGCGTTCAAGTGCATCCCAAGTGGCTTTGACGTCAGGAATTAAAGTTTCGATGGTGGTTTGCGGAGAAACTTCCTTAACATTCCGTACTGTCTGATACCAAATTTCTGCACCTCTGTCTTTGAGTTCATCTCGATTTACAGAAGTAATTACTGCATGTTTGACTTGCATCAGAAAGATAGCTTCTGCCACTCTTCGAGGTTCGTCATCATCATATTCGTTGGGTCTACCAGTTTTTACAGCACAAAACGAACAGCTGCGGGTACATACGTTACCTAATATCATAAAGGTAGCCGTCCCTGCTCCCCAACATTCTCCCATATTGGGGCAATTGCCACTTTGACAAATGGTGTGAAGCTTGTACTCATCTACAAGGGTACGAACTCTTTTATAATCTTCACCTATGGGTAATTTTACCCTTAACCAATCTGGCTTTTTCTTCTTTTCTTCTACAATAGTCGTTGATATAATAGGTAATTCTACCACTTCAATGAATTTATAATTTTGAATAATTAATTAGTTTGATCTTTTTCCAAACTCAAGGGTAGCATAAAAATTCAGAAAATATGGTTTGGCGCTTACTGCTTCTGTTTCTACCATGATTGGTATTTTCCTGATAAACAAGTCACCCATCAAACCTATTTCGAGTGTTTTGGTATATTTTTCTAAAGCACCTAGTGTAAAAAACAAACCAAATTTGCCTTGTAATCCTGGAGCAATCGAAATCTCAGACCACCCTTTGTTGGATGTACCACCAAATACAGAGTTGTAATCTAAAAACTTTTCAGCATTTCCTTCAGTAAACTTCTCTGTCCTAAGCTCATTAAAAAACCTGCCATCTTCTTCATAATTGTATATAAGCTCTAGATAATAAGGTCTTAATATGGCGATGGCTGGCCCTGCCTCATAGTTGTATCCAAGAGCAACACCTTTACGTCTGGCTTTATCTGTTATTAATCGTTTAGTTCCTTTCCCCGCTCTGATGAAATAAAGATGATTTTGTTTGCCAAATCTAAAGGACTGTGAAACTTTGCTAAAATTAAGCGGAATGTTTTTATTCTGACTCTGCTCTCTGGAATCACGCATCATTCCGATTTCAAAGTGGTAATAATTGGTTTTATAAAATGTTTTAATCTTTCCCTTATTGTAAGCAATAGTATAACCATTGGTATGTAGTGTTAAGTTGGCAGTAGTTTCATTCCTGTAGACAACACCTTTCCACTCAAAATCTACCTGCTTAGGTTGAAATGATTTTTGGGCTATGATCGAATAGCAAGTAAATAAAAACCAAATCCATATTAAGCACTGTCTCATACTAAAGATGATAAACACTAGATAAAACCAAAGGTTTTGTGTTATTAAAACATAAAGTTAAACACTTTTTACCAAATGATTCAAATTTATTGATATAATTCAAATTTTGCATTCAGAAGCCACCAAAAATATAAAATTATCCCTAGGATTCATCTTCATTTTCATTAGAAATGGAAGCTGGCATATTGCGCATAACAAAATTACACCATTTACAATTTGGCTCTCCACATCCAGGTGTAAATTCGTGATTTTTTATGCTGTTGTAAGCGCTCACGAGCTGCTGTCCTACTACATCACACTCTTCCGTACTGATTTCAAATTCTTTTCGTTTATAGACTTCTGTATTATTTACCTTTTGTTTTTCTACAAATTCCATAGTTCCAGATCTCATGACCCAACTATGTCTTTTATCTCCATCTAGGAGCAATCTATAAAACATAATTTGTCGCCAATAATCTCCACCTTCAGGGTTTTTATCAGATGGCTTTTGAAGTTTTGCGCTATCATACCGACCAGTTTTGTAGTCTGTAACTGTGATATGATGATCAAAAATATTGATTTTATCCAAAGTACCCGAAATAGGCACACCTTTGTACTCGGTCAGTGCAATTTTATATTCCAAATTATAGCTCTTTGGAGTCAACCACTCATTTTTATATTCGTTAAAGAAATCCTCAAGGTGATTTTCACCAAGTTTAGTATAGTTTTCAAATTCTTTAGGCGTGAAATGTGATCGATATTTGTCCATCCCTTTTCTAAAAAGTTCCAATAGTAAGTTTAATGAACCATAAGACCTAGGACTTGACTTTTCTATATCAGTGAAAAAGTGCTCCAAACTATAATGCATCGCATTACCATAACCCATGGTAGCACTTCTTGCCATGGGTACCCTCAGGATAGTCTCAAAATAGAAAGCAAGTTTGCATCTCATATACTTATTGAGACTAGTTGCGCTAATCCTAAAATTCTTGAGAATCTCTTCTATCAAAGCGCTATCAATAAGAACTGGCTCTCCTTGATTATACTTCATAAGCTCAGCAGTATATTGAATGATGGCTTCTTCATCCACATTTAATATTTCAATTTCATCTTCAGATCTTTTTATCTCTGTTATAAATTGGGATACGGTGTGGTTACTTTCTTTTTGGTCAACCAATGGAAATGAAATATACAAATAATTTTTTGCTCTAGTCATAGCTACAAAAAACAAACGTCTTTCATCTTCTATCTCACTACCAGAACTTGAAGCCGTAATAGTGGGCGGCAATGCAAAATTAAAATTAGATCCTTTTTTATTTTCCCAGTAACTCGACGCACATCTTAAAATAAATACATGTTCAAATTCCAATCCTTTGGCAGAATATGCGGTAAGAAAGTTGATACCATTTTTATTAGAAATAATTCTATTTATTGGAAGCTCTATGTTGTCAGTTTTCATGATATCGATGAGCTCAATGACTCTTTCCAATTTTAACTGCTTGGTTTTGGCAGCTTCATCCTTCACAAAATCAAAAAATGTATTGATTAATTGTATCTTCCATGATTTGTCTTCAGCGACAAGAATCTCTGACAGCATACTACTTTCTGTAAGTACCTTTTCGACGATGGTTTGGACAGTTACATTGTGAATCTGTAAAATCCAAGATTCGATAATTTTAGAAACCTTGACCAAATCTTCAGGGTTTTTAATACCAATTTTTAAAAGCGTATTTTCATCAGCTATAACTTCTCTCCACTTTAGATATTGCTGATCTTCTACTTGTGCATCATCTCTTCTTCTACAAGCCAAAGTGATGGCTGCTATATCTAAAGCCGACAATTTCCAAAAACTAAAATGTAATATTTCAAACAATAACTCTTCTCCGTAATGTGGTTTTTTAGATTCCAATGTAATGTACTCCATCATTTTGAGTAGTTTTTCTACTTCTGGTTCATAAAGTACATTGACTCTCTTCTTTACATTGAGTGGTATTTTCTTTTGAGTCAAGTATTTCACCATGTTTTCTACGACGGCATGTTTGGTATATAAAACTGCCATATCTGAAAACGGAACACCTTGAGCATTTAGGTCGATTATCTTTTGGATTATTCCAATTTCTTCTTGAACTTGATTGGGATATGCCCAAATGTGTGGCTCAATAACTAAATCAGATTTTTCTTTACGGCTTTCTATTAAGGTTTTTTCTAGTTGTGGATACTTGGTAGAAAGTCTGTCTACATTATGATCAATAAGCTTTCCTGCAGTATCTAGAATAACCTGACTAGATCTATAGTTTTCTGTCAGTACAATTTCCTTAGGTTGGTACTTGTTTTTAAAATCAATAATACTATTCATATTGGCTCCTTGAAAACGATAGATACTCTGATCATCATCACCCACTATAAATAAATTAGGTTCGTCCCAAAAATCGGCTAATAAAAACAGTAATTCATTTTGTGCTCCATTCGTATCTTGGTATTCATCTACGAGTATATACTGGAATCTTTCTTGATATTTACCCAATAAATCATCATTTTCCTTAAACTTATTGATCACCCACAAAATCATATCCTGAAAATCAAATCGCTCCTTTTGAGCTAAAAGTTCCTGATACTTATAAATTTCGTCAACTGCTGCATACAGTTTTTTGTATTTGTTGATTTCCTCTGTTATAGTCTTTTGTTTTAAATCGCCTATTTTATAACCTTGACCATTTCTTCGGTATATAAATGGTGACCGTTCCGGGTCTAATATCAAATCATTGTATTCCTGAATACAGTTTTTCACAAAATTCGGAGTCCATTTCTCTTGCTTCATCAAAGCAAATAAATTTTTAAGACGACTTAGATCATAGTACTCATTACCTTTTAGTCGTTTTAAAACGTGGTCATCTCCGAAACTATCTATAAGTTCTCTCAATATTTCTACCATTTCTATATCGGAGACCGACTGTAATGACTGGAGATCGCCAAAATATTGAGGATTTTCATTGATGATGGTATTACAAAAAGCATGAAATGTATAGATATTGACATTATATGCTTCTGGGCCAATGAACTTGCTTAATCTCTCTCTCATCGCTACAGCACCTGCATCTGTATAGGTGAGACATAAAATATTATTAGGGTTGATGTCTGTACTTAGTAATATGTTTCCAATTCTGACAGCCAATAATTGAGTTTTACCTGTGCCAGGACCGGCTATGACCATTACAGGACCTTCGGTTATATTTACAGCTTCTTTTTGTTTATCATTGAGCGTATCATAAGCCATTTGCCATGAAGCTCTGTATTCTTGATTAATTTTATTCATAACCTATTTTATGTTTAAAGACACAAATTTAAAGATATTTACAAGTAAAAAAATATTTTCTCTATAGTAGGTGAGCAATATTATTCCTTATTTAGTCTGTCAGCTGCATCTCTTGAGTTGCCTCCATCAAGTACCATGGACAAATCTTTAATGTTGAATACAGCTAATATACCGCTACCTGCTACACCAAAGTACCACAAAGCACTAGGAACAAAAATCTCTAAGACGATAAATAAGCAAATAATAATGCGTAGTTCTGTAGGACCAAAATAGTTACTGTCTATCTGATAGCTTTTTGTAATTTTATACCTCAGTAAGCTATTAATCATAGACCATCCATAAGTAAATACAAATAAAAAAGCAACATATGGGAAGGTGTCAAAAAAATAGTAAAAACCAGCACCAATAATACCAATAGATATCCAATCCACCGTAATATCCAAGGCCCAACCGTACCATTTTCTGGGTGTCTTTCTGTAATATGCCAACCTTCCATCCAGAGAGTCACCAAACCATTGGACAATAAAGCCCATAATGGATATGATCAAATAATAGGAATCGGTTTTACCAAAATACAATCCCACACTAACAATTATAGAACCCAAAAATCCTATGAAGGTCAATAAATCAGAAGTCACCCAACTTGGCATAATACCACAGAGGTACTCAATAGTCTTTTGTTCAAAATTCTTTAAAATATTGGTGCGTTTTCTGCCTGTTGTAATATCTCCGACTTGCTCTTGGACTTCTATAAGGTTGGTATTCAAAATATTTTTGTTATTTTACTATCAAATATGATAAACCAAAACAAAACAGATTAAGTTTTCACAGACATACAAAATTCTTAAGAAAATTATTGTACTAAAGTACCAATAGTGGCACCTTGGGCTATTTTGGAGAGATGACCTGGCTCGTTGATATCAAAAACGATGATGGGTAAATTATTTTCCTGACAAAGTGTAAATGCTGTCATATCCATTACGGATAGCCCTAGGCTGATGACTTTAGAAAATGTAATATTATCAAATTTTATTGCTTCAGGATTTTTTTCAGGGTCGCTGTCATAGATTCCATCCACTCTTGTACCTTTTAATATGACTTCTGCATTGATCTCATTGGCTCTTAAAGCAGCTGCTGAGTCCGTCGTAAAATAAGGAGAGCCTGTACCAGCGCTAAAGATGACAACTCGACCTTTTTCTAGATGCCTGATTGCTCTTCTTCTTATATAGGGCTCAGCGATTTGTCTCATTTCTATTGCTGTAATAAGTCTGGTGTATACTCCATGGGTTTCTAGCACACTTTGTAAAGCCATTCCATTGATACAAGTAGCCAACATACCCATATAATCACCTGTTACTCTTTCAATTCCGGATGACTCAGCACTTAATCCACGATATATGTTACCGCCACCGATGACAATAGCCACTTCAGCCTTAAGGGCCACCAATTCTTTGATTTGAGCTGCGTAATAATTGAGCATATCAGAAGAAATCCCAAATTTTTGCTCACCCATTAATGATTCACCACTAAGTTTGAGTAAGATTCTTTTATACTTTAAAGACATATAGTTAAGGTTAAGGCTAAGATTAAGGTTAAGTTGGTAATTAAGTGAAACTTATATTGCCGAATCACACTAGCTGTAAAGGCATAAAAAAAAAGACATAAAAAAAGAGCGATAAAAATACCGCTCTCTTTAATATTAAATTATCCTAATTTTACATGCTTGAATCCAATGGCTGTAAGTTCTGGATTTTTAGATTTCAAATAATCTCCAACGCTTATTTTTCCATCTTTTACAAATACTTGGTTGAGCAAGGTATTATCTTTGAAGAATTTATTGAGTTTACCTACCGCTATCTTCTCTAACATATCTTCAGCTTTACCTTCGTTTCTAGCGATCTCTTTACCTATTTCAATCTCTTTAGCAATTACATCTTGTGGAACATCATTTTGATCCAAAGCTACAGGCTTCATAGCTGCTACTTGCATAGCTGCATCTCTACCTGCTTCCAGATAAGCATCATCAGCAAGGTTTAGACCTACTAAAACACCTGCCTTGTTTCCCATGTGGATGTAAGATGCTACTAATGGAGCTTCCATGATTTGGTAATCGGAAATTTCTATTTTCTCACCAATTTTAGCTACTTGTTCAGTAACAAGGGTACCAATAGCAATACCATTCATATCTACCTGTAAAAGCTCTTCAGCTGTAGCAGGGAAATGCTCTAAAGCCTTTGCTGTAATATCTTTTGTTAACTGAACGAATTCTTCATTTTTTGAAACGAAGTCAGTTTCACAACTCAATCTTAAAACAACGCCTTTCTTTTTGTCGTCAGAAACCATAGCTATGACCACACCTTCTTTAGCATCCCTGTCTGCTCTTTTCTCAGACATTTTTTGACCTCTCAACCTCAATAGTTCGATAGCCTTGTTGAAATCACCACCCGCTTCTACAAGGGCTTTCTTGCAATCCATCATTCCTACACCTGTTTGCTGGCGTAGTTCGTTTACATCTTTTGCTGAAATTGTTATTTCACTCATTTTTTATTCAATTTGATTTATCAAATATTTTATATTAATCTTCTTTAGAATCCAATTTGGCAACTCTTCTTTCTTCCAAACCTTCCTTTATAGCGTTGATGATATAATCAGTAATCAACTTTACAGATTTAGAAGCATCATCATTTGCTGGAATAGCAAAATCAACTTTATTAGGATCTGAGTTGGTATCCACCATAGCGATGGTCTTCATACCTAATCTTTTTGCTTCTGCAAGAGCGATATGCTCATGGTGTATATCTACCATAAACACTGCACTTGGAAGTCTATTAAGGTTAGCGATACCACCTAATACTTTCTCCAACTTTTCTTTTTCTCTCTGTAGAGTCAATCTTTCCTTTTTAGTAATAGATACCGCAGGGTCAGTAAGCATTTTATCTATACTGTTCATTTTCTTTACAGACTTACGAATAGTAGAGAAGTTTGTCATCATCCCTCCTAACCATCTTTCTGTAACGTAAGGCATTTCTGCACTTCTCGCAGCAGTAGCAACGATATCTTTGGCTTGTTTTTTAGTGGCAACAAAAAGGATTTTTTTACCAGCTTTTGCCATTTGCTTCATTGCATACGCTGCTCTGTCCAGACACTCTGATGTTCTGTTCAGGTCTATAATGTGAATACCTTTTCTTTCCATGAAAATGTAAGGAAGCATTTTGGGATTCCACTTTCTTTTTAAGTGACCATAATGTACTCCTGCTTCTAACATTTCATTATATGACGGCTTATTCATTTCTTTAAAAATTTTTTCTTTAATAATAATATAACGATGATATATAGATTAACGCTTAGAGAACTGGAAGCTCTTTCTTGCCTTTGGTTTACCAAATTTCTTCCTTTCTACTTCTCTAGCATCTCTAGTAAGATACTTCTTCTCTTTAAGAGATTTTTTGAAGTCTTCATTAATTTTTACCAAAGATCTAGATATCGCCATTCTGATTGCTTCAGATTGACCTTTAAATCCACCACCTGCTACAGTGATTTTGATATCATATTGGCCTTCAACCTGTGATAATTTCAATGGATCTAAGATAGCTGCTTGAGTACTAGGCATTGGAAAATAGTCTTTCAACTCTTTACCATTGATTATAATAGTACCGCTACCTTTAGTAACATAAATTCTTGCTGTAGAAGCTTTTCTTCTACCTATGCTATTGATCATTTCCATGTGCTATTAAAATTTAAATGGTTCTGGTTGTTGTGCTGTATGTGGATGATTAGATCCAGTGTACAAAAACAATTTTTTAATTTGAGCTCTTCCTAACTTAGATTTTGGTAACATACCCTTGATGGCAAGTTCTAAAACCATTGTAGGTCTTTTGTCAAGCATTTCTTTAGCAGTTCTTCTACGAAGACCACCTGGATATCCAGTATATCTTTGATATTCCTTGTCATCTAATTTTGCTCCTGTAAATCTGACCTTATCAGCATTCAGAACGATCACATAATCTCCTGAATCAACATGTGGTGTAAAATCAGGTTTATTTTTACCTCTGAGGACTGAAGCTATTCTTGTCGCAAGTCTTCCTACTACTTCTCCCTCAGCATCAACAACATACCACTTCTGATTTACTGTGGCTGCGTTGGCAGATTTGGTCTTGTAACTTAGTGTATCCACTTTTTATATTTTTATTTTTGTCAATAAAATTTCTTAGGTCTCCCTAAGCGGCCGCAAAGGTAAAATGTTTTGTGAAAGAAAAAAATTTTTTGAATATTTTTTTGAATTATTTTTTTCATAACTAACTGAATTACAGCCCAAATTTAGCACTAAAGTTTAATTGCCTTATTTTTTTTTGATCAAATGACATCTAAAGCAAAACTCATAAATGTATAATTTTCAATTCATTGTGGTATCTATCAATATATAAAATGCTAATAATAAAACAACTATGAAAATATTTTTTTTAATAAGTATTGTTTAATTATATAACAATAATTACTTTTGTCCCGAACATTTAAAACCTGAACTTATCAAAACGAAATTCTATGGACATGGCAAACTGCTGCTCACGGGTGAGTATGCAGTTTTAGATGGAGCAAAAGCATTGGGTTTACCTACCAAGTTTGGTCAAAAACTGGTAGTAAAACGAACTACAAGCTCCGATCTCATATGGGAAAGTCTAGATATGAAAGGTAAACCTTGGTTTGAATCTTCGATATCGCTGTTTGATTTTTCTCCCGTTTCTACTACTGACGAAAATATTTCTGAGTTTCTTAAGAAAGTTTTAAAAAACGCTGTCAGACTGAATTCTGAATTTTTATCTCAGTGGAATGGATTCAAAATAGAAACTCAACTTGAATTCCCTTTAGATTGGGGACTAGGGTCGAGTTCGACTTTGATTTACTTGATTGCGGAATGGGCAGAAGTAAACCCATTACTTTTATACTTTAAAACCGAAGATGGTTCAGGATATGATGTGGCTTGTGCTTTTTCTGAAGGACCTGTAGAATATGTCAATAGTCCAGATGAAGTTTCTTACACTGAAGTAGACTTTAATCCAAAATATAAAGACAAATTATTTTTTATTCACCTTGGTAATAAAGTTGATAGCCAAGAAGGCATCAAAGAATATCTTAAAGCTGTAAAAAATAAATCTGCTCTAGTAAAATCAATAACCAAAATTACCGAGGATATTAGAGTTGCTGGCTCACTTTCTGAATTTGAATCATTACTTGAAAAACACGAAGAACTTATCGCATCGCATACCGGATTTAAGAAAATAAAAGATACTCATTTCTCTGACTATGATGGAGTAATTAAGTCATTAGGTGCTTGGGGCGGAGATTTTGTAATGGCTACTTCTGAAAAAGGTATCGATCATGTGAAGCAATATTTTGGATCCAAAGGCTTGAATACTGTGCTCACTTACAAAGACATGATACTTTGATGGTAAAGAAATAATTTTGAAATTTTTCATTCCTGTAAGTCAAAAATATAGCCCAAACTTTCTTTGACTCTAAGTTGCGTGTCTTCAGGTATGGTAGCCAAATACCTTACAAATCGCTTATTATCTATGGCTTTGATCTGATCTATGAGAATGTCAGAGTCTAATAATATGTCTGTTTCACCTCTAGTAATTCTCACTCTTAATGGGTAGGTACCATCTTTAAGAACTGTTGTTAGTGGACAGATTAATGTAGAAGGGTGACTTACCTTTAGTAATAAATTTGTTTGGATGATCAAAACGGGTCTTATTTTTCCAGCCTCAGTGCCATGACCTGGATTCAAATCAGCTAGAAAAACATCAAATTGCTTCATAATCATCTTCTAAAGCTTCGAATTCTGCCAAAATCTCCATGCTTGATTCCCTTACTAAAAATGAAGCATTTCTAAATTGTTCTTCCAACGCAGCCCTTTTCTTAGTTTTTGTATAAGCTGCAACTGCTTCATTAATGAATTTATTTCTTGAGATACCAAGTTCACTGACCAACATTTCTGTGTCCTGCAACAGCTTTTCATCCATTTTAATTGATATCAACTTAGACATTATATTAGTATGTATATTTAGTAATACCTTTTCAACATACAGACATAATAATTAGTTCAATTTTTTTAACGAATAGGATCATAAGCTACCGGTACGTCCTCCATCAACAGGCAAGCTCACTCCAGTAATATATGATGCAGCAGGTGATGCTAAAAATGCTACAGCAGCAGCTACTTCATCAGGCTGACCAAAACGTCCCATGGGTATTTCTGCTTTCATTTCTTCTTCGATGTCATCTTTGGAGCGCATTGTTTTATTGGATTTATTGACTATAATTTCTGTGAGTCTGTCTGTTGCTGTTGCCCCTGGCAGTACATTGTTTACTGTAATTCCAAAAGGTGCTATCTCGTTGGAAAGGGTCTTAGACCAAGATGCTACAGCGCCTCGTATAGTGTTGCTAACACCTAAACCTTTAAGCGGAATTTTGACAGAAGTAGAGACAATATTAATGATACGTCCATAACCTGATTTCTTCATACCAGGTATGACAAGTCCGGCTAGCGTATGATTGATGATCAAATGTTGACTAAAAGCTTTTAAAAACTCTTCAGCGCTTGCATTCAAAATCGCACCTGCTGCAGGACCTCCAGTATTATTGACTAAGATATGAATAGATCTATCAACAGTCAGAGCTTTAATTTTTTTGGACAAGCCTTCTATATCTGTAGTGTCTGCCACTATAAAGCTATGATGTTGACCTTGCTTAAGTTCTAAGTCATTGACTGCATCCAATAATAAATCAGAGTTTCTGGATAATAAGATGATATTGGCTCCCATTTTTGATAATGCGATAGCAGATGCCTTTCCCAAACCCTTGGAACTACCTAAAACTAGTGCGTTTTTACCTTTCAAATCGATATTCATAAATATACTTTTCTTAAAAAGTCGACAAGATAAATATTTTTTCCTTTAAAATTGTTGTATTTTTACGCTCCTAATCAAAATCGTTAATCATTGAAATCCACAGAAAGTAAGGTGCTAGCAGACAAAGCTAAACCACGGGGAAAATTCCCTCATGTAAAAGTAGCTGATCCGTTTATTTTTGTATCAGGGACCAGTAGTAGACGACCTGACAACACATTTGAAGGTGTGGAAGTGGACGAAATGGGTACCACTAATCTTGACATTCGGCAACAAACCAAGGCGGTAATAGAAAACATTCAAGTCATATTACAAAGTGTAGGTGCAGACTTGGAAGATATTGTGGATGTGACTACTTTTCTAGTCAATATGAATGATTTTGGTGGATATAATGAAATTTATGGTCAGTACTTTGACTATGACGGCCCTACCCGAACTACCGTAGCAGTGCATCAGCTGCCACACCCACACTTGCTGATAGAAATCAAAGTCACGGCCTACCATCCTAAACCTTAACGCTAATAAAATGAACAACGAAACCAAATATTCATCCATTCATTATAATTCGTATCTTCAAGTAGATAAAATAACTTCAGCACAGCAACTCAGAAGTGACGAAGTAGGCACCCACGCACACGACGAAATGCTTTTTATTATCACTCATCAGGTTTATGAATTATGGTTTAAACAAATCAATTTTGAACTTAGATCTATTGTTAAGGATTTCAGCGCAAGACAAGTCAATGAAAAAAATGTAGGCATTGCGGTAGCTAGATTAGAAAGAGTCATAGAGATCATGAAGCTTTTAGTCCAGCAAATAGGCGTCATGGAAACGATGACTCCGCTTGATTTTTTGGATTTCAGAAATTATCTTTTCCCAGCTTCGGGTTTTCAAAGTTTTCAGTTTAGAGAGATGGAAGTGATGCTCGGGTTAAAAGAAAATAGAAGGACCACCTATAACAACAAGCCTTATCATTGTGTATTTGCAAGTGACAAAAAAGATGCTTTAGAAGATCTCGAAAAAGGGAACTCTCTTTTCGATCTCGTAGAAGATTGGTTAGAACGAACACCGTTTCTTGAATTTGGAGCTTTCAATTTTATATTTGAATACCAAAAAGCAGTTCACAGCATGCTGGAAAAGGAAAAAACAGCTATACTTGACACAGATATTCTTTCTGATGAGTCTAAACAAATGAGACTTATTATGCTAGGAGATACCAATACTTATTTTTCAAACATCATGGACGAGAAACGTCATAATGCATTGATTGCTGAAGGAAAACTACATCTTTCGTACAAAGCCACGATAGCCGCGTTATTTATTAATCTTTATAGAGACGAACCTATACTACATATACCATTTTTACTACTTTCTAAATTGGTAGAGATAGATGATCACATCACTACGTGGAGATATCGACATGCCCAGATGGTCATGCGTATGTTGGGCAAAAAAGTAGGTACAGGAGGCTCGTCAGGCCACGAATATCTAGCTTCTACAGCTGCCAAACACCATATCTTTGCTGATTTCCATAATGTAAGTACCTTGTTGATACCCAGATCAGAGTTGCCGGTACTACCTGATTCTTTTAAACGCAATTTGGGCTTTTATTTTTCTGCTTTAAACACATAAATAATGCTGTCTAGAAATCGATTTAATATTCAACCATGAACCATCTTCATAATATACCGAATTACACAGGAGGTAAATTTATAGCTCCAAATTCAGGTCAATATCTGGAAAATTTTGAACCTGCAACGGGTCAGATATATAGTTACATCCCTGATTCGGATGAAAATGATGTCAACCAGGCAGTGTTAGCTGCACAAAAAGCCTTTCCAATGTGGTCATCCATGAGCAATGAAGACCGATCTGCCTGGATGATCAAAATTGCGGACAAGATAGAAGAGCGGCTTGAAGAGTTTGCAGCAGCAGAAAGCAAAGACAATGGTAAACCGATCACCTTAGCAGCTTCGATGGATATACCCAGAGCTATCTCAAATTTCAAGTTTTTCGCTCACGCACTGACTCAGTTTAGCTCCGAATCCCATTATATGCAAGGTGTAGGGGTCAATTATACCTTACGTCAGCCCTTGGGTGTGGTCGGTTGTATTTCACCATGGAATCTGCCCTTGTATTTGTTGACTTGGAAGATTGCACCGGCATTAGCAGCAGGAAACACGGTAGTGTGTAAACCATCTGAAGTCACACCTTATACGGCATATTTGCTTTCTGAAATATGTCAAGAAATAGGTTTGCCTGAAGGAGTTTTGAATTTTGTGCATGGACTTGGCCCAAAAGTTGGAGAAGCCATGTGTGTTCATTCCGATATTGTAGCCATTTCATTTACGGGAGGTACTGCTACCGGCAAAAGAATAGCATCTGTAGCTGCACCGATGTTTAAAAAGTTGTCCCTAGAGCTCGGAGGAAAAAATCCGAACATCATTTTTTCTGACTGCAACTATGATGAAATGATAAGTTCCACTGTACGTTCATCATTTTCCAATCAAGGCCAAATATGTCTTTGTGGTTCCCGTATTTTTGTAGAACGGTCTATTTATAAAAAATTTAAAACTGATTTTGTAGAAAAAGTATCCAAATTACACGTAGGTGATCCGAAAGATGAAAAAACAAAAACAGGAGCTGTAGTTTCTGAAGCCCATATGAATAAAGTACTTTCATATATCGAATTGGCGAAATCAGAAGGTGGTCAAATTTTGTCAGGTGGCCACAGAGTATTATTAGCTGGTAGATGCGCCAATGGATGGTTTATCAGCCCAACTGTTATAGAAGGACTAAGTTTTGATTGCCGAACCAACCAGGAAGAAATATTTGGACCTGTAGTCACCATCACGCCTTTTGATACAGAAGAAGAAGTATTAATGTTTGCCAATAGTACTCAATATGGCTTATCCGCCACTATTTGGACTGAAAATCTAAGTCGTGCTCATAGGATGGCTGAAAAATTGCACTCTGGAATAGTTTGGATTAATTGCTGGCTCGTACGAGATTTGAGAACTCCATTTGGTGGTGTGAAAGCCAGTGGTGTGGGACGTGAAGGTGGCATGGAAGCACTTCACTTTTTTACAGAAGCCAAAAATGTGTGTATAAAATATTAAATCAATAAAATGTACCGTAGTTAAGTCCACTTTTTTGGGATTCATTAAAAGCATTGACACAATCTGAAATGGTTTTATCGATTACTGTATATCTCATTCCTAATTCGTCAATTGACTTACTATTGTCGTAGATAGAAGCTACCGATGTACTCATGAATGTCTCTTTGGTATAAAGTGGTTCGCCTCCAGTAAACCAACATCTCAACTTCTCTAATCTCCAAAAGATGTTACCCTTAAAATTCGTAATAGGTTGCTTGGGTGGCACCACGTTCATTTGGGCAGCAATCTTTTGAAAAACATCTTGATACTTTAGATTCTGAGCACTAATTATATATCGCTTCCCATTATGGTCTTGGCTCACTGCTTTAAAAACAGCTTCTGCTACATCTCTTACATCTACCCATCCATTAGTCCCTAACGGATAGTATTTTAAGCCTTTAAAAATCTTAGTAAATAGTTTTGGAGATGATGAATACCAGTCACTCGCCCCCAATATCATGGAAGGACATAAAACTGTCATTTGCAAACCTTCAGCATGACCTCTCCATGCTTCTTGTTCTGCCAGAAATTTTGATAAGCCATATGTAGTATCATATGGACTATGGCTAAACAAGACTTTTTCATCAACATGATCTATTAACTTCTTTCGCCCTAAAGCTGCAACAGAACTTATGTGAATGAATTTAGGAACATTACAAAATAAAGCCGCATTGACCAGATTTGCTGTTCCAGTCATTGCGGTTTCTATAACTCTTTTTTTATTTTTGGTACTAAAAGTAACATCTGCCGCTGCATGAATAATGATATCATAATCAAATAGTACATCTTCCAAAAAAGGAAGATCCAACATATCCCCTTCTACCCAATTTAACCTATCTGCTAATTCTGTTAACATTACCAATGATGAAGTATTGCGTTTTAGGCAAGTTATATTTTTAAAACCCTCATTGAAGATTTTTTTAACTATATAACTACCTACAAAACCCGTAGCACCGGTTATAAATATTTTACTTTCTTGAGTGATCATTAAATTGTTGATGTTCAATAGATTTAGCCATGTTAAGCCAAAAACTATTTACGATTCGAAGACTTCAATTTCGGCATTTACCCTAATTAAGTCAGTAAATTTACCTTTAAATCTTGTTGCTTTTACCATGTGATTGTCAATCCAGTGATAATTTCCACCACGAGGCTTACCTACTAAAAGTCCATGATATTTAAATCCATGTTTGCCAAGCCAATACTCAGTAATTTCTCTATGATCTTCTGTACGAGATGTGAAAAAAGTAATGATATGGCCTTCATCATACCATTTGTTACATATTTCTAAAGCATCTGGATATGGATCACAAGTGCCCATTCTTTCTGGTTCTTCATTAGGTACATCATCACAGATGGTACCATCGATATCAATAAGATAATTTTTTATATCTGGAGGGAGGATAGGACTCACGTTCTCGCCCTTCTCGTTTTTAACTGTTTTTAAACTATGACTCATTATTAACACAAATATTTGATTCTTATTTAATTTAAAAGGTAATGTATTTCTGGGGATTTACATATTTGCCATCATACCACATCTCAAAATGCAGATGCGGGCCTGTAGAAAGCTCTCCAGTATTGCCGATAATGGCAATGGCTTGACCTGTTTTCACAATATCACCAGACTTTACTAGTAAAGCAGAATTATGTTTATAAACAGAAACTACGTTCTTGCTATGTTGTATATATACACAGTTGCCTGTGCTTACCGAAAGCTCCGCACTCACAACTACTCCATCCATTATAGCTTTTATAGGAGTTCCTTTTGGGGCTAAAATATCAACACCAAAATGTTGAATATCAGGTTGAAAATTGGCTGAAATCTTACCAAAGACAGGTGTTGCAAATTTTAAAAAATCTAATTCTTTGGCTCTCTTGGTCTCAGCCATATCTTTTTTACCTACTAGCTCAGGGTGTAAGCTCTTCATAGCATCGAGAGAATCGATCATATCCACTTTTGCACTATGAATACCACCAGTTAACATATTTCTCAATCCGTTAGTGTATACATCATAGGCTTCCACTTCATTTTCTAGTGCATCCACTTTTTTGGACAATTCAATAAACTTTCTATTCTCAGATATATCTCCATATCCTGGTATCAGTCGCTTTACCGGTGTAAATACAATAAAAGAAATTACCAAAATAGCAAATAATAATGCTGCCACACTGAGCAGCACGTAAAAACTAAGTAAAGAAAGATTGTAAGATCCTACTTCCTCAAGATTCTCATCGTCCAATACAGATATCCTATAAGTATCCCGTATTCGGTCCCAAAATTTTCTTTTTACTTGTGTTCCGTCCACCTTGGACTAAATTTTTATTGTGTAAAACAAAATAATTTTGCGCAAAAATAGTTATATTATGCTTAAGGTCTGTAAATTTTGTTGTTAAAATACAGAATTCTTATTTTATTGATAAGTACCATCGCATATTATAAATGATTGACAATGCATATATTAAATAAATACTCATGTATAATAAAGCACAATATGAGACTTATGACGCAAAACTGAAGTCATAATTGAAATACAATATGGTATAAAAACAATATAAGAATGGTATATTTGCAGCCAATATTAAATATTAAGTAAAATCGACATATATTTTGAAAAATTTTTTTATTTATCTATTTCTTGGAACTGTTACACTCACAGGTACCTTGTCATGTGTTACCAAAAAGAAAAGAAATGAGACTTCAAAGTTTGGTAAGTTTTATCACAATACTACTGCATTTTACAATGGCTACTGGAATTCTAAAGAAATCATAAGAGAAAGTCTGAAGACCTTAAGATTTGCTAACGTAGATGACTATAATAAGATTCTCGAGATCGAAGACTTTATATCCGTATCTGACCCCAAAATGGTTAAAGAAGATATGGATAAAATACTACAGAAAGTATCTACAGTCTCTCAACTACATGAACCAAGTGATTGGGTTGATGACTGTTATGTTATGATGGGTAAAGCGCAGTACTTAAAACAAGAATATGAGACTGCAGAGGAAACTTTAGTATACTTTCAAGAAGATTTTAATCCAGGAAACCCCTACGGAAGAAACTATAAAAGTAAAAAACCAACAGGAAAAGCCGCTAAAAAAGCTAAAAAAGCAGAACAAAAAGAAAAAGTAGAAAAAAGAAAAGAAATAGCGGAGGTTAAAGAAAAAGAAAAAGAAGTAAAAGCTAAAACGAAAGAAGAAGAACGAAAGGAAAAAGCAAAGGCAAGAGAAAAAGAAAAGAAAGAAAAGGAAAAACAGCGCAAAGAAGATGCTAAAAATCGCAAAAAGGGCATTAAAACTCCTAAAAAAACAGGAGAAGTTAAAAAGCCTGATGTCAAGTCTGATGTCAATCCAGTTTCAAAAGCAGAAGTAACTAAAACCGAGCCCAAAAAGGACCAGGAAGAAGAAACCTTCAAACCTATAGAACCCAAGAAGCCTACAAAAGATAAAACGGCTTACAGCGAAGGCATGCTTTGGCTAGCTAAAGTATACATAAAAAGAGAGAATTACTTTTCTGCACAAATGTTGCTGGAAAGGATACATCCTGATATGCTTCACGATGATGCTCAAAGCGAACTTGCACCTACATATGCAAACTTATACATAAAACAAGAAAGGTATACCGATGCCCTTCCAAAATTGGAAGAAGCTATAGAAGCGGCCCCAAATAATAAACTAAAGGCCCGTTATGCCTTTATTGCAGGGCAGATATCACAAAAACTCAATCAATATGATAATGCTCTAAAATATTTCGCAATAGCTAACAAATATGCATCACACCCAAAAATGGAATTCATGTCTGAATTGGCTGTGGCAAAAAGTGGTATCATCACAGGTAAAAAATCAAAAGATGATGTATTGAAAGATTTAGCTAAAATGACTGATGAAAATAAATATGTAGAATTAAAAGATCAGATTTATTATACTATGGGAGAAATAGAATTATCTCAAAATAATTCTGAAAAAGCTATATCTTACTTTCAATTATCTGCTAACAATAATATCTCTGACCAAAAACTTAAGGCCGAAGCTTATTATAAAATAGCTGGCTTACACTATGAAGCTCAAAAATACTTGCCTGCATCCAACTATTATGACTCTACACTTATGAATCTCCAAAATACTGACCCAAGACATAGTCAGGTCAAAAAATTTGTAGATAATCTTCAGGACATAGCCACCAATATTGAGAATATTAATTTTCAAGATTCTTTACTTTATTTTGCAAGTATGGAAGACCCTGCCAGGAAAAAAGCTGTCATGGGTTATCTGGAAAGAAATCAAATCAAAAATACTCCTACACAAAAGTTATCTAATCCCAATATTAGTACAAAAGATATCGGCAGTAAATCAGATTTTGGAACTAGTACTTTTTTTGCTTACAATAAAACTGCCAAGGAAAAAGGAAAAGAAAGTTTTAACAAAACATGGGGTAATATCAAACTTGAAGATGACTGGAGAAGAAGCGAAAAAACAAATTTTTCTAATGACAATGAAAAAAGTGACAATGAAAAGAAAGTATCCGAATCTGATGCTGTAGTAGAAAAAATTTCCAAAGAAGAATATGAAAAATTTATAAGAGAAATACCGTCCAATCCTGTAAAATTTCAGGAAGTCAATGATAAAATCATGCTTTCTATGTTTACTTTGGGTAAACTTTTCAGGGATAAAATCGAAAACGTGGTAAAATCCGCAGAAACATTAGAAAAAATGCATACTAGATATGGGCCAACTCCATACGAACTAGACTCATACTTCTATTTGTATCTGGACTATATGGATCTTGCCAATGGATCCAAAATGCAAGAATATAAAGAAAAAATATCTAAAAAATATCCAGATTCTCAATACGCAGCTATCATTTCTGATCCAGAATATTTTAAAAAATCAAAAGGTGAAGGCTCCAAAGCAGACAAATATTACAAAACAGTCCATGAGATGTTCGAAAAAGGAGAGCATGCCAAAGTTGTGAGTGCAATCGATCAAGCGAGTACAGTCATCGGAGCAGAAAATCCTAATGAAGCCAAAATGGCATTACTTAAAGCAATGTCCAAAGGTAATCTAGAAGGTAAAGATGCATATATCAAAGGACTCAACGAAGTTATAACTTCCTACCCCAACTCAGCTGAACAACGTAAAGCCAAAGAAATTTTGCGATTTTTAGGTGGTGACAACTCGGCTTTTTCGAATGTGGTGGATGTGGATAAGATATATACGAGAGAAGAAAATACAACTCATTATGTTGCTGTGATCACTTACAATCTAGAAGAAACAGATCATATCAATTTTAAAGTAGCAATTTCTGAGTATACCAAAAAGAACCATAAGGAAGAAAGATTACAATATGGTGACGCATCACTCAATATCGAAAACAACGAACAAGTAATCTTGGTAAGAAAATTTGACAATGAAGCCAAAGCTATGGAGTATTATCAAAAATCTATCAAAAATAAAGATGAATTTACTGGTAATGCCAGTTGGACTTATGATATTTTTCCTATATCACAAACGAATTACAGGAAAATGATGACCGAACGCTCAGCAAGAGGATACAGAACATTTTTTGAAAATACGATATTGAATAAATAAACTTATTTTCACAAATGAGGTTTTTCTTTATAAATATGATTAATATTAGCCTGTATAAATTTTAATTCAGCATGGTAATGTTTATTTTTGTGCGGTTTTTAAAATACGTTAAATATAATTAATTAATACCTTTAAATAATACATAATGAGTAAAGTTACCGTAATAGGAGCTGGAAATGTAGGGGCTACAGTAGCCAATGTACTGGCCCACAAAGACATCGTAAAAGAAATAGTGCTCGTGGATATCGTAGGCGACCTGGCTAAAGGAAAGGCTTTGGATACTTGGCAACAAGCACCGATAGACAACTATAGTACATCACTTATAGGTACTAGTGATTACAAAGATACGGCCGATTCGGATATCGTAGTGATTACTGCCGGTATACCTCGTAAGCCTGGTATGAGCAGAGATGACTTAATCTCTACCAATGCCAATATTGTCACTTCAGTAGTCAAATCAGTACTAGAATACTCCAAAAACCCAATCATCATCGTAGTCTCCAATCCACTGGATGTCATGACTTACGCTGCATTTAAGGCATCAGGTCTAGATAGAACAAAAGTATTCGGTATGGCAGGTATCCTAGATACAGCTAGATACAGAGCTTTTCTGGCTACCGAACTCAATATTTCTCCAAAAGATATTCAAGCATTGCTTTTAGGAGGTCACGGTGATACGATGGTACCTCTACCTAGATATACCACGGTAGCTGGTATTCCTGTGACAGAGTTGATAGCCGAGGATAAACTTAATGCTATCGTAGACAGAACCAAATCAGGAGGCGGCGAGCTAGTCAAACTTATGGGTACTTCAGCATGGTATGCACCGGGTGCAGCAGCAGCTCAAATGGTAGAAGCTATCGTGAAAAACGAAAGCAGAATTTATCCAGTATGTGCTCATCTTAATGGAGAATATGGATTAAATGACACATTTGTAGGTGTGCCGGTAAAAATGGGTAAAAACGGTATAGAAGAAATCATTGAGCTCAAGCTGAATGCTGACGAGATGAAATTGCTTCATGACTCATCAGCAGCAGTCA
>CAMBRK010000038.1 GCA_945870185.1 Aureispira sp. CCB-QB1 | reverse complement strand
TACGGTTACAGAAGAAAAATAGTCCGCCGCGGCGGATTCTGATTTGCAGACCTTGTCGAGCCAAAGGCACGAAGTTTAGCTTCGGAATACCTGCCTCGCCGTACCGTAGGGCAGGCAGGGATTTTCTAATGCATAATCCGGGTTAAATGGTAATTCGATATTAACAATGTTTTAATAAATATCGAATCAAATCTGTACTAGTTATAATACCTACAAGTTTATCATCTTCCATTACAGGTAATGCATGGTATGAACTCAAACTCAACATTTCTGCGGCATCCTTTATAGAGTCTTGAATTTCAACAGTATTAACACTTTTTGTCATTACAAAATCTACATTAATCTGTTCCAACAACTTTGACCTGATATCATCATTTTTATCGTCTTTGGAAAGAGAAAACTTATCTACATCGTTTTTACTCAAGATACCTACAAGCTTATCATTTTTAACAACAATTAAATGTCTGATGCAATGTTTGTTCATCAAATCGATAGCTGTTTTTACATTGTCGTGCGGTGAAACACTCATCACATCTTTGGTCATCCATTGTACTACACTTTCATTTCCTAATGACATGTTTATCTCTTTTTAACGTTACAAAAATAGGTGTATTTTTTACTTCAAATAATAATTGGAGTCATTTCGGCAAATGATTTGAGTCACTACTGTGGCATATTCTTCAGTTTGTCTATCTTGAGTAATTCTATTTTGTTGTCATCTATAGCTATGATGCCTTCTTGTTTGAAGTCCGATAAAGTACGTATGGTGGTTTCCTTTGCTGTACCCGCTAGACTGGCTATGTCATCTCTGAGTATAGACATCACAGTGGTGTGTTTGGACTCACTAAATTTGAGTAAAGCATTGGCTACCCTTTTTCTGACGGAACTATATGCCATCTCTATGAGTTGCTTTTCAATTTCTTCGGATTGATTGGCCAACATTTTGATGAACTTGGCTGAAAACTCTCTATTATTAAATAGTAACAAAGTGAAATCTTCAATGGGAATCAATCTCAACTCACAGTCATCAATAGTTGCTACATTGTCATGATATTTTTCACCTTGCAGGAGTGGAAGGTAACCAAAAAAATCACCTTTGGAGTAAATATTTGTAGTGAATTCTTTGCCAAAATCATTGATTTGAAATGATTTTAAACTTCCAGATGCAACGAAATATAACCATTTGGGATATTGGCCCACCTCATATATCATATCTTTTTTATGATACTTTCTGAGTTCTCTGTTTTCAGATAATTTATCAAATTCTTTTTGAGCCTTGGCTTCATCAATGAATCTCTGTAGCCCTTGACCAGTTTTGTCAAAAGAATTTTTAATTCTTTCACTTTTTTTAAGTCGAATTTCAATGGTGTCCAGGAGTTGTACATCATCGTATGGCTTGGTGATGTAATCATCTGCTCCCAAACCCATGCCTTTGCGGAAGTCTTCTTTCTCTGTTTTCGCCGTTAAAAAAATAAACGGTATATCCATGGTAGATGGGTGATTGGACAGGATTCGCAAAACACCAAAACCATCTAATTCCGGCATCATGATATCACACAAAATCAAGTCAGGCAAATATTCTAGGGCCATACTTGTGCCTACTTTGCCATTTTCAGCGGTGATCACGTTATATCCTGTCAACTGCAAGAGTTCTTCTATGTTTTCGCGAACATCTTTATTATCTTCAATGACTAAAACTTTAGTTTCCATTATTTATTTTTTTAAAGGTTATAATATTACGGGTATTTGTATAGTGAAGGTCGTTCCAGCGTATAATTTACTTTCAAAATCTATGGTACCGTTTAAAATTTCGACATATTTTTTTACTATATGTAAGCCCAAACCGGTACCTTCTATGTTGGTGACATTGCTAGCCCTGAAAAATCTATCAAAAAGATATTTTTGCTCACTTTCTGGTATCCCCATGCCATGGTCTTTAACTTTGAAAATTGCAATTTTATCATTTATACTTACAGTACACTCTATGATTCCTTTTTCGTCAGAATATTTGATGGCATTGGATATAAGGTTAATCATAATATTTTTAAGTATTTTTTTATCATTGAGAATCTGAAAATCACAATCTTGGTGTATACATAAGATTTTCTGATCTCCTTTTAATATGGTGTTCATTTCTTCAACTACTTCTGCACAAAGTTCCTGAATATTAAATGTTTCGTGGTGTGCTACTATTTTACCTTCTTCCAGTTTATTCATGGATAGGAAATCATTCAATATACCAGTCAAATGGGTAACAGATGACTTTATTTTTTGAATATGTTTATCTCTATTGGGTTGTTGGGTGGTTTCGGTGTATCTAGATATAAGAGACACTGATGATAGCACGGTAGCCAGTGGTGTCCTGAACTCATGCGATGCCATAGATACAAAACGTGACTTTAACTCACCCAATTCTTTTTCTTTAGCTAGACTTAATTTTAATTCAGCTTCACGCTCTCTGAGTTTTTCTTGTGCTTTTTCTTTTTTATATATTTCTAATTCCAATTGCTTATTCATAGCAAGTAATTGGTTAACTACGTTTTCCAACTCATAGGTACGCTCTACCACTTTATTCTCGAGTTCTTCATTCATATGGATCAGTTGGCTTTCAGCTCTTTTTATTTCTGAAAGATCATGAATAAAGCCAGTAAAAATCACTCTGTCTTCCAGCTTGACCTCGATCACTGCCAACCAAAATGGAAATTCTTCTCCACCTTTTTTTTTGCCCTTGACTTCTCTACCTATTCCAATAATCTGTCCTTTTCCGGTATCGTGATAGTTTTGTATATACTTATCATGTTGGATACTATCCTTTATAGGCATCAACATGCTTACGTTATTTCCAATGATTTCTTTTTCGGAGTATTCAAATAATTTACATGAGGCAGGATTGACTTCTTCAATCACTCCTCTCGAATTGATAATGATGATTCCATCTACGGCGGCATCAAAAATAGCTTTTAATCTTAATACAATGTCTTGATAATTATTCATTTAGGTTTTTTATTGGTCATTATTCCAATTTTACATCAAAGTTCATTCTAATTTCAGAATCCTTGTTTTGACAAAAATCATGTAAAGTAATGATTTAAATCATATATCTGCAATTTATTTTGCTTCAACTTTGACACAAATTTAAACCAAATATTATGAATCTCCTCAACCCTGTATCTACAATCATGACCCCAAATCCAGTTTGTATTGGATCCAACGAACCTTTAATCACTGCAGATAAATTATTCAAACAACATAAAATTCACCATTTGCCTGTAGAAAGTGAAGGGAAATTGGTAGGAATGTTGAGTAAATCTGATTTTTTATTTTTTAGACGTGGATTTACATCTGATGAGCAAGAAAAGCTAGAAGACGAAGTTAGATTAAACAATTATACGGCCAAAGATATTATGACCACTCGATTGGCCAAATTGGATCCTGATGATAAAATCAATGTGGCTTTGGAAGTATTTAAGGAAAATATTTTCCACGCTATTCCTATCGTTAAAGATGACAGAATCGTTGGTATTCTCACTACTTTTGATATCATCAATAGATTGGCTATTGATTCATTGGCTATAGCTGAATATGAATAAAAATTTACTTCATATTTGCAGTTGATATAAAGAATGATTATTAAATGGTAATAAATACACCTACAGAAGTTATAAAATGATAACAATCAAAATATATGGCACCAAGACCCCAGCATTTCAACTTGCAAAAGCCAAACTAAAAGAAGTATTGGATAGTGCTCACGTGCCGTATCATATTGAAGAGATTACTAAGGTTGCTGATATTATGCACGATCATGTTGCTTCTGTACCTGCGTTAAAAGTGAATGATGATCTTTTATTTGAAATAAAGCCTAATGGCCATTACAATGCTTCGCTTAGGATGGCTATTCAAGGAATTTTGAAACTTAAAAATTATGGTAAAATGACAAAAATAATCGTACCTACTGATTTTTCAGAGGTTTCCTTAAATGCTTATAACTTTGCACATCATTTGGCAAAAGATTTTTCAGGAGTTATTTTACTCACTCACATTTATTACCCTACATCCACAGATGCCAATCAATTTGTAGCTATCAATGAAGAAGCTGAAATGGTGCACCATGAAAAGTTAAATGATTTAGTTGCTTCGCTCAATCAGGATTGGATTGGAAGTTTTGTTGAGCAGCCTATGGTAGAAGGATTATTTAAAGTGGGTTTTCCTGGTATGGAACTTGTCGAACTTTCCAAAGAGAAAGATACGATTTTGGTAATGGGAACAACTGGAGCGGGAGCCACATTTAAAAAAATATTCGGTTCCTTATCTTTGGATATGCTTGAAAAAAGCCACAGTCCTCTGTTTTTAGTTCCACCAAATGCTGGATATTCTGCGTTAAAAAGAATAACCTATCTGTCCGAAGATCTTAAAAATGATACCTTACACCTATTATATGCGGGTAGATTATGCGAAAAAACTAATGCTGAGTTTCGATTGATACATTTCAGAACCAAAGAAAATGATGTATATGATGTACGCGATACGATTCAGATCTTACAAAATTATTTTCCTGAACTCAAGTACCATATAGAGATCATAGATACTATCGATTTATTTGCAAGTGTCAAAGATTTGGTTTCTCGAGATCCTGATGACTTGATAGTATTGTCTACTAAGCATCGTAATATATTTCAGAACTTGTTTCATAAAAGCTTATCAGAGTTTGCTGCGCTCAATAGTATCTCACCTATACTCATTCTTAGCGATAAAGTGAGTTGATTAGCCATAAGATACATTATTCCGACATTTATTGTATAGAGTAACATGCTTAGTTGAGTCTATTCCCAACAATGGAATAAAGCTGCCAACTGGTACTATAATACAGTACCCATAGGAAATATAAATATAAACATACCTCCAACAACAAATCAACCTATCTTCATATATTAATCGAAAATTTCGGGTTTAGAGCGGTTACTTGTTGCGCTTGAAATTACTTTGGTAATTGTTATTAATTAGTGACGCGATGTGAAGTGGCTACATTTGTCACTCACTTATTCCTCTCCATCACTGCGATATCTTCATGTTGTTTAAAGGTATAAAACCTAACCATACCGACCTAAAATACCATAACTTCATTTTGAAACCTAAAAATAGATTCTTTGTTAAAATACTTTATCAAAAGATCATGAATATGGCCATCAAAAAAGTATTCCACGCAGAATCTCAGTTTTTATCGGGACCCAATAGCAGAGGAAGAGAATTTCTTTTTTTGTTTAAAGTACTTTATCAGTTTTTAATGGGCTTCAGGACATTGCATTTTGTAGGTCCTTGTATTACGATATTTGGTTCAGCAAGGTTTACAGAATCACATCGATACTATCAGCAAGCCAGAGAATTAGGTAAGATGATCTCCGAAATGGGCTTTGCGGTCATGACAGGTGGCGGACCAGGCATCATGGAAGCAGCTAATCGTGGGGCTTATGATACGGGAGGGATTTCTATAGGCTGTACCATTAAACTTCCCAATGAGCAAACTAATAACCCCTTTATCAATAAGGTGGCTCATTTTGACTATTTTTTTATCAGGAAAGTCCTGCTTACCAAATATTCTTATGGATTTGTGGTCATGCCAGGTGGTTTTGGCACATTGGACGAATTATTTGAAACCCTTACTTTAATACAAACGGGTATCTTGCACAACTTTCCAGTAGTCATCATTGGCAAGGCATATTACAAGGATGTGTTGGAAATGGTGGATAAAATGAAAGCAGAAAAAACGATATCTCCGGAAGATGAAAAACTTCTTTTGTTTACAGACAGCAATGAAGAGGCCTGCAATCACATCCGTATGTTTATCCATAGCAATTATAAAATTAAGTATAAGGCATCTTGGATTTTAGGAGAAGACTAAGCTATACTTGACTTCTTATTCAGGCTTTTTACCCATAAAAACAGAGGATAACTGATGACCAAAAATATCAAGGCAAACTTGCTGCTATTCATGTCGCTATACACTGCTCCAGCTAAAAATAGTATGGAAACAATAATCAACAAATAAGGTAAGAATGGAAACCAAGGTGCTTTAAATGGTCTGTGCATTTCTGGTTCGGCATATCTGAGCTTGATTAGGGCTGCAAATCCGGCGGCATAACTCAGTACAAAAAAGAACGTAGCAATATCTGAAAGTTTGCCACAAGTATCCTTACCACTTAATATTAAAAGAATAGATAGTACTGAGGTCAAAGGCATCGCTACTGAAGGTGTGCCCAAGGCATTGACCTGAGAAGCAGCTTTGAAAAACAAGTGATCTCTACTCATACTGAAAATGACTCGGGGTGCAAACATGATTTGTGCATTGACGATGCCTAAAATGGAAATCATGAGAAATAACGTTATCATCTTAGAATATCCATCACCAAAAATGTAGCTGATGGTATCTGCTGCTGCAAGTTTTGAAGTCATCAGTATTTCTGTAGGCAAAGCGTATAAAATGGCAGCATTGACCAACATATAGATGAGTATAATCATAACGACACCCGTGATCATGGATTTAGGCAATGTCTTTGCTGGATCGGTATTTTCTTCGGTAAAATAAGTAGCAGTATGCCATCCATCATAGGTATAGAATATAGCTTGCAAGGCTCCAATGATGCCCAAAAAAGTCAATGGAACCGCTGTGTTGCTCAATGATTGTTGGAGTTCATTTCCACTAGGTGACGTCCCGAAAACAAAACACACCACCACAAATATAAGTAAGCCCACAGCTTTGACTACAGCTAGAATTTCCTGCGATTTTCCTGCAGTTTTGGTGCCCATCCAATGAAAAACAGTAAGTAAAATCAATAATCCGATCGCTATGGATTGTATCAAGGATTCTGTCTTCGGTATTAATAAAGCTATGTATTCGCTCATCGTATAAGCCCCAAAACCTAAAGCTGAGACTGTACCCAACCAACTTGTAATCCCAGTCACAAATCCAAAATAGTCACCAAAAGCCCGCCTCGCATAGACATACCATGCTCCGGCTTGTGGCATGGAGATAGCAAGCTCAATGGCACATAGCACACCCAATAAAGCGTAAATACCCACAGCCAACCATAATAAAAGGATCATCCAAGGCTCGCCGATCATACCAGCTATGGGGCCAGGTTTACGCAGTATACCCGTACCTATAGTGCCACCTACAGTAACAGCAATACCAAATCCAACCCCTAACAATTTTAATAACTGATTATTTTGTGCTGACATCTAAGAATATTTTAAAGCTCAAATATAGATTATTTGTATCAGGTTATGAATTTTGAATAGGTAAAATTAGTGAAAACATTTATTAAAATTTTATTATTACAAATAACATTTATATATTTGTGAATTATAAACAACGATGTAATACATATATTTATAGTTAAATATGTATATTGCCTTTTGTTTTGCGGCCCCGAAATCGATTTTTGAAAGTTTAGTCATTTTTTAATTTCAAACAAGTTGTAATGAGGTTGTCTCAAGTAGTAATTAGTTGCAAATATATCATAATCAGTAGTTTGTGTTTACTGTCAACATTGTCGCACAGTCAAACAAATAGTCTGCAATTATATGCTCTTGGCGGTATTTCTAAACCAGTAGGAGCATTCAGCGACCCATATATGTTTGCGAGACAAGGTTATCATTATGGTGGCGGTTTGGATTATTTTATCAAAAAAATAGGACTAGGTGTTGCAGGAGGATATTTTCAGAATGAGAGCAAGTCATTATTTGAAGATTATATACAATATAAGTATTTAGAAAAAGCAAGAAATACCCATATAGAAAACTGGGAAGTAAAGTATTTACTAGCCGGGCCTACTGTAAAGTTTACAGTAGGTAGATTTCAAATGGATTTATTTGCTAAAGTAGGGGCAAGTCAAATTACCGTACCACATTTATTGTTTTCAAAAACCTTTTTTGGTCAAAGTTATGAAATTTATGACTTTTCAGGAACCACTGAAGCATGGCAATCAGCGTGGTCAGGTGGCACAAGTTTGATCTTTAAACTCAACAATTGGCTAGGTATACAAGCAAGAGCAGAATATTTTAGCACCCAATATCTAAGTAAAATGGCTTATAATTACACCTATAGGGATGTATATGATAGCAATAGGAATGGTTATATAGATGATCCGGAATACTTTGAAGCTCAAAAACTTAGAAAAGAAGGTGATGCAGTATTGAGTGTTTTAAATTTGAATATGGGTTTGATTTTTCAGCTTGGATCTAAGAAAGCAAAGGCTGTACAAATGCTTCCTGCTTCTGATACACTTCCATTGGTACAAAATCAAAATGATAATTATGAAGAAAAACCAACGGAACAACTAGAAAAATCTGACATAGAACTGAATCCAGAAATAAAAGTGGTTGACATTCCTGTCGTTAATGCTGATGAAGTTGCTGAGATGAAGCGAGCGGAAGAAAATCAAAAAGTTTTAGAAACGGTTGATGTCCCATCTACTTCTTTTGACGCACCGGAATCTAATTATGACGCAGATGCAGCAGAATTCTTGTATAAAGCTGGAGAATCTTATTTTGCTCTCAACGATTTTGAAAATGCACTACCTTTTTTCAATAAATTAAAAGCAGATCCCAACTATCCTAGAGCCAAGTATATGTTCGCACTTTCTTTATGCGCCATGGGCAATTGTCTAGAATGTAAAAGAGAATATAAAGAATTTTCAAAAGAGTATAAGGAAGGTGATGCTCGAACTTTAGAAATTATATTTGCTTCACAGTTTGAAAGATGTGCAACTTCCCAAAAAGAAAAGAAAGCTCAAAACGCTCTTCTAAACAACAAGCTTGGTTCTGAAGCGAAATCTACTGATGTAATGGCCAAGGAGTATAAAATTCAGTTTGTTGCCATTAGAAAACCAGATGCAACTTTTCCAGGTGTATCACAAGTAGGGCAAATTGTGACAGAGTTTTATCCCAATAAGTCGGTGTACAGATATACTCTGTCAGGATACAACGACATTAAGATGACGGCAAATGATCTGTATAAAGTGCGAAAACTTGGTTTTAGAGACGCATTTATAGCAGTGTATGAAAATGGGGTGAGAGTCAATACGATTTATCATCATAGAAAATAGGTATGATCTACCTGCTCCAATTAAAGGGCTCTAATTTTAAACTTATTGAGTTGTGTTCTTGTATGGATAGAATCTTCTGTCTAAATCGATAACAAAAGTAAAACTTAGTTTTTTCTATTTCTTTTATTTTGTTTGTAGTCCATAAAAATAAATTCGCCTAGACCTTCCAAAGAAGAATAGAAGGCTTTGCCATTGTTTGCTTTGGTAAATTGATCTACAAAATTTACTAGATAAGGGTCTCTGGCTATCATAAAGGTAGTAATGGGAACATTTATTTTTCTGCAATTTGCAGCTAGAGCCAGTGTTCGATTAAGAATTTTTCTATCTAATCCGAAACTATTTTTATAGTAACTTTTACCTTTTTTGATGCACGTAGGTTTACCATCAGTGATCATCATAATCTGTTTATTGGGATTCTTTCTCTTTCGTAAGAGATCCATGGCCAACTCAAGACCTGCTACCGTATTGGTATGATAAGGGCCAACTTGAAGATAGGGTAGGTCCTTGACTTCAATAGACCAGGCATCATCACCAAAAACGATGATATCCAGCGTGTCTTTGGGGTATTTTGTGATGATAAGTTCTGATAATGCCATGGCTACTTTTTTAGCAGGTGTAATCCGATCCTCACCATAAAGTATCATGGAATGTGATATATCTATCATCAAGACGGTACTAGTCTGACTTTTTTGAAAGGTCTCATAAATTCTAATATCATTTTCAGCCAATTGAAAATCGTCAATACCATGATTGATTTGGGCATTTTTTATGGTTTCTGATATAGCAATACTATCTAGTTTGTCCCCAAATTCATATGATTTCATTTCTGATGTAGATTCGTCGCCTTGTCCAGTCATTTTGGTCTGATGATTGCCGCTTTTAGTTTTTTTGAGCTGATCAAAAATATCATCTAGTGCTTGCCTTCTGAGCTCTAATTCCATTTTTGAGGTTGGAATTTGTGGGCTTTTTCCTTGTCCGCCTTTGGACGAAATATATCCTTTTTCAGTTAAGTCTTCTATAAAGTCAGCAATACCATATTGATCATCAGTAAGTTTGTAGTGTTTGTCTAGTTCTGTAAGCCAAGATAATGCTTCGCTCACATCACCAGAAGTGTGAATCAATAAGTCTTTAAATATTTTAAATAATTTTTCAAATGAAGATTCATCTTCAAAGCCTGTAAAATCACTTATTTGCCATCCTATCATTTGATCATTTTAGATTTTAGGGTAACAATATACTACAGTGATGGTTTTATCTTTACAACTAAATTTTTAATATCTGATAATATCATACCATGAAGGCTCTGAAAAGTTCGAGCTTCCATCTAAAACTTTAACATAAACTTGAAAGAGACATTTCATTCGGCTTATGCAGCAGCATTTGTTTCATTGGCAGGACCGGATTTTTTAAAGCACAAAGTGGGTGGATATCTTACTGGTTAATGCCCGTAAGATGAAAACATATGTTAAAATTAAATAAAAATTAAATCAGCAAAATATTATCATCTATCTTTGTAGCATCATGCGATAAATCCGTAAGTATAATTTTATAAAATATGAAGTCATTACTAATTTTCATTTTCATTTTGCAAGTTACTTTGGGGCTGTCTCAAAAAACGGATACCAAAACTCAAGGTGTTATAATCAGCACAAAAGACCTTAATGTTACTCGATTTATACAAAGATATACTACTGAAAGAGTACAATTTGTATCTTCCATTAAAAAACTTAAGACAGAAGATGAATTGACTTTGATTGAATCAGATAATGATATGGAATTTTATAATTGGTGTATCAAACAACCTGAAGTACTTTCTACTACTTTAAATTATATTTTGGATAAAAGGTTAAAACCTAATGATGCAAGAATCAATGAGTTGTATCATCATGGTGTGATCAAGAGTTATGATGCCTGGGATATTACTACGGGAGGAAAAGATTTTGATGGAAAGGATATTGTTATTGGTATAGTAGATGATGGGTATCAGATGGATCACGAAGATTTGATACCTAATTTGTACAGTAATCCTGATGAAATTGCAGGAGATGGTAAAGACAATGATGGCAACGGGTATGTTGACGACTTTAATGGTTGGAATCAACGTACTTCAAATGGAGTGCACGATGTGAAAAGTCACGGTACCAATATCTTGGGTGTTTTGGGAGCCAAAGGAAATAATGGGAAAGGTATAGTAGGTATGAATTGGGACGCAAAATTATTGCCCGTAACGGCCAATAACAGGGTATCCGATATCATCGAATGTTATAATTATTTTCTCACTGAAAAGAGACTCTATAATACGACGCAAGGAGCTAAAGGCTCAAATATTTTGGTCGTAAGTTATTCTGGAGGTTTGCAAAATGCATTTGCTAAAGACTTTGCTATATGGTGTAACTTATATGATAAACTGGGGCAGGAAGGCATCTTATCTGTAGCATCTACCACCAATGAAGCTGTAGACGTAGAGTTAGTAGGAGATATGCCTTCTACTTGTACATCTCCATATCTCTTGATCGTAAACAGTACGGACAAATCAGATCAAATGGATAGAGTCACAGGGTATGGAGCGGTCAGCGTGGACTTAGCAGCTCCTGGAGAGAGTATCTTATCAACAGATTTGAAATCCAAAAATTTATATAAAATAGAATCGGGTACGTCATTATCTACACCAATGGTAGCTGGTGCGGCTGCACTTGTTTATTCATTAAAATGTAAGGACTTTCATAGTTTGGTCACTAAAAATAGAACGGAAGCAGTCCTTGCTGTAAAACAATCTATTTTAGAAGGTGTAGAAATCAAGTCTTCTTTACAAGATAAAACGACTACAGGCGGTCGACTCAATGTATTTAATGCCATGAATATTATCCTGGAAAAATATTGTGGTGGAGCTGTAGCTCCTAAGGGAGATCTACAAATTACTCAAGTACGAGTCTTTGGAAATCAGGTAAATATTAATTACGTAACTCCAGATAATAAAACGTATACATTGAAACTTTATGACTCTAATGGACGCGAGATTTACACTGAAGATTTTGTTCCACCTGTTGTGGGTGAAAAAATCCTTAGATTCACAACCTTACTTCAGTTGGAAGTTCCATACATAGCTAGCATTATTTCTGGAAAGAGTGTAGCAAGCAAAACATTTTATATTGTTAGAGATTAGTATTTGCGTGCTCTTAAACACTGAGCTATCCTGATATTGACTTTTTTTTGTACTTTTGCACCATGAGACGAGAAAAGACAAATTTGAACGGATTGGTAGTAATACATGAGGACAATCATCTGATCGCTATCAATAAGCCAGCAGGGTCATTGGTACACGGTGATGAAACTGGTGATAAAACCCTTGCTGATGCTGTCAAAGATTATATCAAGATCAGATACAAAAAACCAGGTGATGTTTTTTTGGGAGTGATTCACAGATTAGACAGACCTGTAAGCGGTGTGGTTATTTTTGCCAGAACATCCAAAGCATTGATTCGAATGAATAAAATGCTGCAAGATAAGTTGATACAAAAAAAATATTTTGCCATTGTCTCTACAAGACCGGATGAGTTATCGGGTACTTTGGTACATCATATCTCCAAGGATGAAACGAAAAATATCGTAAAAGCATATGCTTCAAAAAAGAGTGGAACTAAAGAGGCCATATTAAAGTACGTCCAAAAAGGTGAGTTGGATGGTAAAGTATTGTTGGAAGTAGAGCCACTTACCGGGAGACCACACCAAATTAGAGCTCAATTATTTAAAATCGAGTGTCCCATAGTCGGAGATCTCAAATATGGAGCAGAATACCCATTACCAGATAAGTCTATAGCTTTACACTGCGCTCAAATGTCTTTCGAACATCCCGTTACCAAGGAAAAAATCGTTATCAGTGCGGAGCAGCCTCGAACTTTTCCTTGGAATACATTTTCCTTTGAATAAATGAATCCAATTACTCAATAAATACAGTTCCATTTACTGTTAACACACTGCCTGTTTCATTTCTTATGATGGAATCTGGCTGTCCTTTCATGATACAATTGGTCATCGAAAGATTGGCGTTATTATAAATCATTGGTTTGTTATATGTATTATTGTTTTGGTAAAATTCAATATTTTCAAAACTAATATTGTAATTTGAGTTAAGTACAATCGCACCATTCGACACATTAAAACCAGGAAGATTGAGATTTGATTTGATGACCACTTTGGCACCGTTTTGATCGATTATGCTAATGTTTTTGGATATCAGAAGAGGTGCTACAAGGGTTATTGTGTCTATACTCGCGTCTATAGTGATCACTTCATTAGGTTGAGCACAATTCATGATTGCTCTTAATGTATTTGGACCACTGTCATTGTTATTGGTTACGTTCAAACTGTAAACTTCATCCACCAAACCATCGCAGTCATCATCTATACCATTGCAGATTTCCTGCGGATTTCCCACTGTTCTTGGTTCGAGTGTCATGAAAAATTGACCAGATGTGGTAATGGTATTATTTCCTAAAGTTATGTAAGGTGGGTTGTTATAAGCATTATAATAAATTGCTTCACCTCCGTAACTCCAATTGTTAAGAAATTCATTCTGATTTCTTTTTTGCAGTACATATCCTGAAGTTTGGCATCCACCTGATATATTTCCTGAATCATAAAATCTTATACTATCAGGTCTTGTAAAATTGGTATTGGTACCATAATTATTGATGAGCCAATATTTATTGGTAGAAATGGTTACATTAGGTTGATTAAAGGGTCGGTTGTCCAATCTAGTAACTACCATATCACCATTTGCATAAATACCAGAAGGCGGAAAATAAATTTTACATCCAGCCATTGCGAAATCTTTTAAACCACCTGAAGTAACATTGATTCTTTGAGATTTACCACCGCCTACTGGGGCTGATGAAATCACTTTTTCAGCATTGTTGGTCATGAAAATATGTCTGGTACCTACTTTATCAAAGTCATTTACATTATTCGAATTAAATTGGTAATAGGCAATCAGTGTAGCATCATCTGAAGGCTTTTTGCAAAGATGTCTCAACTCTCTCAGTTCGTTAGTGGAAAGTGCTCTGTTATAAATTGCTACTTCATCTATCATGCCATTCATATTTCTACTTTCCCAGTTTCTATAACTTCCGATACGGAATGCGGGTATATCTGTTGCTTGTAATGTGAAATTGTGAGTTGCTTGCATACCATTACAATATAAAGTAATACCAGTAGGCTGAACCACCATGGCTACAAAACTCCATTCATCTTGGGGTACATTGATATTACTATTCCAAAACCACTGACCACCTGGCCAATGATATGCCAATTTGTTGGTACCATCTTTGAAGTTAAATCCAGCAGCATTTGTTCCATCTCCCATGAAAATAGCACTATAGTCTGGTTGAATACCATTAGGTTTTACCCATGCGGTAACTGTAAGTGTGTTCACATTAGTAAGGTTGGCGTTGGGAACGCTTCCATGTTTATTGGTTCCACTTGCCAATAGAGATTTGCCAGCGATAGTTTCGGGAGCACATTGATTTTCCACTAAGATCATATTTTGGATCGTTTTGGTAGAACTACCATGGATATCACTTACTGTCAATGTCACATCATAACTGCCTGATGCAGGATAGATGACTTTAGGATTTCTTAGGTTAGATGATGCTGGGGTACCTCCAGGAAATGACCATGACCAACTTACGTTTTGATCTGTTACTACAGAATGATCCACGAAATAGATGGTGTCTCTCGAGCAAAATATCTTATCCGTTTGAGCAGATGGATATGCTTTAGGGGTACTATTTTCATAAAAATCTGTTTCCCAAACAGACCTGGTAGTTGCATTTCTTAGTTTTTGTTTTCTGTAAAACCCTTCCATTCTTGTACTATGAGTAAGAGTAGGTAATCCAGTGTTATATAGTATCCATTCTGGCATAGTACTGTTTTTATAAAAAACTCCTCGCCTTGTGCCAATATAAAGCCCACCATTGGTCCCTTTTTGTAAATAACAACTGGTAGGTGAATGGCCATTTAATCCTGTACCACTTATATTTTGCCAGTTATCACCTCCGTTAGTAGAGTGATATACAGCAAATCCATTGATATTACTATCATACATAGATGTTCTTACAATCCAGATTTTCATAGGATCATCATGATCTACTACAATATCATAGGGTATCCATATATTACCATTCAATTGTGCAGAAGTAGGCGTAATTTCTACCCAGTTTACACCAGCATTGACGGATCTGAATATACGTTTTGTACTCCACCATCCAGGAAACGTACATGCATAAAGAACGTTTGGATTTGACCAGCTTTGGGCTGCTGAAGCTATATTTGCCCCAAAGTCAGATATCTCAGTAAATGTATAGCCATTATCTTTGGTTTGGTAAAGTTTTGTTTGGTATCCTGTCAACCAATGACCATAATATGCTGGGTGAATAAGTAAGTCATTGGATTGTCCTGTGATGTATGTGTTATTAGGTTTGAAATCAAATGCTCTCGTTTCAGGACTTACTGTTCGGTTTGATTTTAGTTTCTTAATGTCAAACCAGCTATAAACCTGACGATCTAGGCCTGGATTTACAAAACCTAAAGTTCCGTCACCTCCATCTGTACATAGCCAGTCATTTTGATAAACATTTTCTTCTTTGAGTAATGTTCCATTGTGATAAGCTCCGCCTAACATTACATCTCCGTACCACCATCCTTGTCCAAAACCCCAAAAATCTGTACCAAAAATACCAATATTTCTTCTTTGGAAACTTGAGCCATTATTATTGGAATAAAAAATTCCACCATCGCATGCTATCCACAATTCTCTTGTATGGTTGTAATAGTTAATGTCGTGGATATCGGCATGCACATAATTGGCTTTGTGAGGATGAGACCATTTGGCTGGACAAGTAAATGAAGTGCCACCATTACTTGAAACCCATAAATTTACACCTGCCAAAAAGATGGAATCGCTATTAGTCGGTGATACAGCAAAACCCATATCATAGTAATATTGTCCGCCATCATCTGTACCATCATCACTCCATCCCATAAGATTAGGGTTGGAAAGTGAAGGAGGTCCAGCAGGCTGAGGTCCACAACATCTGAATGTCCATGATTGACCTTGGTCAGAGCTTACGTATACTCCATAAAGTCCGCTACCACCATTGGCTAATCCTGAGCAATGTGCAAAAACGTAATTGGGATTGTGTGGCGACACAGAAATTTCGGTTCTTTCTTGATTTCCATTAGCAGGCGGTACAGGCCATCCATTTATGATTTGTGTAAAACTAGAACCACCATTGGTAGACTTAAAAAACTGCGTTGCAGTTCCAGACTTTTTTACAGCATAGATTACATTGTTATTTGTAGGATGTATTTCGACCTCCTGAAAATCTCCAGAAACCACATTGGTCCAAGTAGTTCCTCCGTCAATGGTTCTGTAAAGGGCATTGCTTGTACAAGCAAAGACCGTATTATTATTAGAAGGTAACATGCGGATATCTCTGGTATCTAATGATATAGCTTGAAATGTACTATTGCCAGTGGGCTGA
This sequence comes from Aureispira sp. CCB-QB1, assembly GCA_945870185.1. Lineage (GTDB taxonomy): Bacteria > Bacteroidota > Bacteroidia > Chitinophagales > Saprospiraceae > OLB9. The sequence continues at coordinate 23,784 of CAMBRK010000038.1, read as the reverse complement.
AATGTGGTACCTCCATTGGTAGATTTATAAATCGAATTAAACATCGAAGCATAAATAACGTTTTCATTAGTATGATCAATCTCTATAGCATAGACAGTAGAAATCAATGCGTTATTTGTCAGGGCAGTCCATGAAATTCCTTTATTGGAACTTCTCCAAAGGCCAGCGGTAGCCGTACCTGCGTATATGACATTGGGATTTGAGATTGACTGTTCTACTGTATAAACATGAGCAGAACCTGGGGCATAACTTCTTCCTGCGGCACTATGGTCCCAATCAAAAGGACCCAAACACTGCCAATTGGACATATTTATAGTTCTTGATGATTGGTTTTTTGAAATCAAGCTCAAATATTGCCTATCTTCATTAGATGTTCTTTTTTGTTCTCTTGATATTTCTCTGATCAATCTCTTATAATATTGCGTATGTTTATTTTTTACAAATGGATTTACCGAGTAATATTGTTCATACTTATCGATCACTAACCCCAAGTCAGGATTGTCTTTATACATTTCTACTGCCCATTCCGGAAGATTATTTTCGCCATTGCCGTTGTATTTCAGCATTGTTTGACTCCACAGTATTTCACTATTGAAGCAGAAAATCATCATAAAATAAAAGCATTTAAGAAGCGGAAACAATTTCATAAGTCCTTGGATTAAAGGTTTTTAAGATTGTAATTATGGACAATTTTTTAAAGCTGACTCTATTTCTGTTATGTTTGTTTCTTTAAAATTTTTGTACCAACTGTGATTGATGTAATTCGTGATATTGGTGATCTCAGTGGCTGATAGTTTTCCAAAAGCTGGCATTTCTTTGACTAGAAACGTTTGATCATTCCTGATGGTATCTTGAATACCATTTTTAATGATACAAGCTATCACAGGAGAACCTAATAGTGCTGACTCTTGAAGCGAAGGTACAAGTTTAGCTAAGCCACTGCCATCTTCCATATGGCAGTTTTGGCAGTTGGCTACATAAAGTCGCTTACCTTGCATATAAGGAGATTCATTACAAGCCAACATGAACGAAAAACCTAAAATAATCATTATATATTTCATTACTTGGGGTGAGTATATGATGCTGAAAGCTTTTTAATATCTTCGATCAATTTAGGCGTAGTACTCGGATCTGTCCCTTCACTAAATGACCTCACATGACCTTGTTTATCTATTAGTACGATTTTACCAGAGTGATCAAATCCACCTGGAGCATCAGCATCTTCCAATGCGGCCACAAAATATGTAGCAGCCAAGTCTAAGGTAGCATCTTTATCTCCTGTCAGAAAAATCCATTTTTTGTGGTCAATGCCTAAATTATCACCATAAAGCTTAAGTCTTTGTGGTGTATCACGTATTGGGTCAATAGTGAAAGAGACTACTTTTACTTGAGGATCGTCCTTTAATGCATCATGGATTCTTAACATTTCCTTAGCCACTTTAGGGCAAATCGAAGGACAAGAAGTAAAGAAAAAATCAGCTACATAGATGTATTCTGCAAAATCTTTATTGGTCATCAAAACACTATCTTGATTATAGTGATTAAACTGGCCCACAGTATGATATATTTCTTTACCATTTTCAATGACTTTGTTACCTAGATAAGGCAATTCCGTTGGGCTGTCATTACAAGCAATCGCAGTAAGGCAAAGCATCGAAAAAATCAATTTAAATGGACTCATTTCACAGTATTTAAAGAGTCTAATAATTTATTAGATGACAATATGGAGTTTAGCATCAGATCACTAACTGCCTGTATCTTTATTTTTTCATCGTTAAGATAGGTGTTGATGGTAGCAGTGTCTTGAGGTGTTTTAAAAGCTGCCATCCAAGACATCATAGCTTCATCGGCTTCATTGAGTTTAAAGATTTGAGATAAAACCATTTCTTTATTGGAGTCATCCTGAGCTGCTTTTAAAGCTTTTTTTAAATCATGAATAGTGGTCATTTCTGGCATAATAGCGTCATGTATGGACATCACTTCTTTGTAAAGTGGAGATTCTGTTTCGTTAGTTTGATGGTTATGATGGTCATGTTGGTCATGATTGTGTTTACATCCGATAAAGACCACAAGAATCAATGCAAAAAAGGGTTTCATATATTTGTTTTTATTGGTTATATAACTATTTAATGGTGATTGATTTTAATCAAAAAATTATGAATTTTTAATCCAAAGACTTAAAACATGTTATCATTTAAAGTCAAAAAGAAATTGGGTTCAAAATTATAAAATATTTCTAGTAGAAAATACTTTAGAACACATTTGGTTTCTATTTTTAGTCAAATATTTTTAAAAGTGGTGAAATACTGCTACTTTTGGCGTGTTCTTTGGAAGTTAATTTTAAAGGGACATTAAAATGAGCAAAGCATTTTAGTTAAGATATTAAATCATAAAACCTAATCAAAAGTGAACAAATATTTTTACCTCGTTGTTACCACATTGCTATGGGTAGCATGCAGCAAAACAAATCAAATGGCAGTAAAAGAAACTTCCAAAGGAATTAAATATCCTGTAACTAAACAAGGAAATGTCAAAGACACTTATTTTGGAACTGAAGTGACCGATCCTTACAGATGGCTTGAAGATGATAAGTCTACTGAAACAGATCAGTGGGTGGATGCCCAAAATAAAGTTACTTTCGATTATCTCAATCAGATACCTTACAGAGCAGCATTTAAAGCTCGTTTGGAAAAGTTATGGAATTATGAAAAAATTTCAGCACCATTTAAAGAAGGTAGTTTTACTTATTTCTATAAGAATAATGGATTGCAAAACCAATTTGTGCTCTGGAGACAGAAAGAAGGAAGTGCTCCTGAGATCTTTTTAGATCCCAATACCTTTTCAAAAGACGGAACTACATCACTAGCAGGGATAAATTTTTCTAAGGATGGATCGAAAGTCGCTTATCAAATATCTGAAGGTGGTTCCGATTGGAGAAAGGTAATCATCATGGATGCTATTGAGAAAAAGATCATTGAAGATACATTGATGGATGTCAAATTCAGTGGATTATCCTGGTTTAAAAACGAAGGTTTTTATTATTCTAGTTATGATAAACCTAAAGGAAGTGAGTTGTCAGCTAAAACAGATCAGCATAAGCTTTATTACCATCGATTGGGTTCGAGGCAACAAAATGACCAGGTCATTTTCGGTGGCGATATCAAACGTCGATACGTGGGAGGCGGAGTCAGTGAGGATGATCGATATTTATTTATCACGGCATCCAATGCTACTTCTGGTAACGAACTGTACATGATTGATCTTTCTATGCCTAATGCTAAGATGATAACTATTCAGGATCACTTCAATAACGATACTGATGTCATCGAAAATGATGGTACCACTTTATATATGCTGACCAATCTAAATGCACCTAATAAAAAGGTAGTAACAGTAGATGCGTCCAACCCTAATCCTGGGAATTGGAAAGACTTTATTCCTGAGACGGAAAATGTTTTGGGTATTTCTACTGGATGTGGTTATTTTTTTGCGCATTACATGAAAGACGCATTATCGCTGATCAAACAATATGATTTCAAAGGTGGATTGGTAAGAGATTTAACATTGCCTGGTGTAGGTACGGCATCTATGGGAGGAGCTAAAAAAGAAGAAAAGGAAATTTATTTTTCATTTACCAATTATACTACTCCAGGATCGATTTATCAATTGAATCCAAACAATGGAGAGTCTAAGCTATTTATCAAGCCAAGTATCGATTTTGATCCGGCACAATATGAATCCAAACAAGTTTTCTATAAATCCAAAGATGGTACCAAAGTGCCTATGATCATAACACACAAAAAAGGTATCAAGATGGATGGAAATAATCCTACGATATTGTATGGTTATGGCGGATTTAACATAAGCTTGACTCCAGCATTTAGTATCTCCAATGCCGTATGGATGGAAAATGGTGGAATTTACGCAGTTGCCAACTTAAGAGGTGGTGGTGAATATGGAAAAAAATGGCATGTTGCAGGTACTCAGATGCAAAAGCAAAATGTGTTTGACGATTTCATAGCTGCAGCTGAATATTTAATTTCAACAAAACATACTTCATCATCCACCTTAGCCATTTCAGGTGGATCTAATGGTGGATTGCTCGTAGGTGCTTGTATGACTCAACGTCCAGAACTATTTAAAGTAGCTTTACCTGCTGTGGGTGTATTGGACATGCTGAGGTATCATACTTTTACTGCAGGAGCAGGTTGGGCATTTGATTACGGTACAGCTGAACAAAGTAAAGAGATGTTTGAATACATCAATAACTACTCGCCTGTGCATCAGGTAAAAAAAGGAGTAAGTTATCCCGCGACGATGGTAACAACTGCAGATCATGATGATAGGGTAGTGCCAGCGCATTCCTATAAGTTTATAGCTGAGCTTCAGAAAAAGCATGTAGGAAATAACCCCGTACTGATCAGAATAGATAAGAGTGCTGGTCATGGAGCAGGTAAGCCTACTTCAAAAACAATAGAAGAAGCAACGGATCGATATTGTTTTGTGCTTTACAATATGGATAAATATTTTTCAATAAATAATAAATAGAAAATGCAAAATATACAAAATTATATTCAAGAGAATAAGGAACGCTTTTTGGATGAGTTGCTAGAAATGCTCAGAATTCCTTCCATTAGTGCAGATCCAAAATACAAAGGTGATGTTGCAAAAACAGCCGACCTTGTAGCTGAAAGCCTGACTAAAGCTGGATGTGCCAAAGTAGAGATTTATCCTACCAAAGGTCATCCCATCGTATATGGTGAGCATATGCTAGACTCAGCTTTGCCTACTGTATTGGTATACGGTCACTATGATGTTCAGCCTCCAGATCCACTAGACTTATGGGATAGTCCACCTTTTGAGCCTGTGATCAAAAAGACAACTATCCATCCAGATGGGGCGATTTTTGCAAGAGGTTCCTGTGATGATAAAGGTCAAATGTATATGCATGTAAAAGCTTTTGAAGCTATGATCCAGAATAATCAGCTCCCATGTAATGTCAAATTTATGATAGAAGGAGAAGAAGAAATCGGATCATCAAACCTTGCTACCTTCTGTCAGGATTACCAAAGCATGTTGACTTGTGATGTGGTATTGATTTCTGATACTTCGGTAATAGCCAATGATATACCTTCCATTACAGTAGGACTTAGAGGTTTATCTTATGTAGAAGTTGAAGTTACTGGTCCTAATAAGGATTTACATTCAGGAGTTTACGGTGGTGCAGTTGCAAATCCTGTTCAGGTGCTTTGTGATATGATCGCATCGCTTAAAGACGAAAATAAACATATCACGATACCCGGATTTTATGATGATGTGGTGGTTGTCTCTGATACTGAGCGTGCTGCCATGAATATGGCACCATTTAATAGGGATGAATATATGAAAGGACTAGGTGTGTCAGATACCATGGGCGAAAAAGGATATACCATCTTGGAGCAAACATCCATCCGCCCTACCTTAGAAGTTAATGGTATGTGGGGCGGCTACATCGGAGAAGGAGCCAAAACAGTTTTACCTTCCAAGGCATTTGCCAAGATCAGCATGAGACTTGTACCCAATCAGAAAAGTGATCAAATAACATCATTATTTAAAAATTACTTTGAAAGTATCGCTCCTCCGGGTATAACGGTTACAGTAAGACCACATCATGGTGGTGAAGCAGCTGTGACTCCATCAGATACACCTGAGTATAAGGCAGCAGCCATGGCCATGAGAGACACTTATGGCAAAGAACCAATTCCTGTACGCGGTGGTGGAAGTATTCCCATAGTAGCATTATTTGAGAAAGTTCTCAATGTCAAAACAGTTTTAATGGGTTTTGGCTTGGATTCTGATGATATTCATTCACCCAATGAGCACTATGGTTTGTTTAATTATTATAAAGGGATAGAAACCATTCCACATTTTTATAAGTATTATGCCCAATTAAAAAAGGCTTGATTTTGTAAATAAAACAAATTGAAAATAGATATTATTTCTGTTGTTCCTGACTTATTACAGAGCCCATTTGCTCATTCTATCATGAAGAGAGCAGCAGATAAAGGTCTCTTGTATGTCAATGTGATACCACTTCGTCCTTATGGACTCGGAAAGCATCAGCAATTGGATGATATGCAGTACGGTGGTGGTGCTGGTATGGTCATGATGTGTGAGCCTTTGGATCGCTGTATTTCTGAACTTAAGGAAAAAACAGCATATGATCAGGTGATCTATATGACACCCGACGGAAAAACTTTTGATCAACGAATGGCAAATAGGCTTTCATGTATGGAAAATTTACTCATCATTTGTGGGCATTATAAAGGCATAGATCAAAGGATTCGAGAGATGCACATAACCATGGAAATTTCTGTGGGAGATTTTGTGCTTTCTGGAGGCGAGTTGGCAGCGGCAATCATTGTAGATGCTGTAGGAAGACTCATTCCCGGTGTACTCAATGATGAAACTAGTGCATTGACAGATTCCTTTCAGGATGATTTACTGGCTCCACCTGTTTACACCAGGCCTGCGGATTATAAAGGATATCAAGTACCAGAAGTATTATTATCAGGAAACGAGAAGAAGATAGATGAATGGCGTTACGAAATGGCTTTAAAAGTCACTAAGGAAAAGCGTCCAGATCTTTTTGCAAAACAAGAAATATAGATTTTATTAACCCAATAAATATTAAGTTTAATATGGCTTTTCCTAACATATTTAGTTCTGAAACCACAGCTAATCTTGTGAATAGAATCAATAAGCTCACCCCTGATACTAAACCACAGTGGGGAAAAATGACTGTGAGTCAAATGCTGGCTCATTGTTGTGTGCCCTATCAATATGAATATGAGCCACAAAAATTTTCAAAACCTAATTTTTTAATGGCATGGGTTTTAAAAAAGTTTGTGAAAAATGGTGTTTGTAATGAAGTGCCGTATAAAAGGAATTCTGGTACTGCTCCTGACTTTATCATTAAAGACAATAGAATTTTTGAAGTAGAAAAGGAAAGATTAATAAACTTCATGACTAAAGCTCAACAGGATGGTGCTCCGTTTTTTGAAGGAAGAGCGTCGCATTCCTTTGGAAAACTTTCACTAGAAGAGTGGAATAATATGTTTTACAAACATTTAGATCATCACTTGACCCAATTTGGAGTATAAATAAAAAAACACCTTTGGTATATTTTTGATTTTTATACTAAAGGTGTTTTTTATGGTGTTTTATTATCCCAATAGGTCAATGCACTCCAATATTTTGGGCGTCGGCTAGCATTCTTTTTGCTATATTAAGAATAACATCGTCATCGAGGTGTACGATACCGCCATCGGGGCCAGGCTCTATATGGCAACCAACCACTTCACCATTTTCATATTTTTTAGCTCCGAAATAATTTCTCACGGTTTGCTCTTCTATATTGAGCTCAGATGCAATTTTGCTTACACTACCTGTGGGTAGGGCATGCTTGACTCTTCTTAATTCATCAAATGTAATATTCATGTTGCTTATGATTAAATTGTGATTAAATACTTATGAATTGACCGCAAATTACAAAATTAATTTTATATGGCAGAGAAAAATTAACAAAAAATTTACAAATATTTTTGCAAGAGTTTGTCAAAGATAGGTGTTTGTTAAATAAACATGATTATGGAATGATTTTTGCACGATGAGTAAAAAGTCCATTTTCCAAGAATGTATCAAGTATATGTAGTAGAGCTGAGAAAAGTAGTTTTCAGTGATCATAAAAAGTTTCGCGAAGCCAATCCACAATATAATGGCGTCTTGGAATGTCTCTATGTAGGTATGACTAGCAAGTCACCCACAGAAAGACTAAAGCAGCACAAGGAAGGAATACTCAGCGAAAAAGGGGTAGATATCTCATCAGCTATTGTAAAAAAGTATGGTTCATTTCTGAGACCGAGTTTATACAGTCACTTACCTATATACAAATCGCAAGCCGAGGCCTTAAAAGCAGAAAAAAGCCTTACATCCGCATTAAGGAAGCAAAGATATGCTGTGTGGAGCAATTGATGGATAAGGCCTGTCTGCTGTAATGCAATGAAGGCAGATTAAGCAAAAAAGATTATTTTTTCTTTTTCTTAAATAAGTTTTTGAAAAACTTTTTAGTAGAAGAGTCTCTGCCCACAAACACGTATCTCAGGCTTACTCCTGAGGTAGTCTGAAAGCGTTGATTGGTGTCTTTATTAAATAAAGTAACTAGTGGTAGATAATCTGTCGAAATATTTAGCTTACCAATAGTAAATTCGGCACCCAATACTAAAGCTAAACCAGAAGTATTTTGAGTCTTGACAGGTTCTATAGAGGTGATGGGTAAGCTGCGCGAATATACACCTGCTCCTGCAAAAAAGTTTAATCTCTTGGATAACAACGGGTAGTGTTGTTTGGCAAGTAAAGCATATAATTCTTTCCCTGTAAAAGTGCCAGGCTGAAGGTTTAATTCTAAAGTCGTTTTGTTAGCTACTCTTTGGGCAAAAGAGAAACCAAAATCATCACCGATACGGATACCTCCAACGGTGCTGTATTTTTGGCCATTTGCCATCAAAGAAAACATAAAGAAAACAAAAATAGGAAATATGCTGTGGTACTTCAAAGTATAAAGGATTAGTTAAATGTTAAGACGCAAAAAAATCTATTTTATTACAAATGGATCCTTATTTATCTGATTTTACAGTTTTTTTAACGCTTTGGTAACTCTATGCAAAGCAAATATACATCATAAATCACCCAACTGTGGCCGAATTACAATCTCTTCTACAACTGCCGATTTGCCCAGATTATAAGCCGCCCACACGCTATCTGCAATATCTTTGGCTTCCATCAGTCTATCATAAGGAAGTTCCACTCCAGCCCAGGAGTCAGACCATGTCGCACCTGGCATGATCGCTGTGACTTTGATATTTTGTTCTTTAAGTTCTTGGCGCAAGACTTTGGTATATCCCAAAAGGGCAAATTTTGAAATACCATAGGATCCTCCATTGGGATAAGCAGTAATACTGGCAATACTGCACATGTTGAAAATGTGAGGCTTAGTGGATGATTTCATAAAAGGAACCATAATTCTGGTCAGATGATAAGCACTATACAGGTTAGTATCTATCATTTTTTCTAAAGTTCCGTCTACTTCGTCAGTGGTATATCCTGGCAAAAATACTCCTCCATTATTGATAAGTACATCTATATGTCCCATGGCTTTGATGGTAGCATGACCAAAAGCTTCTACTTCACTTTTTTTACTGATATCGGTTACTTGAGTAAATACCTTTATGTTGGGGAAGGATAGCGCTAACTCTGCTTTGAGTGATGCCAAGTCTTGCTCATTTCTTGCGCAAACTGCTAATGAATGCCCCTCAGAAGCAAATTTAATAGCCAGTGCTTTTCCAATACCTTTGGTAGCTCCTGTGATAATTGTGTTCATTGTGGCGATGATTTTTTTGAATGGATTTATGAATAATCTAAATATGAATGGATTTTGATGAAAATAGGCTACATTCGCTTCAAGAAATATTGGCGTTTAGCGTCTGTATCAAACAAGATCTATAAACGAAAAAAATTAAGAAATGGTTTTACTATTTGAGCGTTACCATCAAAGTATATAAATTATAGCTATTGAAATACGATACCCATTCATATAACAAAAATGGATGGAAACTTTAGTGATTAAAGAATCCTTAAATCTCTTTTTTGAAAAATATATTAGGCTTCAAATATATAAATCCCTGTTGATTATCAATAATTACATTAAAACACTTAAGAATTTTATTTCCTATCAAACCACCAAATTTATAATTTGAACCGTTTTTCTTATTTTTTTCTAACGTAATCACACCGTCTGAAAAAGTTTGGTTTGCAATCAGTAGTTGATGAATAAATGCAATTTTTTTACTGCCCAAACTCATAATGGTTGAAAATTTTTCATACAAATTGTGTTTGACTAAATAACTATTCCCTAAAATTCCAGTACCTGTTTGGCCTGTGTCAAATAAAAACCAGTCTTTATAGGTATTTTTACCAAAAATAAAAGAGCCTTCAATCGCTGGTCGAATACCATTGTCCAAGATCATATCTTGTTTTACATAACCTGTTTCTATAATTGGTAATTTGTGGTATACAATGAGACGAGTATTGTCGTAATCTATTTTGTATATTTTGTCTAGGAAGAAACTATTTCCAATAATGGCATCTTCATAATGCTCCATATTTTTGGTTTCATACATTTCGATACCACTCCAAGTTAATCCAGCTATTACTATATCATTTTTCGAACTTACTCTTGTTTCATTTACGCCATCACTATTGAACAAATTTCCTTTTTTATCGAAATTTACCTTGATTTTTTTAACAGACTTTTTATTTATATTCATAGCCTCTGCACCCAAATCGAATTGAAAGGTCAGTACTTCCGAATTGTTTATTTTTCCTTTAAAATAAATGCGATTATCCTTCATCGTGAATGGAATAGTATCATTTCCAGTATGTAGTTTCTTGGGTGTTTTCAAATTAGGATAACTTGCTGAAATTTGGGTATAGCAAGAATCTTTCCCGTTCAGAAGCACAATAAAATCTTTGACATCGCCATAATTTAAGGTAAATGAAATACTATCAATATCCGTTATGAATTTGACAAGTGTTTTTTTTCTCGGCAAATCTACATAGTATACATCTGGTTTGGTTTCAGGAAAAATCACCCAATAATCTGGTTTGTATTGTAGACCATCGTGAATTTTTACGTTTTTTGAATTGGCACAAATAACAGGCAGGTTTTGCTGTGCGGACAAATTTTGAAGCACTAAAACAAATAATACTAAGTAAATACTTCTCATCTTTTTTGGAAATCAATCTTTGTGTCCTTAAAATATCGTGTTATCATTTATCAAGCGTCCATAACCAGGCATCGCCAATTTCATCATCTTGTACTATTTTAGTAAATGAAAAACCGTTGTTCTGTAGAATTTTTGTCGAAGCGTTATTCTCAGGTGCTGTTTTAGCTGTTATAATTATTTCAGGATCTGCAGTTTTGGCGATAATGATCAGTTCCTTACAAGTGAAAGAAGCTATACCTTGCCCTTCAAACTCCTTAAAAGTCCAATAGGCAATTTCAACTTTTCCGTCTTTGGGTTGACCCGTAAAACCACCTGTACCAACAACTTGATTGTCTTCTAAAGTAAAGTATCCTACCCAAGGTTTGTGAAAGCCAATTATGGGATAATAGTCGTTCATAGATTTGATCAATGATTGGCAGTCAGACGATGCATAAATTTCTTTCGGCTGGTCTACATTTAATTCTATGGTTTTAAGCTCCATTTGTTTTCCTTTTATTGTAAATATTTGTTTGGTTTCGATGTCTATGATATCTGCAACGCTTACTACTAAATATATAGGACTATCAAATCACAGTCAAAAATATGTAATAGTGACTTATTTATTTGCATTTTACGTTACTTTTATTTTGGGGTTTGGTTCTTTTGATATTGGCAAACAAAGGGTGAATCAAAAGGACAAAACAATAAATAAATAGGGTTATGTGTAATCTTTCAGCTCTTTTTAGCAACTAGTTTCATAATTTCATAACCTATTTTATTTTTATATTATTAGTTTACAGGTTTAAATCTATAATGCATATTGTCCATTCCAGCTTCACTTATTATTGGATTACTTTTCAGAAAATCCATTTAAATGTGATTGCGCAAGTTTGCAACTTGTGCCTCAAATAACCAACAGCCATCGTTCTCAAATGAACGAAGCTACATTGAAGCAGAGCCACCCTTCTGATTTCGGCTTCACGATGTTGTGCACCATTTTTAATCAAGCTTTAGATTGACACCATCGACCATTCTCATCACCCGAAGACAAAGGTGGTGGCTGAGCGATAGTCGAAGCCACGATATAGAAGTGATTTCGACTCCGCTCAGTCACCGATCTCCGATCACAAGATCACAAAATGCGACTGCCACAAAACAAAAAAAAGCCACTACCCCAAAATCATTTTTGACTTGGGATAGTGGCTTGTGATAAACTACCTACTTTATGGCTTACTCTATCTTGATCACTCGTGTATGGTGTTCTGATTGAGTACCTCTCATTTTTACAGTATACACGCCAGTTGGCATATTTTCAAATTCGTCAATGTACCTTAAATTGATACCTTGCATCAAGTCTATGGTCTTGGTAAATACCTGGATACCTACTTGGTTGTACACTTCCATTTTCATCACATCAGATTGTGGAGCTGTAAACTCCATATTGATGCCTTTGGAGAATGGATTGGGGTAGAAGCGGATAAGATCATTTAATTGGAATGTATTTGATAAATTTTCATTTTCTGCATCTTGTAAATGATTTCCGATATTTATCAAATTATTATCAGTACTAGGTCTGCTACCTGATCCACCACAAAGAATTTGAAGATTCCACCAACTTACTCCGCAACAGCTAGGATGATTAATAATAATAGTAATTAAGTCTCCTTGGTTCACAGAAATTGAATTAGTAGCCCAACTACCTTGAGCAGTCAAACCAGTATCATCCAACTGTGAAGGTACTATTATATTTCTACCTTGGTTTTGACATGGGTTAAGAGAATCTGGATCTGTTTCAAAGGAAGTATAAATATTTCCAACATTAATTATATTTGTGCTATTATGTTTAACAATATATGACTGCGGTACTGGTTGAGGATTAAATTTTAAAGTTACCTGAGTAACTCCTGAAGGAACTATGAAATTAATTATTGCATTTTGATTATAACCATCTGTACTACCTAAAACATCGTTACATTCAGGTGTTGTATTATTGCATATATTTCCAGAACATCCATTCGAACATTTAGTGTAAAGCACTTGACTGGTTCCTGTACACCCATTCACATCAGTAACTGTAATTGAAAGCGTGATCGATTCACCATTTTGTAATGATGATAAATTGATGATATTGCTACTTCCATTTTGATTGATATCTGTTCCTAGACTTCCATCACCGCTGATTTGATAAGTATTAGGTGCTGTGCCCCCTGAAGCATTTACCGTAAGATTTTCACAACTGTTATTTACATTACCTAAAACATTAACATTGATTGGCACACATCCTGATGTACAATCATACACCAATCTCAATGTATAAAAATCACCACATGGACTCTGTAACCATACATCACCATAGCCTGATGATGGCGGATCTGGTAAGATCACAGTAAAGGTGAAGTAACCATTGATTATTGTGGCTGGTAAGATACCTACGGTTCCTGAGATATTCCAATCGCTATTCACAACATTGGCATCAAAACGAAGCTCTATAAACTGGTCGTCGCATACATTAGGATGGCCTGATGTGACATTGTGCATGTATGTTTGCGATTTTTGCAGATTTACATTTTGGCCTAGACCGTATGTACTATTAAATACGGTGATGCTTGCTGGTGAGCTACAACTACAGCTGGCCGTCACTACATTGGATACTAAGTCACCGCATCCTGGCTTCGATGTGAGTATTCTGTACTGACCATTATTGTTGGCTGGGATGGCGTATGGGTTGGTGCTATTAATGGTTGTCCATGCACCCGCTACAAATCGCTGTAGTGTGCTGGTGTATCCACTGCACGATGGTGTGTTCCAGCTGAGACTACAAGCTGATGTATTTAATGTCAGCTGTGAAGCTGTGGTACAGGTACATGGATTGGTATTAGGTGTACAAGCTGTAGTGGTGACTACATTGCTGAGTACTTGGCTACATCCAGGTTTTGTGAGCAACACACGATATATGCCTGCAGCTGTAACGGTGTAAGGTGATGCAGCTGTCAATGCTATATCATCCCAGCCGTTTGCATTTTGACGTTGTAATCTGGCTGTGTATCCAGGACATTCTACAGTAGACCATGTGAGATGACATGCCTGATTGTCGTACGAAAGTACTGGTGCAGGACACACACATATGCCATAACATGTGGTGGACACACTATTAGATACGACATCAGGGCATCCTTCTTTTTTGTGGATAAGTCTGTAAGTTCCATCTTTCAGCACCGTGAACGGCGATGTATATCCCGGAGCTACCAAGCCGATGCTTGATACTTCAATCCAGATGCCATTTTCGTTCCACTGCAGCTCTGAGGTATATCCGGTAGGTGGATCGTTCCAGGTGAGCTGGCAAGGGGTGCGGTGAGATGTGAGGGTGGATGTGAAGGATGGGCAATCATCTTCTTCCAATGAAAATAAATAAATATATGTGCAGGAATCTATAATATTTTCTTCCGTAGTAGGTCCATATGAAATGGTTTCAATTTTACCATAAAATGTAATATCTGAAGGATCTTTCATTTCAAAACCATCTACTGACATATTATTTGGTTTTAATGCAACCTTTGCTTTTAGAAGATTACCTAGCTTATCATATGTCAAAAATATTATATTTGTATATGAATTTGTATTTATATTCTTTCCGGCCAAAGTGGTTTGACCATTAAATTCACCAGCAACAATAATATTATTACCATTTATATTAATGTCCTTTATTATAATATTGGAAGGTATTTGTTTAGTTATTAAGTTATTTGGAGAAATAATATACATTTCATTAGATGACTTTTTTAAAGAGTAAAAAATGCCGTCCTCCTGAATAGTTTTATCAAAAAATCCTGAAATATTGGTAACAGGAACTTGAGACAACACATTACCATTTTGATCAATTTTAACATTGACCAAAACATTGTTATTACTCATATCAAAGCCAGTTAAATCAAAATCACCAGATTTATTTGATGATAAACCCTTTACATTTATATTTGAAAGGTTTACAGACCATAAGAATTGATTATCTATTGATCGTTTTTCGAAATAATAATTACCATTTTTTCCCAAAATGTAATGATTGTAATCTTTATCCGTCTTTACCTGCTCAATGTCTAATGATGTATTTATTTTGGAGAATGGACCAAAATCGGTAGGATACGCCGAATCTTTAAAGAAATATCCTTTCAATACCTTTTGGTTCAGGCTGTCATAGTCATTCCAAAACATTATATAATTATCATTTATAGAATCAGCAACAACACATTTTACAATATCCGCACATGTTGGTGGATCAAAAGACGGACGGAATATTGGGCATGCTTTAAGATTACATGGACATAATGGATGTTCTTGATTAGTAGATTCTGAAATTTTTTTACGATGCTCACATAAATTATCAAGTGGGCAAATTTCATAATTAATAAAGAATTTTTTGTTGTTTTTATCCCAACACATATCAGAACATTTTTTCAAGGAAACTTTCTCACTTTTTTCAGAGCCATTTTTTTCGCAATAATATACTTTTTCACATTTCTCAGCATCATTACCTTTAAATTGCCAATCTCCTGATTCACAAGAAGATGGCCCGGAGCCACCAGTACTTGGTGACCCACCTGAATTAAAAAACCATTTGGCAAAACTCTTACATGCTTTTGTTTTGATCCATTCATTTTTGACACAGCCTGTAGTTTTATTAGTAATTCTGAAATGATACCAGCCATCATAAAATAATTCGTTAAGGAATCTTTCCGTCCCTCCGCCATTTATGGTTATATATTCATTTTGTACTGTATTATAAACTTCTATTTCATTGCTATTGCATGTGGATTTTACTTCAAATTTAGAACCAACCACCCACCCAACGGCTGCCGAACTTATAACTTTTGCACAGCCAGTAATTCCAGTTGCTTCTAAAGAAATTTTTACACAATTGAAATCACAAAAGTCTTCACATACAACTGCTTTATTTAAATAGGTTTTCAATCCGCAGGCATCAGTGACTTCAATTTCAGAAGTAAAACTATTCCAATAATAGAATTGTGGTGTTTTTATAAACCCTGGTAAAAGCAAAACTCCGTTTTGATTACTCATAATTTCATGTTTATACAATTCTGTCAATGGAATCCCACCAGAGCCACCAATTTTGATATTGTATGGTGGATTTCCATTAATTATATTTATTCCTGTATTAAGATTATCTATCCATGAACTACAACCATTAGGGTTATCTATACCACCCCCAGTAACGATCAAATTATTTTCTGTCGAGCTTACATTAAAGGATTTACTATCATAACAACCATTCCTATCCGTAATAGATACTGTGTATGTACCTGCACTTTCTACCTGAATATTTTGCGTGGTTTGCCCAGAACTCCACTTATAGCTAAAAGGAGAAACTCCGCCCTTAAAACTAATAGATATGGTACCTTTTTTTATAACTTGACCATCCTTAAGAACGACACATTGGACAGCTCCATCCAGACTATTTATACTGGGCTTGTTACTTTGTTTTATTTCAAAAGTCTTATACCCATAATCGCAATTATTTAGATCTGTCACCTCTACAAAATAACTTCCTACAGGTAAGTCTTTTACAACAATAATATCTGTAAAATAATATTGTGAAAAATACAAAACTCTGTTACCATTGTTATCTACTTGGTACAAATTCATTAGAAAAGATTCCCATTTCAATTTTATTTTCACTTGACCAGTATTAGAGCCAGCACATGGATCATTTGTTTCAACTGTAAGATTTAAACCATTACTATGCTCAATTTGCACATATTTTGAACTTTTGCATCCATTTACATCACTCACTACCACATTGTAGCTTCCTGGCACTAAACCAGTCAGTGAAGGATTGCTTGTATTTTGTGGTCCGGGATTAAAAGAATACTGGTATGGTGGTGTACCGCCAGTGGCATTTACATTTATCACTCCATTACCAGGTGGATTTGGACAGTTGGTGTTTTGAGTGACATTGAAAGAGATTTGCGGCTCTAAAGATACATTAATACATTTACTAAAGGTGCAATTATTAGCTGTTGTAATAGTCAAGCAGTATTCCCCTGATTTGGTTACAATAGCTGCAATACCAGTTTCACCTGTACTCCATTTGTATGTTAAGGGCAAGATATGTTGATTCGCATTAGGAAAAGTTGTAATAAAATTATTTGAAAATCTAATTTCTCTTTGTGCACAAGAAATTGGTATTTCATAAAAATTTATATTGGCTTCCAAATTCATTAACTCTATAGTTGATACTGCAGTTGCTGTACAATTACTGTCATCTGAAACAGTAACAGTATAGGTACCAGAAGTTAGTCCTACAACATTCTGAGTTGTTGCACCATTGCTCCATTTAAATGTAAAGGGGGGCGACCCATTAGTTATAATTGTATTTATTTTACCTGTAAACTCGGTACATATTGGATAAGTACTCGTAGTGATTTTAACTAAACTTATGCTTCGAACATTGTAGCACCCCATGACACACGCACCTGTGTTTACGTCAGTGACAGTGTAACAATATTCACCTGCTTGAGTTACCGTATTTTCAGCTGTTGTAGTTCCATTATCCCACAAATACTTAAATGTCCCTATTTGACCATTATTCATATTTGCTTTTAAAATCAAGGATTCAGGCAGTCCATTACAGCTGGTTTGATTTAAAAGAACATTTACATAAAAAGGTGTAGTATATATTTCAAAACACTTTGTCTGCTTACAGCTAAGACTATTGTTTTGAGTGGATTGATCACCATTCGTTACCGTCACACAATATTGCCCTGGAGCGAGTTCATATCGATCTTCTTCTCTGCTACCATCAGACCATAAATACCTTAATTCTAAGCTCCCATCATTTTGAATTACTGAAAGATCTATCATACCAGCTTCATTGCAGGACGGTTGTGTCACGGTGCCATCCAGTGAAAACTGATGGTCTAGAAACTCGAATGTTTCAATTTGTTGACATCCGCTTATCTTGTTGGTTATTGTTACCGAATATTCTCCAGGGCTGGTCACTGTATGCACATTAGCTTGATTAGAGCTATTTGACCACTTATAATTATACTCGGATTTTGAATCCCAAATCATTACAGTTTCTTTGTTGCATTCTGTATTTTTAAAAATATCTAGATTGAAGTCTTGTTTCAACAATTCCTCAGCAATAACATCCACACATCCTTCCATCTCACAGCAATCGTCTACAGCTTCTATTTTGTAGCAATAAGTGCCCGCATTGAATACGTTTATTTGGGCGTCATCTTGATATTGCGGCAATGAATTACCTGAACCATCTGTCCAAGTAATAGTAAAGTTACCAGGTACAAATCCAGTACCTTCGATAGTGATCTCTGCATTTTTGCAAGAAATGTAATTGATGGAAGATGAGACTTCGCTGAGGGATTCGCAGTCTGATGAGTTTCTATTACCAGTATTGTCGGATAGTAACCGCTTGGTACAGCCTTCTATGCAAAAATCGATTTGGTCCATGCCACTATTGGTTGGCTTATTATTCCAATCATTAGGGCCATTTCCTTTTCGAGTAGGTATTTTTACTGAAATTCCTGCTTTATTTTTATTTGTGTTTTTGTGAATACCCAAAATTTGATTTGTAGATAAATCTTGCCCAAAAAACTGTACATTAAAACAATCGCCCTGAGAAAAAGTAGTACTGATATTCCCAGACCATTTGAGCTTATTGCTTCCATTTGGAATCATAGGGGCTGGTGGGGAAAACGCAGTTTGTGTTTCCTTTTTATGGGCAAATTGTAAGTTTTGCATAGGTTCTGAAGTCGTGATCTCTATGCTCAAGGTATTTGGACCATCTTCTACTATTTTTAGTGCATATTTTTGTGCTTCATTGGAGACAGTACCATCATCAGTGGTTTTTTCATCCCCTTCACTTCCTGTTCTATTCAACTGATAAATTGGAGATCCATTGGTTTTTACGTTAAAAAATGAAATGTATGGTTTGAAATTGTCTAAGGAAAAATTAATTGCTGGTATAGTAAATAACTCATCTCTTACGTTTGTGACTGTTGGCTTCAACTTATATTTACCATCATTATACCTCGCATTTGTAGGTAGATCAGTCAGTTTTTTAAAATCAGTTTTATCAATTCGGGTATAAAAATCAGAGAAAAAATAATCGTCATAAATTTTATCTGGACTACTATGAGCATAGGGATATGTTCCAGTTTGGGTCCAACTTCCAAAAGGCCTAGAATTCCAGTTTGATGGAATAATTGAAGTATTAAAATTGGCACCAAGCCAAAGTTTGGACTCAATCTTAGTCTTTTCATCCCCAGACCCTTCATAACCTATAATATGCTCATAATCATCGCTGCCCTGTCTTTGAAGCAAAATGTCAGCTTTATCCAGATTCATAGTGACATTAGAAAATCTATCACTTCCAACAGGTATTCCATCCTTCATAGTTGCTCTTAATCTTATTGCATTTCTAATTGTACCCGGGTACTTTAATATTACATCAGTCTTATTATTTATTTTTAACTCTATTTGAAAATCCTGGCTTTTGTGATTGACATTTTGATTTGGATCATGCTTCTTACCACTGTTTCTCCTTTCTAAATGCAAATGTGTAGGGTATCATCCAGACCCACCTATTGGGGCTATATCCCAACCTTCATTTACCCAATTGTCCGTTGAAATAGAATTATTGCAATATCCACTTATTTCAACAATCCGTCCACTTTCTTCACAAAATGCTCTACAATGCTCCAAATCTACTATAGCCCACCACGTATTTTTACCAGAGACTGGTTTAACTTTCTTAAGTAGAAATTTACCACTTTTATAAAAAGTCTCATCATTTACTAAATAACTATCAAAAATATGAGTATACCTATAATTTCCGACAGTAATGCCTTTATATGAATCGTCACCATTTATATCAGAGACCGTCCCTTCTTTAACCGCGACTATGGAATAACCCATATCTTCAATGTCATAAACTGTATAATCAATAGCTTGGTGAAACCTAGTTCCTCCATCAGCATTTCTAACTCCATAGTCAGAAATCACATCTTGAGTTTTAAATTCAGTTATATCACCATAATCATCTGGTTCACACCCTGATGAACATGGTCTATATCTTACCAAATCGTTTTGTGCATAACAATACATTGTCGCCATTATTATGGCAACCATTATTTTATACTTCATTGTATTTTATTTTTATATTTTATTAACTAAAAATGTTTATTCCCAATTTATTTATCTTTTTCTTTTGATGAATTTTCAACATATTCGTTCCAATCTTCAATGATATATTGACTAAAACCAGATGAGCCTTTATTGTACTTGGTTCCATCCTCGAAAATAAATGATCCATCATGTACAATCTTATAATTTGCGATTTTAGTACGATGATAAGATAAAGTAGAAACTGTCTTTTTATCTAAAAGAATATTCATAGCAAAAATGGAATCAGTATTATTTAAATTAGATTGAAATAGAATGTGATTGTTAAAACATTCAAAACTCCTAGTACCATAACTATTTTCAATATGATATACAATATCAAGTAGTTTAGGATTTTCATAACTCCAAATTGTTGTTGCTCCTTTGCTTACCATATAATAATCGCTCCCTTCATCTCCGATGGTGTTTAGAACAATATGTTTATTATCAGGAGTAATACATAAGTTGTCCCCACCAAATTTATCTAATTTAATTTCATAAAGCAGATCACCGTTTCTGTTGTATATTTCCAAAAAGCCAATGTTGCCAATCACTGATAGTTGCCTATCAGAATCTTTATCTTCCTGAAATATTTTCATACTTAGAACCCTATATATCCTTTCATCTAACTCATGTAACCCGTATATTTGACAACTAAACCTAGCCTTGTTTATTTCTTTTACTTTGTTAGGATTATAACCATTCATATTTGAAAAGAGCTTTCTTTTTTTATCAATACTAATATTAGAAAAATCATAAAATCCAAAATTTTTTTTGCCTTGACTATATCCATAATCATAGTTCGAATTTGGCAAATTTTTTAAAATAGGCATATCATTAGAGTCATTATATAATACTTTTCCATTTGGAAAGACCAATTTGGAAGTATTTCGTGTTGTAACGATTTTTATTCCACCAATTATTTTTGTTGTATCATTTATATAAATAGTATTGTTTTCTGTGTAAGGATATTGTTTTATTGTCTGAGAATTTTGTAGGTCTTTTTTTTCATTATTGTCACTACTATGCTCATTCTGTGGATTTGAACTAGCTTGTGTGACCACCTTAGCCCCCTTACATCCACCACAAGAGATAATAACAATTGACATCAACAATGATGCTATGATAAATGGTATGATTTGAACACCATTTTTAATTTTTGATTTTAATATAGACATAAATTTAGATTTAAAAAATTTGATAAACTTATAATAATCTTTCTATTTGCAAATTTCCTGCATCAACAGTTATTTGCTGTATCAGCTGTCAAATAGCTCCATTAATTGATAATGGTGCTACGAATCAAATATCCTATGCTCACACTTAGTGAAATGCATTATGTATGACGGGTGTTTTCTTTTTGAGTCCATAAATTAGATAGGAATTTTTTGTCCCTTGTTCATATATGTTTGTATATAATTATTGTAATAAATTTACTTCTCTAACTCAATATCATAAATGAAAGGCAGCATTGATAAATCTTAAATAGCTGGTGCCAAAAGTGATATTTGTACTGTTTATGTTTTCATATCTGTAAGATTCATTGAGTGAAACATCATGACCAATGGTTATATATTTCGAGTAGAAAACCCCAAGAGTTAAGGAACTCTCTATGGCCACACTAAATCTTGGATGGAAAAAATATTTAAGCCCCATAAACCCTATAAAAGGCACCCCTGCATCCAATCTTTCAAAACCTTCGTAATAAACATCTCCATTACTATATGCACTGTATCTATCTACTGGATCTATTCGTTTATCAAAGCTTAACCCTGTATCCAAACCGTAATAAAGCTGAAACCTGCCCATTTGCTTTTGCCATTCTATACCTGCAAGCAACCTAACATTGATGATTTTTTCACTGTCGATAAATCTGGGTCCTTGGTTACTGTAATTAAAACTATCCTTACTACTGACCGGATAGTCCGCATATCCGCCTATCTGAAATCTCCAAGATTTCTTTTCATTTACAGCAATAAATTTTTTCTCTCCAAATCTTTTCTTATAGATTAGATTTGACCCTATGGTGTTGAGATTTAAATCTTTATTTAGGAACTTACAGTCCAAGGCTATTTCATTTTTATACTCGTTCCATCTGATTTCACTTTTTGGGTTTTCATTATCAGTTTGACAAAAAGCAATACATGGAAGAGCCATAATAAAAATGAGCCTAGTTAATAAACCACAATTCATGATTATATTTTTTTTTAATTTTGGAAAATATGGAGATACAGTATATAGTCCCCGAAGAGTTATACTATAGCCAGTCTTGAAGAGTCGATAATGCGGTAATAGTTGGTTTCTTAAAGTATGCCGGGAAATGGTATTAAGATATACCATTTGGTAGTTTATGTAAAGGAATTGATTTATAGAAAAATTTAGGTAGTCGGAATCCCTAAAGTTATATCAATTTTACATAAAAAGTAAATGACTCAAATGAATACTATGGGTCAATTTTGTGACTAAATTTTGGTTGTTTCATAAAATCGTTTTTGGAAAATTTAAAAAATTTGAAAGCTTTATAATTCTTTCATTAATTTGCTTTCTGTTTAATTGTAGGGCAAATATAGTACCTGATATTCAAATAAAAAAGAGCTATAAATATTTTTATTTTGCGTATAATAAATTATTCAGAATATAATTAGCACATTCATAGCTATATGTGTTTATTCTTAATATCAAATGTACTAAATTTGGTTACGTTTTCTTGTAGTTATAATTTAATCGTTAGTTTTTTTTACGTCAAAATTGATTAATTTACACATCAGGGAGCTCATCCTAAGCAATAGGCACCCTATTTAGAAGCAATAAGGTTTTTCTTACTTTTTGCAAAAAATGGCGTAGTTTTTTAATAAAATAGTATATTATTTAAATATTTATGTTCATTATTCAAACAAAATATATCATTATTCCTATAAAACTGTGTATAATTTGAATAAAACAGTTATATTTTACCAAAGTATATAGTGATTATAAAATATAATATTGCACTTTTGAAACCATAAAGTGTACTTTTTACAATAAATATCATCATTTTTGTATTTATAATAGGTAAACTTAGATCAGTAACTTCGATAGTGTCATTTACATTGTAAAATTTCAAACTTACATTATGTTATACTTAAATCTTGGCCCCATATTTTCAGCTCGCAGTATCAAAAGACCGTATAGTTTTTTAGTAAAATCTGGGTTTACCCATCATGCAGCCAAAAGCATTTTGCATAGTCAAACCCGAACCTTTAGACTGGACCATATCGAAGATTTATGCCGCATCCTAGTATGTGAGCCCAATGATCTCTTAGCTTGGACATCAGATCAAAATGTACAGTATGCCCCCCAAAATCCATTAGAAAAACTGAGAGTCTCTGTATCAGAGCCTACGCTTAATGATACTCTAGCAACCATGCCTTTTTCTGAGCTCAAAAAAGCCACTAAAGATTTCCTGGATCTTGGAAAAGAGCAAAATACGTGATTTTGACTTCGCCCCATTCTTAATAAGCTTTAACCCGGATTATGCATTAGAAAATCCCTGCCTGCCCTACGGTACGGCGAGGCAGGTATTCCGAAGCTAAACTTCGTGCCTTTGGCTCGACAAGGTCTGCAAATCAGAATCCGCCGCGGCGGACTATTATTCTTCTGTAACCGTAGCGGTGCTACGCTTTTCGAATATAAATAGCTGATTTACCTGCCCGCCTACCATGTAGTGGTCAGGCTGGTTGCATTTTAGCTTCTTCCCGCTAAAGCGGGACAGGCTATGACAAAGTTCTAACGCATAATCCGGGTT
>CAMBRK010000037.1 GCA_945870185.1 Aureispira sp. CCB-QB1 | reverse complement strand
GCCTTTAAGATTATAAAAAATATAAAAATTGTTCTCATGATTATGGTAATTAATATTTTTTAATTTATGATAAATAAAAATAGAGCTTCAGTTTATTTTATTACTGAAGCCCTATTAATTCGATTATAATCCTTGGCAATTAGGCAAACTTTGAGTAGAAAAAATAGTATTTATAGGACAAGGCAAACTTGGGGTCTGAGCATTACAATTACCTGTGCCTTGCGACCAATTTTGGTTTATTGTCAGAGTACCGCTTGGATTTCTACACACTTCAAATGTGGTTCTGCAGCAAGCTTCTCCACAAGGCAACTTTGCATATCTTATGAGACCAATTTCACCAGATTTTGTTGGGTTGCCTACCTGAATAGCGCAGAATTTTATACAAGCCCCTGTACTAAATCCAAACATTGTTGTTCGTATACCACCACATGGATGTATATCTGTACTTGATGATATTTTACCATTAACTAATAACTCCATGAGTTGCTTTTCAGTTTTTTGGTGCAACAACCCAACATCTGGTGCATTATTGATAGCATCATCCCAATCAGGACATCCAGGCCACAGCACTACCCAGTCTACAATCTGCAAATCAAACCCGTCTGGCAAACAACTTTTTTCCTGATATCTTACTTGGAATGTACATCCAGGGTAATCAGGCAGCGAAAAATTCGCAAACTTATCTAAACTCCAGTTACCTCCCGGGCATGACAAGTTTGCATTTTCACAAGGTTCAGCCGCCCTCGTTACCGTCTGCAAATCAAGGACTGATGATTCTGGTTGCTTCTCAGCCCCATCCTTAGCACATGAATAAATAAAAAACGTAGCCATCGCGACTACACATAAAGCAAAAATAAATCTCATACTTTTCATATTTAAAAAATTTAAAAAAGGTGATAAAAAAATAATACGCTCAATTTAATCCGGCATCCACCGACAATAAATCTTAAAAAAATAATAAAAAGCGTATCATAATCTAAAAAACCTGTACTTTTGCATCGTATCCGCGACGATACTTTGGGTCTGCAGCCCCTGCATGGGTAGCAGGCCTTTTTTTATGATATTACTTTTTTGTCTTGAATATCTACGTTACATACATCATGACTGAAATTTTTTGTTTTCTTTTATTTTAAAAAAATATATAGTACAGAACATCATACGTTCCATAATGCAAACACTATTTTCCTAAAATATTAACTGACTATAGACTTTACTCCCACACTTCTTTTTCTGCTGCTTCTTATAATTCTACTGCAAGATATATCTTTTTTGGGATAGGTTGGTCATTTTTTTATCAATATTTTAAGATATTTTTTATTAATATATATATATAGAATGTCAGTGATTTGTAAAATGTATTTACGCCAAATTATCTTGTAAAGCTCACAAATGATAGTATTTTTTTCACTTCTTTTCCATCCTACTCCACCTTGACCAGTTTCTGTACCTTACCAAGCTGCATGCCAGATGCTGCATCCTGCAAAGACACAAAATACATGCCCGATGCAAGACTAGAGATATCTATACCAATCTCTGTATCGTAGATATCCTGTACCCAAACCGAGCGACCCATCTGATCTGTGATGCGTAGTGTGACGTCGTTCTTTATTTCTGGTATGGTGACGATAATCTGATGGGATGATGGATTGGGTGTGATGGAGTAGTATATTTTATTTTCTGAGTCTGAAATTCCAGATATCAATCCAATTTCTGTACCAGATAAGAGCGTCCAATTTTTCCAAGTTGGGCTATTTGGAATGTTTGCATTGTTACGACTTCTATGATTTAAATTTAAAAGTAAATTATTTTCTGGAGTAATGTGTATACTGGATAAAAAAACTAATGCATCTGAGTCGTCAGGTACTAAAATGAGTTTTTTTTCTATTTCACTTTCACCATTTGTCTTGTATAACTCTAGTATTAAATTTTCGGTAGTTTCTTTATATATACCAAATAATAATGTATTATCTTTGGTTAACTTTGTTGCTACCCAGGTATTACCATTTTCAATTTTGATTTTTTCTAATATTTCTCCTTCTATGGTAATCGTTGTCAATAACTTCATATTGTTTGAATTGTTTTTACTTAAAACAGTAAGTATTCCGTTTTCAAAACCAATCAAATCATGACGATTATAACTTGGATCCATCTTACTCATGTAACTCTTACTAGAGACTAATTCTCCATTTAGATTAAAGTAAAAACCTATTAGATCTCTTGCTTGGGTGTCTGGGTCTTCCAATCCTACCAAATAAAATGTCTTATTATCTTGAGTATTTTTCTTATTCATATAAGCAAATGGCAGGTGCAAGGTATCCACTACTGATAAGGTATCAATGATTACTCCTTTTTGATCTATTTCCCTTGACCTTCTAGAAAAAAGGTTTTCGACAAAATAGTGATCAAATACCAGAAAATTATTATTATAAAATCCCAATGAAATTTGCCCCAAAAGAGGATTGCCGATAGTCGCACTTTGTTCTAAAAGTTGTGATTGACCATCAAAAATTAAATCTCCATCTTCTCCTGATATTTTCTTAATTTTTAGGTTAGCAAGATTCCAAAAAGCATGATACAGAAAAGGGTTGGAATTTACTTCTTTGCCAATGATCATATTGAGATTACCGTCCTCACCTAAAAAAGGCTTTGATATGAGCTCCCTTGTATTTATGGCAGTTGTGAATTGAGTTTGTGTCCAGATTGATTGTCCGTTTTCAAGATTCAACTTTTCGATATGATACCCCGGAAGCATTACGGAATCAAACAAATTTGAAATAAAATACACATAAAGGCCATCATAGATAGGCTCTTCAACAGTTGTCAAAGCAGCTACATCTCTATGTTCCCAAATTTTTGGTTTAAAATATTTTGACCAAATGGGTTGTACTTGACCAAAAGTAAGCCCTGAGTTTTCTTGAGCATGCACACGACATATAAAAGAAAGCAATACTAAATATATTACAAATAAAATTTTCATATCAATATTTATTTTTTTTGTAGAAGGGGAAAACAATGATTTCCCCCTTCTATGTTTTTTAATGCGGAATAAAAACAAGGCTATTTTGGCCCACAGGTTTGGCCGCAAGATTGATTTAACGGAATAGAGTTGAACTTGCACACTGCTGGACTTATGTCACAAGGCTGGCCTTTGGTCTCAAAGGTAGGTGGATCAAAAAAAGTTATAAAACCAGAAATGTTTTTACATCCTTTATTTTTGCGGATACAACATTGATTGCCACAATAGCTTTTCACAAGACGGTAATACGGTGGCCCGTCCAATAGTGTCAAACATCTATTATAACAATTTTCGCTTACAAACTGCGATGATATTATGGGTGTTGGACATAATGTAGGTAAAGGTTGCCCTACAATATTAATATATATCAATTCCGCATCTAAAGATGCTTCGTATTCCCATATAGACATTTGATCTCCTTTGTCAAAATTGCTTAATGCATTAAACCAACTCATGAATGCTGGACAATTAGACCAATCAGTTGAAAAATTTGAAAAAGTAAATTGATAGGTGCCATCAGGGTTTACACACAGTAAAACATCAAAGCTTGTCTTCAAAGTGCACACCGGTCTTGTACCAATCGGGGCCACAAAGGCCCTTGAAGGTAAGTTCACCGGAAAATTTGTAATTGATGTTGTAGCACAAATTTGGCCAGGATCCGGTTGTTTAAAACAATCACTGCTTAATGGATTTGGAATGGCAGGACTAAAAGAGACATTGATTTCTGGGTCTACAGCTTTAAGGCTTTCTAGTAAATCAACCTGAGAAATCATCTTTCTATTCTCGACATGAACTGTGCTAGCTTTTTCAGCCCCATCCTTAGCACATGAATAAATAAAAAACGTAGTCGCTGCGACTACACATAAAACAAAAATAAATCGCATACTTTTCATATCTAAAAAAGTTAAAAAAGGTGATAAAAAAATAATACGCTCGATTTAATCCGGCATCTGCCGACAATAAATCTCAAAAAAATAATAAAAAGCGCACCATAATCTAAAAAACCTGTACTTTTGCATCGTATCCGACACGATACTATGGGTCTGCAGCCCCTGCATGGGTAGCAGGCCCTTTTTTATGATACTTCTTTTTTGTCTTGAATATCTACATCACATATATCATCCTTCATATCCAGATATTATCCACCAAATGATACTTAACAACATATTATCATCACGATAATAAAATCAAATAAATACTTCCCGACTATAGACTTTAATTCCGCACTTCTTTTCTTTCTACTTCTTATAATTCTAACGCAAGTTATATCTTTTTTGGGATAGGTTGGTCATTTTTCCATCAATATTTTAAGATATTTTTTATAAATATATATATATAGAATGTCAATGATTTGTAAAATGTATTTAAGCCAAATTATCTTGTAAAGCTCACAAATGACAGTATTTTTTTTCACTTCTTTTCCATCCTACTCCACCTTGACCAATTTCTGTACCTTACCAAGCTGCCTACCTGATGATGCATCCTGCAGTGACACAAAATACATACCCGATGTAAGACTAGATATATCTATAACCGTCTCGGTATAGTAGATATCCTGTACCCAAACCGAGCGACCCATCTGATCTGTGATGCGTAGTGTGACGGCATTATTTATTTCTGGTATGGTGACAGTGATAAGATGGGATGATGGATTGGGAGTGATGGAGAAAGTGCCTATAATTTCTGAATTTTTTGTTGATGATATCAAACCTATGTCACTCATTTTAAAACTAAAATAATATCTAATAGTAGATCTTTCGTTATTGTGATAAATCTCCATTGGTAAAGCCACAACGAGATTATCATCATCAATAAACTGAAATTGCTCAATACTTCCAACCTGATAATTACTCATTTTAGGAGTGACAATACTTCCTACTTTTTTATTGATTCCACTTTGCAAACTGATTTCTAATATATCGGAACCCATTACTTGGCCGTCATCCATTTGCACTCCAAGAAACATTTTGTCGTTTATAATTTTTAAAACCTTAACTAAAGAATATTTTTTATTTTTATTATAAATCAATTCTGGTTTACTGATCAAATTTCCTTTTAAATCATATATTAAAATCCATGAAATAAATTTAGCATCCACAATAGGTTGTGTAATAGAAACTACTTGACTTAAAACAATATAATTGTCTACAATTTGAATTTCAATTTGTTGATGAAAATCAGACAAATCTTGTGGTTTAAATATATCCTTTGAAATATCAATATTTCGAACCAAATTCATTCCTAAGCTATCTATTACTATCCAACTTAATTTTGCATTTTCAGGACTATTTTCTTTGTTTGTTGTACCAAAAAGTGTTAGAGCGAGTATAGTGTCACTAGAAAGTTGCAAGTATGATTTTTGATATTTTAATGAAAACCCAACATTATTTGATAATTCACTTGGAAAAGAAATCTTAAAAAAAGAATCTTTTACAATTTCAAATGATTTAGACAATGAATAACATTTAAAGTCTTCGATATAATCATTCGCATCAGCCAAGTCAAAAAAACAATGATTATACCGGTTTCCAGACATACTCATTAAAATATTCTTTCTTTGTGCTATATTTTCAGTTTGCCTAGATTGGTTTGACCCATATTTAAGCTTGACAAGGTTTCCAAAAGTGTCAATGGTTCTTCCAATAGGATTACTATAAAAGCTAAATTTAGGAAATACATAGTTTAAAGTATCTAAATCTCTATACCCAAATATACTTATATAACCATCTTTATCAAGTTTTATTTTACTTTTCCAATAAAGTTCTCGGTACTTGTTTCCTGCCATAAAATTATTGTGATAAACCCAAGATTTTATCCCAGATTCTTTATTGATTTTATGAAGCAAAAAACCATCATCTCCCAAAAAGGGGCTTGGACTTTGTGATGTTTCTAAAATATAAATATTATTATCTTTTTGAAAAATATCTTTACAAGATTTTAATGCATAAGGTGTAAAACCAGTATTAGATAGGCTCTTATAATAAGCATTAAAATTTTCATCTTTTGAAATATAAACCCAATTCTCTTGAAGTCCTTCAAACGATAAAATTGGCGGCAACAATTCCTGAGCGTTTAAATTGTTTATTAATATTGCAAAAAAATAAACTGAAAAGTATCTCATTTCCTATAAAAATTTAATATTGAAAAATAGTAACTCAAAAAGTGAAATGCCTTAAATAAGACATTTCACTTAAAATATTATCTAATTTAATACATAAAATTTTAAAAACCGATAAGTTCATCACAACCTCCTGTGCATTTTGGAGCACTCCCAGTTAAACATCTTACATCTCTATCTTCGCATTCCTCATCAGGTACATCAATTGAAGGGCCAGATAATGGTACATATATTCCATTTACTTTCTTATATTCTCTTATAACTTTACAACAATTACTTCCACAACTGTAGGTAACAGGCAAAATTGTTGAAAATCCATTTGGGTTTGGTTCTCCTACTTCATAACATGTATAACTACAAGATCCAACAACATAATTAATAGTTAAAAAATTTGAAGAGGGAGAAGCACTTGTTGCAATCAATTTTTCATTAATTTCAAACCAAATTGAAATATCAAAGTTTAATTCGAAAGAAGGTAACGTATTATTATTAACTGCATTATTATAATCAATATTATATTGGGTACAATTAATAGCCTGTGTGAACCAAAAATCACCAACATATAATATTTCATCTCCACATCTATAAAACTCAACAGCAATATGGAATTGACATCCATCATATTGAGGTAGCTCAACTGTCATTGGAAGAGTTCCAAATTCACAAGCGAAAACAAAAGGTGGCAAATTATCTTTTAAACAACTATTATCTATAGGAGAAGGAATACGTCTAATTTCTTTATTTTTACCTAATTGAGATAAATCCTGATTATGATTTTCGGTGCATTGAATAAAAAAAACTATAAACAACAACGCACTAAAAAGAATTTTAAAATTTTTCATCATTAAAAAATTTTTGTTTAAATAAAATTAAATACTCACCACTACAATGGTTAATCACATCCGACATCCATCGGCAAGTGATCAAAAAAATAATAATAAAAGCGCATCATAATCTAAAAACCTGTACTTTTGCATCGTATCCGCTACGATACTTTGAGTATGCAGCCCCTGCATGGATAGCAGGCCTTTTTTTATGATGTTACTTTTTTGTCTTGTATATCTACACAAATAACATTCTTCCTATCCATTTATTATCCGTAAAATGATATATACCAACATATCATCACGATAATAAAACCAAATCACATAAATACCTCCTGACTATAGACTTTAATCCCGCACTCTGATTCTTTCTGCTTCTTATAATTCCATCACAAGATATATTTATTTTGGGATACGGTGATCATTTTATTGCTTATATTTAGAAATATTTTTTATATTAAAAAGAAAATCAGTGATTTATACTGACATTTAAGTTAGAACAAATAAAAAGAAGCTCAAAAAAGTCAACTTTACCTAGCTTTATTACAAATTCTTAAACTATTCTTGTCCAATAATTCAAAATCATTTTTACCTTTACCATCTTTAAAAAAACAATTAAAAATGCTAGCAAAAACTTATGCCAGTGCAGTACATGGAGTAGAAGCTCAGACCATCACTGTAGAAGTCAATGCCGGTGGAACTGTAGCGGCTGGCAAGCAAGGTTATTTCTTGGTGGGCCTACCTGACAATGCTGTCAAAGAAGGATGGCAAAGAATAGAAGCTGCTATAAAAAACATTGGTCTCAACGTACCCAGAGTCAAACTAGTGATCAATCTGGCACCTGCTGATATCCGTAAAGAAGGTTCGTCTTATGATCTACCTATAGCTATGGGCATACTAGCCGCTACGGACCAAATAGAAGTAAAAAATCTAGATAAATATATCTTCATGGGCGAAGTAGCACTCGATGGTGAGCTCAGGCCCATCAAAGGCGCGCTGCCTATAGCCATACAAGCCCTTAAAGAAGGCTACAAAGGTATGATACTACCCAAAGCCAACGCCCGAGAAGCCGCCATCGTCAATGGCATAGATGTATATGGTATAGAAAACCTAAAAGAAGCTGTAAACTTTATCAACGGAGATCTCGTATTAAAACCTTTAGTCTATGACACCAGAGAAGTATTTGCAGATACTAGCAATCAATATGCTGTCAATTTTAGTGATGTCAAAGGTCAGGAAAATATAAAACGTGCACTCGAACTAGCTGCCGCAGGCGGTCATAATGTCATACTTATTGGGCCACCTGGTGCTGGAAAAACCATGCTGGCCAGAAGACTGCCTACGATTTTGCCGCCACTCAATCTGTACGAAGCGCTGGAGACGACCAAAATTCATTCGGTAGCTGGTATTTTGGGTGCGGACTCTTCGCTGGTGACGGAACGACCTTTTAGAGCGCCACATCATACGATCAGTGATGTTGCCTTGGTAGGTGGTGGCTCCAATCCCAATCCTGGTGAAATCTCATTGGCAAATAATGGGGTATTATTTCTAGATGAGCTGCCCGAATTTAAACGCCAAGTACTGGAGGTCATGCGACAACCTATGGAAGAGCGCAAAGTGACCATCTCCAGAGCGAAAATTTCGGTAGATTATCCGGCTAGCTTTATGCTGATCGCATCTATGAACCCATGTCCTTGCGGATTTTACAACCATCCAGAAAAAGAATGTGTTTGCGGGCCTGGAGTAGTCAAAAAATACCTGACCAAAATCTCTGGTCCGCTACTAGACAGGATAGACTTACATGTAGAAGTGACGCCCGTTTCGTATGATGAATTATCAAATCACGAATACACAGCAGAAACAAGCGAAAAAATCGTGGAGCGCGTCATCAGAGCCAGAGAAATCCAAAATGAACGCTTCAAAGAACAAAAAGGGATCTTCTGCAATGCACAAATGCCTAGCAGAATGGTCAGAGATGTTTGTGAGCTCACTCCTGCCGGTGCCAATCTCCTAAAAACTGCAATGACTAGACTTCAACTCTCTGCGCGCGCCTACGATAGAATTCTCAAAGTAGCTAGAACAGGTGCAGATCTAGCAGGAAGTCCCGATATCAAAATAGAACATTTGGCAGAAGCTATTCAATATAGGAGCTTAGATAGAGAAGGATGGGCGGGATGATGATGAAATGACTAATCTGTTAATGACGAATTACTAATTTTTTAATTTTTCCTTACCAATCTCCAACACAGCATCCACCAATATATCAAAATCTTCCTGAATACTTCGGTGGTTGGTTATAGCTACTCTGATGGCATATTTACCATTCAATATCGTAGATGATGGTGATGCGATGCCATTTTCCTGCAGTGTCATGACGATTTCTTTATTGATGAGATCCAAATCATGATCTGCCAATCCAGCCCTGACATATCTAAAACATACTATATTTAACGGGACTGGGGCCATCAATTCTAATGAAATATTGGCTTCAATTTTTTGTGCCAAATACCTGGCTTGATGTATGTTCTTTTCTATTTGGTCAGCGTATTTTTGGATACCATTTTCCATGATACTCATCCATACTTTGAGCGCTTTAAAACCCCGAGAAAGCTCTATTCCAAAATGATTGAGACTATCGGGTCCCGCGGCCAGTCCGCGCTCATGATTTAAGAGGTATGATGGCTGAATATAAAAAGACTCTCGGTGTATATCCCGATTTCTGATCAAAACACAAGCTACTTCGTATGGCATATACATCCATTTGTGCAGGTCAAAAGCTACACTATCGGCTAGCTCCAGATATTTTAGTCTAGCTTGATATTCAGGAACTAATTTTGAAAGGGCTCCAAAAGCACCGTCGATATGAAACCATAAATTATACTTTTGGCAGACGTGATAGATCGCTTCTAGATCATCTATGGATCCTGTATTTACCGTACCTACATTGGCTACTACACAATAAGGCAAATATCCCTGAGCAAGATCGAGTTCTATAGCTTCGGTAAGTTGATCTATCTTTATTCTGTAATCACTGTCAACATCTATTTTTCTTAGATTTTCTGAGCCTATGCCTGTAACTTCTACCGCTTTGACCACACAACTGTGTGTCTCTTTACTGGCATATATGGTAGGTATGGCGGTAAAATTATGCAGACCTTTTTGGCGTACATGTGCTAATTTTGCATTGCGAGCCACAGTCAATGCTGTAGTGTTGGCTAATGATGCACCACTGACCAACATCCCTGATGCGGCTGCAGGAAAACCCATCATTTCCTTGCACCAATTGATGACCTGAGCATCTACATAGACAGCACTTTGTTCGCCTATGGTGACATTGGGATTCATAGTGGAAGCCAACATATCCGCCAAGACGCCTGTGATCGTGCCCGTGCCTTGGACCCAAGCCCAAAATCTCGGGTGAATGTTTCCTTTAGTATAGGGAAAAATATGCTCTTCAAATATTTTATATACTTCTTGCAGGGGCTTTTCCTCTTTTGGCAATGATGCCTTTAATACAGCTTTAGAGTCGTCAGGAAAGTGTTTCCAAACAGGCTGTTCCCGGATATCTTTGAGATAATCGATCACATCATCCATCATATGGTGTGCTGTCTTCCTTACGGATTCCCAGTCATCGGGATCTAAGGTTTGATTGTTCATGCTATATGTTGTTTGCTGAGGTAATGAAAAGCCTAATCAGAATTCTTCATCAAAATCATCGGCTTTGGTAGCGCCACCTTCTTCTGATGATGGGCTTTGCACTTCATATTTGCTGCAATCGATCTCTATCAACTCTTCCTCAGGTTTCATAAAAACAGAGTTTTTACCATAGGGCAATCGATTGTCAGCTTCCAGTTTGGTCATCAGATTTACAAAAAAGGGCCTAGCCATCACGGCTCCCTGACCATCACTCAATCTGTTAAATCTAATAAACTCCTGATCTCCACCTACCCATGTAGAAACCACTAAATCGGGCGTAAATCCCACAAACCAGCCATCTTTATAATCATTTGTGGTTCCGGTTTTGCCACCTACTTCACTTTTGAGTTTACCTTTGATAGGATCTGCTACATATTGCAACATATTGACCAGGACATGATTGTAAGCTGGATTGATGGCTCTTTTTTGTTCTGGTACGGATGTGTAAATGACTTTACCGTTTTTATCTTCGATTCTAGTGACAAAAATAGGCTTAGTGACGACTCCCTCATTAGCAAATGCGGTATATGCATTGGCCATATCCATAGCTGACAATTCTGGCGTACCTAGGCAAATGGAAGGGAAATCCGGAATTTTTTTCTTATCGATACCTAGGTTACCCACCAAATTTTTGACACTCTGCACATTGCCTATTTCCTTCATCAAAAATACAGAAACTGAATTTTTTGAATCCTTAAGTGCTTGCCTTAATGTAAGTTCCTGGCCTGAAAACTTGCTATCAGAGTTGGATGGGCACCAAGTAGATGCTAGGTTAAAATTCGGATCATTGGCCACGATACATTGCTTCTCATCTTTGACTTTGAAACATGGCGACATAGCATTTTCTATGATTGCAGTACCATAAATAAACGGCTTAAATGTAGAGCCTACCTGCCTATTGGAATTTACATGGTCGTACTGAAAATACTTATGATTGATACCTCCTACCCATGCCAAAATATTACCCGATTTTGGGTCTACAGCCACAGACCCGATTTGCATATGCTGGAGATGATATTTTATAGAGTCCATAGGTGTCATTTCCACTACTTTTTCTCCGATATCATTATATGCAAATACTCGCATCTTGACTTTTGTGTTAAAGGATTTATTGACAGCCTTTTGCATTTTGTTCCATTGAGACTTGAGCTCAGGCCAATATTCGCTTTCCAACACAGCAAAACATTTGTCAGCATCAGACTGAGATAATGCTTTACTTTTGACTTGTTTTGCGATGTGACCTGGATTTTTATCTTCTTCAAACATTCTGAAAATATCATTATCAGAAAGTGAAGTATTATCTAGGTTAGTAACAATATCACTAAATACTTTGGTCATATATCTGGTTCTGATCAGCTTGTACCTATCAGAATCCTTCATCATCTGAATGATTTGTTTTTTTCTGATGTCTATTTTTGCTTTATCTGCTTTGTAGGTTACAAAGTCCTGCCCTTTCCACACTTCGAAGTATTTGCTTTGCAAGGCAGACATGTGCTCATACATCGCTTTTTCAGCATATTTTTGTATCCTAGTATCTATGGTAGTATAGATTTTTAGACCATCCGTGTACAAATTATACTTACTGCCATCAGGCTTTCTATACTGATCATCGTCCAAGATATCTTTTAACCATTTTGTCAGTTCTGACCTGAAATATGGGGCTATACCTTCATAATGAACTTCTCGTCTAAATTGGTCGGTATTAATTGATTTTACTCTTTTATTGAGATATTCTTCTTCTGACAAAAAGCCATTTTTTACCATTTGTTTCATGACAACTGATCTCCTGTTGTGGCTATTTTGTGGATAGATTTTGGGATTATAAATTCTGGGGTTTTTGAGCATTCCGATCAGTACCGCTGCTTCCTCTACTTTAAGATCTTTCTGATCTTTGCCAAAGTAAGTTTTTGCAGCCGCACCTATACCCACAGCATCGTATAAAAAATCACTTTTATTGAGATACATAGCCAAAAGTTCTTCTTTGGTATATCTCTTTTCAAACTCTATAGCGATGACCCATTCCTTTAATTTTTGCCATACCCGTTTGGGGAAAGAAGACGATCTTTGCGTAAAAAAAAGCTTGGCCAACTGCTGTGTAATCGTACTAGCTCCACCCTTTTTGCCTAAAAAAAATATAGCTCTTGCTGTACCTCTTGCATCTATACCCATATGATTAAAAAACCTTTCGTCTTCTGTAGCTATCAACGCATTTACGATAACAGGATTGATTTGATCGTAATTCAGCCATTCTCTATTGTATTTAAATATTTTGCCATACACTTCACTGTCAGAAGATATGATTTGGGATGCTATCTCATATTTCGGATTTTCGAGCTCCTCTGTATCTGGAAGTAGTGCCTTGGATATATACAAAAAAAGACATGCTAAAAAAAAGACTAGCGCACCTATGAGATAAACAATAGCTTTAAAATACCTGCCGCTCCATTTGCTAGATGTATTTGATACTGTTTGCTTTGACATGTTGAAAAGTTACTCTTATATAACGATGCAAATATATTAAAAATTACCTTAATAGATCAAAAAATTAATTGATCCACCTTAAGTTCCTGTCCTCTTTACATCAAAATAAATATAAGTAGAACTTTAAGTACAAAAAAAATATTAGATTTGTGCGTTTTATAGGGTATCAACATGTGCTTCATTTGCACTAATAAAAAAATATGAACGACAATAAAAAAGTCAAAAAGGAGGCCGTTATTATTGACGCTGCGGAAAAAACATTTGGTGACGTAGGATTTAAGAATGCCAAAATGGATGATATTGCCAAAAAAGCGGGTATAACCAAAGTAACCTTATATACTTATTTTCAATCTAAAGAGAATTTATATCTCGCAGTTACCCATAGAGCCTTACAACTTCTTATTGAAAAATATTATGAAGTCATAGATAAAAATAAAGAAAAATCTGGTTTGGATTCTGTGCTGGCTATTCTCGAAGGATTCATGTCTTTTTGCGAAAAAAACTATCTTTACTCCGAAGCATTACTAGAGTATTTTGCAATGGTTAGATCTACATCTGATGGCACAGACGAAGCCCGACTTACAGAAGCCGTAAAGGAAAGTATATACTATGTTAAAATCCAGGATTTACAAAATCTACCTTTTAAACTCACCGTAAAAGAAATAGAAAGAGGGCGAAAAGATGGAAGCATCCATAGTACGATTGACCCTATGCTTAGTACGCTTCATGGCTGGACAGCAGTAGTGGGATATGTAAAAGTCATCAGTGCCTCAGGTAAAAATGCGACTCCATTGTTTAAAGTAAGCCTAAATGACTTAAAGGCACTAAACCTTCAAGTTGCAAAAAATATGTTTACTTCTAAAACCATGTCATGAAAAAGATCTTTATATACGGGCATAAAATAAAAGATGAAGTAGAATTCTCCTATGTTCAAACACTACTTCAGTCACTTTCAGATCATAATGCTGAAGTATATATTTATGGCCCTCTTCTAAAATTAGTAAAAAAAATTTCAAATAATGCATATAATCTAAAATCACTTGACACTTATAAATCCATTGCCGAAATAAATCCAGACATTACGATCACACTTGGTGGAGATGGTACTATCTTAAGAGTTATCAACTTGCTGAAAGGGTTGCCGATTCCTATTTTAGGTATCAATCTGGGTAGACTTGGATTTTTAGCTAGTGTGGAGAAAAGAATTATAGCAAAAGCTATCAACCAAATATTTAAAGGAGAATATACGATCACCGAAAGAGCTATTTTACGCTTAAATTGTAATATTCCCTTATTCGGAGATTATCCATACGCGCTTAATGACTTCACTTTAAACAAGAGGGATACTTCATCCATGATCACTATACATACCTATGTAGATGATATTTTGC
This sequence comes from Aureispira sp. CCB-QB1, assembly GCA_945870185.1. Lineage (GTDB taxonomy): Bacteria > Bacteroidota > Bacteroidia > Chitinophagales > Saprospiraceae > OLB9. The sequence continues at coordinate 25,930 of CAMBRK010000037.1, read as the reverse complement.
TTAATTCTTACTGGGCTGATGGTATTATTATCAGTACTCCTACAGGATCCACTGGTTATTCTTTAAGTTGTGGTGGACCTATCATATTTCCCAACAGTCAAAATTTTGTAATTACTCCAGTAGCACCTCATAATCTGAATGTAAGACCTATCGTAATTCCTGACATTAAAAAGATAAGCCTTAAAGTAGAAGGCCGTACAGACAGTTTCATGTGTACTCTGGACTCCAGATACGAAACTGTAACTTCTGAACATCATATCGATATTATCAAAGGAGAATTCAATATTAAATTCATACAACTTAAAGGTCATCATTTCATGAAAACCTTGAGTGAAAAGCTCCATTGGGGCATAGACAAAAGAAATTAAATGAAGATAACTCTAGAAATCGGAACTAAACCATATAGTGCGGATCTCAGGAAACCTTTTGATATCTCTATCCCACTCATTTCTGGTAGTTCTGGACCCAAATGCTTTTACGCGCCTGACTACATTATAGAACCTGTAGTGGCTAGAAATTTTATAGGAAGTACAGAAAGTGGATCACCAGTCAATTTCAAAAATCATTTTATAAATCCACATGGAAATGGTACTCATACGGAATGTGTAGGCCACATCACTTTGGCACCATTTACAATTCATGAATGTTTAAGGGAGTTTCATTTTGTTTCCTTGGTCATCAGTGTTACGCCCGAAACATTAAAAAATGGTGATCTAGTCATCACCAAAGAAATGATTCAAGGTGCAATTCAAAACAAAGAAAATATAACCGCTGTGATCATCAGAACCCTTCCAAATGATGACAGTAAACTTAGTTTGGATTACTCAGGTACCAATCCGCCCTACTTTGATTCAGAAGCAGTAAGGTGTATTAGAGATAAAAACATCTCTCATCTGATTACCGATTTACCATCTTTAGATCGCGAAGTAGATGGCGGTGCATTATCAGCCCACAAAGCATTTTGGGGTGTACCCGACGAGATAGATCCTTACATGACTGTAACTGAAATGGTTTATGTACCTAATGAAGTGAAAGATGGACTATATTTATGCAATATCCAGATAGCATCTATTATGAGCGATGCCAGCCCTAGTAAAGTAGTACTTTTTGAACTTAAAAAGGAATAAATATCATTCAAAAATGACCAAAATTTGATTTTTATCCACTGAATTTCCTTTCTCTACTTTTATACATTTAATCGTACCTTCTCCTGGAGACTTGAGTATATTCTCCATTTTCATGGCTTCCAAACTGAGCAACTTATCGCCTTCTGCGACTATCTGACCTTCAGCCACAAAAATATTGACTACCAGTCCCGGCATTGGAGATTTGATTTCTTTAACGGAATGTTTACTAGCCTTAAGGAAACCCATATCATTAATTAAATGGTCTAAAGGTTCTTTCATTTTAACGTTATAATCAAATCCATCAACATTGATTAAAGCTGTTTTATTCTGAATATCGACATTTTTTAAATAAACATCATAGGATTTATTGTTAAAGGAAATTTTTTTATTTACACCTTTATCTTCTAATATTCTAATATCGGTTGCTTCTAATTCTGAAGCCAGCCAAGTTCCTATACCGCTTACATCAATATCTGTTTTATAATTATTGGTATGCATATTTTAATTTTGTTTAAATTGCTTTAAGGCTTTCTATGTGCCAATTTAACCATAAACCAAGTCTCAAAAATAGTGAAACTTATATAAATAATTAAAAAAGGAAGTAAAAATTTGTTATCGGGTGGAGCACTAAATTTCCTGTAAATCAACAAGATCGCAATAGTAGTCACCATTTTCATCAGCATATTGGCCAATGTGATGGATAAAAATAATTGTTTATTAGTACTTTTTAATGAAATATTTAAGAAAAAGTATAGTAATAATGACATTACAAAAAAAACAACCGTACCAATTACCGACAGATCAATATATTTCCCAGCTCCCAAGTATCGATGCACAACTATCAAGGAAGGAATCAAGATCATTAAACATATGACAAAACCAAATAGATACTGTTTAATAGGAGTCTCCAAATCATTCATTCTTTAGGATTAGATCTACATACAATTTATACATAAACCCTAAGAAAAACAAAAGTATCAAAATTAATGTCATGATAGGTTTATCTAAACCCAACCATTTGTCTATATACTTTCCACCAAAATATCCCGCTAGCACCAATCCAGCCAGCTGAAATCCCATTCCCGAATACTTCAAATAAGAATTAACTTTCTTCTTGGCTCTAGGTTTGGAAGTTTCATTCATATTAGTTGGCTACTTTATGGGTATTTTCCTTTTGTACTAAAGGTTTTAACTTTTGACCGCTCATGACACAAGTCGTATTAAATACAGCACCTGTCTGGATGAAAAGTTTATCACAACTTACATCTCCGTTAATTACTCCAGTTTCTTTTACGGTAAGCAATTCTTTAACATCTAGTGTTCCTGTAAAAGTACCTTCTATTATGGCGTTTATACATGTGATTTCGCCATCTATTTTTCCTTGTTGCCCTATGATGACTCTTCCTTTACAATCCAATTTTCCGATCAGAATGCCATCAATTCTGATATCATTTGAAGCAGATATATCTCCTTTGATGCTAGTCCCTTCTACGATACTATTACTAACATTAGGAGAGACTGGAGTTCCATTTGAGTTAGATTTATCATTTTTACTACCAAACATTTATATAAGATTTTTGATGGTTATTAAATTATATCAAAGTAAAATTTGGCTTTAATATTGCTATCAAGGCTGTAAGAATTAAAATAAGCTGATATATAGATGGGTAAAATTTATAAATACTGATGAAAAAAAAATATAACTCAAAGAGTCTTCTTATTATTCCATTAATAAATTATGTTTAGAACCTAGGACAATAAACACCTCTACTTTCAGGACCACAAATATTATAAACTAACGAAAACTCAAAAGCGCCGTTTGCAGGAGATGCTTGTCTCAGACCAGAGACATTAATATCATAACTAAATCCTATTCCAAAATTTTCATAATTGAATCTGGAAGACAAGATTACTGCATCACTGTGTAATCCTCCTTCTACCTTATTTCCTACTCTGTACCAAGTACCAATCTCCCATGATTGATTAGTAGTTCTTGATGGTCCCATTGCAAATCTTAAGTTGGCACCTGCATTAAGTGATCTGTGTGGGCCTTGTGCCATATATACTCCAAAAGGCAACAAAGTGATTCTCTTTTGCAATTCGAACTGTAATCCTGCATGCATGGTGTATCTACTATAAAGGTCAACTTCCGAACCCAAAAATGACACATTAGGTTTGTTAATATGATGCATTGCAGCGCCAAAATACCAGTTAGTGTTATTGTCTATAATACTAAAAAACAATAAACCAGCTGCGATATCTCCATATAAAAAGTCAGAATCCTGAATATTTTCTCCACTAGGTAAATTGCGGTCAAAACCAGCGGCAGTTATTTGAGTTGGCCATCTCAGATCTTGTTCGCTTATACCTCTATTGGTCAATGCTGCATCAGCACCGATGACTAAGTAACTTGCTTTTTTTCTATACCCAGCCATTTTTTTAGAATAAGACATAGATAATCTTCCCTGGGTAGTACCGAAACGGCTTTCACCAGCTACATCTCCCCAGATAGAACCACCAATACCAAAATAATCTTCTCTCCCTACAGGTATCTTTTGGTCATAAGATACTGAATATGTATTATAAGCATTAGCAGTAAGGATGGCTGACCATTGATTTCTATAGTTAGCAATCATTCTTGTCTTACAATTCATGACTCCAGTCATCGCTGGATTAAGATTTAGAGGAGACATGTAAAACTGGGTAAAGTGTATATCCTGAGCCTTTAAAGACACTGAAAATACAACTAAAAAGATAAAACCGATTCTTGAAACTAACTTGTTCATATTAAATTTATTTTTTAAATGAGCAACTTTAAATTGCCTTATTACTTAAATTGAAGGATAAAAATAGATATAATTTTTGTACTCAATGCTTATAAAGCGAAAAAAAATTAAATTTTTTGTTAATTTAGTGGATGATAGCAGAAAACTAACACTTTTTTTCACCATTTATTCGACGGACTTCCATTTAGCTCCAAACTCATTAACTAATACATTGTCATAGTAATCTGCACTTTTTAGTAAGTTCTTAAAGAGCATCATCAAGGTATTATTATTGATATACTGATCATGTATGAGGAGAGACAAAATGATGTCATTATTTCTGACCGACAAGCTAATTCCTTGTAGTTTATAATTTTCTTTCAAAAGATAATAATATAACTCTCCGATATTACTTTCTGGCAAAGCACACAAATACACATCGCCAATAAGTAAGCCAGACTTTTCATAATAGGACAAATTAATCATCGCACTTCCTTTTTTCAAAGACCAATTATTAGGGCCTTTTCTGGTTAAAGCCACATTATAACCTAAATTACCAATCATTTCTTCGACAGTATAACAGACTCCATAAGGTTCGTAGTCATCTATTTGGGCAATCATAGTAATGCCAGCACCACAATGAGTACAATATTTAGACAAATTTCCGTTATTTTCAAAACTAATCCGTTGGCAAGAAGGGCATCTTACACCATTTTGTCCCTTTCCGTGATTAAAATCTTGTATACAATTCAACAGTATGTCTATGGGCAATGCAAAACCGATACTATCACCATTTTGCACGATAAAGGTATTGATCCCTATGATTTGACCTTCCATATTTATCAATGGGCCTCCACTATTTCCAGGATTTAGTGCTGCATCATGTTGTATATAGGATATATCGTCTTCTTTGTGATCCAAATTAGAGATAATACCTTGGGTCGCGCTAAACTTAAGGTCAAATGGATGACCTACGGCAATAACCTTGTCACCTTCATCTATTTTGGAAATATCACCACAATCATAAGAAATCATTCGATGACCCAAGGGAGGTTTTAAAAATGCCAAATCATATTTTATATCCAAGTATTTCACTGAAGTCATTTGTTTTTCAAAAAGACGACCCGCTATAACTACATTTTTATTTCCTCTTACTACATGCTCATTCGTTATGATCAAGTCAAAAGGTTTCAAATAAAATCCTGTCCCTGTTGCGTAAGGTGTTGCAATTTGCACTATAATACTTTCCGCTTTGGATATGATCTCTCTCATTGCTATTTCAAATCTTGGTATGATATATTTTTGATCATGAGAATATAGGATTTTCTAAAAACTATCTCATTGGTGAAATCAAGCATTTTGGTAGGCAAGGTTATTTTACCATATTTTTCAAGATATGGTATGCAAATATTTTTTAGCGCATTTAAAACTTCCTTATGATTATAAGTACCATCACTTTTGTAAAACAAATCCTTAAATCCTAGATCTTTAAAAATTTTTCGCTCTGTTATTTTATAATACAATGTAAGTAATGCTTTGGTAGGCTCAGGCATTGCATAAGAATACAAAGTATAGCCAACGATGTACCCACAGATTGCATTACATATTTCATAATGACCATTATCAAAATACCAATCAAAATCATTCATCTGAGCATCGTAAATCTCTGAAAATCGCTGCTGTTCTCCTGGTATTACATTACCAAAGGTAGCATTTACATTGTATATTTCCTTTGAAAATTTCATTATATTGTAATGTTCAAATTCTCTTAAAAAATGGATCATTTTTTTATTTTTTTCATGAACTGTCATGATATTGTTTTCAAAATACATTGTATGTATTTCATTTATATATGCTAGTAATGGTCCTTCAGGTTTAACCAAATAATCTATTTTGTAAAAAAAATCGAGAAGCAAAAATGAAATTCCCCCAGGATAAAGTAAGGTATTAAGTTTTGTATTATCCAATTTATGAATCAAAATTCTACATTCGGACTTAAAATAATCAAACTTCAAATGGATTTCATTTTCTGATGCCGCTATGGTATGTTGATCATTTATAGTTTTTAAATCTGTAAATTCATCAAGTAAAACGTCATCCTTCCTATCGGCTACAGTCGCTACTTCTTTAAGGGCTTGATATATTTTATGTGGAGCTCCATCTTCTACAAAAGTATCAAAAGCTAAACAAAGGCAATTATCTTCGTCAATGGCATATCGTGAATATTTAAGTTCAAAATTTTCTTCCAACAGCTTACGCATCATGCCAATGTGAGGGACATCAATCTTTGCAATTTTCGACTCTGCCTTAAAATGATGGACATCTGCTTCGCCTAGAATAACTTTAGATCCTTGTAGAAATTCAAAAGATATCTTACCATTGGCATTTTGATGTTTTAGGTTGGAAACGGAATCGTCAGCTAAAAATTCCAAAAAACATGTATAACTCTGCAAGTACTTCTCTGCATTGAAAAATTCAATAGCTTTATCCCATTTTTGATACTTATCTTCACTTTTATAGGTATCAGAATATCTTCCAAACTGCATTTTGGGCTCTATTGAAGTATCAGCCTTTTTAAAAAAATTTGAAAATATTTTCATTATTTAAATTGGGTCATTCCACAAAGATATAAAAATGTTTCTGTATTCAGTTAGTTACAGTTTTGCCAATGCCATAAGATTACCCTACTTTTGCAGATAAATCAGTATAAATATCCATTGATACCATTCAGAACAGAACTCCAAGTAGCGCCATCTGCGATTCCTATCAGTCATCAGAGCACAGTTTTGATGATCGGTTCTTGCTTTTCGCAAAACATAGGCGTCAGATTGCAAAATTACAAATTTAACTGTATTGCCAATCCTTTTGGTACGATCTTTCATCCATTAGCCATTGCCAAGATCTTATCACGTGCCTCTCATCTGGATTATATAGACCCACCATCGTTGATGCATTCACAGGGTATTTGGGTACACCCTGACTTTCATAGCAGCTTGGGACACACAGATGCTACACAAGCACATACTCAAATCAATCAGAGTTTAGAGCGTGTCCATGACCTTTTAAAAAAAGCTGATTTTTTATTTATAACTTTGGGTACGATGATAGGTTATCAAATGATTGACACCAATGAAATTGTAGCAAATTGCCACAAGCTACCTGCAAGTCAATTTACTAAGACAGAAAGTACCTTAGAAGAGTGTTTTAGTATTTTGGATCCATTGTTTGTACAATTGTGGGATAACAATCCGGATTTAAATATCGTACTCACAGTGAGTCCGGTAAGACATATCAAAGATGGCATCATAGAAAATAGTAGAAGTAAGGCAAAACTGATCATGTTGTGCGACCAGTTGGTTAATAGCCATCCAAAAGTGAGTTATTTTCCTGCTTATGAGTGGATGATGGATGATCTGAGAGACTATAGATTTTACGAAAAAGATTTTATTCATCCCAATGAACAAGCTATAGATTATATATGGGGAAAATTTTGTCACCACTATTTTAGTCAAGATACTTGGTTGCTGTTGCACAAAATCGAAAAAATAAATAGAGCAAAACAACACAAACCCTTCAATCCAGAATCTGCAGAGCATCAAATGTTCCTTAGTAAACTGCATGAAGAAATCAAAGCTTTGGAAGATGAATATGAGTGGTTGAAGTTCTAAAACGGCTTTGGATTGTACTTCTGAATCTTACAAATTCAAAAAATTTATGGTATCTCCCACCGTAATTACACCTTCTTGAACACAGATCATGTTGGTACCAAAATTGACACTGTTACCTACCTTCCGATACTGATTGAGTATCCTTAATGGTTCCGTATTGATGTGTGCATTTTGCTGATCTATGGTGATGACATTGCATCGACCACAAGGATTAATATTTTCAAAAATGGCTGTACCAACCTTCATTCCTTGCCATGTATCCTCATGGTGACCATAGTCTGCAGACACTACAAGGTTTGGTCTGAACCGATCCATTTGGATTGGGAAAGACAGTTTTTCGTTTAGCATATGTAAACTTTGTTCGCTAGCCACTAAATATGGATAGCCGTCTGCCAAACTGACGTCTACTATTTTTCCTGATGCCTGCACCGTATGTTTTCGGGATTGTTCATCCAGGATTTTGACCAGCTTTACTTTTTTATGCAACATTTCTGTAAACCAAGCTGAAATTTCATTAGAACATAAGACCGTAACGGCATCATCATCCCAAACTTTAGTATTTATTATTTGGCTAGTATGATCTTCGGTAGAAATATGAATGGATAATCCTTTGTACATGATTTCCAAAAAGTTACCATGTAGTTTTTGGCTAAAAAGTGCCATCTGGGGCAGTGATCGTTGGGTTACAAATTGATTGTTTTCATCTATAAGCATCCATCGCCTATCATGTCTAAAACCTGCATGTAGCGATTCACCTGATAAAGTATGTACGCCTCCGAGTCCTTTGATAGGATAAATAATGATGTCTTTAATCGTATGCATTACAATAGTTCGGGCTTGCCTAAAAATACTTTAATTTCCGGAGATAGCTTTACTTCTATTTTTACAATGAGTACTTCTTTAGTGGGTGCTTTTGTTTTTTGATGTAAAGCCAAGGTTGTTTTGATTACATTGAGAAAGAACTTGACCGTTTTAACGTCTTTATTTTCTTCTAGAAGCTGTGCTATGCGGTCAGTGGTAAAATCAGATGTGTTTCCCTTAAGCTCAGCCATTAGAACAGGACTTATGCTCATAGAAACTCCAAAAGACGTCATCTCAAAGCCCAAAACTTGAATTTTAGGTAAAATTTCTACCCATTCATCAATAGTGGACATGATTTTTTCTTTAGCTGCATCATTGAGCTCGCTCGCTTTATCCATGACTAAAACTCCTGCATCCTGAAGGGTATTAAAAATGTTTTTGAGCATAGGATTGATGATTTTGATGTGTTTTACTATTGAATCAATGCTCCAGAAAGTCTTTGCAATTCCAACATTGCAATTTTGGCATTAAAATTGGCTGCCAATTTCCTGAATTCCACATCGATAAGATTTTGTTGTGCTTGTCTGAGTTCAATCGGTGTTATGGCTCCACTTTTCAACTTCTCAGCCGTAATATCCAAATTTCTTTTGGCCAATGTAATATTTTTTTGTTCTATACTTTCCATTTCAGTTGCATAGGTATAGATATTGTAAGCTAAAGATATATCAGCTTTCAGCGTGTTGATGGTGCTTTCTTTGTTAATTTTTTGGGATTCGACATTTAATTTTGCTATCTGTATATCTCTCTTATTATTGAAACCATTAAAAATATTCCATCTGCCAGTCAATCCAAAAGAAACTCCAGTATTTTGATTGAACTTAAGAATACCAATCTCTGCATTAAGTCTATTAATATTGTATCCCGCGTTAATATCAATTGTTGGATAAATATTGGCTACTCTTTGTTTGATTTCCAAGTTAGCTATTTGGATGTTTTTATCGGCAATATCCAAGAGTTTATTTCTTTGTAAGGCATTTGACATCAACTCATTATATCCCAAGGGTACAAAAATTGGAGATGTTTCTGTAACGAAATCTATATCTGGTGATCTGGCCAACAAATCATTTAGACTTACCTTCATATTTTTTAGAATAAGTTGTTGTTGCATAAGTGATGAACTATCTGCATTGATATCTACTTCTGCTTGGATGACTGCAAGGCCAGATCCCGAGCCCAAGTCTTCTTTTATTTTGGCTAGCTGAATTCTTTCTTTGGAAATGTTGATGGCTTTTTTTATGATGTCGATTCTTTTTTCTTGCTGCTCTACATTAAAATACTGCAACATAATTTGAGATGTAGTATTCTCTATCTGAAATTGAAGTTGTAACATTCCAAGGTTTTGGATTTCTTCAAGACGGTCCTTATTTATAAACATCTGGAGGCCATTAAAAGCTGTCCATGTACCAACGATGTTGGCATTGCCGATATTAGTATTTACATTATTACCTGATCTTATGTCTCCTGAAAAAAACTCTTGTCTTGTGTTATTAATATTAAATGTTTGTCCAAAATTTAATGCAACCACAGGTAAGATCCCTGCATTTCCGAGTGTATTATTGGTTGTGTTGATCAAGGTAGCATTTCGGGCTAGCTTTATAGCATAATTATTTTCCAACCCTATTTTTAATGCTTCATCGAGCGTCAATGTGTTTTGCCCCAAAATGAAGAAGGTATTAAAAAAGGAAAAAAGAATTAGAACAAAAACTCTATTCATAATGAAATCAAATATTTTCGAATTAATAAATAAGTCAACATATTTTCTACAAACTCTTATCAACTATGATAAACAAAAATAATAAAGATAAGTTAATTAGTAAAAACTAAAGTATTACAAAAAAAGGCCGCAAAACGCGGCCTTTATCATTATTCATATAGCTGAGACTTATGGCAACTCATGTCCTTGCAACATGATCAATATCTCATACCACTGCTCATTAGATAAACTTACATCCACTAAATCGACCGCTTCTTTTATTTTATCCACTTTCGGATTATTCATTACAGGTCTAATATTATAGGGATGATGCATCAGGAATAACAAGGCCATTTCTGTAATAGACCAGCCATTTTCCTCTGCAAATGTTTCGAGCTTTGCTTTTCTTTTTAATCCAGTCTTAGTATTTGAAAAAATTGTACCACCACCAATTGGAGCCCATGACATAGGTGTGATTCCATTGGCAACACATGCATCTACGGTTCCGTCATTTAAAGGAGCCAAATGAGTAAGTGAAAATTCCGATTGATGTGACGTTATGGGGAAATACTTCACCATTGCCCGAATTTGATCAGGAGAAAAATTAACAACACCAAATTCCTTCACTTTTCCTGACTCTTGAAGCATGTGGAAAGCTTCTCCCATTTCTTCATAATTCATGATAGGACTTGGTCGATTAATCTGGACCACATCTAGATATTCAGTACCAAGGTTTTCAAGCGATTGTTCTACTGATTCTAGAATATGTCTTTTAGACGTATTATAATGAGAGATTGTAAATCCTGGCTTTTCAGCACATGGTTTGATAATCCCACACTTGGTAATAATTTGAATCTGATCTCTTGGTACTCCACTGAGAATCAAGGCATCTCCAAATTCGCGTTCGGTAGTATAGTTTCCATAGACGTCTGCGTGGTCGAATGTTGTAACTCCCATCTCTACACAGGAATTGATCAAAGATGCCATCTTAGATGACGATAGTTTGGATCCCCAACTACCCCATCTAATGACACCAGCGACTACATTTGAAAAATTGCTCATCTTTTAAAATTGTGATTTAATGAATTAATTATTGGTTTTTTAGTGATTCGAGTGCATCTTGCACTTTTTTATCTTGGTTATTTAAGTTGTATGCTGATTGGTAATCTTTGAGTGCCAAATCCTTCTTGTTTAGTTTTTCATTGACAACTCCTCTCATATAAAAACCCATATAGTTTGTAGGTGATACAGAAGTCAAAAGATCAAACTGCTCATAAGCCCTTTTTAATGAATCAAGTTCCAAATACAACAAACCTGAATTTAGAAAGGCATCACTATACATTTTATCTTGGGTGATTATTTCATTGTAAATCTTTATAGCTTCATTAATTTTTCCATGATTTTGTAAATAAAAAGCTTTAGCATGTTTTGCTTGCATAGAGTTAGGGTCACTCAATATGGCACTTTCATAATATTGCAGGGCAATTGGATCATTTTTCTCTTCATGCAATTCGCCCAATGATATCCAGGCATCAGTAAGTTTACTATCCATTTCCACAGCAGTTCGAAACGCGTTGATAGCTCTAGAATTATCTTTTAGTGCAATAAAATTAAGACCTAACATAAAATAAGCTTCTGCATTCTGTGGGTCTAATCTTACGACTTCATTTATGGTCATTATAGAGCTTTCAAAATCTTCCAAAATATATTTTAGCTCAGACATTTTAAGTAATGTAGGTACTCTTTCAGGATACAAGGAAAGTACGTCGGTCATAGCATTCATAGCTTCTTTTGAATTGCCATAATCAAGAAATGCATCCGACAATAAATGATAATAATCAGGGTTTAATGAATCTATTTTTAAAGCAAATTTTAGATCAGCTATAGATAAATCATAAATGGACTTCTCGTAGTATAATTGTGCTCGCTGAAAATATAAGCCAGCATTACTTGAATTTTTGTTAATATCGACAGTGAGTTTATCCAAAGCTGCATCTCCACTTGTTGCGGATTGAGATACTTTATGGTCATCTTTACATGAAATACAGAAACAAAGAAACATAAATAAAAATATGTTTCTAGCATTGTTGAGTAAATAATTATTTTTCAATATTTGGGACACTAAATAAGTATTTTTATAATTGAAAAGAAAAACCTAAAGCGCCGGAAACATTTGTAATTTTTGTTGGCTCAAAGATACCATAAATATTTTGAGTAGAAAAATAAACATTTACATGTTTTGTTTTCAACCCCAGATAAAGTCCTAATGAATTAAAATTATTTTTGTTCATCGTATAACTCAATCCGAGGTCAAAAATATTTATTTTTCTTATCGCCGAAAGAGAAAGCTGATGATTTCTAGTACCAAATCTAGTATGCATTTGATATAATGAATGAAATGCCCAATGGTCTCTCACATAGGAGCATCCTAATATAAATCTGTTATTGAGACTAGTTCTGTACACTTCTGCTGTTGTATTTACTTCAATAAGATCTAAAAGAGTATCCTGGACATTAAAATTAGTATCTTGAATAAAATCCACTAAATCAATGCCCTCAAATGTAAAAGTTCCTAGGCTGGTATACTTTTTGGGTGAGAAATCCCAGTGGATAGAACCGATATCTAGAGCACTAGCCGAAAGCGTGATATTTTTATTCAATTTAAAAGTGGCACCTAAGTCTAAAGCAAAACCTCGGTTGTTAAAAAACAAATTATCAAAAGTAATTCTCGAATATTCGAATCCAATATCATCTAAACCATCATATTTTAAAAGATTGCTAGACCTTAGGGTATAGTCGTTTTTAAATTGTAGTTGATAAAATTCTGGTAAAGTCCTAAAAGACATATCAGATGTCTCTGTATATATACTTGATGTTCCGTATAATAGTTTTGCTTTCGCACCTAAAGTAAATTTCCCTAAAGTTTTTTGCAAACCCAAATATAACTCATTATATGCCTGTACGTCAATATTCGGCCCAATTTCAAGTGTTTGGTCAATAAAATTGGCGTTGCCTTGTGACAATAACTTAATGACATCAGATGTATAATTAATATTAAAAGATGATCTAAAGCCATGACCTGCTAAAATTGTAAAATCTGATACTTGGATACCCAAATCCACCGTCCTGACATCATAGTCCATATGGAGATCATATCTTGCCTCATCGAGTTCATTTATTACATTAATATCTAGATATCTTTGACCAGAATTATTGACACTAGTGAGTTGATGTATGGGCGGACCGTTTGTTCCGAGTTGCAAAAACAATGAACCAATTCCAACATTAATCTTTTGATTTAAAGGTGCTCCAGGATTCATCAATGTAGATGTAATATTTCCTTGTAGATGTAAGTATGATATATCTTGGCCTGAAATTATCTGGCTTAAAAACACTAAAACTATGATTTGTGCAACTATTGTCTTCAAACTATTCAATCTTTTTTAATCTTTAATTTAGCACCAATTTTTAAATCAATACCGTAAGTATCATAAATCCACAGTGATCTATTCTTATCACTATCTGTAGAATTTAAATAGCCAAAAATAGCCAATTTTGATGCATCTACAATTTTATCATATTGAGTTTTATCAAGTTTCTTAAAAATAGTTTTAGTAGTGGGAACTGTGGTCTTATCATTGGAACCCAAAGGAGCTGGGGAGAGCACCAAGCCTTCACCTTCAAACAACTGATCAATTACATTTCCCATATCATCCAAAAAATGACCTTGAACAATAGCTTGGGCGGGAAAATCATTATCAATGATCATTTTTAGTTCTGCTTCATATATGTTATCAATTAATTCAAATTCAACGTCTACAGTATCTTGTACAATCAATTGATTTACAGATCCGTGCAAAGGAACTTCTGCAGCTACGTTAACCACAAAAAAACTTTGGTCTGTAATAAAACCTCTTGAAGATGTGTCTCTTGAAGGGTTGATCAGTGCTGAAATATTATATGAAATCTTTTTAGTTTTTTCATTAAACACTTCTCTAATATTTGAATTATTTCTGTCAAAACCAAAAAAAGTCGTTTTTGTTTGACCTATTTCATTAAACCCTGGAAATAAAAAGTCTATACCAGAAGTTACAAAAGGACTCTGAAGATTTACTGTATTGCCAGTGATAGAAGTGAGTTCCATTTTATTGACTTTGGAACGCACCGGCAAGCCAAATGCATTTACTACACTTAGGGTGATTTTCGGGTCTTCAAAATTAAATGATCCACTCTTCCAGCTATTAAATAATCCTATATCAATAATATTGCCATCGATAGGAAAATCATGGTAACCTAAATATCCTTCCAAATACGAAAATTTTATTAAATCATAATTCATAAATGCCTTATCTAATGTAATCTTGGTACCGTCTGCAGCAGTAGCTTCATACTGAAAAGTCATACTATTTGTTTCTGTTAGAATAACCCATCCGTCTATTAAAATATCTTGTGTTTGAAATTTTGTTGGAGCATTGATGTTATACTTTATGGTAAAGTCTGTTTCGAAAGCTTTGCCATTTTTAGATAATTCTAAAATCTTCATTTTTACATTTACATCTTGTTTTATACTCGTCTCGCCAGAAAAATTTATTTTTGTATCTTTAAATACAGCCTTTTTTATGCTATACCTAAGATCTTGATCCGGTGGTAGTAATTTGACATTAGTCACTCGGTCTGAGATAATAAAGGGTTCTATACCTGGTAAGGGAGGAAAGATTGCAGCTGAGTTTTTCCTTAAAACTTCCCCATTATAAAAAACTGTCACTTTTCCATTTGGGTCAAATTTAATGGTTGTATTTCCTTTTACCAAATTACCTAATCTTTTCATACTAACTTTGGAATTTACCAATGGTATGGCCAATTCATATTCGGAGTCACTAAGACCAATTTCATATTTATCTGTGCATCCTATAAAGTTAATTATTAATAAAATTAATAGAGGCGCTTTGATATAGATTTTATTAAACATAAAGTACAAATTTATTTAAAAATTACCCATCAAAATGAATAATTACTCCACAAATAAACCATTTAAGTTTTCGAAATAATTAAAATTCAAGGAAAATTTTATTGACAACTATGATTTTTTAGATAAACGTATAAAAACAACTATAAATAATTAAATATGCATATTGTTTTATTGCTTAAAAGTCGTGCAAGATAATACTTTTTACAATTATTTCAATAAGAAATTATTTCACCAAGAATCACAATTTAAAAAAACAATTCTGAGATTATTCATGAGTTTATTTAATTTTTAAATTTAATTGGGTCTATTATTTTTTTCATAACCATATCATTAACAGATATTTATTTTTAAACTGTATAAAGATTTTAAAAGGTAGTAGCTTATGATTTAAAAAAATAATTATTTATCATCACCTACATTATTAGTTCCCTTTTTGCTTTTTTAATTTATATCTTTACCACAAAAATTTTAAAAATAAAGTAAAATACTTAAATTAATTTAGCTTTATTACAATGTAATTTATTTTAATTAAACTTATCTCAAATGCTTAACTTAAAAAATTGGTTCCTTCTATTTGCTTCTGCAATTGGATTTACAATGCCATTAGGACTAATAGCTCAATGCCAGATCGTAGTATCTAATCTCCAAAACCCATCATCATGTTATGCAATAGATGGCTCGTTTAATGTAATTTCAGTAAACAACTCTTGTAATCGGGAGATCAGAGTTTATAAAAATAATATTTTAATCAGTCAAGGATCTGGAACATTAACGGTTGCTGGCCAAGGATCAGGATTGTTTGAAATTGTTTCGCCGCCTGATTGTGGATGCAGTGCATCATCAGCGACCACAGCAACTTTATTTTCTGGTACAGCTACACCCTTGACACCATATGTAAATAAAGGTTCAGGTTTTTACCAAACCGAAAAAGTGTTTGTTTGTCGCGGTTCCAACCTTCAATTGGGTGTCCAATCTTTGGGTATTACAGGATTAAGAATTACAGGTCCTGAAGGTTATGATAACAGTGCGCCTAATGGAAGTTCATTTTGGAATTTAACCAACATGCAACCTTCAAAATCAGGAAGATATACTATAACTTACAGAAACGGTTTTGGCTGTATTTCTACCACCTTTATAATGGTCAATGTTGGAAATCTATCTGTCAATGCTGGATCTGACGTATCGGCATGTGTAGGTACTAGGTTTACTTTAAATGCTGCGCCTTCTGGACAGTATTTGTGTACACCGGCATGTCCGTCTGCATTAGATTCCTTATTAGTTGTTTGGAGTCTTGATCAGTGTGACGCTTCTAGTCAAACACAACAAAATTCATACACAGAATTTTTACCATCATACCCTTCTACCGGAAACTGTACATCCGTGTCTGCATCCAATATGTATCGAACAGCAGGTGATCATTCATGTACTCCAGTTTTGGGTAGCTACTCTGGAGATATAGGCGTTTGTTTTATGGCCATGGAAAGTTGTAATCCATTAGATTATAATCCTGATAATGCTATTAAAATCGAAGTTACTATAACACCCGAGCAAGCAGGAAGAATTACAAAATTGGCATTTAGGGAACAATCTCCATTAATTTGGTTAACCACAAATGGTGCTTCAGGTATTAATAATTATAATAGAAAGTATTTACTTAGGGTCTACAAAAACAACTTGCTGGTGTATTCAGAAGATGAAAGAACAAGTGAAAGGGAGTGGAATCTTGAAGAAATTGATTTCAGTACAAATCCTGCTTTTACTATTACAGAAACGAGTACATTTAGATTTGAACTCAGAGGATATTGTGTCACCAATCTAGGTGGAAATATGGCAGGCTGGGAAGTGGATGACATTCGAGTATTCGGAGGTTGTTGCACAGGCTTGATTCCTACTAATGCAGTTTCTTATGTCTGGTCTAATGGCGAGACTACTTCTAGAATTGATGTAAATCCACTAGTAACGACAGATTATACTGTGACGGTAACAGATTGTAATGGTTGTCAAAGTACTGACACCGTTAAAGCAACTGTCCATTCTTTACCAACGCCTATAATTAAAGGAACAAAAAATATATGCATTGGTGGTTCAACGGTATTAACGGCATCAGGCGGAAATAGTTACTTATGGTCAACAGGTGCAACTTCTTCTAGTATTAGTGTCAGTCCCACAGTTGATCAACTTTATAGTGTAACGGTTACAGATGTCAATAATTGTATAGCATCAACTAATACTACTGTGATAGTCAATCCTTTACCTTCTCCTGTTATAAGTGGTGATTTAGATATTTGTATCGGGCAGTCCACTACTTTGACTGCTAGCGGGGGCTCTGGATTTGAATGGAGTACAGGAGCAACTACTTCATCTATCGTAGTTAGTCCTTTGGTCAATACTATTTATATGGTGATGGTCGCAGATGCTAATGGTTGTCAAGAATTTACAGAAGTACAAGTGATTGTAAATTCACTTCCTGTGGTTTCTATCAGTGGAATTTTTACCATTTGTGATGAGCAAACCAATACACTTTTGGCAAGTGAAGGAGTAAGCTATTTATGGAGTAATGGCTCCACATCGAGAAGTACAGATGTATCACCATCAGTCAATACTACTTACAGTGTAACAGTAACTGATTTAAATGGCTGTTCATCCAATTCTTCAAGGTTGGTAACCGTAAATCCGTTGCCAGTTCCAATCATCAATGGCAATAGTACGTTTTGTACTGGAAGTTCTTCCGTCTTAACAGCTTCTGGCGGTATATCTTATGCTTGGAGCACTGGAGCGACTACTGCTGCTATCACAGTAAATCCAGGCCTGAATACTACATATACTGTGACAGTAACTGATGCTAATGGATGTACAGCTTCGGGATCAAGAATGGCAAATGTTTTAGAATTGCCTGTGGCAACTTTATCTGGAGATAACAAAATTTGCGAAGGTGAAACCACAACGTTGACGGCTAGTGGTGGTCAGTTATATGCTTGGAGCAATGGACAAAACACATCAGCAATTTCGGTCAGTCCTGCTGTCACGACTATATATACTGTCACTGTTACCGATGTAAACGGATGTACTGCTTCCGCATTGAAAGCATTGGTAGTAGGTAAAAACCCATCAGTAGTTATATCTGGTGATAATGAATTTTGTGTAGGAAGTAATACTACTTTGACCGCAACCGTTTCGGGAACAACATTTTGTGAAGATGATTGTACGAATGAGCTATTAGTAAGGTGGACATTAGACCAGTGCAATGCTAATGGACAAAACAATCAAAATGATTATTCTGAATTTATTCCCACAATCATTTCTGTAGGAAAAATGAATAATATAACCAGTACTATTGTCAGCAGAAACAGAGGAGATCATTCATGTACACCAGATGGAACAGGTGGTCTGGGTATTTGCTTTGGAAATTTAAATAGTTGTGACCCTAATCAATATGATCCAATAAACGCCCTAAGATTTTCAGTTTTGATGTCTCCAAAAGAATCTGGAAAACTGACCAAACTTACCTTCAAAGAGCAATCTCCGCTTAATTGGGTCACAGCCAATGGTTCTACAGGAATTAATAATTATAATGAAAAGTATCTTATAAGAATTTATAAAAATGGTAATCTCATTTATTCAAAAAACAATATAAATACAGAAAGAGACTGGAATCTAGAAACATTTGATTTTTCTGATCATCCTGAATTTGATATCCTTACTTTGACAGAGTTTACTTTTGAATTATATGGATATTGTGTGGTAGAAAGAAGTGGTAATTCTTCAGGCTGGGAAGTGGATGATATAAGAATTTTTGGTGGAGGGTGCCCTAGTTCGCCAGTAATAAATAATGTTACTTATTCTTGGTCAACCGGAGCAACTACAGCTTCCATAAATGTTGTGCCTACTTCTACCACCACGTATTCTGTCACAGTAACAGATTGCAATGGTTGTATTGGAACTGATCAATTTACTGTCACGGTAAATCAGCTACCTACACCAGCTATCACAGGAAATAACATCATATGTAACGGAGCCAGCACGACCTTAACAGCGTCAGGTGGTACCAGCTACACATGGAGCAATGGTGAAAACACAACTAGCATTACAGTAAGTCCAAGTACTACTACGACCTATAATGTGACCGTTTCTGATAAGAACGGATGTCAGGCAAGTAGTAGCATCACCGTGACTGTAAATCAGCTACCTACACCAGCTATCACAGGAAATAACATCATATGTAACGGAGCCAGCACGACCTTAACAACTTCAGGTGGTACCAGCTACACATGGAGCAATGGTGAAAACACCGCAAGTATTACCGTGAGTCCAAGTACAACTACGACCTACGATGTGACCGTAACCGATGCTAACGGATGTCAGGCAAGTACTACCATCACCGTGACTGTAAATCCGCTACCTACACCAGCTATCACAGGAAATAACATCATATGTAACGGAGCCAGCACGACCTTAACAGCGTCAGGTGGTACCAGCTACACATGGAGCAATGGTGAAAACACAACTAGCATTACAGTAAGTCCAAGTACTACTACCACATATAATGTGACCGTTTCTGATGCGAACGGATGTCAGGCAAGTAGCAGCATCTCAGTAGCTGTAAATCCGCTACCTACACCAGCTATCACAGGAAATAACATCATATGTAACGGAGCCAGCACGACCTTAACAGCGTCAGGTGGTACTAGCTACTCATGGAGAAATGGTGAAAACACAACTAGCATTACAGTGAGTCCAAGTACTACTACGACCTATAATGTGACCGTTTCTGATGAGAACGGATGTCAGGCAAGTAGTAGCATCACCGTGACTGTAAATCAGCTACCTGTGGTTACAGTTTCTGGGGATGCTGAAATATGCTTAGGAGAATGTACTACCTTAACGGCAACAGGAGGAGGTGCATACGAATGGCAAAACCTAATGTCAAATGGTTTTGATTGCCAAGGAGCTTTTTATTTAGGAGGTCCACAAGGCGGATTAAATCAAAGTTTATATAATCTTACGTCATCAGGTTCATTAAATTTAATTGGCGATTTAGGTGTAAATAATGTAAATGGTATTGCATATTATTGTGAATCAAACAGAACACCATTTATTTATGGAATGAAAATGAAAGGTACTAGTATCTTAGACGCAGTTAAAGCTAACCTAGTACAAATAGATCCAAGAAATGCAAATATTAATATTTTAGGAGAAATACCTCAGCCACCCAATCCTTATGGAACTTTAGGTACGACTGGTATTATGGCATACATAGGAGATGCAAGTAAAGATGGAAAATATTATTTTCCTGCAGTAGCTACTTTTATAAATCCTACCACATTTCAGATTGTTGATTATACAGTTTATTTAGGCACTATTGATTTAAATAATCATGGCAATGGAAGTAACGTAACATATAGACCCATTTCTATTTTAAATATTTGTCGACCATATATGGATACATGTATAGCAGCATTCCAGACATTTGCATTAAATCCTGGTTCACAAGAGCCTTCAGGAGGTATTCAAGATTGGGCATTGGGTGAAGATGAAAGTACATTATATTCTTTCTTTGGTATTGAAAATGGACTTTTCAGACTAAATTTAAACACATTAACTACAAATTGTACACCTGCACCTGCTTCTAATGGGCCATTTGTTGGGCAAACAGGGGCACAAACAGATGAGTTTGGAGGAATATATTTTGATGGTAATAATCTAATGGGACTTCAAGTTGATAGAGGAAGATTATTCATGATTGACCAAAATAATGGAATGTTGACTTTAGTTGCTGATAATTTACCTAAAGACTACAGAGGAGATAATGCCAAATGTAGTAATTGCGGCTCTTCAACATCCAATCCTGTAAGTTCAGCTGAAGTTACAGTTTGCCCTACAGAAACCACCACTTATACTGTAGTTGTTACTGATGTAAATGGTTGCAAGTCAACTTCAAGTATTACAGTAAATGTAAATCCAATTCCTAACGCAAGTATTAGCGGCAATAATTCAATTTGTATTGGGGTACCTACTTCATTAACAGCTTCAGGAGGTAATTTGTATTCTTGGAGTAATGGTGAAAATACAGCAACTATTATTGTAACTCCATCAATAACAACAACTTATAAAGTTACTATCACGGATGTAAAAGGATGTACTGCTACTGCAACAAGAACAGTTGTTGTAAACCAGCTTCCTACACCAAGTATTATTGGAAATGGTACTATATGTTTAGGTCAAACAATAACATTATTTGCTTTAGGTGGGACTTCTTATGCATGGAGTAATGGAGCGAATACACCTAATATTACCGTTACTCCAGGTACTACCACCACCTACAATGTGACAATTACCGACACTAATGGTTGCCAAGCTAGCACTAGTGTAACCGTTACTGTAAACCCACTTCCAACACCTACAATAAGCGGCGATTTAAATATTTGCGTAGGTCAAACTACAAGGCTTACAGCATCAGGTGGTATTACTTACAATTGGAGTAATGGCATTAATGATTATTGGCAAGATGTTTCCCCTTTAGCTACAACGATATACAGTGTAACAGTCACTGACGCCAACGGATGTCAGGCAAGTACCAGTGTAACCGTGACTGTAAATCCATTACCAACACCTGCCATTACAGGAAATAACACCATCTGTAACGGAGCCAGCACAACCTTAACAGCTTCGGGTGGTACCAGCTATACATGGAACAATGGTGAAAACACAGCAAGCATCACCATAAGCCCAAGCACTACCACAACTTATAATCTAGCCGTTACCGACGCGAATGGTTGTCAAGCAAGCACCAGCATCACCGTAACTGTAAATCCACTGCCTAATCCGAGCATATCAGGAGATACCTTCATCTGTAACGGAGCCAGTACGACCTTAACAGCTTCGGGTGGTACTAGCTACACATGGAGTAATGGTGAAAGCACAGCAAGCATCACCATAAGCCCAAGTACTACCACAACTTATAATGTAGTCGTTACCGAGCCGAATGGTTGTCAAGCAAACACTGGCATCACCGTAATTGTAAATCCACTGCCTAATCCGAGCATATCAGGAGATACCTTCATCTGTAACGGAGCCAGTACGACCTTAACGGCGTCAGGTGGATCATCTTATGTTTGGAGCAACGGAGCAAATACAGCAAGCATCACCATAAGCCCAAGTACTACCGCAACTTATAATCTAGCCGTTACCGACGCTAATGGTTGTCAAGCAAGCACCACCATCACCGTAACTGTAAATTCACTGCCTAATCCGAGCATATCAGGAAATACCATCATCTGTAACGGAGCCAGCACAACCTTAACAGCTTCGGGTGGTACTAGCTACACATGGAGTAATGGTGAAAACACAGCAAGCATCACCATAAGCCCAAGTACTACCACAACTTATAATGTAGTCGTTACCGACGCGAATGGTTGTCAAGCAAGCACCAGCATCACCGTAACTGTAAATCCACTGCCTAATCCGAGCATATCAGGAAATACCATCATCTGTAACGGAGCCAGCACGACCTTAACAGCTTCGGGTGGTACCAGCTACACATGGAACAATGGTGAAAACACAGCAAGCATTACCATAAACCCAAGTACTACCACAACTTATAATGTAGTCGTTACCGAGCCGAATGGTTGTCAAGCAAGCACCAGCATCATTGTAACTGTAAATCCACTGCCTACTCCGAGCATATCAGGAGAGACCTTCATCTGTAACGGAGCCAGTACGACCTTAACGGCGGCAGGTGGAACATCTTATGTTTGGAGCAACGGAGCAAATACAGCTAGCATCACCGTAAGCCCAAGTGCTTCTGCTACTTATAATGTAGTCGTTACCGACTCGAATGGTTGTCAAGCCAGTACTATTACCAAAGTAACCGTAAATCCGCTACCAACACCAGCTATCACTGGAAATAACATCATATGTAATGGAGCAGGCACAACTTTAACGGCGTCAGGTGGCACCAGCTACACATGGAACAATGGAGCAAGCACAGCTAGCATCACTGTTAGCCCAAGTGCTACTACTACTTATACAGTAACTGTTACCAATTCATTTGGCTGTCCAGCTACATCAAGTATAACGGTTATGTCTAAGCCAGCACCAAATGTCTTTATTACAGGTCCGGATAAAGTTTGCTCAGGTCAAAATTCGTTCTTG
Source organism: Aureispira sp. CCB-QB1 (assembly GCA_945870185.1). Taxonomy (GTDB): domain Bacteria; phylum Bacteroidota; class Bacteroidia; order Chitinophagales; family Saprospiraceae; genus OLB9. The sequence continues at coordinate 2,696 of CAMBRK010000037.1, read as the reverse complement.
GTTGTAAATGGGTACTCCCTAAACGAATGCCCAAATGTATGCAATGTAACATCCCCACAAATACTAGTTTCTTGGGATTTAGAGGCTTGTAAATCTGAAATGCTAATAGGAACTCATTTAGATTACTCCGAATTTGTACCTGTGATTAATCAAGCAAACTGCACAAGTGTTAATGCTAGTAATGTTCATAGAGAAGGTATTAACAAACATTCTTGTACACCTGGACATGATGGAAATGTAGGTATGTGTATTCCAGCTCAAAATTTCTGCAATCCTGCAAAATTAGATTATGATCAAGCATTAAAATTCACCGTTAATATAAATCCTTTGCAAACTGGTCAAATTACTGGAATTCAATTTTATGAGCAATCACCTTTGAACTATCAGTTTGTAAACGGTCCTGGTGGCCCTAACAATTTTGCACAAAAATATTTGATCAGAATTTCCAAAAATGGTACCATCATTTACTATAGGGATGAAATTAATACTAATAGAACTTGGGGTTTAGAATCATTTGATTTTACAGGAAACTCATTATTCAAGAACAATAGCACTGCTACGTATTTATTTGAATTAATTCCATATTGTCATATAAATAATGGTGCTTTAGAATCTGTCTGGGATGTTGATGATATTAAAGTTTTGGGTGGATGCTGTAGTTCAAATACTCCTGAAATCATGACTTATAAATGGTCAACTGGTGCAACTACGCCGTCGATTAGTATAAATCCTACAACAACTACCAAGTATAAAGTTACTGTCACAGATTGCTGTGGATGTTCTCATACTGAAGAATATACTGTAAGGGTATCTGGAATTCAAGCAGATCTAGGTCCAGACCAAATGATCAATTTGGGCCAATCTATAACGCTAAACCCATCTGTAAGAAATCAAGGAGTGTGCAATCCTACAGGACCAGCTGCAAATAATTTGACTTATTTATGGTCAACAGGCGCGACTACTTCTACTATTACAGTGACTCCAAATGTGTCCAGTTTTTATAGATTGACCGTTACAGACTGCTTTGAATGTACTGATAATGAGAGTGTTACTATTCACATCAATATGATCAGAGCCTTAGTGACATATCCAAATCCAGCAACAGATTTGGTTCAAATTATTTCACAAAAGGACTTAGATTTAAATACAGAAGTTAGAATATTAGGGGTGAGTGGTACTTTGATCTCTGATAATATACAAAATGTAGTACGTCATAATGCTAAAAACATTTCATTTAATCTCCCAAATGGCTTAGCAGATGGAGTATATATTTTGGAAATTAAGAACGGTAAAGAAGTGATTAGACAAAAGTTAATTGTTCATACCTATTAAGAGATGATAAATTATTTAGAAGCTGCTTTGCAAAGTGTTTGCGTACATTTTGTAGGCAATCAGAGTGAAGGCGAAGATATTCAATATTCGCCTTCACCTTTATCCATTGAAGATGAAGTATTATATGATACTTTGTTCAAGTATTTTTTAACTCATTTTAAAGAACCTGAATACTTTCATTTTACTTTTCCGACTGGAGAAGTTGAGTTGAATCCTGTTTATAATTTTGTTGCAAATATTTTCGACGACCCATCTTGTATTCAAGAACAATCTGTAAAAATAGCTCGTCATTTATTTGAAAAATCCAAACATCCAAATATTAAATCTGGCGAGTTATACATTACCTTTTTCACGGATTTGCTAGTAGATAATGAGATGGTTGATGCCGTAGGTATATTCAAATCTGAAACTAAAGATGTTTTTTTAAAATTTGATTCTAATATTTTATTAGCAGACAAAGGCGTTAATGTCGGAAAGCTCGATAAAGGCTGTCTCATTTTCAATACCGAAAGAGATGCAGGATTCAAAATCTGCAATATAGACCACAGCAATAGATTTAAAGAAGCACAATATTGGCGAGAAGAATTTTTAGTTTTGACTTCTCGAACTGATGATTATTATCAAACCAAAAATTATATTCAAGTTACCAAGTCATTTATTAAAGATAGGATGTCCAAAGAATTTGATACGGATAAAGCTGAAGAAGCTCAAACTATGTCAAGGTCTTTTGAATATTTTAAAAACAATGAAAAATTTGATGCTATAGAATATGAAACAAGGGTATTTAAAGATGATAAAGTTGTAGAAGCATTTCAAGATTATAAAGATGAATACCAAAATACTCAGTCAAAATCTTTTGCTGATGAATTTGAAATATCAGATTATGCTGTTAAAAAACAATCAAAAGTATTTAAAAGCATCATCAAGCTTGATAAAAACTTTCATATCTACGTTCATGGTGATAAAAACAAAATATTGAAAGGCGTGGATGATGATGGCAGAAAGTATTACATTCTTTATTATAATGATGAAGCTTGATTTATTAATATTTATCATTATAAAAGTAAAAATTTCACTCATATACTTCATGAATAGTTTAGCCGGGCTTACAAACATTAGGATCTAATTCTTAGTTCGAGATACAAGAATACATGATAATAAAGTATTTGTGAAAATGCAAGAATCAAATCCATACTCTTTCTGTTAAATAGGGCTTGCTGAAAAAGTCAGAATCGTTCAATTTAAAGGCGGCTATTGGTCTGGGAAATCGTTCAAAAAACAAGCGATAGTAAATAAGAACGAAGTGAAGTGCAAAGCACCAAAGGCAAAGCCTTTGACGAAGTGAACCCTGCCTTGCCGGCAGG
>CAMBRK010000036.1 GCA_945870185.1 Aureispira sp. CCB-QB1 | reverse complement strand
AAGTTTAGATCAGTGCCTTCATTTTTGAGTGATTTCGTATCACTCCAATGCAGCAATGCTGCACCATTCAGTTACCTTTTTTTGAACTGGTCTTTTTCACGCAAAGCGTGACAGGTTGTTTACTTTTTTTCTGGGCTAGCATTACGAAGGTAATAAGAGTAAGCAAAAAGAATAAAAGAAAATGCTGCCCGCATAGGGCAAAAGTTTAAATGATGTGCAAATAATTTGAGAGTTTTGAAGAAATTTCCGTGCATCGAAACCAAATAATTTGAACATATGTAATTGACAATCTATAATTTACATTAAACCAAGCAAGCCCTACTTATACAATATAGCGTAAAAACAAATGTACACGCTTTAGTGTTCATTAGCATAAAACTTTTAAGACTAAATACTGAAATTACGAAAATCTAATTCTTGATATTTTTACATCCTACGCTATACTCTTGAGCTCAGCCACCAATTTATTGAGTGCATCCTTAGCATCACCGAAAAGCATTGATGTTTTAGGTTGGAAAAACAACTGGTTCTCTATACCAGCATATCCAGGCTTCATACTTCTTTTGTTAACTACAACATGTTTGGCGTCTTCTACATCTAGGATAGGCATACCATAAATCGGAGAGCTTGGATCTGTTTTGGCTGCAGGGTTTACTACATCATTGGCGCCCAATACTAAAACGACATCCGTATGCGAAAATTCTGGATTGATCTCGTCCATGTCCATTAGCTTATCATATGAAACATCTGCTTCTGCCAGAAGTACATTCATGTGTCCGGGCATTCGACCTGCTACAGGATGGATAGCGTATTTTACTTCCACACCATTTTGATCTAATACTTTTTCTAGTTCATGGCATGTATGTTGAGCCTGGGCGACCGCTAGCCCATATCCTGGAACGATGATCACTTTTTTGGAGTACATCATCAGTACGGCTAGGTCGCTTACTGATATTTCTTTATATGTGCCTCCACTTTCAGTATTGGATGAACCACCCGCTTTGTTTCCGCCAAAAGCACCTACTATTACATTCATTAGGGAGCGATTCATGGCATTGCACATCAATACTGTCAATACCGTACCCGCGCTACCTACCAAGATTCCACCTGTAAGCATTACACTATTATCGTATAAAAAGCCGCCAAAAGCCGCCGCAACTCCGGTAAATGAATTGAGTAAAGAAATGACCACAGGCATATCTGCTCCTCCAATAGGCATTACAAACAAGATACCATAAAGTGCCGAGATCGTTAATAGAATATACATCATTGTTATGGCGTCTCCGCCTATAAAACCCGTGACCATACCGACAAGCATTACCAAGATCAGAACCAATAATCCGATATTTACCACTTGTTGCATCGGGATGACCTTATCGTTGATATTACCATTGAGCTTACCAAAAGCAATCATACTACCTGTAAAAGAAACAGTACCGATCACCAGACCTAATAAGATCGTTGTTGCCATGACTGGCTCATCAGTGATGTTCACTCCTGTATGCAGCATATGCTTGAGCTCTACTACTGAAATGATGGCTGCACAAGCGCCGCCCATGCCATTAAAAAGACTGACCATTTGCGGCATGGCTGTCATTTGTACTTTTTTCGCGGCTATAGTACCGACGACTGTACCAATTATTAATCCAGCAAAAATCCATATATAATTGCCTAAAGCCATTCCATTTTTGTCGGTATAAAGAAAGATCGTCGCGAAAATGGCCAATGTCATACCTATCGCTGCATAAAGGTTTCCACGTCGTGCAGTATCAGGATGGGCAAGCATTTTTAAACCTATAATAAAGGAAACACTACCTATTAAATAACTCAATGTTAAAAGTCCACTGTTCATATCTGCTATTGAGATTCTGTTTGGGTAAAATTGATTAAATTAGTTTTTCTTTCTTTTTTTGAACATTTCAAGCATTCTGTCTGTGACCACAAAACCACCTACAACATTCAGCGTTCCTAATATCACTGCTAAAAAGCCAAGAATAAGTGCAAGATAGTTGTCACTTTCTGCTTGTCCCATAACGATTATCGCCCCTATGATGACTACTCCATGAATCGCGTTGGCTCCACTCATAAGTGGTGTATGCAAAACTGCAGGTACTCTTGATATGACTTCAAAACCTAAAATCACCATTAGGATAAGTAGAAAAATAAAATAAAAGTTCTCTGTAAGGAAAGTTAATATCTGTTCCATGATCAATTGGCTTTAGAAATAAGTGCAGATTTAATGATTTCGTTATCCATATCTAGCGTAGCTACTCCCTCTTTGACTACGATCTGTAGGAAATTCATTATATTATTAGAAAAAAGATTGCTGGATACACCACTCAATTCGTCGGCTAAGTCAGAATTTCCAATGATGATCACACCGTTTTTAATTATGGTTTTATTGTTTTCAGTGTAAGCACAATTTCCTCCAGTAGATGCAGCAAGGTCAACAATAACGGAACCGGGCTTCATATTATTGATTGTATCCTCTGTAATGAGTAATGGTGCCTTTCGCCCTCTTACTTGGGCTGTTGCAATAACAATGTTGGATTTCATAGCTTTTTCTTGAACTAAGGCCCTTTGCCTTGATAAATATTCTTCTGATTGCTGCACTGCATATCCGCCTGCACCTTTATCGTCGGATGCACCTTCTACTTCCACGAATGCTGCTCCTAAACTCATGACTTCCTCCTTAGCAGCTGCTCTGGTATCAAAGGCTTCAACTACAGCTCCTAGCCTTTTGGCCGTAGCTATAGCTTGTAATCCAGCAACACCAGCTCCCAATACCATAAGTTTGGTTGGTGGTATAGTCCCCGCGGCAGTCATCATCATCGGAAACATGTTATTAAAATGGTCTGCCGCTTTTAATACAGCCTTATAACCAGATAATGAAGCCATTGATGACAATATATCCATGGATTGTGCCAATGTAGTCCGTGGAATCATATCCATGCTAACTACGTTGAGATTAAAATTGGCAAGATGTGAAACCACTTCTTGATTTTGATAAGGGGCAAACATTGAAATATAAATGGCTCCCTTTTTCATCATCATCATTTCTTCGTCTGAGACAGGACATATAGAAACGATAATATCCGAATGCGCTATGACTTCTTGGCGAGTCCCAATTTTGATTCCATTTTCTATATAATTTTGGTCTTTTATGCCTGCGTTTTCGCCAGCACTAGACTCCGCTATAGCATTAATACCCATAGACCCAAGCTTTTTGGCAGCGCTGGGTGTAACAGATACTCTTCTAAAATTTTGTTCTTTGAGAATTCCTAAAACCATTCGTCGCATTTAGTTTAAGTGGCGAAGGTAATAATTTAAGTTTATTTGTTTACTTAACGGATCAATTTTATTTTTATTACATTGATCATCTTTTGATCAAAAGCTTGAATGGGTCTTCAGCTGTATCAAATAAGTGTAGATTGTATTTTTCAATTTTTTTAATCAGCTTCTGTGAATAGTTTTCGTCTGTGGCGTATCCACAGTACTTTAGACCATATGCCCAACCTTGATAGTCAAATTTATCAAAATTAAACAAAGGGCTATATCTTTCTGTTTCCATTAAGAAGTTAGATCTATCAATATATGAATCTATGTCACTTGAATAGGCTCTGAAGCAGGACTCTGTAAGTTGACCTTTTTTATTATAATCATCATCTTTGTGATAATAGGTCTTCCCCGTCCAATAATTTTTACATTTGATTCCGAAATGATTGTTAGCCTCAGTAGCTAGCTTACTGGTTCCATAATGTGACTCGTGAAGGCCCTGAGCTAGGGTAATACTGGCAGGAATACCGGTTCTGTACATTTCCACTATAGCAAGTTCTTTGTAGTCTTGGATATAATCCGTGGCTGCTGCTTCGGGGTTAAAGTCAAAAGAAACCAAACTTATAGAACATACAACTATAAATACTCTAAAAAAATACATATTGCAAAAAATTATACTATGTCACTTTCAAATGTCGTGCCAAAGTTCTGAAAAAATATTAATTCGGGCAAGTATTTAGTAATGTTGAACTTAAAGTGCCATTGTTGTTTACCAAAATTCTGTGACAATCATTTCGTTCATCTTTTAAAATAAGACCCTTGGTAGGTGTATTAATAATCAAGTCGCCATTTTGAAATTTAACTTGTTGAGAAGTATTGGTACACATAGCTGTTTCCGTGATGATTTGACCTGATGCGTTTATTTTTAATTTTCTGCAGTTGCCATTGGGGTTTTTAAAAACTACACCATACAATCGGTTGTTAAAAGCAAGGTCGTTCTTTTCCAATTTTGTGGACGGTACATTGTTGGCATCACAAACAATTCGAGTTGTAGTTATGGCTCCGGCATTATTAACAGATAGTCTGAAACAATATCCCTTTTCAGATCTTAATACGATACCTTTGGCGCCAGATTCAAAAATGACATCCGTATTATTTGAAAGAGAAGTTAGACCAGGAAGATTTCCATCAGAAACAGGAAGATCTAAATTCATTGTAAACAAACCATTTGTAATATCAGATGCCAAAATGCATCCTGAAGGCAAAAAGGGATAGACACCCCAACATCCATTGTACCCGCTCGGATAACCAGAACCATTGTTTTGATGATAGGTGTCATAATAAGCTATCCGCTTGACGGTGGAAACAGAGGTAACATTTGAGACATCAAAGACTTGTACACCGTCTTCATATGACGCTATATACATGTAGTTGCCATTAATGTGGGGATTGTGATATGTTACCAGATCCGATGTAGGAAACTCTAAGGGCTCTTTAAACTCTCCCACATAATCTATCATATTGTCAATGTTGTTTTTCCTGAACATAAAAAGATTTTTTCCTTTGGGTACTTCTACCGCTTCAAAGAGCGTTTGACCATCAGCATGCATCCACGAGCTATGGTTCTGATCCGTATGATCATAACTATCCCAAACTGTAATATTCGATGGATTATTTAAATCCCAAATTCTGAATTTACGATCGTAAATAAGAGAAGCATAACCAATATTATCTTTTGCATACATATCATGAATATATGGACACATAAACTCTCTGACAAGTACCGGCGTTTGAGGCGTTCCGTTGTAAGTGATTCCATTGACAATTTCTGTATCTAATGTGTAGATCAATAGCCTATTTTGATTTAACGCATTTTTTGACCCCATCACATAGAGTCTTCCTTGAGATTGCTCTATAAATATGGTATGGGCTTTTGTGAATGTGCTGGTTTGGTTGGTTTTGCTTTGATTATTCATATTAATAATGGTCAAGCCACTACTACAATAAACATCACATACGGAATATACGTAGTTTTGATATGTTGCAAATTCGCGCCAAATAGTAGAATAACCATCTGTATGAGAAGCTACATGAACTGGGCTTCCACAATTATTGACGTTATAGATATGTATTGCCGATTCACTGCCTATGATCGCAAACTCATTGTTCTGTGCGTCAGTATAACCGAAAATAGCACCATACTCGTCTGTAGGATGTGGTAAAAAGCTAGCTTTTTTTATCATGTTAAATCCCTGCCCATAATGATTTACTAAGAACGATGTTAGAAATACTAAAGAAACTAAATACCTCATAAATCATTTAAATTTTAAAGTGTCTATATTTACCCGATTAAATTTTTATCTATTGAGTACAAATATAAGCCAAGAAATCATAGTTCACCTAAAAAGGGATGAAAAATTGAAACAAATTATCAATATTTGCACTCTTGATATTCATAAAATACCCATAAACGTATTTGATGACCTCATGAGGTCTATCATTTCACAACAATTGTCTACTTCTGCTGCAAAAACCATCTATGGTCGTTTTTTAAAATTATTAAACGAAACAGACCCTTTTACTAAACAAATATTGAATCTAAGCTTAGACGAACTTAGATGTGTCGGCCTATCTATTCAAAAAGCAAACTATATAAAAAATGTAGCAGAACACTTCGACCAATATCAACTTCATGATATAGATTGGAATACGCTGTCAGATGATGAAATTATAAGTGAACTCACAAAAATAAAAGGCGTGGGCAGATGGACGGTAGAAATGATTCTTATCTTTTCACTTCATCGTCCTGACGTTTTACCACTTGATGACTTGGTTGTTAGAAACAACATGATGCTGCTGTATAATGTGACCGGGTCGAAAAAAGAAGTCTACTCTAAACTTACCGAAATTGCCGAAGCGTGGCGACCATTTAGGTCCTATGCTAGTAGATACTTATGGGCTTCTAAAGATATTAAGGTTTTTAAAACCTAACCCAATTGATCTGATTTTAACTCTATCAGTGTGATCTCAGGCCACATACCCACTCTTCCCGGAAAACCAAGAAAACCAAAACCTCGATTTACATAAAGATACTTGTCATTTTCCTCATATAGTCCGAGCCACTTTTCATATCTATATTTTGCGGGCGACCATTGGAAACCCGGCATCTGAAAACCAAACTGAAAACCATGAGTATGCCCACTCAACGTAAGGTGTATTTTTTTAGAAAAATGCTTTACTCTCTCATCCCAATGTGTTGGGTCGTGTGATAGCAAGACTTTAAATCCACTATCCAGCAAACCTGCTGTGGCTAAATCCAAATCACCCCTTTTGGGAAACCATCTGCCGGCGCCCCAGTTTTCTACACCAATTAATTGAATGTTTTCTCCTTTTTTCTCAATGATTCTGTTTTCATTGTTAAGCAAATCAAAACCCATAGCTTTAAACTTAGAAAAAAAGTCTTTATAGTAATTTTTTTCTCCATTAGGGTCAGCTTTTTCGTAGGCCCCATAATAATCATGGTTTCCAAGTATGGCAAACTTTCCTTGTTTTGCTGATATCTGTGAAAAAATATCTATGTAGGGATCGATTTCTTCTTTTTGAGAGTTGACCAGGTCACCAGTCATGCAAACGATATCGGCATCCAACTCGTTTATCTTTTCGATACCCGACAAAATCTTGGATTTACTATCAAAACTTCCTGCATGAATATCGGATATTTGTACTATTTTAAAACCATCAAACGCTTTGGGCAAGTCCTTGAAGTTGAGTGTAACTTTATGAACCGTATATTGATACTTACCTTTGGTAATTCCATACAACATGGTAAAAAAAGGAATGCCGGCGATAAAGGTACCCACCGTGGCGATAAACTGACGCCTTTCCGGTAAAAATACCCCCGAAAATTCACTTTCAGTAATAAAAAGACTTTGTAAATATCTCCATAAAGCCACCAAAACCCTTCCTCCATCTTGTGCCAACATGATGGAACTAAATATCATCTTGGTCACCAACATCGTGAAAATAAATCCACTCGCAAAATTAAACCAGAAAGTACGCTGAAAATGGCTGCCTCCTGAAATAAAGTAGTAAAATATATAAACAATGCTTAAATAACAAAGTGCACTCAGTGTAAAATACGTGTATTTGAAAAGTTTGCTATTTCTTTCTTGTCCCAGAACGGAACTAAGACCGTTATAACTGTACACATCCAAAAAGACAAAAACAACAAAAACAAATACAAGAAAAAAAGCTCGGCCCATTGGATTTTTAATTTGTGCTATAATGACAGTATTGGCCTTTATGTTTAATGTTATGATGTAAAAATATACATATCTTTCTATTTTATCGATGTGTGTCTTTAGTTTTTATGCATTTAATTTTTAACTTGCCTAATTTTGCCTTAGTATTACCTCTTTCAACTCACTTTCATTTCCATTGATTACTATTCCAATTTTATGGACTCCAGCATAATGCTTTCTGGTAGTCAAGTCCATAAATTTATGCTTTTTAGATATGGTGATGGTCTCTCCGGCCAACAAGCTTTTTTCTACAACCTGAAATATTTTTTTGGATGATGTACCATTGCTTTTGACAAAATAAATGCCATACTCTATCCTGAAACTTGCACTTTGTGTGTGGTCGTTCCTTAACGAAAAAAAGAGATTGATATCATCCCCCAAAACAACATTATCTTTACTTATATCCCATTGAAATAGCGAAAAAGGTGTTTCAGAAGATGTTCCAAATAAAGATAAAGCCCCTGGGTTTCCTTGCTTTAATAATGTCCTTGCACCATGTCTGACGATCCAGTTGGTCCGCTCTGATCGGTCTTTTTGCCATGATTTGAAAATATTCAAAACTAATTCAGGCTGGTTTCTTGAAATATCGTTGAGGTGGTTTGCCACACTTTTTCTAACGTACAAAGACGTGTCGTTTTTCAAGTTTTGAAGGATTGGGATTGCAGAATCAGGGTTTTTTACTAACTCCTGAAGTCTTGCTCCCCATGGTAGTAATGGTCGACAACCTTCGGATGCAAATCTCCTCACATTTTCATTTTCGTGTTCGGACCATATGAGCATTTGACGCATCATTTGATCCGGGTATTTGACGATAAACTTTCTTACCGCAAACTCACAGCTAGTAAACCTCGTCACTATTTCAAAAGCCAATATAGCTTCATCTAAATTTTCTAGGCCAAACTCAGTAATCAAATCCGCAAAGAAGATATACTCCAGGTTTTGAGATTTTACACCTTGGTCATTTAAAATATCTATCAATTGGCTAATAACATCCATCTTACTTTTAAAAGATTCCGGAAGAATGTGTGATGTTTCTTTCATTAAGTGATTCATCCGCTGTTTTAACTCCATATCATTCCAAGTTGGTGATTTCACTTGAGATATGAAAGAATATTGGTCAAAACCAGATATTACTTTTGTTAAAGCTAAAGTATATTGATCAAAAAACCTTTCGTCATAAATATTCTTTAATAAATCTGCCACTGTTCATCCTTTAAGTTATCCATGGATATACAATCTTTTGACCCTAGGGGATATTCTACTTAAGACTTCATAAGGTATGGTTTGGCAAACTTTTGCTAGAATTTCTATTGGCTTGTTTTTGCCAAAAATGATGACTTCATCTCCTGTTTTGATAGCCATCGAGTTTCCTACATCTATTATAGTAAGATCCATACATACATTACCTATGATCGGATAGTCAATACCATGTATTCTTACTGAATATTTACCATTGCCTGCCATCCTCATCAGCCCGTCAGCATAACCTATGTTTATTACCGCTATTTTTCCATCTGATTTTGGTCTTCCTTTACGATTGTACCCCACAAAATCAGTAGCCCTTATGTTTTTAATTTGTACTACAGTAGCCTTAAGCGTGTGCACCTTTTCTAACTTTGGACCCAACTCCTCGGTGCTATCGATACCGTATAACCCCAGACCCAACCTTACTAAGTCAAAATGATATTCAGGAAAACGAATGATTCCCGAGCTATTAAGTATATGCTTTAATGGCTTATATCCCAGCACTTTCACTATGTTATCATAATAGCGATTCAAACTTAAGGCTTGCAGGTGTGTATACTCGTCGTCGTCAGAATCCTCAGAGCTACTGAGATGACTAAAAATAGATTTTACTTCAATTTGATTTTTATATTGTCCTAATAATTCGCAAAGCATATTGAAATCTTCATCCATAAATCCCAATCGATGCATGCCTGTATCCAATTTAATGTGGATAATAAATTTATGGGGCTCGGTTCCTGTAAGCGCAATGATTTCCTCCAATTGTTCCAAGCTATAAACTTCGGGTTCGAGCCGATGCTTAATCATGTCCGTAACTCCATTTCTGTCTGGATTGAGAATGATTATAGGTAATAAAACTCCTGCCTTCCTTAGTTGTACTCCTTCATCTATGAACGCAACCGCAAGATAGGCCACTTTCTTAAACTCCAGAAACCTTGCCAATTCTTCACTGCCGCTACCATAGGCAGATGCTTTAATGACTGCAATGATTTGGGTGTTTACATTTAAATGTTGTGAAAAAACTTTAAGATTTTGCTCTATAGCTTGTAAGTCTGTCTCTAATGTTGCTGTGTGCGCTTTATCCGAAAGTGCCTGAATTACCTTTTCCAATTGGAATGCTCTAGCACCTTTGACTAATATAGCTTTATTTTCAAATCTATATTCCGCAAGTTTTGTAATCAATTCTTGAGTACTTTTCACAGCATTAAAAAGTATAAATGGGTCTAGAAACTTTTCTAAATGCGCTACGTTTTGGCCAACACCTATGATATGTGATATATTGTGATCATGTATGTGTTGGGCAAGTTGATGGTTGAGTTCATCTTCTTTGAGTCCTGTCTGCAAAAAGTCAGAAATAATAACAACTTTTTCTTTGGCTCCTGCTTGTTGTGTCAAGAACTCCAGCGCAATTTTGAAAGATTGTAAGTCGGCATTATAAGTATCATTTATTAGAATGCTGTTTTGAATCCCGTTCTTCATTTCCAATCGCATCGGTATGTTTTGCAGTTTATGCAATCTTTCAGTGATATCATGTATTGCATATCCCAAAACCAATAAAACTGCAGTACAGTGCAGCGTGTTTTCGATAGATGCTGTATCAGAAAACGGAATGGTAAAACTATGACTTAATCCATTGTAAAATATAGTTATCCGAGATTGATAATTTGACTTATGTATTTCTAAAACTTTAAAAAGAGAAGCATTTTCATCTTTTCCCCAACTCAAGATTTTTTTATTGGGATACATTTCCTTGATTGCCATACTTACAATCAGGTCATCCTCTTCGTGTATGATGATCTGACTATCTTTAAACAAGATAAGCTTTTCGTCCAGTTTTTCAGCTAGACTATGAAACCCTTCTGCATGAGCATCGCCTAGGGTGGTAAATAATCCTATATCTGGTTTTATCATTTCTTCCAATGAACTCATTTCATTTATTGTAGAAATACCAGCTTCAAAGATACCTATCTGATCACCTTCTTTAATTTGCCATAAAGACAGAGGAACTCCTGTTTGTGAGTTATAACTTTTTGGACTTTTGACGACTTGTTTTTCTTGTATAAGCTGATACAGCCACTCTTTTATGGTTGTTTTCCCGTTAGATCCTGTTATACCTATTGTACATAGTTCACTGAAACGAGACTTATGGTATGCTGCAAGTTTCTGAAGTGACTTTAGGCTATTGGTGACTAAAAACACATTGACATGGCCCGAAATCAATCCGGAGTTTTTTTCAACCACTATGTTTTTTACGCCTTTGTCAAGTGCTTCATTTAAAAAATCATGCCCGTTATGCATGCTACCACTCAGTGCAAAAAATAGAGTTTCTGCAGGTTGGTTAAGTTTACGAGTATCCATAGCAAGATGACGAATTTCCATGTCTTTATCCGACAAAAGATGGGTGTCTGCATTCAATATTTTTGCTATTTCTTCGGCGCTGTAGGTCATATCTTTAGTATTTATAAATCAAACCCAATATCTGTGCGGTAATATTTACCTTCAAAATTTATTATTGATGCATTAGCTAACGATGTCTTGACCGCTGCTCTGAAATCTGCGCCTAAAGTAGTTATAGCCAGAACCCGACCTCCGGAAGTTACCAATGCGCTATCTTTTATTCCTGTTCCTGCGTGGAAAATCATGCTGCTTGTAACTTGGTCCAACCCTGATATTGCTTTATGTTTTTCAAAATCCCCAGGATATCCTCCCGAAACCATCATTACTGTGGTAGCAGAAAACCTTGTAGTTTTTAGTTCTTGATACTGAAGTGTTTTTTGGGCTGCGTCCAAAAATAGTGGGACTATATCATCCTCTATCCGAGGTATGACTACTTCTGTTTCCGGATCACCCATACGACAATTGTATTCTATGACATATGGCTCACCATTTACGCTGATCAACCCGAAAAAAACAAAGCCCGAATAATCCATTTTTTCACCTTGTAAGCCTGCTATGGTTGGTTTCACAATCCGTTCTTTTACTTTATGCCACATGGTCTCATCCACAAAAGGTACTGGAGAAACTGCACCCATACCACCGGTATTCAGGCCAGTATCTCCTTCTCCTATACGTTTGTAATCTTTAGCTTCCGGTAAGAGTACGTATTCCTTGCCGTCAGTAAGGGCAAAAACGGAAAATTCCATTCCGCTTAAAAATTCTTCAATTACTACAGTTTCTGATGCTTTACCAAATTTTCCGGATAGCATGTTTTTTAATTCCTGCGTTGCTTCCTGTATATCTTCGATGATCAATACTCCTTTTCCCGCTGCGAGACCGTCTGCTTTGAGCACATAAGGCGCTTTTTGTTTTTGCAAAAATTCAATGCCTTTGTCAACGTTAATGGCTGTTACTTCAAAATATGCTGCCGTAGGTATTTGGTATTTTTGCATAAATTTTTTGGCAAAAGCTTTACTTCCCTCCAACTGAGCTGCATAAGCTGAAGGACCTAGAATACCTATGTGTTTGAAGTTTTCATTTCTGAATGCGTCAGTAATTCCATCCACCAAAGGCGCCTCTGGGCCGACAACTACCAATTTTACATCTGTCTCAAGACAAAAATTCTGTAAAGCCTGAATGTCTTGAGGTGAAATATCAATATTGATGCCACATTGTGCAGTTCCCGGATTGCCTGGCGCAATGTATAATTGCGTACAAAGATTGCTTTGGGATATTTTCCAAGCAAGAGCATGCTCCCTGCCGCCACTACCTATCAAAAGAATATTCATGGATGATCAAATTTTGTGACAAAAGTAGTGCTTTGTGTCCTAAACCTGAAATATGATAAGGTATTAAAGTTGTATATTTTTACTTTTAGGAAGAGTGATGGAATAGGACCTTGTTTTGATGGTTTTTTCGGTTGACCAAAGCTTAATTTTCCATAAATAATAACTGTATCTTCATTACCAAACAACAGACGAGACATTGGCAACACATTTCCTAAACCAACTACATCTTAGCCACTTTAGGATCTACTATAGCTTTGTCATGTTCGAAATCCAATTTTATTCGCCATTTTTGCATGGTTGCGGCTCCGATTATCGCTTCTTCACTTAGTCCAGGTATGACCAAAAACTCATCTGATGAAAGTACATCGTCTATATGATAGTCTAAGCTTACTCTTTTAATGACCTTCTGATGCCGTAACTATGAGCCTTGTTCTACCTAAATAAACGGGTAACTCGAGACTTTCCAATGCTTCAGGATGAATACATGAAAGATTGGCTCCTGAATCATACAACGTGTAAAGGTGTTTTTCTCCTTGAGAGCCTACATATAACAATGGGTTTTTTATTATCGACATAATGCTATGTGTTTGTTCCTAAAACATAAAAATAAAGTCAAACGTTTCCTTTTATGTTTTATTACAAATTTTGTGTTTCGTCGAAAAATTATTCTAAATAAATGATAAAATGTATCTTCACCCTTTCAAATCTAAAAGTATGCGCGCCACACCAAAATTCATTCCGTTTTTGACATTATTTCTTTTATTGGGTTTTTCTTTGTTTTCACAATCAAAAACCTCTAAAAAAGACGCTAAAAGCACCGTTGCTGAGCCTAAAAAACCTGAAGACAATTATAATTCAGGAATGTTTTCTGCCTTGAAATTTAGAAATATAGGTCCCGCTGTAACATCAGGTAGAGTTTCGGATTTTGCTTTTAATCCTCACAATTTCAATGAATACTACATCGCCACATCTTCTGGTGGTGTTTGGAAAACGACAAATCACGGAGTAACCTACGAGCCTATTTTTGATGGTGAAGGCTCTTACTCTACAGGCTGTGTGACTTTAGACCCTAAAAACAGTAGTACCGTTTGGGTAGGATCGGGTGAAAACAACAATCAACGGTCTGTAGCCTATGGTGACGGAGTATATAAGTCAACTGATGGTGGCAAATCTTGGAAAAACATGGGATTGAAAGAATCTGAACATATTGCCAATATTATAGTAGATCCTAAAAATTCTAATACTATTTATGTAGCCGCTTATGGTCCTGTGTGGAAAGAAGGGGGTGAAAGAGGTGTTTATAAATCCACTGATGGTGGCAATACCTGGACGTGTGTCAAATCAGTGAGTACATTTACTGGTTGCAACAATTTGATAATGGATCCTCGTGATCCCAATACGCTTTATGCAGCATTCCATCAGCGTATGCGAAAAGTTTATACATACATTGGTGGTGGTCCAGAATCAGCGCTGTATAAGACGACAGATGGTGGTGCTACTTGGGTAAAGCTAGAAGGAGGTCTTCCTGGTGGTGACTTGGGGCGAATAGCTATCGATGTCAGTCCTGTCAATCCTGATATCGTTTATGCCGTTGTTGAAGCAAATGATGGTAAAGGTGGTGTTTACAAATCCGCAAATCGTGGTGCATCTTGGGAGAAAAGAAGTGGAACCTTTACTTCAGGAAATTATTATCAAGAAGTCAATTGTGATCCGCACAACGCTGATAAAATTTATCTGACTGATACGTATTACAAGGTGTCCTATGACGGTGGTAAAACTTTCTCCAATTTAGGTGAAATCAACAAACACATTGATAATCATGCTATTTGGGTTAACCCTAAAGATCCAAACCATTTGATTGTTGGGTGCGATGGTGGTATATATGAAACGTATGATCATGCAAAAACATATCACTTTAAAGACAATCTTCCTGTCACACAGTTTTACAAAGTAAGTACAGACAATGATTTCCCATTTTATACCGTACATGGTGGTACACAGGACAATTTAAGTCTGGCTATTCCAAGTCGTTCTACATCAGCTAACGGTTTAGTAAATGCGGATTGTTATGTGACTTCTTTGGGAGACGGTTTTGAAACCCAAGTAGACCAGTCTGACCCAAATATCATTTATGCACAAAGTCAATATGGTGGACTCAATCGATTCGATAGAAAAAATGGAGAATACTTGCCGATTAAACCCATAGAAGGAGAAAATGAAGATGCCTACAGATGGAACTGGGATGCCCCTTTACTCATCAGCAGGTTTGATAACAAGAGACTGTATTTTGGAGCCAACAAGATATTCCGAACAGACGATCAGGGTAACAGTTGGAAGCTAATCAGTCCAGACTTAAGCAGACAGATAAATAGAAACAAGATGGAAGTAATGGGTCGAGTATGGTCTGTTGATGCCATAGCAAAAAATGGCAGTACTGATATTTTTGGTCAGACCACTAGTATCGCAGAATCATCACTTGACGAAAATATACTTTGGGTGGGAACAGATGATGGCTTGATCCACTACACTATGGATGGTGGCAAAAATTGGGTAAAAATGGATAATCTTCCTGGAGTACCAGCAATGAGCTATGTACACCAAATCATTGCATCACAACACGATAAAAATACAGCTTATGCCTGCTTCAATCACCACCGATACGGAGATTTCAAACCTTATGTGTTAAAAACAGCTGATGCTGGTAAAACATGGCAAAGTATATCATCTAATCTACCTGAAAGAGGAAGCGTGTACACTATAGCTGAAGACCATGTAGAAAAATCATTACTTTTTGTTGGTACCGAGTTCGGTTGTTTCTTTACTTCTGATGGTGGTAGTAATTGGGTCCAACTTAAATCTGGCCTGCCTACCATAGCTGTGAGAGATATAGAAATTCAAAGAAGAGAAAATGACTTGGTTCTCGGTACTTTTGGTCGTGGGTTTTATATTTTGGACGACTATACTGCTTTGAGACACATCAAAAAAGAAGATTTAGACAAAGAAGCGTTTATCTGTCCTGTTAAAGATGCATTGATGTATGTGGAGAGATTTCCATTAGGTCTGAGAGGTAAAGGACACTTGGGTAGTAGCTATTTCACCACACCTAATCCTAAGCCTGAAGCAATTTTTACATATTATCTCAAAGATGATATTAAAAAAATTAAGGCTATCAGAAAAGAGAAAGAAAAAACAGCCTATGATAAAAAAGAAAAAGTAAATTATCCAACTACCGATAGTTTACGATTGGAAGATAATCAGGTAGATCCATACTTGTTATTTACTATTAAAGATGATGCTGGCAATGTCGTAAGAAACCTTAAGGCTGATGCCACTAAAGGTCTTCAGAAAGTGGCTTGGGATATGAGATATGCACCTGCAGACCCGGTAGAAGGAAGATATTATCCTACTCCTGATCAACTTTTTGGATCCGGGCCCAAGGGACATCTTATCTTGCCTGGTACATATACAGTAAGCTTGTCCAAATATCATGATGGCGCCTTAACAGAAATTGCTGGCCCTGTTGCTTTTAAAACTAAATTGCTGAATCAGTCTTCTCTACCTGCCAAGAATATGGCTGATAATGTTGCTTTTTACAAAAAGGTAAGCGATATGTCAAAAGAGTTGAGTGCTACCAACGATTTGCTTGATGAAATGTCTTCTCGTGTAAAAAATGCTGAATCTGCTATATTAGATATGCCTGCTGATGGCAAAGAGTTACTTAAAATACTCCACGATATTAGAGGTGGTATCAATAATGTAAAATTGGACCTAAATGGCGATGGTTCTTTGGCGAGAAGAGAGTTTGAAACAAAACCTTCTATAAACGACCGAGTTTATGGTATCATTTACAGTGTATGGAATATTACTTCTGATGTACCAGAGACCCTAAAGTCTTCCTTTGAAATTGCCGAAAAACAATATAAGTTGGCATTTCCAAAGATGAAAGTTCTAGATTCTAAGTTAGAAAATGTAGAAGCACAACTTAATAAATATAAAGCTCCATATACTCCAGGTAGATGGCCCGACAAAAAGTAAATTTTCTTTATTAAAATAACGATTAGCATTATGCCAAATAGATTTTTAGGTTTTCTTTTACTTTGGATATTTTGTAGCACATTTAGTGGTCTTTATGGGCAAAATAGCGATGCTCCAAAACAAATCAGCAATACTTATTTTTTAAAAAATTGTTTTGTTGTAAAGCAACCCGGAGTTACTTTAGCTGGACAGAACGTCGTGATCAAGGATGGGCTTATAGCAGAAGTTAGTCCTAATATTATACCGCCTTTTGATGCACAGATGGTTAAATCTGACTCTTTGTATGTTTATGCTGGTTTTATAGACGGATATTCAAATACGGGTATAGTAAAACCTGAAAATAAAGAAAGGACCAAAATAAACGACCCTGGTAATCCACCAAATGACTTAGCAGGTATTACACCTCAAATAAAAGCGATAGATCAGTTTAAACCTTCAGAAAAATCTGTATCTGACATGAGATCTGCTGGAATTTGTTTGTCTAATGTTGTGCCGAGAGGATTAATGTTACCTGGATCTAGTGATCTAATGTTGTTATCTGATGGGGCCCAAGATAGGATGTTATTAAAAACAGGGACTGGTCAGTCTTTTCAATTAGAACCCATGAGAGGCGGTTTTCCAAGTACAACAATCGGTGTAATTTCAAAATTTAGAGAGTTGTATAGAAATGCAAATATAGCAGGGTCGCATGATGAGAAGTTCAAATTGAATGGTACAGGACTCTCAAGGCCCGATTATAGTAAAGAATTGGTAGCTCTTTATCCTGTAACTACCAAAAAACTACCGCTGTACTTTAAAGCGCAAAAAACTAAAGATGTACATAAAGCGCTTTCTCTACAAAATGAACTTGGATTTGATATGATTCTTGCTGACGTAAAACAAGGTTGGCACCACGTAGATCAAATCAAAAAGACAAATAGTAAGGTTTTGATTTCTATAGAACTTCCTGAAGATGATAAAAAGGACATCAAAAAAGATTCCTTAAAGGATGTTAAAAGTGATTCCTTAAAAATAGCTAATAAAAAAGTGGAAACCTTGACGGATAAAAATCCCGAAAAAGACAACTTTGATCAATTCAGAGAAAAATCTTTAAAGGAATACTTATCACAAGCTGCTATCTTTGAGAAGGCAGGAATAGCTTTCGGCTTCTCTTTTTTGGATGCAAAAACATCTGATGTAAAGAAGAATATCCGCAGGATGATTGAAAATGGACTTACAGAAAAAGCTGCTTTGGCTGCTTTGACTGTTAATCCTGCTCAAATTTTGGGTGTATCACATTTAGTGGGCACGGTGGAAAAAGGAAAAATTGCCAATCTTGTTATAACAAATAAACCTTATTTTGATGAAAAATCCACCATAAGCTATGTGTTTGTAGATGGCAAAAAGTTTGATTATACAGAAAAACCTAAGAAAGACAATAAGCCATCGGAAACAGGAAAATTTATTGGTAAATGGTCATATGTAGTAGAAATACCAGGTTCGACCCAAAAAGGAAAGGTTAATGTAAAAAAAGTTGACGGCAAATACAAGATTACGATCATTGATGATTCATCACCCAACGTAGAAGATACAGCAGAAGAAATAAAACTGGAAGGAAATAATCTTACATTTTATATTATGGCAGATATGGGCCAACCCGTTAAAGTGGATTTTGATCTTAAAATGGAAGAGAAGTCCTATTCAGGAAACATCAGCATCACTCAGTTTGGTATCTTTCCTATAAAAGGAGAATATGAAGGCCAGCCCGATTAAATCAGTATTTAAAACCAAAAAAGATTAAAAATGAGATTTATATATTTAGTTCTAATAATGTTTTTGACGGCCTCCTCCCCGATAGCCCAAAACGTACTTATCAAAAACGGAAATTTGATTACCATTACACAAGGCAATAAAGAAAAAACAGATATACTCATCACCAACGGTAAGATATCTAAGATTGGCAAAAATCTGGACGTACCAAAAGACTATAAAATCATTGATGCCGACGGATTATTTGTAATGCCAGGTATTATTGATGCACACTCTCACATCGCTTTAGATGTGGTCAATGAAGCTACTGACCCAAATACAGCAAACGTGAATGTGGGTGATGCCCTAGACCCTTTAGACGTCAACATCTATAGGGCTTTAGCTGGTGGTGTGACGATATCACATGCAATGCATGGCTCAGCAAATGCCATAGGAGGCCAATGCGAAACCATCAAACACCGATATGGAACCGTAAACCCTGACGAGCTTCGTATGGTGGGAGCTCCACGCACTATTAAATTTGCACTGGGAGAAAACCCGATCAGAGTACATGGAGAAGGCAATAAAATCATGCCCAATACTCGTATGGGTGTAGAACAGGTCTTCAGAAATGCCTTCTCGGAAGCACAAATCTATATGCAAGAATGGGACGACTATAAAAAGGGAATAAGAAAGACTTCTCCTTCCTACAATCTAAAAAATGAAACAGTGGCCGACATTCTTAGAGGAAATATATTGATACACTGCCACTCGTATAGAGCTGACGAAATACTGATGTTGATGAAAGTACTCAAAGATTTCAAGGTAGATAAGATCTGTTTTCAGCACGCAAATGAGGGTTTTAAAGTAGCTCCTGAACTAGCTGCCTATGGTGCATCTGCTTCTGTTTTTGCAGATTGGTGGGCGTACAAGTTTGAAGTATATTATTCCACAGCTTATAATGCAGCGATTTTGACTCGAAACGGTGTGGTCACATCAATAAATTCTGATTCCGATGAGTTAATCAGACACTTGTACCATGAAGCAGCAAAAACACAGAGATACGGTGATCTTACAGATGATGAAGCATTAGCTTTAATTACTATAAACCCAGCCAAACAGTTGGGTATAGATAAGAGGGTAGGTTCCTTGGAAGAGGGTAAAGACGCTGACATCGCTATTTTTAAAAACCATCCGTTGTCGATTTATACAATACCACAACAAACATTAGTAGACGGTGTAATAAGGTTTGATATTAATAGCGATCCTGACGATATTAGGGTAGATATCAACCCAACAGAGAAATACTCTTCTTTTTACGAAAACGACCGCAATCATCACGAAAGAAATGGATGCCTCAAAGGAATTGCCGAACTTCTAATGGCAGAAAGCTATTCTAAATATATGAGATTCAAATATATGAAAAACCATAATCATTAATCAATTAAAAGCCTTTGTAATGACAAAAATAAATATAACATTTTCATTATATATACTACTAATTTTTTGGGGGGATTCCGTTTATTGTCAACAAGTTAAAAAAGCCGAAAATGGAAGTTTTCTGCTCAAAAACGCCACCATATATACCATCACTAAAGGTATTATTTCGGGGGACATATTGATCATGGGTGGACTGATTACAGATGTTGGTCAAAATATTAGTGACCAAAATGCTAAAGTGATTAATTGCACAGGTAAGCGAGTTTATCCCGGATTCATTGATGCGGGTAGCCGGTTGGGGTTGGTAGAAATTGATGCTGTTTCGGTGACTAATGATTTTAGCGAACATGGTGACTTTATACCACACATGAAAGCCTTGACTGCCGTGAATCCTAATTCGGTTTCGATACCCGTAACCCGAGTAAATGGTGTTACCTCTGTGTTTGCCAAACCGGAGGGAAGCACTTTCCCCGGTACAGGTGCTCTTATTGATTTGTTTGGCTATAGTCCTGAACAGATGTCATGTGGGTCTGAAAGAGTGGTGATGAAATTTCCATCTACTGGAAGAAGAGGCCGGTGGGACCGACGCACCGATGAGGATATCAAAAAAGATGCTGAAAAAGCTCTGAAAAGTATCAATGAAGTCTGGGAAAGCGCACTTACTTACCACAAAATAGATTCCACTGCCAAAGCTCAAAATCAGGTATGGTCCAAAAACAATCCGCAAATGGACGCACTCATGCCCATCGTGAGAGGAAAAGAACCGGTTTTTATTGAAGTCAACTCTAAAACTGATATAAAAGCAGCCTTGAGTTGGGTGGAAGAAAAGCAAATGAAAGCCGTTTTTATGGGCGTAGCAGAAGGCTGGAGCGTTGCAGATAAAATTGCTAAGGCAAAAATACCGGTCATTACGGGACCAGTACTAAACACTCCAAGAAGAGACCAAGATAGTTATGACGCACCATATACAAATGCTTCTAGAATGCAAAAAGCTGGTGTAAAAGTTTCCATTCGTACAGATAATGCCGAAAACACCCGAAACTTGCCCTTTAACGCTGCTTTTGCTGCTACTTATGGCATGGGTGTAGAAGAGGCTTTAAGATCAATAACTATAAATACTGCTGAAATATTTGGTGTTGCAGATAAATATGGAAGTATTGAAAAAGGAAAAGTTGCAAATTTATTTATCTGTGATGGTGATCCTTTTGAGATGAAGACCCGAATTGAAAAGTTATTTATACGTGGGTGGGATGTTCCTTTAGAAAGCAGACAAACTTTGCTTAATGATGAGTTTTTAAACAGAACGCCTGGTTTAAATAAATAATAATAACTTTGGAATAAGCGTGTCTGACTTTTCGTCTTTTTAGGTATTTATAAGTAGTTAAAATATTGGTGGTGACTGCTTAGTGTAATTTGATATTGCAATCATAGATCACTATTGCTTACCATTATAAAGGACTATGGAAATTCCGTATATAAAAAATCTTTCATCCAATGGTTTATTTGAAATATAGTTTTTGTCCAGCTGGACGTTTAGTTCTTGATCAAAATTACTGATATCAAAATTACTTAACGGTACTTGCACATAAGGTTTAAATGCTATACCTACTTTTTCACCTGGGTATTGATAAAGAATATAAAATTTACTAGCGACACCCGATTCTAATGTAATGGTTTGCTTTTTTCGCGGAGCGCCTGATATATCTGTTCTTATTTTTAATGTTCTAAAGCCTACGGATGCACCATATCCAAATTTGCCAATATAATTTTCCAAGCCAAAAGAATACTCCGTTAAGCTGGTAAACCATTTATCTTGAAAATTTACATTACTTACTAAAGTTCCAAAAACATCACTTTTGTCACTCATGCTATACCAAGACAACTCCATTCCAACCTTTTTCATTCTATATCTAAGTCCAATTTCTAATCCATGAAGAGACGTGACTTCATCCAATGCATCATTTAAGATTCCATTGTATTTAGAAGTAAAACTTTGGTTAAAGTCATTTATTGTTTTATTTAATACATCTGCTTTTGTGAAGCCACCTATATATCCTACTTTTATATTTACTTGTGAGAATAAACTATATGGGATAAAAAAAATAAGAAAAAAAGAGCTTCTGATATAAATATTAATTAACATTAATAAAAATTATACTATATTATTAAATAAAACACAAAAATAAATGAAATTTGCGATTCATTTTCAACAATCACAATTTTATTGCAATGTCTAAAAGAAAAACATTAACAGGATCTCCATCTCCTAATATAAATATGAGTACAGAAATAGAGATTAGTCACACGGTGGGACCTTTTCAACAAGGCCCATTTTTTAAAAAGCACTTGATTCCTGCCATAATTTTACTTGCTCTTAGTTTTGGTTTATATTTTAATAGTCTGCCGTATGATTATGTGTTGGATGACAAAATTGTGATAACAGATAATAAATATACCAATGAAGGTTTTGGGGGTATATGGGATATATTAACAACCGAAAGTTTTGAGGGCTATTTCGGTGAGAAAAAAGAATTAGTCCAGGGAAATAGATATCGACCATTATCTATTATCTCGTTTGCTATAGAGAAAGGTATCCTTGGCGAGCTAAATCCTGCCGTAAGTCATTTTATCAACATCCTACTTTATGGCTTAACCGGAGTTGTTTTGATGATGGTTTTATCAATGCTTTTCCGGAACTTCAAGACTCAATCTTCGTGGTTTACTATTCCTTTTTTAGCTTCTTTGTTGTTCATATTACATCCCATACACACAGAAGCTGTGGCAAATATAAAAGGCCGAGATGAAATCATGTCTATGTTGTTTTCTTTAGGAGCGTTGTACTACAGTTTAAAATTTATGGATGAGCCTAGGAGAGCTTGGTTAGTACTTGGTATGCTTAGTTATTTTTTAGCCCTATTATCCAAGGAAAACGCAATCACCTTCATCGCTGTGATTCCACTAACCATATATTATTTTAGCAAGACAAATTGGCCTAAAGTGAGAACACTACTTCTTTGGCTTTGGATCACAACAATTCTATATCTTGTCTTAAGGTTTAATACGGCAGGTGTGCCGCAATTTGGCCAAGAAATTAGAGACTTGATGAACAATCCATTTTTAGGAATGAAGCCGGCGGAAAAGTTTGGTTCCATAATGTATAGTTTAGGTAAATACATCGCATTAATGGTCTTTCCTCATCCTTTGTCTCACGACTATTACCCATACGCGATTCCGAAGGCTTCTATTTTTACATTAATACCGATCATTTCCTTAATGGGGTATTTTGCATTGGCTTATGTTGGAATCAAAGGTTTAGCTAAAAAATCTATTTATTCTTATGCAATACTATTTTACCTTTGTACATTAAGTATTGTATCTAACACTGTGATTAATTTAGGTACATTTATGAATGAAAGATTTATATTTATGGCGTCTGCGGGATTCTGTATAGCATTAGCATATTTTTTAAGTGAACATCTTCCTTCTTTGTTTAATAAGGGGAAAATGCTAGGAATGGGTTTAATAGCTATAATTGCTATCGGGTTTAGTGCGAAAACCATCCACAGAATTCCTGATTGGAAGGATGCCTTATCTTTAAATAGTTCCGCAGTTAAAGTGTCTACCGGAAGTGCAAGAGCTAATTCATTTATGTCGACTGCTTTATTTGAAAAATATAAAGAAACAATCAACCCAAATGCATATAAAACATTAACTTCTGAGCAGAAGAATCTTTTGGATTGGTCAGAAGTTTATGGAAATAAAGCGTTAGAAATTGTTCCGGATTACCAAAATGCAAACTTAATGGTAATAGGTGTAGCAAGCGAAAGATATAAATCATCAGGGGATATAAAACAATATATTAATACTATGAAGCCTTGTGTGATAAGAAGACCTGACATCACATTTATAAAGGAATTTAGCGATTATTTAAAAGGAAGAGGACATGATGCCGAATTATTTCCTTACTATTTAGAAATAGGCAAAGAACTCCTTAAGGTTACTGATAGAAGAAGAGAGTGGGCGATTCAATACTTAACTTATGCTTATGAAATACAACCAGCGAGTAAAGAGGTAAATGAAGCTTTGGGTACAGCATATGAATTGTCTGGAAATTACAATATGGCTCAAAAATATAAAACTGCAGCAACACTATTACAATGATAAAAGAGAGGAATCATTTATTAATAGCGCTGACAAAGATGCCAAAGGTAGGCCCAGTAATTGCTAGAAATCTTATTTCTTATTGTGGAAGCGTGGAAGCCGTATTTGATGAATCCAAAAAAAATTTACTTAAAATTCCAGGTATTGGTCAAAACTTTATCACTCAATTTGATCCAAAAGCAGGTTTAGCAGAAGCAGAAAAAGAAATTAATTTTATTAATAAGAATGAAATAAAATTAATCAGCTACTTGGATAAAGAATATCCAAAGAGACTTACTCATTTCGAAACGGCACCATTAGTTCTTTACTACAAAGGCAATGCAGATCTGAATCACACTAGAACTGTAGCTATTGTGGGTACAAGACAGCCATCCCCTTATGGTATTAATATGTGCGACAGAATTATAGATGGTTTAAGTCATTATAATGTTATGATAGTAAGTGGCTTGGCTTTCGGGATTGATGCGGTTGCTCATAGGAAAAGTGTAGAATTAAATATCTCTACTATAGGTGTATTAGGTCACGGTCTTGATAGGATATATCCCGCCGAGCACAAGTCTTTAAGTAACAAAATGATCTCAAATGGTGGTGTGCTTTCTGAATTCATGTCTGGTACTCTTCCCGACAGAGAACATTTTCCCATGAGAAATAGAATAATAGCAGCCCTAAGCGATGTAATAGTAGTTATTGAATCCAAAAGAAAAGGTGGCTCTATTATTACGGCAGAATTTGGTAATGAATATAATAAAGATGTTTTTGCTGTTCCGGGTATGGTTACAGAAGAAATCTCCGAAGGATGCAATAAACTCATTAAACAAAATAAAGCACATCTTATTGAGTCAGCTGAAGATATAGCGTATATCATGAGATGGGAAGAAATAGATGCGGGTAGAGTAATACAGAAGCAACTTTTTGTAGATTTGGATGAAAGTGAGTCTTTAATGATTAACGTTATTCGGGATAATAAAGAAATTACTATTGATGCTTTGACTTACAAGATACAAAAAACTCCTTCAGAGACGGCATCCATACTTTTAGGCTTAGAATTTAAAGGTATGATAAGATCGCTTCCTGGTAAAAAATATACTTTATGTTAGCTATGTTTCACGTGAAACATCTAAGTCTTCTAACAAGAACTATCCATTTTTAAAATTCATGAGTAATTATTTAATCCTTTAGAACTAAAATTGTATTAAGAGGACAATAAAGAGATACATAATTTGAAATAATAAGAAAAATATTTTATTAAATTTAGCCTAATTTACAATAATCATATATCTTTGCATTGACAAATAAATTAGCAAAAAAGGTCAGTGAGCAATCGCTGGCCTTTTTTTTAGTTTTTATGTTCCACGTGAAACATAATAATTATTGCCTAAATATTTTAAATTACCAAAGTTCATCATCATGCGTTTGATTTGCGTTTTACTTCTTTTTCCTTTTTTATTACTTGGTCAAAATACTGATAATTCCCCATTCAGACAAATGTATGATCTGCTTCCTACCGCAAATGCTTATAGAACAGCAACAGGAGCCCCTGGACACGAATACTATCAATGTACCGCAGATTATGTTATAGATGTAATTCTGGACGATGATAAACAAATTATTAAAGGTAATGAAGTGATAACCTTCTTCAATAACTCACCAGATATTCTGAACTACCTCTGGGTACAACTAGACCAAAACCAACAAAGCCAAGATAGCGATAGCCACAAAATAAATCCTGAGAGTATATCAGAGAAAGAAGACATAAGCATACTAAGTAAACCCAAACTTGAGTTTGATGGTGGATTCAAGCTAGAATCAGTAACCGATATAAATAATACCAAGTTAAATTATATCATTAATAAAACAATGATGAGAATCGATCTACCTAAACCTCTTAAAAAAGGAGAAAAATTTTCATTCAAAGTCAAATACTGGTATAACATTAATGATAGAATGGTACTCGGTGGAAGATCAGGATATGAATACTTTAAAGAAGATAATAACTATCTATATACTATTGCTCAGTTTTTTCCGAGAATGTGTGCCTACAATGACATAGAAGGCTGGCAAAACAAACAATTCTTAGGATCGGGTGAGTTTACCCTCATATTCGGAAATTATTTAGTGAACATTACTGTGCCTGATGATCACTTAGTAGCAGCCACAGGAACTTTGCAAAACTTGGATAAAGTACTAAACAAGACGCAACTAGAAAGGTATAAAAGAGCTGAGAAAGAATTCAACCAACCCATTATCATTGCTACACAAGAGGAAGCCATATCACGCGAAAAGACAAAATCAAATAGTAAGAAAACTTGGACTTTTAAAGCTGACAACGTTAGAGACTTTGCCTTCGCATCATCAAGAAAATTTATATGGGATGCCATGAATGTTAGAATAGGCAATAATACATCTATGGCGATGTCTATGTATCCTAAAGAAGGAAATCCACTTTGGGAAAAGTACTCGACAAAAGCAGTCGCGCATACTTTAAAAACATATTCTAAATTCACTGTGGATTATAATTACCCGGTCGCATGGTCTATTAATGCAGATAGAATAGGTATGGAATACCCAATGATATGCTTTAACTTCGGAAGGTGTGAGAAGGATGGTACCTACTCTGAACGAACTAAATATGGAATGATCAGTGTAATTATACATGAGGTAGGTCATAATTTCTTTCCTATGATTATAAATTCTGACGAAAGGCAATGGGCTTGGATGGACGAAGGATTAAATACATTTGTACAGTATTTATCCGAACAAGAATTTGAAAGAAACTATCCGTCATCAAGAGGAGAAGCTCAAAAAATTGTTGACTACATGGCTAGCGATAAAACGAAAATGTCGCCTATAATGGTAAATCCTGAATCTGCATACCAACTCGGTAACAATGCGTATGCTAAACCAGCAACAGCACTTAACATCCTACGAGAATCCATTATGGGAAGAGAATTATTTGATGTTGCTTTTAAAGAATATGCTAAACGTTGGGCTTTTAAACAACCATACCCTGCAGATTTTTTTAGAACAATGGAAGATGCATCAGGTATGGACCTCGATTGGTTTTGGAGAGGATGGTTCTTTACTACAGATCACGTAGATCTTGCTATATCAGATGTAAAAGTCAAAACAGTGTCGCCTAAAGACCCTAACTTAAAGTCAGCAGAAGATGCTGAAGAAGCTCTTGATAAAAGAAAAAATATAAGTTATATTAGAAATACCAAAGATATTAATAAAACATATAATGAAATAGACACTACTCTCAATGACTTTTACACTCAGTATAACAGAAATAATGTCGACCCTGATATGGTTAAAGAATATGAAAAATCAATTTCAAATATGACGCAGGCAGAAATCGATATAATGAATACCACAAAGACATTTTATGAAATCGAATTTGAAAGAAAAGGAGGACTTGTTATGCCAATCATCTATTTACTAGAGTATGAAGATGGCAGTAATGAGGAAATAAGAATACCTGCTGAAATATGGAGGAAAGGTGAAACTAAAATAACAAAAGTACATGCTTCAGATAAAAAGATAAATAAAATTATTCTAGACCCTTATCTTGAAACTGCAGACATCGATACTGAAAATAATTTTTACCCTAAAGAAGAACAATCCACAAAATTCGAAATATTTAAACGAACCTCATCACAAAGATCACAGCTAAATCCTATGCAAAAAAGTAAGCGTAATACTACACCTTAACTATTTTCAATAAACTGATACAAGGATAAAAAAAAACTTTAAAGTATGTTAACCTAAAGTGTAAGTATCTTTCTTAGTATCTAAAAAAGTACCGTCCTCTACACGATTAATAAAACTTTCAAGGCCGATATTAAAAAGTTCTGGCCTTTCCATCATGGGTGCATGTCCACACTTATCAACCTTTACTAATTCAGAATTAGGAATTTTCTCATTAAACTTTTCCCCAACCCATATAGGAGTAACGGAGTCTTGTATTCCCCATATTAATAGGGTTGGTGTTTTAATATGATGCAGCCTATCTTCCAGATTATGTCTTACAGCTGATTTAGCTATAGCCACCACACACATCGCTTTTTTTAGATCATTAACCGTTGTATAAACATCATCAACCAATTCTTTAGTAGCAACAGCAGGATCATAGAATACACTCTCTGCCTTTTGCTTCATGTATTCATAATTACCTCTTTTTGGAAAAGTGGTACCCATAGCGCTTTCAAACAAACCACTGCTCCCTGTAAGCGTCATACTCAGCACCTTATCCGGATGCTTAAGTGTATATAATTGTGCTATATGTCCGCCTAGAGAATTACCCAATACATGTACTTTATCATATGCTTTGAACTCAATAAATTCCTCAACATATTCTACAAGCTTAGTTACTGAAAGACTTCTTAAAGATATTTCAAACAACGGTAAGATAGGCACTACTACATTGTGAGTTGGCGAAAAGTGATTTATGATGCCTTCAAAATTACTCAACGCACCTAATAACCCATGCAATAAGACTATCGGCTGACCAGTACCACCAGTCTCCATGTATTTAAAACCACTTTCTTCTACAATCTCTAAATGTGACATTTATTATAATGTTTGTCTATTTTACTCAAATGTAATTAAAAGAATCAAAATTTCATAAAAGGGGACAATATAGAACTAATTTTTCACTTTTTTTATTCTGAGTATAAAAAATAGAAAAACCATAACACATAATAACAGCAAGGCTCCAGCCTGATGTAGTACACCCCATAATATAGGAATGGTACCTACACTGCTTAAAACCG
The DNA here is from genome assembly GCA_945870185.1 of Aureispira sp. CCB-QB1. Lineage (GTDB taxonomy): Bacteria > Bacteroidota > Bacteroidia > Chitinophagales > Saprospiraceae > OLB9. Next base: position 11,851 of record CAMBRK010000036.1, on the reverse strand, counting down.
TAATAATACCTAATATACTTTGAGTAAAGACAACAAGAAGTAAAAAAAGTACACTGCGACGTAAAATAACATTATTATATTTCCTGTAGAATCTATAAGTAATCCAAATAGAAATACAAAGCAAAGTGTACGCAGTGTTTCGATGGAGAAAATGAATCAGACTTGGCATGAAAAGATTCTTGTCGTAATTATTAAAATTATCAGCATTCCATTGATTCAGATCAAATATAACTGCTGGAAAAAAAGAACCTTGCATATCAGGCCAAGTAGGAAAAATGACTGCTGCTTTCATACCTGATAAAATTCCGCCTAGGAATAATTGAATTACAAATATACAAAACAATGCATATACAACTTTTATATCTTTAATAAATAAAATAGGACTAGAATCAGACTTTATATAAGTTGCTCTCAAATAAGTATAAAGCAAGGCTGCAAATACACTGAAGGCTATCATTAGATGCAATGATAACTTATATGCATTTACCCAAGGCCTTTCTATCAGTCCGCTAGCCACCATAATCCATCCAAATGTTGCTGCTAGCGATGCCAACAAGATCACAATACCCAAGTTCTTAAGAATAGAGCTATCTAGCTCACCCTTATACCAAAACCAGAGAAAAGGGAAAAGAAAGACTAGTCCCATGACCCTTGCCCAAAATCTATGAATATACTCCCAAAAATAAATGAATTTAAAATCATCAAAAGACATTCCTTCATTTATTTCCAGGTATTGAGGTGTTGCCTTGTACAAATCAAATTCCTTTTGCCAAGCCTCTTCTGACATCGGTGGCAAAGTACCACTCACAACTTCCCATTTTGTAATAGATAATCCTGATTCAGTTAGTCTTGTAATACCACCTACAACGACTTGTATAAAAACCATAAATAATCCGACTTTGAGCCATAGTCGGACTGAACTTGAATATTTATTTGAATGTATCATGCTGCAAAATTAGTCTATCTAACATCAATTTTAAAATTTTGATTTTTATAGAATCACAATTTGTATTAATAATATAAATTCTAAATAAATAGAATTAAAATTCATTATTACTTCTGTGGATATGTTGATAAAGTTCAAAAAGTATTTTATGCTAAATTTACTAACTAGTTTTCAACACCTGTAATAAGCATAATTTATTTACTTTCAATTTATTAACATATTCCTAATTTGACATAAATACTTATCCACATAGGCTGTTAGTACATTTTGTGGTGTGGAAAGTTTGTATATAAGTCAAAGTCAGTTCATATAAAATGTTTATATTTAAAATAATTATATATATATAAATAGTAAAGCTACTAAATATTATATTTTTACAAAATTTTTGACAACTTTGATGTGGATAACTATATTTGCATTATTATTTAGAATCAGAGTAATAAGTATTAAATATAACTGATATGTTTATAAGTTTATGAAGGTAGTCATACAAAGGGTACTAGAATCTTCAGTAAGTATTGGAGGTGATATTCATTCGCAAATTGAAAACGGATTATTAATTTTGTTGGGTATCGAGACTAAGGATAATATTGATGATGCAGATTGGTTGGTAAGCAAAATCATAGGCCTGAGAATATTTAGTGATGCCGATGATAAAATGAATCTTTCTATTCAAGATATTAATGGTTCATACATGGTAGTTAGCCAATTTACACTTCATGCTAGTACTAAAAAGGGAAATAGGCCATCATATATTAAAGCCGCTCGACCCGAACAAGCCATACCATTATATGAGTATTTTGTTGTGCAGCTAAGAGAGAAATCTGGAAAAAAAGTTAGAACCGGCATATTTGGAGCAGATATGAAAGTTTCATTGATTAATGAAGGACCTGTTACCATTATTATAGACACAAAATATAAGGAATAATGACCATTAAGAAATATCAAAAGGATGTAGACAACTGGATAAAAACTATAGGAGTAAGGTACTTTTCTGAACTTACTAATATGGCAATATTAACTGAGGAAGTGGGAGAAGTATCGAGACTTATCGCTAGAATCTATGGAGAACAATCTTTTAAAAAACCGATATCTCCGGAGCAACAAAAGGAAAACCTAGCAGATGAGCTCGCTGATGTAATTTGGGTAGTGACTTGCCTAGCTAACCAAACAGGTATCGATCTTGAAGATGCTTTGGTCAAAAATGTAACTAAAAAAACTAAGAGAGATATAGATAGACATAAAAATAACGAGAAACTATAAAATGGATATAGGGAAAAACATAGATCAACTTCAAGAAGAATTACATTCCATAGTCAAGGCTGAGAAAAGACTTGCTATCCTCATACACGAGTTGGATGATTTTTCTCATGATTTAGCTTTAGCGAAGATTTTGGTTGATAAAGAATATCTAGATGTACAGAAGCTCGAGAAGACTACAACCTCATATTTATATAAAAAATTTCTAGGAGATATAGATCAAAAATTGGCTAAAGAAAGGGAAGAATATCTGATGGCTATTTTAAAATACGATGATCTAGCCAATAAGATTAAATTATTGGAATTCGAAAAAGAAATACTAGAAAATAAAATTAAATTGAAGGAACAAGTTTATACCGAAATTCAGACATTAATCATAGCAACAAAATCTACTAATGAAAAGCATCACTTGTCCGATACCTTAATTCAGTTTGAAAATAAAATAACACAAAAAATTAAAGACTTGACAGAAATCAAAGAAGCGACAGAAGCAGCATCAGAATTAAAGATTCATTTAAAAGGCCTACTAAAAAATTTGGCATCTTTTGAAGATATCAATAATAACCAACTCAAGGTTTTTTATTATGATCAAATACAACAATTAAAAAATTTCCGGCAAACCATATCATTAGTTGATCAATTGGAACAAAATCTGAATAAAGAATTGAAAGACATAAATCACGATTCTAAGAATAAAAATTTATATACACCATATATTAGTTTTTTTGAAAATATGCATTCAGAAATGATGTTTGGATGGATCAGTAATACTCATCTCACAAGAGCAAAAATTTGTATTAAGGATAATATAAAAAACACGGACCAAACATTAGCTTTTCTGAAAGCGGAAAAGACTGTGATTGAGTATGCTATAGAAAGTCTTGAGAAGGAGAAAAAGCTATATTTGGAAAATTGTTAGATCTAGCGTTCTAATAAAAATTTCTTGAATGTTGTAAAATCTTTTTCGAGGTAATGTGCGCTCTTTACCTTATCTGATATTGCAGCTAAGCTTTCCGGTATTGTAATTTTTGTCCCAAGTGTTTGTTCTACAGTGTCCAGAAACTTAGCAGGATGGGCAGTACCTAAAAATATACCTACCTCTGTATCTGATAAAAATGATAATGATTTATACCCAATAGCACCATGAGGATCACAGATGTATTGATATTTTTCATAAGCATCTTTCAAAGCCAAACGAGTATCATCATCAGTGATCCAAAATCCAGATACGTCTTTACGTATAGCGTTAATATCATGGTCATATAAATCCAGTAATCGCACAAAGTTACTAGGATTGCCTACGTCCATTGCGTTGCTGATCGTAGCGATAGAAGATTTAGGTGTATATTGACCGTTGTCTAAATAATCTGGTACTATATGATTGATATTGGTAGCAGCAATAAATCTCTTGATAGGTAAGCCCATCTTTTTAGCTAGGATTCCTGCTGTCAAATTACCAAAATTACCGCTAGGTACACTTATCACCACCTCCTTACCAAGGTCCTTAATTTGTTTATATGCTTCGAAATAATAAAAGCTTTGAGGTATGAGTCTTGATATATTTATACTATTAGCAGAACTAAAATTATAGTTTGCATTAAGTTTATCATCTAGAAATGCTTCTTTTACCAGACTCTGACAATCATCAAAAGTACCATTGATTTCTAAAGCCGTTATATTTTCATCTAGCGTTGTCAATTGTTTTTCTTGTAAATCACTGACCTTGCCAGAAGGATATAATATGATAACTTCAATGCCTGGTACCTTATAAAAACCGTCAGCAACTGCTCCGCCCGTATCACCTGATGTGGCAACAAGAATGGTGAGTTTTTTATTTTCTCCCTGTATAAAATAAGACATTAAGCCTGCCATAAATCTTGCACCGAAGTCCTTGAATGCAAGACTAGGTCCATGCCACAATTCCAACGTGTATATCTGATCACTGATTTTTACAACCGGTGCATCAAAGTTAATGGCTTTATAAACGATTTCCTTGAGGTCATTTTCTGGAATATCGCCACCTAAAATGGCCTTACTTACTGTAAATGAAATATCTCTTAAGTCGAAAGAAGACAGGTTTTCAATAAAGTCAATATTCATTTGAGGAATGTACTCAGGCATGTACAATCCTTTATCTGCCGCTAATGATTGCATCACAGCTTGTTTGATATTAACTTTTATATCTTTATTGTTAGTGGAATAAAATTGCATAAAATATTACTAAGAATTAAAAACGAATGGCACCTTCGTGGTTTATTTTGGAATAATAAGTATCAATATGTAGTTTTTTAGTTTTATATATTGATTTTGCCTGCTCCAAAATATCTTGTGCAACGCCAGTGTTATCACAAAGTGCAAACATAGATGGTCCTGCCCCACTGATACTAAAACCTAGGGCTCCACATTTCAAAGCAGCTTCCTTCATCTCATAGAAATATGGTATAAGATGAGCTCTCTGTGGTTCGATTATCAGATCGTGAAGAGATCTTTTTATCATGTCAAAATCAGAAGTGTACATAGCAGCAACAAAGGAACCAAGATTTCCACTTTGTTTGATGAAATCCTTAAATGGGATTTCGGGCTTTAGAATACTTCTCGATTCCCGAGTAAGTACTTCTACATGCGGGTAGATCACGGCTACACAAAGTCCATGAGGAATATGCAACTTTTTAATATCTAATGTTTCATTATCGCGAATAAGAATCATACCTCCCATCAGAGACGGAGCTACATTATCGGCATGAAAAGCTCCGTCGGCAATTTGTTCTCCTTCTACAGCAAACCTAAGAATTTCATGTTTGCTTAATCCACTTTTTAGAAATTCATTGACTGCAAAAACTCCAGCTGCAGCACTTGCAGCGGAAGAACCTAGACCACTTCCAAAAGGCATTTTTTTGTGAATCTCCATTTCTAATGGTCTGTCAGTTTCTCCTAAATGCTCAAGTAGTCTATAGGCAGAGTAACCAGCAGTATTTTTTTGAATATCATAAGGTAGTTTACCACCTGCTCCTGTGATTAAGCTAATGACGAGCCCAGGTGAAGATCCTTCTCTAATGATGACTTCGTCTCCAGGTTTTTCTAGAGCAAAGCCTAAGATATCAAACCCTACAGCTACATTAGCTACTGATGCTGGCGCAAAAACCTTAATTCCCGGCTTAGGCATATCAAAATAATTTAATCTTCATGGATTTAAATTAAGCATAAAAAGTAAATCCAAATAAGTACATTATGAGCTTACTTATTATTTCTATCCACCTTTATTCTTTCGGGTCTGTTTGCAAGATCCCATAGTGTGTGAAAGATCAGTTTACCAACATTAGCCATTTTATCGAAATTAATTTTTTCAATATCGTCACTAGTCATGTGATAATCTGGGTGTGTACCGTTAAAGTAAAAAATAGCAGGCACACCCTTTGCAGCAAAGTTATAATGATCTGACCTATAATAATATTTATTTGGGTCATTTTCGTCATTATAAGTATAATCCAAGGTAAGTTGAGTATATTTTTGATTTACTTCTTCATTGATTTTGTGCAAGTCTGAACTCAATCGGTCAGAACCAATAACATAGATATAATCAGGATTATTTTTATACTTATCGTCTACTCTACCTACCATATCTACATTAATGTTTGCTACGGTGCTTTGAAGAGGAAAAATAGGATTTTCAGCGTAAAATTGTGAACCCAACAATCCTTTTTCTTCTCCTGTAAACCAAATGAAAACAACACTTCTTTCTGGTCTGTTTCCTTCTAATACAGCTTGCTGAGCAGCACGAGCTAATTCCATTAATGTGCTACTACCTGATGCATTATCGTCGGCACCATTATAGACTTCATCACCTCGCTTACCTAAGTGATCATAATGTGCAGAAACAACTACATATTCATCTTTTTTAGTTCTTCCTTGTATATATCCTACTATGTTATTACCTTCCAAAACTTTACGATCGATAGCCATGTTGATTACAAAATCAGTAGGAAGTTTTACGGCAGACGGTTTACCTTTAGATATACTTTTTCTTGCTTTTATTATCTTTTTTTCGTTGGTACCGATAATACTTTTGGCTACGCTAGAAGAGACGAACGCGTGGTTAGCTGTTGCTAGTTTAGGGTTTTTAAGATTTCCCAACTGTAAAAATGGTGACAATAGTCTTCTTCGATTATTTTCCACAGTTTTCTTGATATCTTCTTCGATGATGAGAACAAGTGCGGCTCCTTTGTCCTTTGCTATTTTAAGTTTTCTATCTAGGTCTTGGCTCCATTGGGAAGTATCTGCAGTTCCTGTGATGTATGAAAAGCCAGTTTTACCATTCCATGGTTCTCCTTTATTGATCATGATGACCTTACCCTTTACATCTATATTTTTATAATCGTTGTATTTCGGGTCTTCAATTCCATATCCTAAAAATATAACTTCTGTATCCGCTATAATTTCTTTATTTTCATTGTCTTCGGGTAAAGCAATATAATCCCAGAGTAATCTAAACCTTTGTTTATGAACGTATAGGTCTGTATCCAACCACTTTGAGAAAGTAAAGGCTACGGGTTGAAAATATGTACCTTGATCTTTGTAGGTGGACAAACCTATGTTTCTCAAATGTCTCGAGATATATTCTGCGGCCAATTCAATTCCTTTTGTTCCGGTTTCTCTACCTTCCAAGGAGTCGGATGCCAGTACTTTTAGGTGATCTCTAAGTTTAGACGGGGAAATGCCTGAGGCATATCGGTAAGACAAGTCATTTTCTGCTGTAACTTTAGGTTTACTTTTGTCTGGAATATTTATTGTACTGATATATTGACTTTTGGCTAACCCAAAATTAAGAATAAGTGATAATGTAACTAAGAATTTTAAACTTTTCATTTGTATTAAATTATTTGAGTCATGTAGGATACCTTTACTGTGTAGCCCCAAATTAAACGATAAATGCTTTATATGTATAATGTTGTATTGAATTTAAAAACAAATTCTTTAGCAAGGTATTTTGTCTACTCTTTTTTGATGTCTACCACCTTCAAATTTACTAGAGAGAAAACTATCCACAATTCGGCCGGCAAGCATCTTACTTACGAATCTTGCCGGTAGGCAAAGTATATTAGCGTTGTTATGTTGCCTCGCTAGACTACTGATCTCAGCAGTCCAACAAAGTGCTGCGCGAATTCCACTGTGTTTATTAGCGGTCATACAAATACCATTACCGCTACCGCAAATGAGAATACCAAGAACTTCTGCTTTATTTTCAACAGCGGATGCAACTATATGTCCAAAATCAGGATAATCTACGGAGCTGTCAGACTCCGGACCAAAGTCTTTAACCCGATAGCCGTCTTTTTCTAGTTTTCTTACAATATATTTTTTTAATTCAAAACCCGCATGGTCTGAAGCTATCGCAATATTCATTTGTCATATTATTTTAAAATAGGATCCATGTTTTCATCACCTTTAATATATCCACCCAATAAATCATTCATTTCTTTTTCAAATCCTGGATCTTCCATTTTCTTGGCTGTTTCTAAGACATCTTCTACAGAACTTAATCTATATTGATAATCTTGTTTAAAACTATTGAATACTTCATCGGAAGTCTGAGATTCATAAAATTCGATATACTGTTTAGTTTCGTTGGCTAGGATGCGCAAGTGCTTTTTAGCTGACTCGAAATCTTTAGAATTTACCAAAACGTTGATAAAAGGCATAATGCCAGAGTCATATGCAAAGTTCATGTGAGGGAAAGCTTCAAAATATTTATTGGCCATCTCGATAGCACGCTTGGAATCTCCCTTGCGATCAAACTCGATCGCTGCACGGAGCATTACCAATTTCATTGCTTGAACTTCTGCCATGTAGCTTTTGTCAATAAATAACTTCATTTTATCAAAATTGCCCCACTTCCACTTGGTCATAACATTATTATAAACTTTTTCTTCATTAATATCTCCGTAACCATAAATACTCGGCAGTTGTGACCTTACCCTCACTTTTGTAGGTGATACTCGAAGCCCTAGTCCTTCCATTTCTATATATTCATTTAAGCCGAGTAATTTTGACGGTTGACAGGTAATGGCAAAGTAAATAGGTCGCTCATAAAAATTTGAAGCAATAAGATCCATAATCGCCAACTCATCCTTCATGATATAGTTTGAATTCTCTGGAAATCTAATATTGATCACATCAGCCCATTCGCTTGTATCTATAGCGGGTTGGAATTTAAGTTTACTATATTTTTCTCTATCTACAGGGATAAAGAAATTTCGTGTATTAATATAATTTTGTCCTTGAACGGTGTAAGCAGGATCACCTATTTTTCTGAGTCCCTCAAAAACATTCATAGGAGCTGCCATATTTTCACCTCTAGGATTAGCGAAGAAAACTTGGTTTCTGTTTTTTCCTCGATAACTTTCTTCAGTAAGAGTCAATTTTATCGGTGGCGAGTCATTAACTTTGTTTCTGAGTTTATTGATATACCAGTCTACAGCGATCAAACTGAGGTTAACCACCCTTACGTCTCTTCTGATATTTTCAACTTCTTGTGCGTACCATAAAGGATAAGTATCATTATCGCCATAAGTAAATATGATCGCATTGGGTTCTACACTGTTAAGGAAATTGGCTGCATAATCTCTTGATCCTTGATGATGTTTTCTGCTATGGTCGTCAAAATTTTGAAAGCCCATTATGATAGGTGCAGAAAGTACTAAAAGACCGGCTAAAACTGCTGGAGCAACTCCAGATATTTTACTGGATAAGAAATGGTAAATAGCAAGCACTCCCATACCCATCCAAATACAGAAAGTCATGAATGAACCGACAAGGACATAATCTCTTTCTCTTGGCTCATTAGGTGGTTGATTAGAATAGATGATTATACCTATTCCTGTAATCACAAATAAAACTAGAAGTGTCGTAAAATCTTTCCTTCGTTGAATAAAGTGGAATACTATACCCAATAGTCCGAAGATCAAAGGAAGGAAAAAGTATCTATTTGCCGATTCATCATTTTTAATCGTATCTGGAACTTTATCCATCTTATACAGCTTGGCTTCATCTATCGGAGTCACCCCAGACATCCAATGCCCTTTACTGATATCCCAAGGATAGTAGCCCTGCTCAGCAGTCTGACGACCTACAAAGTTCCACATAAAATAACGGAAGTACATCCAATTTATCTGATAATGTAGCATGAACTGTAAATTGTAACCCATAGTAGGCTTACCTTTACTGTCACCATTTAATGCCTCTCTCCACATTCTATGAAGGTCAGGTCTTCCTTGATCCGTATGGCCTATACGAGGAAATAAAATCTTATCTTTTTGATCATAAACGTAGTCATATTTTTCATCAACAATTTCATATTTATCACCTACACGTCCATACCTGTCGGTGCGGTTTACTTCTGATGGTTCTGCATCATAGTGTGGTCCAGAAATTAGAGGCCTTTCCCCATATTGCTCCCTATTGAGGTAAGGAAGAAGCCTCATGGCGTCTCCAGGTACGTTCATATTTATGGGAGTATCTGTATTGGCTCGGATAACAACTACCCCGATAGTAGAAAAAGCAACCGTAATCAGAATAGCAGAAACCGTTACTAATTGTAAAATTTGATTTCCTTTTGTATGAGCAAATTTAAGTGCCCAGTATCCCAGACCAAAAAGTATCAAAATAGTAGGAACTATCCCTGAGTGAAATGGCATGCCCAAAGAGTTGACCAAAAAGTAATCCAGGTTTTTCCAGAGAGTAGGAATCCCAACGATTACTATTTTCATAACAAAAATGATGGCCGCTATTCCCAAAACCATAGCTATACCCGCACCCTTCAAAGTATGTTCTTTGTATTTTTTATAGTAAACCAATAGAGCAATGGCGGGCAATGACAAAATACTCAGTAAGTGAACACCTACAGACATACCACTCACAAATAGACTTAATACCAACCAACGATTAGCAGTATTTTCATCTTCTATAAAGTAATATTTTGTAGCAGCCCAAAGTGTCATGACAGTAAACATCGTAGACATGGCGTAAACTTCACCCTCTACGGCAGAAAACCAAATAGATGTACTAAATGCAGTAGCCAAACCCGCAACTAAACCAGAGAGTGAAAGTGCTATATTTTGAGCATTGTTGGGTTCTTCTGTTCTTCCGAGCAATGCCAATTTACCAAACATGATCGTAATCCATGCTATCATGGTAGCAGCTATAGAAGTACACATAGCAGACATCAGATTGACAGCAAAAGCAATATCTGAAGGATCATCAGAAAAAACAGTGGCTAACCATGCAAAAATCCTTCCGACAAGGACAAATAATCCTGCTCCCGGTGGGTGCACTACCTGAAGCTTGTAAGCTCCTAATATAAACTCCCCACAATCCCAAAGAGATCCTGTTCGCTCTACGGAATGATAATATACAAAAAATGTTATGGCAAATACCAATAATCCTGTAATGTTAGACAAACGTTTTAAAGACTGCATATAGCTGTTGTTTCCTGTTGATTTTGTTAAAAATAATAAATTTTAATGAAGACGATATTATAAGCCATCAAAAATTAAACGCAAAAGTAATAAAAATACTTTACAGATGATAATAATATGTATTTACCGTTTTGTTAAAATGTTGATAATACAACTTATAGTCGCAATTTGCTTCTAAATCTATAAAAATAACGATTTTGACGATTTAATTATTGCTAAATAGTAGATATCATTTAATATTGTGATAAAATAAGACCAATGCAAAATACACACGAGATTGATTTCAAAGTTTTTGGAGAGGAGATGCAGTTCGTAGAGATAGAGCTGGATCCAGGTGAAACAGTCATCGCAGAACCGGGTTCCATGATGATGATGGATGAAGACATCGAAATGACCACCATCTTTGGAGACGGTTCAGGACAAGATCAGGGGCTCTTAGGTAAACTTATGGGAGCAGGAAAAAGGTTGTTAACCGGTGAAAAGTTGTTCATGACTGCTTTTACACATCAAGGATCAGGTAAAGCACAAGTGTCTTTCGCATCGCCATATTCGGGAAAAATTATTCCACTGGATTTGTGTGATTATGACGGCAAGATTATTTGTCAAAAAGATGCTTTCCTTTGTGCAGCTCAAGGAACGAGTGTAGGAATAGAGTTTTCTAAAAAATTAGGTCGAGGTTTTTTTGGTGGAGAAGGTTTCATTATGCAAAAATTGGAAGGTGATGGATTGGCTTTTATGCATGCAGGTGGTTATATTGTAGAAAGGACACTTCAAGTAGGCGAACATCTCAGAGTAGATACAGGCTGCTTAGTGGCATTTACTCAGACTGTGGATTACGACATCGTTTTTGTCAAGGGCATAAAAAATGTTCTATTTGGCGGAGAGGGATTATTTTTTGCGAGTCTTATCGGACCAGGAAAAGTATGGATACAGTCACTACCTTTCAATAGGCTCGCCGACCGTATCATGTCCAAAGCCAAAAATTATGGTGGAAAAGAAGAAGGAAGTGTTTTGGGTGGTCTTGGTAATATCTTGGATGGAGATGGATGGAAATAGAGTACAAATTGTAAAAGAAAAGATGCTCTATCAAGGCTGGTCTACATTAAAACAGTATATCATAGATTACGTGAGATCAGATGGCCATGTCGAAACCCAAACCCGTGAAATATATAAT
>CAMBRK010000035.1 GCA_945870185.1 Aureispira sp. CCB-QB1 | reverse complement strand
TAAAACCCCTGCAGCGACTGCACTGCCTATAACGCCTGAAATATTGGATGACATGGCATATTGTAAAATATGATTATTGGGATCGTATTTTAAGGCCATTTCATTGGCCACTCTCGATGACATAGGAACAGCACTCAGTCCTGTGGCTCCAATGAGTGGATTGATTTTCTTGCGTGCAAAGATATTATAAATTTTCACAGCATAAATACCTCCGGCCACAGAAAGACAAAATGCTATAAATCCACCCGCTATAATCATGAGTGTTTGCGATTGAAGGAATGTGGATGCTGTCATGGTAGCTCCAACAGTCAATCCTAAAAAAATAGTGGCTGTATTTAATATGGTTTCTGATGCGGCGGCAAATAAGCGGTGCGTATCTGTTCCAATCTCTTTGACTAAATTTCCGAAAAGTAACATACCTACCAATGGCGTAGCTGAAGGAACAAACAAAGAGACTATGACACAAAGAACTATAGGAAAAATAATCTTGAGCAATTTCAGGTTTTTGATTTGTATAGCTTCAGGAAATAGTCTGTCTTGCTCTTTCATGTTAATTTTAAACTCTGATTCCTTCATCGTCAATTTGGCCACCAAAGGAATGATCACGGGAACTAAAGCCATATAAGAATATGCCGCGATAGCAATAGGGCCCAATAGATGAGGCGCAAGCACAATAGCTGTATATATAGCCGTGGGTCCGTCTGCACCACCAATGATTCCTAAAGCCGCTGCTTCCTTTAAAGTAAAGCCTACAGAAACGGCCAACATTAAAACAAAGAAAATACCTATCTGAGCAGCGGCACCAAAATACGCCAACCGAAGATTGCGAAGCATGGGTCCAAAATCAGTAAGTGCACCTACACCCATAAATATCAAAGGAGGCAATAAACCGGTTTTGATCAATAAATAATACAACATGTTCATGATGCCATGATCGCTAGCGATTTTTAAAATCGTCTTATCCCCGATACCATTAATTTCATCAGCGGGTATGACTCCCATATTCCCACCAGGAAAATTTGCCAATAATATCCCGAAAGCTATGGGAACTAAAAGTAGTGGTTCAAATTTTTTGCCAATGCCCAGATACAATAGAAACAAGGCCAATAATATCATGACCAAAACCCATGGATCATCACCAATGGCTCCAAAGGCTGTCATTTTAAAAAGTTTATCCAATAACTCCATTTCCATCTATTTAATATAAATCAATTCCTGATCTTCTTCGACATCTGCTCCTTTAGTTACCAGTATTTGTGTTACGGTCCCATCATATGGAGACGAAATCGCATTGATGACTTTCATGGCCTCAACATAAGCTACTGTATCTCCTTTTTTGACCATGTCTCCAATTTTGATTCCTATTTCGCCGGCATCTTTAGTCAGGAAGAATTTACCTTCTAATGGACTAGTGATCACGCTGTGTGTTTCAGATGTGGCTTTGAGTGATGATTCAGATGAGTCTGCCGCAACATGTGCCGTCTGTCCGTGATTATGATTTATTTTTACCAAATATTTTTGACCTTCTACTTCTACCTCGATAGTTGAAGGATATATCGGGGTCGAGGTTTCAGAAACCACTGTTTTGGGTGTCCGTTTTTTGGCTAAATCTTCTTCAAATTTCAGCTTAGCTTCTCCTGATTTAAAAGCTTCATACTGAGCGGGATGCATAGCATACTGAAACAACTCTTCATCATCTGGGCCTGCATACCATCCATTGTCTTTGAGTTTTTGTCTATACATTTCTAACTGGTCAGGATATAAATCTTGTGGATTTCCGTCAAAAAATGTTCTTCCTTGAGCATTGGCCAAGTCAATAATTTCCTGATCTAATGTACCTAAAAGTTGGCCCTGCTGACCCAGAATCATATTCCAGGTGTTTTCATCGATCATGGACCATCTTTCTTTGCCTTTCTCCATAGAAATCACATTCATCAGTGCTACGTTTTTTACATATTGGCTAAACGGAGTAACCAAAGGTGGATAACCTAATCTTGGCCAGGCATACTCTACCTCATCGAAAAGTTTCACTAATAAATCGTCTTGAGATAGTTTGACTTGATTATTTTTTTCTTTCCAGGTATTGAGACTCGTCAGATTTTGCTCCAGGTCTGACATCAAACTGCCCATCATGCCACCCGGTAATCCTGAGCCAATGAGCAGCGAATTCATTTCTCGGTTTTTGGGGCTGATGTAGTACCCCAAAAAGTCATCCATAAATTCCTGCGTCAGTGTTCGCACTTGCATGTATGCTTTCATATTGACATCAGGGACAGAAAATCCTGCGTCTTTGAGCATAGCATGTATCGTTAATAAGTCAGCATGTCCGGTACCCCAACTCAATGGTTCCATACCTACATCTATGATATCTACCCCATTTCTCGCAGCTTCCAATGCAGACGCCACCGAAAATCCAGGCGTGGAGTGTCCATGATATTGTATGATGATATCCGGGTGTCTCTCTCTTATACCTTTGACTATCCTACCCACTGAAGCAGGCCTGGCGATACCAGCCATATCTTTGAGACAAATCTCTTCTGCACCCAATGCTATAAACTCGTCGGCTAAATCTACAAAATATTCCACAGTATGCAGTGGTGATACGGTCATACTTAAGGCTCCTTGAGCAATCATGCCACCTTCTTTGGCGTATTGAAATGATAAAGCCAAATTTTGTGGGTTATTGAGTCCATCAAATGATCTGGAGATATCGGTACCCTGGATTTTCTTCAGTTTAAACATCAGTTTTCTGACATCCTTGGGTACGGGATTCATTCTGAGTCCATTCAATCCCCTTTCCAGCATTTGGGTTTGTATCCCTGCGTCATTAAAAGGTTGGGTCCATTTCCTGACAGATATATTGGGATTTTCTCCATACAGTAAATTGATTTGTTCAAAACCACCACCATTGGTTTCTACTCTGGAAAAACATCCCATTTTTATAATAGGCTCCGCTACCCTTTCTAATTGGTCTACTCTGGGCATGTACTTGCCGGATGATTGCCACATATCGCGATACATGAGAGCCAACTTTATTTCCTTTCGTATCATTTTGTCTTAATGTGTTTTAAAATTTTTAAGATTTCAGTTTTTCTATAGACACCACTTTGGCCTTGTGGTCCGTCAATTTTTGTATAGCCAAATGGATAGCAGCCTCTTGCCTATTCATGTTGGTCTCCGTTTTCAACTTCGTAAAGGGTAATTCGTGGATATCTAAATCTATTGTATTGACCCAACGGATCAAAATTTTTCCAAAAGATACGAGCAAAAACAACATTAAAAAAACGGTGCTCATACCTACAAGTAACAGCAAAAAGGCATTGCCAATATTACTTTCCATAAAGTGATTTTAATGATCAGGGAGCGAAATTAGAAATATTTTTTGTCATATCCTATTTAAACCAGCATTTAATTCTTTGTTTAAAATCTAAAATCACTGTAATCATGTACAATAAATTGAATTTCTTATACTTACATGAAAGAGCATAAATAAAAAAAGATACATTTTGTGCCATCCGTATAAGACTGCTACGGAAGCACAAGCTCCGTGAGCTATTAAATTTTATCTCACTGACCTTATCAGATTATTCAGATAGAGAAAAGCAAATCTTGATCGATATACGTCTCTTAAATCACAGGATCACTGCTCACCAGAACTTGTGCCGCTGTAAGCGGTATCACCGATCACAAACTCACCGATCATAAGATCACAGATAACTAGATCACCTGATAATAATCTGCTGCCTACTACCGATCACCTTCTCACCTTGCAACATCGTAAGTAAATAAGTACCTGCTGCCACATCACTGATATCCCACACTACATGATGGTGAGCATATGGAAGTGGTATCTTCTTCACAACTATACCCATCATATCTACGAGCTGATAGGTCATATCGGTGATCTCGCCTTGATTGATGACGATAGAGTGCGATGCAGGATTGGGATAGATTTTGATCTCAGGTATGTTGTTGTGGTCAGCGGTCGCAGATGTGGTGTCTATGGGTAGGATGTTACCATCTTCGTCTATTTTTACGAGCCAGGGAGCTCTACCTAAAGATTCATACCCCACTATTAAATAGTTTCCACCCGATGTTGATATAATATTATTAAAATCATTACTCAATGACCAAATAGTTCTAAAATAGTACGACTTTTGCCATAATCTTTTGCCTTCTTCGTTAAACTTAACAATTTTCCCAGAAGTATAACTGAATGTATCTTGTCTTATATAGTCATTGGCCATAAGAAAATACTCGCCATTTTTTTTTGTTTTGATGATTTTGGCAGTACCCCATATATATGGTTTTCTAGGTTCGTCCCAGAAGTTGGACCAGATGATTTTTTTATTTACCACATCATATCGTGTGACCGTCCATCGGGTGTATAGCTCAAATTTGGCATAATCAAAAAAGGAATCATAAGATGCCAGCAAGACTTCTCGATCATCTAGTGGATATATGTCTATGACCTCATGTATAGGACTGAGTGCAGGGGTCTGATATTCCCATTTGATATTACCTTCCAGATCAAGGTAGTAGATTAACATTTTGCCTGTTGCAACTTTTTCTCCTAATATAGTACAAAACACTAGCAATCCATTATCAAATGACGCCATTCTTTTTATAGAAATTTTGTTGTCTTGTCTTAATGCAATAATTTTAGTATCTTTGGTCAATGAATCCCAATACAAAAAAAAAACAATGAACTTTGAAACTTGGTGTATCAAATATCCCTGTAACATAATCCAATGCCATATAATATTTATGATTGATATGAATAAAATCATATAAAAACATAGTGTATTTGCTCGTAGAGTCAGGTGGTGGCATTGATAGTAGGGTTTCAATTTTTAAAGTTCTGATATTAACTTTAAATAACTTTATTAAGGCTGGTAACGTATTTGTTATTTGCGGAAAAATAATCGCATTATCTATGAGGTATCCATTCCTACTGCGATTAAAATCGAAAAGTACCCCATGCTCTTCATAATGAATAGTAGCCACAAGGCTCCCCTTTTTTTTGTCCACTTTGGAAATAGAGAATCCTTGCTCAGAGGTACCGAAGGTATCTATTGATGTCCCTACCACTATATAAAACGAATCCGTTTCGTACACTTGAAATCCGATATATCTAGCCACTACTTTTTCCAGGAGTAAATTCCACGATTTATCTTGGGCTTGTACAGTGGCGGAACTAATAATTAATAAAGCATAAATGAGTAATGAAATAAAATGTTTCATCTGGAGCGGACATTAAAAAAAGTTTAAAAAAGCAAGACATCGGTGATATTGTATCGATGTCTTGCAGTGACATTATTGGATTTAAATCAGATTATTGTATTTTGATAAATTTGGATACAAAGACCACCTGATTATCATTCATGACTTTGGCAGTATAGATTCCCGGTGATAAGGAACTAATATCTAAAGGATTATTGTCTCTATCTACAGATGAAGTGGACATCACTTTACCATCGATATTGATTATCGTAGCTGTAAGTGCCTTGTACCCTACGGTTCCTTTGATATTGATATAGAGTATATCATGAGCTGGGTTTGGATATACTTCTACATCATATGTAAGAAGATCAATATTAGATGATGGCGTTGCAAATACCAATGGCTCATACTTCCATCTTTCTTTTAGCTTTACCTCTGCACTTGAAACTTGAGCAGCTATGTCGGTAGCGATACCATGTTCATGAGTGATTAGATCATTTACCATAGTACCTAAGTCACTTCGAGATGATGATTTGGCATCCTGGATACCTTGCCAGTTGGAGTAGATATAAGACAAACCAGTGAGTTGTGATCTGTATATAGGGTTGGTGATCTGGCATAGATCAGCTCCGGTAAGCGTCTCTGCTGCCAGATCTGGTCTGCCCTGATCGGCATAGGTCTGTGCTATATCAAAGATTCTGTAAGGACTAGGGTTGGTTGCGAGCTCAGCACGAATATCATTGAAGTCAATAGGAGTATTGAGCGATAGCATGCCTATATTGTCTCTGATGATTGCATCCTGATATTGTTTTTTGTAGCTGAGCATGACCTCGGTATTGACTCTACTACTGTTGGCTGATGCAGCGTTGAGTATGATGTTTTTATCCGTTGTCCCAAAGGTATTCGTTTTATACACCACACCAGATACATAGGCGTCTGTAAGCAAGGCAGGATTGAGTGCCAAGATTTGAGCTACTTGTGATGATGTAAAATGTGGACTCTTTTCAAATAGTGCATGGATCACCGCTGGACTGACATTGGGGCTTATAGCCGTAAGCATCTCCAATACCTTGGCGGGTTGGCTTGCACTTTGGCTGGTGATAAAGACACGAACAGCGCAGGTATTGCCACCATCCAGCGTAGCTTGATGCTGTGCAAAATCCTGACTGACCTGATACCGCGCTCCGGTCATAAATCCACTGCCATAGATGGCATTGAGCTGCTGTATGAAGGCGGTATGGTCTCCTTTAGTATATTTGCCTGAGCTTCCACCCGTCTCACCATTGCCTCCACTACTACCACCGATAGGTGGATAGTATCCGCATGGTGGACATGAGCCACCACAGTCTATACCTGATTCGTTGCCATTCATAATACCGTCTGTACAGGTAGGCGGTGTGCTACTGACACATGGCGGACAAGGTCCACCACAGTCCACTCCATACTCTCCATTATCCTGGATACCATTGGAGCACGATACCAGACAAGGAGGACATGGTCCACCACAGTCTATGCCCGTCTCGCCCTGATCCTGTATACCATTGATACAGTTGGAAGGTGTGATGATGACAGGGGTATCGGGGTATCTAGGGCAAGAGCCACCACAATCTACACCCGTTTCGTCACCATCTTTGATTTCGTTATTGCAGTGATCTGGTATAGGTGGAGTGTCAGGATATTTTATATCACAGGCTGATGGTAATTTGTTGTCAATCCTTATGGGGCTAAAATTAGAAATTGGTGTAATTCTGAGCGGTTCTTCTGTGTTATTATCCCTAAAATGATATTTTATTTCAGGGCCACCTGAATAATTGACTTCGAGATTGGGTGTTCGGGAGAAGGAGTTACCTGCGGCGAGGGATAGGTTTCCTTGGAAGGTGGCTATGGGTTCCCTTAAAAATAGGTCATTGGTTCCTTGAGTTAAGAAGTTGTTACATTCTATACGGGTATTACTAAAAAAGTTAGCATTTTGAATACCATATCTTGCACTACTCATACTGTTTTTAAAAAGAAGCACATTTATTGGCCTAAATCCAAGTATAGTAGGTCCGTCATTACCTTCAAAAGTATTGTTATACATATCCAAATCCAAAGTATTAAAAAATGTATTCACGCTAGTATTAAAAGTATTGTCTCTGACTACACCTTTTCCATTCAAAGGATTTGCGTTTACAAAATTGAAAAAAGTACTGTTGTAAAGTCTCACTGTGTGACTTCCCATGTTTTCAATCTCCAAAGGTGAATATATTTTAGAACCCAAAATTGTTAGCGTCGCACTTTTAACTTTAAATAATGGTCCAGTTACACTTGAACTTGAGATACGTAAGCCATCTATGGAGTTTTCAAATGCTATTTTACCATTAATAATACACCTTTCAATTACTTGAAAGTATCCTGCATTATTCAGAATATCTAAAGAAGTATAGTTATAACTATTTATTCTAGATCCAGTAATTATATAACCTTCTATATTACAATTGTGGCCCTTAATCGCAGTGAAAGCCCTATCAATAACACTATTGTTTTTGATCATAATTCGAACTTTCGACGGTGTTTTGACTTCTATTCCCTTCCAGTATTGTGCCTGAGGAAAGCATCCAGCACCTGAATAAGGAATCAGATGACTATTGTCTACAGTGATGGCGCCTCCTGCATTGATTATAATACCTTTATCCTGCATAAAACCTAAGACAGTATTACTTATAGTCAGATGGCTATTAACAATGATATCTCCTGTGAGGTTCATTGGACTTGATATGGTCATAGGGCTATTTACTACAAAGCCAGGATCCATACCTGGTCCTGCATTTGGAGGTGCAGACCCACTGGTCTCCCATGGCTTACCTAAATTCCATAACTTAATAAATGATCCTTGACCTGGTGTCAAATTACTTTGGTTGTGATATGACATAAGATTGTTAAGAACTTGGTTTTCATTTATGTTTAATTTGGAGTAAATAGTACCGCATTGATCTTGAATGTCATCAAGATTAATTAACCCAAGTTGTGTTGTTTTAGCAGAAGAAATGATTTGCCCCGCGATGGGGTCCATTTTTACCCTATAATTTCCTACATCTCCATTTACGTTAGCTGCTACAACCAAAATATAATTGACGCCTGCTGTTAAAATCCTTATCAAGTTATCTGTACCAACAGCTATTTGTAATAAATTTGCACATGGCGTTGAAGGGTTAAATGAATCTTCATATAAATAGAGTGAACCGCCTGAGCCAGATCCCGCAAATAATGTTGAATTGAATGTATAACTACCTGTAGCAGATACAGCAAATTCAGTTGCTACATGATATACATTGGTGTTTAATGATGATAAGATACAATTTCCAGGAGAAAATGAATTTACCCTATTCATGGTAGGATTATTTGCAGTTAATGTTCCTGCCAGATAAGGAGCACTATTGAACATTTGTGTATTCCAATTATCATTTCTAAACACATAAGGATCAACTTGTGTATCACAAATATAATCACCTTTAAGCCTACAATTACATGGACAACCTGCTCTATTGTCTTGGAAAACATTTTCGTTATTTTGTGAATTGACGTCAGAGAAATTATCGAATGTATGTCGTAGACCAAGAGCATGTCCTAATTCATGGGCTATTGTTGATAAATCTTTCGTGCTTACAAACCTACCTTCGTAATTGCCTACACCACCTCCGCCATCTACATTTCCGGCAGTAAGCCGTCCCCATAAACAATCTTTAAAATCTATATTATTGTCAAGTGGATTATCTCTCCCCCAATTCCCCTTATCATAAAGGTCACAATTGTCGCACATTACAGGCCAATAAGAAATTTGAAAACTAACATTAACTGTAGAAAAGGTGCTGTTTAAATGGTTTTCGATATTTGTCTTATCAGATTGGCTTAAAAAATGCACGCCATTTTTTACTGCATATTCTAAGATTAGCTTATAAGTTTTAGTACTATTGTTCACTGGATCAGTACAACCTGTATTCCTACTGGCATCATTAAGCCTCAATCTACGTATGATTTCAGCCCGTTGTGCTTCCGTAGGTGGTGGTGTCCCACATTTAAAATGTTGAGATTTTAACTCATTAATCCCCATAAAGGAGATCAAAAAGAAAATCAGAAAAAAAGAAAATTTTGTTGATTTCATGATAAAAAATTTAAAAAATAAAAAAATAAGTTTCTCCATCTTTTTGGTAGTCACATCAGAATCGGAATTGGGGTCGTTTTTTTACCGGAAGCTGTAGTAAACTAAAAATAGGAATGTAGAAAAATTTTTATCGATACAAAGATAAGTGACCATTACCAAACTTAAAAATTTTGATAGG
The DNA here is from genome assembly GCA_945870185.1 of Aureispira sp. CCB-QB1. GTDB lineage: Bacteria > Bacteroidota > Bacteroidia > Chitinophagales > Saprospiraceae > OLB9. The sequence continues at coordinate 30,993 of CAMBRK010000035.1, read as the reverse complement.
GGTAATTTTTATATTTTTATTTTACATATACAATAAATGTCGAATGTAATAAAGTCTGATAACATATTTGTTGCAACAATTAAGTAAGTGAAATCATTTGATCTTGATGTTGGTCATCACTAACTTCCTACATATTTCATATACCTATGAGATTTTATGGAATTAGCGTGTGATTTTATGGAATTAGAGTGTGACTTTATGGAATAGCTATGTGATATTATAGAATTAGCGTGTGCATTAACAATTGGAGCACCCGCATTTATAAAGTTACCGTTCGCATTAACATTTGGAGCACTCGCATTTATAGAATGAGCGTCCGCATTAACAATTGGGGCACCTGCATTTATAGAATGAGCGTCCGCATTAACCATTGGAGCATCCACATTTATATAATTACCGTTCGCATTAATAATTGGAGCACCTGCTTACAATAATAAGTGTCATACTTCTCCGGCCGAACAAGTTGTTGGTTTGGATTATTATCCTGCGGATTTATTAGATTTCATCTGTAATTTTAATTTTTATGGTATTTTTGCGGTTGGATCAAAAAACATTAATCTAGAGATGCAAATTAAGGTATTTAAATTTGGTGGGGCTTCAGTTAAAGATGCTAATGGTTTCAAAAACGTAGGTGAGATTTTAAAATTGTACCAACAAGACAAACTCATTGTAGTGGTGTCTGCCATGGGCAAAACGACCAATGCTTTGGAAGAAGTAGTCAAAAGTTATTATGCTCAGGATGGGAAAGTCAATAACCTGTTGGAAGAAATAAAAAACAATCACTTTGACCTGATCAATCAGTTGTTTCCTGCCAATAATGAAGTCACCGATGATATTAATGATACCTTTGTGGAAATAGAGTGGATACTAGAAGAACCACCTCATGAAGACTATGATTATACCTATGACCAAATCGTTTCTATTGGAGAAATGTTATCTTCCAAAATCCTGAATCACTATCTCAATTATCTTAAAATCAATACTGCGTGGATGGATGTGCGGGATATCATCCTGACAGACAATACCTATAGAGATGCCAAGATTATTTGGGATGTCACCCAGAAAAATGCCCAAAATAAAACCAAACCACTTTTCGAAAAGTACAATCACCTCGTGACGCAAGGTTTTATAGGAAGTACCACTGAAAACTTTACCACTACACTAGGTAGAGAAGGTTCAGATTATACCGCAGCCATCATGTCTTACTGTTTGGATGCTTCCAGTATGCACATATGGAAAGATGTACCGGGAGTATTGACAGGTGATCCCCGTATTTTTGACGAAGTGATCATGTTGCCTAGGCTTTCGTACAAGGAAGCCATAGAAATGACTTACTATGGAGCCAAGGTGATCCACCCAAAGACTATAAAACCGTTACAAAACAAACAAATCCCACTGTATGTACGTCCATTTTTGGATCCCAAAAGTGAAGGTACGATCATCAGTGATGAAAAGGAACTCAGCTACCCGCCGGTCATCGTCATTGAACCTGATCAATCTTTATTGCATATCTCTACTAATGACTTTTCGTTTGCCGCAGAACATCATTTAAGTATGATTTTTGCGCTTTTAGCCAAGTGCAGACTTAAGGTAAATATGATGAGAAATACGGCCATTAGTTTTTCTGTTTGTGTCAATACAGTTCCTGATAGAATCAAAAAATTTGAAAAAGAACTCGGTTCAGAATTTAAAATGGTGGCTGACAATGATCTAGAACTCATCACGATCAGACATTTCAATGAAGATGTCCTCAAGGATATGAAAGAGAATAAATTGGTACTCTTTGAAGAGCGTCTTTCCGAAACCGTACAAATCGTAGTCAGGAACCTACCCAAGATGAAACGCAAAGATAATCCCAACGTATAATGGCACAGTTCAGACAAAATCACGCTAAGCAAGGCAAAGGACTCCAAACAACATTCAGATTGGTCATGTTGCTCATACTGATTACGGCTATGCTTATGGGTGGGATTTGGTACGTCAACGAAAAATTTACTTCCCAACCGACAAAACCGGTTGATGTATTCGGCCCCAATGATGAAACAGCCCGTACTTATTTACCATCTCAGCAAGGTGAATTGGTTCATCATACATATTACAGTATTTCATATATGGAAGATCATGAACAATCAGAATGGACAGCCTATATGATGGATAGAAATATGCTCAATGCGCCCAATGTACCTCGCCATAAAGAATTTTCAGAAGATCCGTTGGTCACCACTCATTCGGCAAGACACAACGATTACAGTGGTTCCGGATATACGCGTGGACATATGGTACCTGCAGGAGATATGGCTTTTGATGAGATAGCTATGCGAGAGACGTTTTATATGAGTAATATGTCGCCACAGCTTCGACAGTTTAATAATGGTGTGTGGAAAGAACTAGAAGAAAATATCCGAGATTGGACCTACAAAGCAGAAACCCTTTATGTCATCACAGGTCCCATCCTCAGCAATCCTATCAAAACCATCGGTAAAAGTAATCAAGTCACCGTACCTTCTGCCTTTTACAAGGTCCTACTGGATTATAAAAATAAAAAAGCCATTGGCTTCATCATTCCTCATGAAATGACAGATAAGCCTTTACAAAATTTTATGGTCGCTATTAATGACATAGAAAAGGCAACTTCCATAGATTTTTTTGAAAGCATGTTCAATGATATGGAAGAAGAAAAGCTGGAATCTACTTTCGATCCATCCCTTTGGAATGTTAGTGAAAAAAGATACCAGCTTCGTATAAGTAAGTGGAATTATGAATAAAACCTTAACTTATTTTTTAATCCATTTATGAGCTGATTTTTGAGCTCCTTCTTGAACGATCAATGTATAAAATCCTGATGACAATGTAGCAACATCCAAACCTTGTCCTGAAACAACTGAACCAGTCATCAATTGTCTACCTGAAAAATCGGTAACTATGTACTCAGCTTGTTCTGATATACCGTTAACAAATAAAAAGTCGGCCACAGGATTTGGACTCACAGCTATACTTTCATCCAAACGATCATTTTCGGATCGAACTGAAATAATACCCGAATATTCATATTTGCCATCAAAATCTACTTGCTTGAGTCTGTAATAGGATACAGCTGTTCCTGACTCTTTATGACTAAAATTATAATCTCTGTCCATATTGCTATTGCCATAACCTTTAACCTGACCTACTGCTGCAAAATGACGACCGTCAGTACTATGTTGTACTTCAAAATATTCATTATTGGTTTCAGAGGCGGTGGTCCATTGTAAGTAGTTTACAGATGACTTTCTGCTCACATTAAAGTTTTGGTATTTTACAAGTAGTGGAGCGTTTACAGTTAATTGTGCATTCAAACCACCAACCCAACTTTGTGCTGAGCTATTGCATGTACAATAACATGTATATTCATACAATCCTTGTGTTAAAGAAGGACCGATATTAAGAACATAAACATCGTTATTACCTGTATCAGAATGATAACTCATGGGTGATGTTTGAATCTTAGACCATGAACCTCCAAAATTAGAAACTGTCCCTCTATGTACAAAACCATTAATATTTGCTCCTTGACCTCCAGGATTAGTAACACCGTCTTGCCGAACTTGGACAAAAACTTCATATCCACTTCCTTGATTTATAGGACCAGTTGGATAATTCATATTGCCTGCCCAACCACATTGCCCATATAGGGAAGCATAACATGCTAAACAAAAAAAAACAAGTAAAACTTTCTCATGTGTGTGCTTCAATGATTAAAAAATGGTAAAATTTTGATATAGATATAAAATCTTAGTGTGAAATAACACTTACACCAAAAGTGCAAAACATTTTATAATATATTTTCATTTTATTTTCCAATATTTGACCATTTAATAAGAAAAGGGCACAGAATCTAATCCTGCGCCCTTTTTTAAAATGTTTACAAAGTATCTTATTATCTAGCGAATGCTGTAGCTCGCTTTTCCCTGATGACGGTGACTTTTACTTGTCCAGGATACTGCATTTCATCTTGTATTTTTTGAGAGATGATAAATGCCAAGTCATCTGCATATTGGTCAGTTACTTTTTCAGACTCTACGATGACTCTAAGCTCTCTACCTGCTTGCAGCGCATAAGCTTTTTGTACACCGTCATAAGATAAGGCTAGTTCTTCCAACTCTCCTATACGCTTCAAATAACTCTCTAGGATTTCTCTTCTTGCGCCCGGTCTTGCGCCTGAGATCGCATCACATGCCTGTACAATGGGTGATATGATATTATTCATCTCGATCTCGTCGTGGTGTGCCCCTACAGCATTGAGGATGACCGCATGTTCTTTATGCTTTTCGCATATCTCCATACCGAGAAGTGCATGCGACAATTCAGAATCTTCTTCAGCTACTTTACCTATATCATGCAATAGTCCGGCTCTTTTGGCCATTTTGACCTGTTTAGGATTGAGGCCTAGTTCAGCCGCCATCGTTGCGCATAAATTGGCTGTTTCTATGGAGTGCTTCAGAAGGTTCTGACCGTAAGATGATCTGAATCTCATTCTACCTACCATTTTGACTAGGTATGGTGCCAAACCATGAATATCCAAGTCTATGATAGTACGCTCTCCTATCTCGATGATTTGCTCTTCGAGTTGCTTTTTAACTTTGGCTACGGTTTCTTCGATTTTTGCAGGGTGAATTCTACCATCTGCTACCAATTTCTTAAGCGCTAGTCGACAAAGTTCTCTTCTGATAGGGTCAAAGCTGGAGATGACAATTGCTTCAGGTGTATCATCTACTACGATCTCCGCACCCGTAGCTGCTTCCAAAGCTCGGATATTCCTACCTTCACGACCTATGATTTGTCCTTTGATTTCATCTGATTCCAAGTTAAATACAGAAACCGTATTTTCTATAGTGTACTCAGCACACATACGTTGAATCGTCTGAATGACGATTTTCTTAGCTTCCTTATTAGCATTGGTATGAGCATTAGTGATGGCTTCTTTTTCTATAGCCAATGCTTCATTTTGCACTTTTCCTTTTACAGCTTCGAGCAATTGATCTTTGGCTTGCTGCTGTGTCAGTTTGGATATCGTCTCCAATTCCTTGATAAATCGGTCATGGGCAGAATCCAACTCTTCCTTTTTCTTGGCTACTATTTTCATCTGAACATCCAGATTTTCACGGATAGCATTGACTTCCTGTTCTCTTGTCTCGATGGATTCTAGTTCATAAAGGATAGCATCTTGTTTGACTTTCAGTTCTTTTTCGAGTGCCACTGCAGTGAGTTCCCGCTCTTTGATCTCTACTTTTTGATCTGCTTTCCAAGCTTCAAACTCGGACTTCAATTTAGAAAAATTATCCCGTGCTTCCTGAATTTTTTTCTGTTTTACAGATTCGTTTTGCTGTTCAGCTCTAGATACAATTTTCTCGGCCTTGTTTTCAGCCTCGTCAACTTTTCTTTTTGCAGTAAGTTCTGCCTCTTTTAATGTAATATCAGCCTGGTCGTTGGCTTGTTTTACTCTGGATTTGAAAATGGATTGGACCACAAAATAAGATGCTCCTCCTCCTACTAACAAACCCAAAATTGGTCCTATTATAGACTCCATATTCTGAATAAGTTTTAAAAATGAATAATACCCAATATGGGCTTTGCTATTGCGCTGAATGTATTGGATTACCAAAAATAATCACTTTTATTCAGCAATAGGAAGAGATTCAGGAAAGAAAATAAACGTCCAGCAGCCTAATAATTAAATGTCACTTAATAAAGTCAATAAAGTATCGACCTTTTGGTCAATTTGGGCTTTATCGTTATCATCTTTTTTATTTTGCAGATCATAAGTGTATGTTAACACGGTCATGATGACACAATCCAACTTATCTCTCATGGGATACATTTTCTGGAATTCCAGAATTTTACCATTGATTTCAGTTTCTAGATTCCGCATCACAACTTCTTCATCCTTTGTGGCCTTTACGGGAAATGTCCTACCAGCTACAGTTATCTGAATTGTTTTCGTCTCATTATTTTCCATGCTCACCGGATTGAATGATTTGAATACATTGATCTAAGTCTTCGATAAATTCGTCCAGTTTGATTTTTAGCTGTTTACTATCTGGGGTTTGCCCGTCCTGAACTGCAGCTATATTTTGGTCTTCAATATCTACTTGTATTTTGCTTTCTGTTTTATCCTCCACTATTTCTTCTTCCTCTATGGCGTTTTTTTGTTGCGCCATATTTTTATATTGATCAGCCTCTACTTTTAGATGACTTAATTGAACTTCTAATTTTTCGTTTTCAGCTTTTAAAAGTTGACACTCATTGACCAATCGTTTGGTTTTTTCAATGATTAATTCAAGATTTTCAGCTAAATTTTGCATCAAAGATATATATTTTTTTTATAATACGATACTATTTTCTAATATTTGCTCCTAATTTTTCTAACAATTGTGTTGAAATTTTATGCATGATGTGATCAATTTCACTATCATTAAGTGTTTTGGAGCTATCTTCAAAAACGAAAGAGACTGCATAAGATTTTTTATCTTCACCCAATTGTTGCTTATTTTCGTAAACATCAAATAGAGAAATTTGCTTCAAAATTTTCTTTTCTGATTGTTTTGCAATTTGTTCGATTTCGGCAAATTTCACTTTTTTGTCTATTACCAATGCTAAATCCCTTCTTACCGCAGGGTATTTACTAATTTCAGCTACCTGAACTTTATCTTTGCCCATACATTTTAATAAACTTGTAAAATGTATTTCACCATAGTTCACATTGGTTTTTACTCCCATGGATTTGGCAACTTGCTTTTGCACTTCACCTAGTTCAGCAATGATGATCGGGCCTCTATGAATTCTGATTCCATAAGCCCATCTGCCTTGACCGTGGATTTCTTCAGTCTGAAACTGTTGAATCCCTACTCTATTTAAAACCGAAATGACCGCTTTCTTGATATCATAAAACGATTTTTCTGATTTACTGTCACTAAGCCAAGATTCTTCATTCTTTTTTCCAGTCATGAAAATAGAAAGCATTTCCTTTTCTTCATATCCAGAAGATATCTTGTTGTAACTCTTACCCAACTCAAACAACTGTAGGTTATTTTGTTGTCTATTAAGGTTATAAGATACGGATATCAAACCACTGACCAACATGTCGGGTCTCATGATATCCAAATGAATATTGGAAGTATTGTTGATGTAAACAAAGTTGGCTTCATCTACGAAGTCCAAGCCTTTGTAAAACCTTGATTCTACCAATGATAGCCCCATCATTTCATTAAAACCAGATGATGCAAGAAAATCAGAAATTAATTCTTTGGTTTTATGTTTGTCAGGTCTTTCAGTATACGAAATGGTGCTGCGAATCTGATTGGATACGGGTACTCTATTGAGACCATAAATTCTGATGATTTCTTCTATTAAATCGACATCTCTGATTACATCTGTCTTATTGGTAGGTACTTTTACCAAAATACTATCGTCATCAAATGGCTCGATTTCCATATCCATTGCTTGTAAAATAGCATGTACATCTTCTTCACTGATTTGGGTACCAATCAATTGATTTATATGAGCATAATACAACCTGACTTCTACTGATGGGATTTTGGTCGGATAAACATCTACCAACTTGTCACTGATAGAGCCTCCTGCTAAATCTCTGATCAATGTGGCCGCTCGCTTCAAAGCTATTTCTGTAATATTGGGATCTGAACCTTTTTCAAATACTTTAGCAGCATCTGTCCTAAGATTATGTCGTGTACTTGTCTTTCTGATCGCTTTGGCTTGAAAATGGGCTGATTCCAAAAATACATTTTGAGTTTGCTCAGTGATGCCACTATTCAATCCTCCGTATACACCTGCTATTGTCAACGGTTGTCCTTCGCCATCACAAATCATCAGGTCATCTTGGTGAAGCTTTCGGGTTACCCCATCCAAAGTCACAAATTCAGTATCTTGGGGAAGTTTTTTAATAATGACTTTTTTACCGGAAATCTTATCTGCATCAAAGCCGTGAAGTGGTTGGCCATATTCGTTTAAAACATAATTAGTGATATCCACAACATTGTTGATGGGTTTTACTCCTACTGCTTTCAGTAATTTTTTCAACCAATCGGGAGATTCCTGGACATTGACATTATTAATAGTGATACCGGTGTACCTTGGACACGCAATTTTGTCTTCTATTTCAATGTCTAGATTTAATGCAACCCTTTCTGTGATAAAATGGGACAAATCGGGCTCAATGATATCATCTGTATATCCTTCATTTACTCTGAGGTATGCTAATAAATCTCTTGCAACACCCAACTGAGATGTAGCATCAGATCTATTAGGTGTTAAACCTACTTCAAAAACATAATCGTCCTCAATTTGGTAAAATGTAGCCGCATCTAAGCCAATATTGGTGTCTGAAGGTAGTATCGTAATGCCAGAATGATCTTCTCCAATACCGAGTTCATCCTCAGCACAAATCATTCCTTGTGACTCTACGCCACGTATTTTTCCTTTTTTAATCGCCCAGGGAGTACCGTCTTTGGCATATAATTCAGTACCGATAGTAGCCACCATGACTTTCTGACCTGCTGCCACATTAGGAGCGCCACATACAATCTGAAGGTGATCACCACTTCCAATATTTACTGTGGTAACAGAAAGTCGATCAGCATCAGGATGTTTATCACAAGTTACTACTTCACCCACAACCACACCTTTCAGGCCACCCTTTATAGACTCTACTTTATCAATACCCTCAACTTCCAACCCGATAATGGTTAGCATTTCTGCTATTTTTTCTGGTGTGTAAGTGATTTTTAGATATCTTTTTAACCAGTTCAACGACAACTTCATACTACACTTTTATTAAAATATTAACCACCCTAAATATTACCTGAAGACCTAAACAAAAAACTTAATATACAGCCTATTTTAGGTCCAACTTGCACAAATTTAAGGGCAAATTTACAAAAAAATAAAAACTTATTTTAATTTAGTTTAAAAATTTATATGTATTTTTCAATTAGGCACAATAGTTTCAATAATGTTTTTGCTCTCAAATAGTGAAAACACCAAAATAATAATGCCTAAAATGCAAATTTGTTTCCTTTTATGGTCATTCAATACGAACATTTACTAGCGTAATCCAAGAAATTTAATATTAACATCTTCTGTCTAGGAATCTAAGGATAAAATGGTGATTTTAAATTTTAACCCGCATTATATAATCCGGGTTAAACCCAAAACCACCTTGTATTGGATGCTAAAACCAAGCTCCTTTTTTGGATTTTAGTAAAAATCATCCATAGAGACCCAAAAAAAGACTTTGAGTATCGAAAGAAAGTCTTCGAGCACTCAAAAAGAGTTGACAAGTACTTGTAGAAGCTTATCGAGTACTTAGAGAAGGTTATCAAGTACTTGAAGAAGCTTATAGAGTACTTAGAGAAGGTTATCAAGTACTTAAAGAAGCTTATAGAGTACTTAAAGAAGGTTATAGAGTACTTAGAGAAGGTTATCAAGTACTTGAAGAAGCTTATAGAGTACTTAGAGAAGGTTGTCGAGTACTTAAAGAAGGTTGTTAAGTACTTGAAGAAAGTTATTGAGGAGAGTGTAAGAGAGTGTAAAAAATAATGTGTACAATCCATCAAAAAAAAATCATTTTTTTCAAAAAGACCACAATTATATTCAAATAGTACGCAGTATAGTGCTAAATGTACAATATTTTATGTTAAATGTACTCACTTTTGTTTTAAAAGTACGCACTAATTTGTTAATAATACGCTCTTTTATTCAAATAGTACGCACATATTTGATAAAAGTACAAAACTATATTCAAAATGTACATAGTATTATATTAAAAGTACGCAGTTTTATGGTAAAAGTGCGCAATTTTATTCAAGAAGTAAGAGTTTTTTGTTCAAGAACAGATATGTTTTAATAGTACTGCCATAGAGCAGAATCTACACTCCTACCCCAAAAAGGGTATATTTTGGTTTATGAATAAAAATATATGAAAAAATGGCTATAAAGTTACCTGTGTAAAATTTAATTCCCTTATCTTTGTTTGGACATTTTTTTTTAACATAATTTTTTGGACTCACATGATGAATTACTAAAAGGAAGCTTTACCCAACAACAAGAAAAATACATGTTAGACAATTACAGGATTTTGATCACTGCATCGATGCAAAATATTACGACATGTCCTACTTAAAATCGTGATCGATCTCCTGCAATCCGGCAAGTATACTGGTGTAAACGACTCACAAATGTAAGAAAAAACCATAAGTTCTCTAAATTGCAAATTTTATGAAAATGAATAGATTTCATGTTCCAAGTAGGTGTGTACCTGTTCTACTTAACAATGACTTAGGTATTAATCTTATTAGGACCTTTGTTCTGACATTATTTTTGTTGATGGTAAAGGTTGATGTCGGATGGGGGCAATGTGGCAAAAATATAATACAAAATCCTAATTTCTTATTGGGGCCTCCTTGTACTTTGCCTAATAATAATGCTTCAAGTAGTTTAGGGGGTGGTTGTGTTGATAATTGGTTTTGTGCACCACCTAACCCTCATCACGCAATGCCAAACCCATTATCTCCCCATGATAAACTTTGCGATAACTGGAACATTCCTTGGCAACCTTACAATGGTTCTGAATTTACTTGCATTGAAACCCATGAAGGAATTTTCCAAAATGTAAGTATCCTGCAAAATCCAAATCTCTCATTTGAATTTTCTATTGATGTTGCTGGATTGCAGTGTGAAAAAAATAAAATAGGAAACACAATGGAAATTAGGGTAACAAAAGACCTCGTAAATGATATGCCCTTGTTTTCATTTTATAATAATCCAAAACAAACATTAATAACTCACACAATTACCAATACTAACTTAACAACATTAACCGTTCCTTTCACAGTGCAAGCCAATTCTGGATTTAACCAAATCTGGATTGGTAATACTTTTATTTTAGGCTCCAATATAATTCAAGGTGCATTCACATTTAAAAATGCAGTTTTAACATGTAATACAAACGCCCTTACAGATATCACGACATCAATTTCAGGTAAACAAGTAGGTTTTGGAACAACCAATAATGATAATACTTGTCAATTTGAATCTTTTAAGTGGAATTTTGGAGACCCTGCAAGTGGGATACAAAATAATACTTCTACACAACCTACCCCAAATCATATTTTTTCTTCAGCTGGTACCTACAATGTTTGCGTAGAAGTCATTGATTGCCACGGCTGTTGTGGTAAAAAATGTGAAGAAGTAATCATTACGGAGCCATATTGTGTAGCTGGATCTTCGTGTAAAAATATTGGAATGCCTGGGGGTACAGTTTACCTAAGTTCCTTGATTTCAGGCCCTAATCCAACGATACAATCATTCGTAAGGGGAACTTCTACAGCAATCCCAAACCAATGTTTTAACCTAGTAGGTGATTTAATTATTGACATTCAAGATGTTAGGTTTTTGAATACAAATTGGTTTTGTGGTCCAGGGTCTTCTATAATATGTAACTATTTCGGGCCTAGTGGTGCAGTTACGTTTATAGATTCAAGATTAGAAGGGTGTTCATCAATGTGGAGAGGCATTAGGTCAATAGGAAACCCTAATCCTTTTTATTTTTATACTACTGGTCAATTGATATTCACTAATACAACCATTATGGATGCTTATAGAGCTATTGAATTGTCAAATGGCTGGAGGTTGACTGCTGATGAGTCAAGATTTATTAATAATTATGTAGGGTGCCATTATCCTTTCACCAACTCACATAATCAAATTTTTTCATATTTTTACAATTGCAAATTTGAGTCTACAGGAGGCATGAAACCAGCCTATAGTGGGCAACCTTCCTGGACCAGCAGGGGCTATGCAGGCATAGAAGCTTTTACAGTAAGAGGTATATTAGTAGATGGTGATGAGTTTACATATGGAAGTATTTTTAAAAATTTGTCCCATGGAATCCTAGCGTCAAGAACAGGTATTTCCATACAAAATACACATTTCGAAGTCACAGATGCAGCCGCAAATAATTACCTTTCCTATGGAATTAAAGAAGACCACCCCAATGACTTGACTTATTTACTTAATAATAGGTTTTCTGGAGACATTGATAAATGTTTTTATAGTACTAACGGTAGTTTAAATAATATTCAAATGTATGGAAACGAATTTCATGTTTTAAGTAATTTTAAACTATGTAGAGCAATAGATGTCCTAAGTAGCGAAAATATTTTTGTGGATATTTCTAATGATAATGAATTTCATATAGAAGGAACCAACCATGCAATATTTCTATCTGATCTTACTTATTCTTCATTAAAAGTTGATCGAAATAAATTTTATGATAGAACTACTAATAATGGGGATATAATGAACATTACTTCTTGCACGCCTTTAGGAGGTGTTTACGGCTTGATTAGAGAAAATGAATTTGAAGGAATTCTTTCAGAATTTGACATTAATTTGTTCAATTCGACAAGATTAGTATTATTGGAAAATGATTTTAAAAATAGAGGAGGAAGGATAAATCAATCTAATAGTAGTAATAATTTTTACAAAGGGAATGTTTTAGCTGCTTCTGCAACAGGTACGGAATTTATATCAAGTAGTTTAAGTCGACTAAGTAAGTATTGTTGCAATAGTACATCATCCAATATTAAGACATTTCGATTTTTTAATGGTGGAGATATGTTATATACCTTAGGAGGCAACAATATTAATAATATTCGCTTGCAAAATTCAACAAACATAGGACTCCAAGATTCTAGAGGAAATGTCTTTGCCTCAGGATCCGAAGCTAGAGCGTGGGGCGATACTCAGCATTCTATGCCATCGGGTAGTCAATCTTATTTTGATAAAATAAAATTTAAAGTTGATCCATCTCAAACAGGCCCTCGCCCTTCAGTAATTTGGCCTTCGCAGTTTGCAAATGACTGGTTTCCACTTAACGGTGCTCCTAATTCTTGCAGTAACATGTCTTCATGTAGTTCTATCCAATTTGATTTACCAATTATTGGAGAAGACACATCACAATATGCACAGTTTGTGTTGTTGCCACAAGAAGAAGCGAACGCGATGATTGCCAATTATTTTAATAATGCTGATATCTATGATGATCCTACATACCCCCATTATAGGCATGTCTGGGAAAGCCATTATTCTATGTATAGCACGGTGAGAAATAACCCACAAATAGCATGGACTGAGAAAATTAGCTCTCAAGTAAATAGTCCTTATTATTTTGATAATTTAGACCAAGAAATGATAGCATGGTACGAAATAGAAAACACCAAAAAAAGCCTCACATCCTTGACAAATGATGAACATAGGTGGCTTGCTACAAAAATAAGAAATATTAAAAATATTCAGCTTTCAATCAAAAATTGGTATGGCCAGGCATCTGAGGAAGCATCAAGCGATGCTTTAACCGCATTATATGCAACTTTGCGAGAAGAACAAGAAGCTCTGCAAAATTGGCGAGTAGAAAAAAATGCGCTCAATCATAATATATTGCAGAATTTAACACAACAATTAACAGTCTTCCATACAAATCATCCTTTCCTTGCTGCCCGCAAAAGGATTTGGGAACTTGATACCAAAAGAAGGCTTTATGGTATTGCATCACTTAGTCAGTCAGAATGGAATGAAATAGCTAACATTGCTAATATGTGTACTGTCTCTTTTGGAAGTGCTGTGTACGAAGCTTATGGGTTACTGGTGACAAAAGATGAATCACTTGTCAATCATCAATTTAATGAAGATTGCACTACATTGCTTGAGCCTAGAAGTAATCAAAAGCATGAAGCTAGTATATCTTTATACCCCAATCCAAGCACAGGAATAGTCGAAGTCGTTTTTGGTGAGGAAAGTGTAGATAAAATTTTGATAGTGGATATTTTAGGTAACTTGATTTACGAGCAAAATATATTTGACGGTAAATCTATAATTTTAGACCTTAATCATTTATCAGCGGGTATTTATCAATACAAACTACTAAAAAGTGGTAATTTTATATCAGCAGGTAATTTTATATTGATAGATTAACGCATCCTTTATAGTTGGGTTGTAAAAATTACAACCCAACTTTATTCCTTTACCCATTAAATGTATTGAAATGAATATTAATTTTGGAGTTATGATTTTGCTTATTGTCATAATTGGTTCTGAAAATATTTATGGACAAAAAGAAGACTTTATTTGGCTATATGGTGATGAACCCTACGATACTATTTTACCAGATCGTGCAGCAGATACTACCCGTGGTGCTTCCAATATTGATTTTAATTACGACCCACCAAAGATATATTATGATCCTAAAAGATTTCTTGATTTTTTTAGTTGCAATAGTAATGTTTGTGATAATGATGGTAAAATTTTGGCTTATACTAATGGTATGGTTATCAATAACCAATATGATAGGCCCATAGAAGATACGATCAATTATGGAGACAGCTGGGAATATGGAAAGGTAGAATATAATAATATAATTATACCAGCAGGAATGACAGGCATCCAAAAGGCCTTAATTTTACCATTTGTTAGTAAAAAACAAAGATATTATGTCTTTTATACGTCTACAGATCATTCTAATATATATTTTATTAATTATAATTTAAGATACGCAATCTTTGATGTTAGCCAAGATAATAAAGAAGGAAACCTTATTGGAAAAGATTTTGTCATCATAGAAAAAGATTCATTATCAGGGAGTATAACCGCTATAAAACACGGAAACGGTAGAGATTGGTGGTTGATAGCTCCTCGGCACAATGGTATGGAAGCTTTTGTATTTCTCATTGACCCATCAGGTGTTCATTTTCATGAAAGGTATCATACAGGATTTTACGACAAGCTACCTTATGGCGGTATAGGTCAGGTGTACGGTTCACCAGACGGTAATTGGTTAGCATGGTATGTGGGAGGAGAGATCACGGGTGATGGCTCCAGATTGATGCTTTCCAGATTTGATAGATGTAATGGAACAGTCTCTGATAGTGACATTAAAGTTGTCAATTCATCTTATGGCTTGGGCACTGGTGTATCCTTCTCAAATAGATATTTGTATATGTGTAATAGGCAGTTTGTTTATCAATATGATCTAAGATCAACTAAGCCTTTACAGACCCAAAAACAGGTGGCAAGCTATAATGGTTACAAATATTTTTTTCCTTTTGACACCATACAACCCTTAGGGTATGATGTCAATTTTTGTTATTTAGGTCTTGCTCCAGATGGCAGGATCTATATATCATCAAGCTCTGCTAGTACACGTATGATGAGCAAGATAGAGTATCCAGATGAAGAAGGCGAGGCATGTACTGTCTTGCAACATTCCATTTTAATGCCTACAGGTATATCGAGAGGTATCCCCAACTTCCCGCATTACCGTCTGGGCCCACTAGATGGCTCACCTTGCGATACCCTCGGCCTAGACAATCATCCAATAGCTAAGTACCGCTACGAAGCAGATAGTACAGATCATCTACGGCTGCGGTTTACAGACCTGAGCTACTTCCGGCCGGAGACCTGGTCTTGGGATTTCGGAGATGGTAGCCCCCGAGTGAGTACACAGAGTCCTTATCATACTTTTGCACAAAATGGTACCTACCGCGTCTGTCTTACCGTCAGCAATGAAAATAGTAGCAATACCAGCTGCCGTACCATCACATTCGGCACGAGCAGCAGCGATGACGAGTCTGTAAGCAGGGCGGATGTATCTCTCTTTCCCAATCCTGTCCAGGACTATCTATTCATGACACTCGGTGAGTACGTACCCGTGCACGGTCAGGTTATGATCTATGATGTCACGGGTAGACCTGTGATCACACAACGCATCTATTATGGGCAAAATAGTGTAGACATGAGCACATTGCCAGCAGGGATGTATGTATGGAAGGTGTTGGATGGAGAGCATGAGATTAAAGAGGGGAAGGTGGTGAAGATGTGATCTTGCTTAAATTGCAAAATTGATTGAATTGCTTGAATTGCAGACCCGATAGCTATCGGGTGGGGAATTGCTTGAATTGCAGATGTGGAAAATTGCTTGAATTGCAGAGAATAACATTTAGTTATCAAAGAACGAATCAAGCTCCCTCTCTTTTTAGAGAGGGCTGGGGTGAGTAAAAGTAACGCAACTGTCGTTAAGCTAAGCGTCCTTGCTGAGCTTGCCTTAGTAAAAGCGTTTCGCTTTTTGAAAATAAAACATCATCTCAGACTAAAAAAATGGGATATACTATTGAATATTAATCAAATAAAAAGTAACTTTGTCAAAGCTAAATAAAAAAGCACATGGAAATAATCAAAAATGGATGTATTAAAAACTGGTCACCCGTATTCGGTCAAAGACCGGAAGGATATGGTATCGAAGTTACAAACTTCGACAATCAGGATTTCATTACAGGAAAAGCACCTTTGATCTTTTAACCCGTACTTTTAAGCCCTCCTGAAATGGCATTAACCAAAAGTAGTAGCTCCAGAAGATACATTTCGTTCTGCTCAGTATGACTTGTATGGATAGCTCTCCATTTAACAATATTATCTATTTGCATTCTATGAAGCGCTTTTAATCCATCATTCCTTAGACCGATATCTTTGATACGGGTGACTCTCCTTGTTGATACATCAGCTCCCAATATCTTACCAATGGAAGCCAAGCTTGCATCAAAGTCATTAATAATCAAGCTTAATAATTCTTTTTGGGTATCCGCATTTTGAACCAATGCAGCAAAAGCCTTCATGATATCTTTATCAGAAAGTAAAAGGTTGGTCTCTATTTGGATGACTAAATATTTAAAAAAGGGCCACTCTTTGGCTAATTGTTTCAAAAGCTCAAAATCTTTTGGACGCTCTGACAATAACTTTTGGAAAGCGCTACCCGCTCCATACCATCCTGTCAAATTAAATCTAGCCTGATTCCAACTAAAAACCCATGGTATGGATCTCAAATCACTTAATGATCTTTGGCCTGTTCTTCTTGCGGGCCTGGAACCTATTTTACTATGTTCTAAAACATCAATCTGTGTAGCCTGACTATAAAACTCTATAAACTTAGGGTGATCCAGTAAATCTCGGTAATGTTTCTTGGCCGCTGCTACAAGATCATCCATCATATGGTAAACATACGTATTCTTTTCTTTGATTTTAGGAATCATGGCCTGCTTAGCTGTTCCCGCCACAAACATCTCTAGGTGATAGGTTGCTGTCAATCTATTGGCATATTGGATGGCTATGGATTCGCCTTGTACTGTCATTTTGATATGTCCACTCATAGCACCGGGTGGCATACTGTCCAAAAATCTATGCAACTTACCTCCGCCCCTACTGATAGTTCCTCCTCGGCCATGAAAAAAACATAATTTAACACCAATACTGCTAGCCATTTCAGTTAGATTTTCTTCGGCTTTGTAGATATTCCACCTGCTTGCTAATATGCTACCATCCTTGTTACTATCACTATATCCCAACATGACTTCTTGAGTAAAGTGGTCCACCCCGAGTCTGTTTCTTTTGTGTACAGGATGCTCCAAAAATGATTTTAATATTTCAGGTCCTGCTTCCAAATCTTCAATAGTTTCTAATAAGGGTACTACCAATAACCCAGAATCCGCAAGTCCAGCCTCTCTCAAAAACAAATAAACCAATAATAAGTCACTTACACTTCTGGTCATACTCACAATGATCGATCCAATACCTTCATTACCGTATAAGTCTATATATTTTTTCACTTTGCGAAAATAACCTAAAACGTTGTCAGCTTCTAAACCGCATGTTGTACCTGACGTAATAAAAGGTCTATTACTTTTTAACTCTGCATTTAAGAAATCAAGTCTTTCTTGTTCATCCCAGGATGCATAATCATGATTTTCATAGCCGGATTTTGAAAGTATCTGACTGATGGCTTTTTCATGATAATCGCTATTTTGTCTGATATCAAGTTTGGCTAAGTGAAAACCAAAAGTATGAACCAATCGTTCAACAGGAAAAAGCCATTGTTTTGCAATCCTACTGGAGTTCATACTGATCAAAGTATTCCTTAATCTTAGGAGCTCTTTGGATAAATCTGCGGCGGATTTAAAAAATCCTTCATCCCCAAAAGATCGATCATCATTTATAGTATGATCGAGTTTTATCAAGAGTA
Organism: Aureispira sp. CCB-QB1; assembly: GCA_945870185.1. Lineage (GTDB taxonomy): Bacteria > Bacteroidota > Bacteroidia > Chitinophagales > Saprospiraceae > OLB9. The sequence continues at coordinate 12,872 of CAMBRK010000035.1, read as the reverse complement.
AATTAATAAACTGTCGTAACGGTTCTGCCGGATTCCGATCCAATGCTTTCTGACCTAAAGATCCAAATAATGCAGCCTTAGACTCTATTTCTGCTAAGAAGTCTTGTGGAATTTTAATTCTAAAACCTGAAAAACTCAACTTAGATGCCAGATTAAATAGCTGCTGGTGAAGCATCTTTAAAGCAGCCAATCTATGCAACTTTAAAGTAGACGCCGTAAATTCGGGTGTTACAAATGGATGTCCGTCCCGATCACCTCCTACCCAACTCCCAAACTGAATCGTAGGATAATGCTCAGGCCATTGTAAAAAATCGGGGTCCAAGTCATTGGCGCTCCAAGCATCAGCAAGTCTTTGGTCAGAAAGTCTTACTGCTTCTGGAAAAACATTCACAAAATAGTGCATCAAATTATTTCTTTCATCTTCAAGACGTGGTTTGTCCAGATAGATTTCTCCTGTACGCCACCATCGTTCCAGTAAGGTGACCATTTCCTGCTTTATTTCTGCCTTCTCTGTTTTTGACCAGTTAGGATTTTCTTTTTTGACTAAAAGTAGATAAAGCTCTCTATGAATCTCCAAGACCGTAGATCTTTTGGCCTCCGTCGGATGTGCAGTCAGAACGGGCATAACTTTGATTGATCTCATTTTGTCGGCCATTTGCTGAGTTTCAATACCCTCATTTTTCCATTGGGCGATGGTCTCTCCCCAAGATCCCCGAGTAGATTCCAATCCAAAAAAAGTTTCAGTCTTACGTCTAAACTGAGTATTGGCATTTTCTTCTACCAAATTGAGAAATTCAAAGCAGATGCCCATAGCTTGAGTTAGATTTTCATTTGAAATATCATGTTGCACTTGATGATGTTCATTCCCGAATGGCAAAGCATGAGCTAAATCTTGCTCACCTATGGAAACCAACATTTCTTTAAATATGCCAACCAAATCAAGGAAATCAGCTTTAATTTTTATCAATCCTTCAGCTTGTAAGGAATCCTTATTCATAATTTTAATTTAATAAATCAAGAAAAAAGTGCTTAAAGAATTATTGGATTCTTTAAAGAATGTGGATTTAAAATGCAGTGCTACAATAATTCTATTAACAAAAGTAGTTAGATACTTGTAATTTTCCAAAAGAATATATAAAAAAAAGAGTCTGACTTAAGTCAAACTCTTTTCTTTTATCTGTAAGTGTACTTGCTAATCTTTTTTATTTTCAGACTCTCCCTTAGCATCTTCTGATGTGTCTGCTCCTTTTAAATATGTAGGAAGGTTTAATCCAGCCATATTAAACAAGTCATTGAGCGGCGGAACAGACTTCATCATTCCTGAGACAAAATTGGCAGTGGCTCCATTTTCGTTGCCGTTGGCACCACTATCCCAAACAGTAATTTTATCTATCTTGATATTTTTGACCGCTTCTACTTGGGTTCTAACCAATTCAGGGAGTTTTTCGATAAGTAATAGTTGGAAGGCTTTACTTGGGTCACCACCTGCAGCTTTGACTACTTTTTCGTAACCTTCGGCTTGTTTGGTAAGTATTTCGTAAAGACCTTTGGCTTCTGCTTCCATTTTGGCAAAAATAGCATCTGCTTCACCCTTAGCATTTTCTCTGATTCTCTCGGCTTCCGCTTGAGCATCAATGATCGCTTTTTGTTTGGCGATTTCAGCAGGTATGACCACATTGGCAATTTGACTAGATCGCTCTCTTTCTGACCTTGCGTGTTCGGCTTTTTGCTCAGCAGAGTACGCTTCTTCGAGTGCTTTGGCCTGTTGTACCTTTTCGGCGGTTACTGCCAGACGATTGGATTCAGCTTCTTTTTCCCTTCTGAGTGCATCAGAATTAGCGATATTGATTCTCGCTTCATTTTCACCTTTTACAGCTATAGCATTGGCTTCGGACATTTTGACTCTAGTATCCCTTTCAGCTTCGGCTTTACCAATGGCTTCATCTCGATTGGCTGCAGCGATACTGATTTCTTTGTCTTTTTGAGTCACTGCCATTTTCACATCTCGATCTCTGTGAGTTTCAGCAATTGATATATCTCTCTCCCTATCTGCCATAGCTTTACCTGTCTCCCCTATTTTTTCTTGTTCAGCTACGCTGATTTTTGCTTCATTTATCGCTTTCGCTGCGGCTTCCTTTCCTAGAGCTTCGATGTAGCCGGATTCATCTTTGATATCTGTGACATTGACGTTGATCAGTTTAAGACCTATTTTTTTTAGCTCAGCATCTACGTTTTTAGAAATATTTTCGAGAAATTTATCCCTATCGGAATTGATCTCTTCTATAGACATCGTGGCTATGACCAATCTCAACTGACCAAAAAGAATATCTTTAGAAAGTTCTTGAATTTGTTCATGTTTTAATCCCAATAAACGCTCTGCTGCATTATTCATGCTATCTGCTTCTGTAGAAATGGCAATAGTAAATCTACAAGGAACATCTACTCGGATATTTTGTCTACTGAGGGCATTAGTCAAGTTGGCTTCTATAGAGATAGGTTTCAAATCCAGATAAGCGTAATCCTGAATTACAGGCCAGATAAATGCACCGCCACCATGTATACACTTGGCAGATGTGCCGCCTGTACGGCCATAGACGACTAAAATCTTGTCTGAAGGACATCTCTTATATCTTGAAATAATGGCCAAGACTAAGACCATCAACACAAAAGTCAAAATTAAAATAAGATAAATTGTGGTTTCCATAAGCTGTTTTGTTTATAAATGATTGATAATAAAGTGTTTTTAATATTTTTGTAACTACATCATGAAGTACTTAAGAAATGATGCATTCATTACATGTTTTCATACAATACTATGTTTCTTGGCAAGTTACAATCAATTGATTTTCAGCATTGATAAATTTTATGACTACAGTAGAGCCTGTAGGCCATTCTAAGCTATCTGATATGGCTTCAAGTTCATGAGTGGTTCCATTGTGAGAGACGGTAACCTTGCCGTAGCCCAATCCTTTTGCAGGAATCTTTAAGTAAACTACTGCGTCTTTGCCCACAACAGAGGAGATATTGAAAGTATTATCCTCTTCAAACTTCTGGACTTGCTCTGTCAAATAAAAATAAAGAGTCAGAAAAATGGCACCAACTCCAACAGATGCTAAGATTAGAAACAATTTATTTTCGATTGAAGCATGAAAGAAAATACCAGCCCAACTGAAACCCAACAAGAAATTGATACCATTCCTGATGGTAAAATATCCCATCACCCCTCCAGGGTCTTCTATATGAAAGTTATCATTAATATCCAAGTCCATACCCAAACCTGCAAAGGTCAAGATTGCTTGGAATATAAAAATGACACTTACCGGTATAGCGATATACCAAAAAGTCTGTAAATAAATATCTGCTTGGTTTAAAAATTCAAACATAGCGTAAAGTGGCTTTATTTGTAACAATAACTTAAAACGGAATAAAATAATTTCACCTTTTTGTAACAATGCGATAAAATTACAAAAATAAACGATAAGTAGCATTAACCTATCGATAAAATTTTTATTTACCTAAAAATAACATTAGATTTATTAAAAAGGATATCAGCATTATTTTGGGGTTTTTATAGTTGCCAAAAAATAATATTTGGTATTTGTATTTAAATTTAAACGTAAAACCATCAATTTATAAACTATTTTTAAGAATAACCATATAAATGAAAATAATTTTAGCCAATCAAAGAATAAATATTGTCAAATATACACTATCTTTGCACTTCTTTTTAAATAAAAACATATAATTTATGGCACCATTGATCCATATCAATAATCATCAGAAGACAAAAATATTAGCTACAGTAGGTCCGGCATCATCCAGTAAGGAAGCATTATTGGACCTTGTCAAAGCAGGAGTGAATGTGTTCAGGCTTAATTTTTCTCATGGAGCACACTCACTTCACCAACAGGTCATAAACAACATACTAGAAATAAATGAAGAATATCATGTACATGCGGGTATCCTTGCTGATTTGCAGGGGCCTAAGCTCAGAATAGGAAAAATAGAAAATGATGCTCTTGAAATAAAACCAGGCGACATCCTGACCTTCGTAAATGAAAAATGCCTAGGTACCAAAGAAAAGATATACATGTCATATGAACTTTTTGCAAACGATGTAAAAGTAGGCGAAAAGGTATTGGTAGATGATGGTAAAATAGTTTTGGAAGTTATGTCTACTAATGGTAAAAATGAAGTTAAGCTCATGGTCATGTTCGGTAGCATACTATCTTCCAATAAAGGAGTAAACTTACCTGACACTATTGTAACGCAGCCTTCACTGACTGAAAAAGATCTTGAAGATTTGGAATATATCTTGACCCAGCCAGTAAATTGGATAGCGCTGTCATTTGTACGACAAGCCAAAGATGTCAAGGACCTGCAAAAAAGAATCAAAACAAGCAAACATTTTGCTAAGGTAGTAGCCAAAATAGAAAAGCCAGAAGCTATCAAAAATATCAAAGAAATTATCAAAGTTTCAGATGCTATTATGATCGCACGTGGGGATTTGGGTGTGGAAGTTCCTATAGAAAAGCTTCCTGCTTTGCAAAAAATGATTATCAATAGATGTATCAAAAATTCTAAGCCAGTCATCGTAGCCACTCAAATGATGGAAAGTATGATTACCAATCCATCGCCTAGCCGAGCTGAAGTGACAGACGTTGCCAATGCTGTACTAGATGGTACGGATGCAGTAATGCTTAGTGGTGAGACCTCTGTAGGTAATCACCCATCATTGGTAGTAGAAGCCATGAGAAAAATCATAGGCGAAGCTGAAGCGCACTATCACATGCATGGCAAAAGGTCTGAACCGGATCCTGATACTGAAACCTTCTTATCAGATGTATTGTGTATTAATGCTCCAAAACTGGCAGAAGATGTCAAAGCCAAGGCTATCCTCGGGCTTACTGTAAATGGTTATACTGCTTTCAAAATGTCTTCGTACAGACCTACGCCAGCTATCCATATATTTTCTGACAAACCACATATGTTGAATACTTTGAGCATGGTTTGGGGTGTGACTGGTCACCTTTACACTAAATTTACAACAACGGATGAAACCATCGAAGATGTAAACCAAATCCTTAAAGATGAGGGTATTGTAGAAACAGGAGATATCGTAGTCAACACAGGAAGTATGCCATTGCATAAAAGATTCCGTACCAATATGCTCAAAATATCAGTTATTGAATAAGTAGTACTTCGTATTTATGGTCTGATGTTAAATTATTTTGTTCATACTACCGCGTTGTGGATAGATTGTGGTTTGTTGCTAATTATCAACAATTGATACGTAGTAATGATTATAACGCCATAATTTTGCAGCGATGCTTCCAAAGTGTCTCCTAAGTGGACCTCATTGACATCGATGATATTCTAATTCTGTAAATTTTAACATATTATTATTAAATAAATATATGTAAAGCTGTACCTTTGAACCATCTAACTGCGTTTTGAGTTAGTATAGCAAGGATTTGGGTTTTTATCATCCATTTAGTGTCATTTATTTAATTAAAATAATAATTTAAAATCCAAGACTTGGTATTATAATTCTGAATTTCATTTCTAAAAGATGCAATATACACGATGTAAGTTATTAGTTTTATGTTGGTTTTGTTCTTATGGTATCTCACTAAGTCAGACCACTGACCTTAGGATGTCAGAGAAAGAGATCAAAATTGAAGATCGTTTTGTGAAAGCTAAACTCTTGATTTTTTCCGATAAAAAAGATGAAGCCATCAAGTTGCTAGACAGTATCAGACGTGAAGCTCCCGAACAAGCCATGGTTTATTTTGAATTAGCGAAGCTTTACTACGATAAAAAAGATTTTAACCAAACAGAAACGAACTTAAAATCTGCTTTAAAATTAGATGGAAGCAATGAGTATTTCAAAACATTTGAAATAGAATATCTAGAAAAGTCAGGAAGAGCTGATGAAGCGATCGTATTATTAAAAACACAATTACTCTCGCAAAGTAAAAAAAATGAAATATATGATAAACTAGTTCAGCTGCAGGTCAAAAAACAAGATTATGATGATGCTATAAAAACGCTACAAACCAAAGAAAAAAACTTTGGATGGAATACCCAAAATACCATAAAAATTGCAGAACTTTACGAAACCGCGGGTAACCTACCCCAAGCACTGACCTATCTAAACCAGCTTACGGCTAAGTATCCTAATGATACTAAGTATTATAAACTCATCATCAGCGTGCTACATGCCAATGATAGAGTGATGGATAGCGAACCTTATTTGAAAAAAATATTGGAAATCAATCCGAATGATCAAGACGCCAAACTAGGTTTAATTTTGATCAGTAATAGAAAAGGAACGCCAGAAGACAAACTCATCACCCTACAACCATTGGTCAGTAATCCTGATGCACCTTTGGACATGAAAATAAAAGAACTACTTCCGTATTTGCAAAAGCAAGCTGCAACAGACGACACTTTACTTTCCAAACAGCTCATAAACTTAGGCGATAAGTTGGTTTTGGCTCATCCCAAAGAAGCCAAAGCTCATGCGCTCTATGCTGATGTCCTGAAAAACAGTGGAAATATACTAGCCGCAACAAGACAATATGAAAAGACGCTATCGTTGAACAAGAATATTTTCAGCGTTTGGGAGCAACTGATGTTTTGCCTAGTAGAACTGAAAGACTACCAAAGGCTTCATGAGATTGCTACAGAAGCTATGGACTACTTCCCTAACAATGCTTTGTCTTATTGTTTTGGCGCTAAAGCAGCTTACGAAATAAATAACGCTAAAAAAGCATTGTCCCTTCTAGAAGATGCAGAGCTGATCAGCGGTGCAAACCCCGATATTCTAAGTAGAATTTATGTTATCAAAGCCGAGCCTTCCATTAAAAACAAAGATTTTAAAACGGCAAATGAATGGATACAAAAGGCGCTTGACATCAGCACGGAAAAAAATGGAGACGCATGGGAACTGAAAGGGGACGTTGCACTTGCTACTCTTGACATTAAGAATGCAAGAGCTTATTGGGAAAAGTCGATTCAAAATGGCGGAAATATTGGAAGATTAAAGATAAAACTCCATGATACCAAAGGTCAATAAGATGTGTAAATATTTGATCATGTTGATGATTGGCACTTTCTTATCTTGTGCTACTCAAAAAAAAGTAAACATAGTAGAGCGCAGTAATGAAGAGCTTATCAGTGCATTAAATAACCGAAACATCAACTTCACGTGGATTAATGCTAAATTATCCACATCCATAGATAATCCTGATGAAAAAATATCAGGCACGATGCAGGTAAAGATGCAAAAGGATAGCGCTATACTGGTATCAGTCAAAAAATTTGGAATAGAAGCTGCCAAGATATATGTTGACCCTAAATCCTATACTATTCTCTACAAGTTTGAATCTGCATATGAAGTAGAAAGCCTGGATAAGATCAAAAACATCTTTGCCATCAATGCAGCATTTACCGATTTACAACAATTATTGGTAGGTAATGTCATGATTCCGGAGCTGTCTTCAGCGGTCATAAGTAAGACAACTGATCACTATATCCTGAAAAGCCAAGAAGATAATTTAGCACTAGAATACACCATCAACGGAAACTCACTGGAACTGGCACAACTCAAGATCACAGACCTACAAAACAGGACTGTTGTGATTCAGTATTCTGATTATAGAATGTATCCTGGTAAAGGTAAGATAGCCTATCAAAGAAGTGTCTCCTACCCTTACTCCGACACCGAAAATGGGAGCTTGGAGTTAACTATTTCAGAGATTGTGATAGACAAACCGTCAGAAATTAAATTTTCAATACCCGGGCATTATGAAAAGATCAACTAAATGCATCATCACCTTTCTTATTGGCCTGACAATCATAGGAGCGTCGAATGCTCAAAACCGGCAAGAACTTGAAAAACAGCGTATTCAAATCATTAAAGATATTGAAAAAGCATCTCAAAAACTGCAGTCCACTAAAAAATCCAAAGAGCTCAGCCTCACTCAATTAAAAGCACTAGAAGAAAAAGTTTCTACTAGAAAAAAACTTATCGAAAACCTCAATAATGAAGTCAAACTAAATGATCAACAGATAGCCCAAAATGAAACCCAACTCAAAGAGTTGCAAGATAAACATATCTCATTAAAAATTCAATACAAAAAAATCCTTAGAACAGCTTACCTACAGAAAATGGCGGGCTCCGACTGGACTTATTTATTATCGTCTGACAATCTCAATAAATTGATGCTCAAATGGAGATATATTCAACAATTTAATCAGTACACTGAGCAAAAACTCGAAGAAATACAAACCATTACGGGTGAAATCAAAAATAAAAATGAAGAAATAGCAAGTGTGAAACAAAAAAATCTGACTTCCCTCACCGAAAGTAACAAAAACATCGCCTTACTTCAAAAAGAACAAATCGAAAAAGATAAACTTGTAAAATCGCTATCCAAAGAAGAAGATAACCTGATGGCCAAAATCCGCAATAATGAAAAACAACGTGAAAAACTAAATACTGCTATCGAAAAAATCATCTTTGCAGAGCTAGCCAAAGCCAAGGAAAAGGATAAAGCCAACGAAAGTACATCTACGGCCAAAACCAGAGAAATAGACAATTCTAGCTTTGCTAAAAATAAAGGAGCTCTCAATTGGCCTGTAGCCAAAGGTAGCATCACTGGAAAATTTGGTACACATCCTCACCCTACTATCAAAAATGTAGACGTGTCCAATAACGGTGTGGACTTCACTATACCTGGTGCAACAACAGTGAGTTGTATCTATGATGGAGAAGTGGTAGGTATCACCAATATCCCAGGATTTAAAAATATGGTCATTATCAAACATGGGACTTACTACTCGGTGTATTCAAAACTAGATGGTGTATCTGTGACCAAAGATCAGAAAATCAAACGCGGACAAGCCATAGGAAACATTGTTGCAGGAGATGATGGAAGCTCAGAGCTTCATTTCGAACTATGGAAAGATAAGTCCAAACTCAACCCACAAAGTTGGTTTAATAGGTAAGTTATCTAGTGTCTGCAAGAAAACGTATAACTAACTAATGCACAGATACAGGTGTAGAAATAAGAATTTGAATAATTTTGATATGAATTTGCATAAGTAAATTAATATACTTATATTGTATTAATTATACATATGTTTTTAGTACATTTGGTCAAAAAATTATAAAATCATTCAATATGCGTAAAAGATTCGTGCAACAATATAGCCTTGGGAGAGTAGCCATAGAAGATACAGAGATTAGATACAACTTTAGAACCGCAGCATATAAAATTGGTTTGTCATTATTGGAGATATGCAAAACGCCTGAGTACAGTGAACAAATATTTGTCATATTGGAAGAATATATTACCAAAGGTAAGAAGCCCACAGGGAGACGCGGCATGGATTTATGGCAAATCTTTGTTTTAGCCCAATATAGGTTAGGGCTTAATTTAACGTATGACGAATTGCATTATATGGTCAATGAAGACAAGACACTTCGAACTTTATTAGAGATACAAGGCAATGAATTTGGTGTACCACAACAGGAGATTAGTTATGTGGCTTTCGTTTATACAATACATTCCGTCTCTGATTCATGGTGCAGCCATGGCAACAGCCAGACGTAATTGTAAACTATGCCCAGCAGGAGAAAGAGAGCTGTAATTGAATCTATGAACGATGAGTTAAAAAATATGTGCTCAATTCAACACTCCCGACATAGATCCTTACAAGGCTTTTTCAATAATGCAATTTCAGCATTGATAGCAAATCAAACTTTTGAAAAAAAGCCAATTATTGGAATAAAGCACGAATTACAAGAAGGATTTACTTTGCTTTTATCCGCTGCTTAAACATTATTCAGGTATAATTCATAAATAAATAGAGAATCATAAAGAAACCCTAAAATCAAAAAGCCCCGTCACTATTTCAGCGAAGGGGCTTCTCATTTCAGAAAAACTGTGATTGCATTAAACTTGCTGATAACTTAGCATCATAAAAATGGTAATGCCGCTAAGCAATAAAAAAGCTAAAACAAACCTGGAGTCTCTGAAAAGAATTTCGTCTTTTTTGTAAAACATAATATCAGAGTTTTGTCTTGGTTATTAAGGACAATAAGGTTGATTATTGATCTCGTATGAGTTTGGTGACTTTTATGTTTCACCTTTCCTTTGAAATCGTGATGACATATTGGTCATTTGCTAGTACTAAGCCAAAAATGATACCATATGATTTTTATATAATATGACAAATACCCCTTTTGGATGCCAAAAAAAGAGCCGATTTATACGTGGCAATTTTCCGTGTTATACAGATACAATGCTATCAATAGATTTTGTATATTTTTTTTCTTAAAGTGTTTATTTCCTTAATATCAAAAAAATTAAAATTACCCTAAAAAGGGTAAGATTTTTTTTTGAATGGAATGATCTAAATGTACACCACTTTTATAAAAAAAGTAATTTCCCCAACCATAAAATCACTTTCTTACAAAAGACTTAGTTATGATTTTATGATCAGCATTGATTTGGATGTAGAAAAGGCCGGTAGATATATTGGGTAGGTGCAACTGATAAGTAGTGCGGCTAACTCCGTCATACAATACTTCATCCGAAGTAGATATCAAGTGACCATAGATGTCAAAAAGTTTAAACTCCACCTTTTGATTGGTTACAGGAAGTTTATCAAACTCTATATTGATGATATGGTGTGTGACTGGATTGGGATAGAGTATTACATCATGTTGAATATTTTGATCATAGGAAGTATTTACAATTTTTGAATCAAAAAAATCCAACACTGGGAGTACGGACATCTTCATGAGCTCAAAATCAAAAGCTACGCCTAAATCAAAAAAACTAGAAAAAACATGATAGTTATCACCAGAGTTTAACACTCCACAAATTTTCTTATCCAATAGGTAATTATCTCCTTTCATTCTATAAATAACATGAGCTTCTTGTCGCGGAGTGATGCCGTCAACCCACCAAAGTGTTGGAAAATTCCACTTCAAGGGTACTAAATTCTTGATGACTGAGGTATCTTCAGGTACAACTAAAGGTACGCCTTTCCCACCATCATTTCCATAACTTTGGCAATCATACGATTGTAAACCCATAAAGTCATAAACAAATGAACCCTTTACAAATGATTGAGGCGGTGTTCCATATTTATCAAACAAAAAATCCAAACCACCTATCCAAAGGTTGCCTCCATTTTCTAGATACATTTTGATTTCATTATTTTCAGTATCGTCTTGATTCCACAAGGATAGTTTAGTACCATCATTGGAAGTCTGCCATATGACTAAATCATAATTGGCTAAATATTCATAAGTAAGTTGGTCAGCACTATCTAAAGCATTAAAATAATGTGCATCATATCCTACATCTAATATGGCATCATAGATCGTCTCCGCATTCAAAAAAACATCATCCGAGTCGTCTACATAAAGTATTTTGATCTGAGCACTTAATGAAAAATTCAAGAGCAAACTAACCCATAAAATTAAACTGTATTTACGCATATCCAAAATGATTTTACGCAAATATAAAAAGGTTAAAACAAGTTATGACTTATTTTAACCTTTTTTAATAACTAAATAAACAGATACCTAAAAATTAACTTTTAAGCTGGAACAATCCACCCAAATTTATCTTCAATGGTTCTATTTCTGATGCCATTGATCGTATCATATGCCCACTTGCTGATGCTGCGTTTTTCCATATCCAAAGTAACGACATGATCATTGTACTTGAGATGTGATACTGGAGCTACTACAGCAGCGGTACCCGTACCAAAAATCTCTACTAAGGTTCCATTTTCGCCAGCTTCCATGACTTCATCTATGGTAATAGGTCTTTCTGTCACTTTGTACCCTTTGTCTTTAAATAGTGTTATCATACAATCTCGGGTGATACCCGCTAATATAGCACCGTCGAGATTTGGCGTGATGATTTCTTCACCGATGACAAAAAATATGTTCATGGTGCCTACTTCCTGGATGAACTTTTTATGAACACCATCCAGCCACATGACTTGGTGATATCCTTCCTTTCTTGCCATGGTAGAAGGTAATAATGAAGCTGCATAGTTACCCGCAGTCTTAGCTTCCCCTACTCCACCAACTACGGCTCTTACATACTTATCTTGTGCCAAAAGCTTAACCGGATCTGTATAATATGGACCTACAGGCATAACAAAAATAATAAATCTGTAAGTATCTGATGCTTTAACGCCTATGGTTTCATCCGTAGCATACATAAATGGTCTAATGTATAATGCTGAGCCTGCTTGTGGTGGAATCCAAGCTTTTTCCATATCTACTATGGTGTGTATAGCCTGTAAAAACAAGTCTTCCGGCACTTCTGGCATACTCATGCGTACTGCAGATTTATTGAGTCTTACAGCATGCATCTCAGGTCTAAACAACAACGCGGTGCCTGCTGCATCACGGGTTGCTTTCATCCCTTCAAAAATAGCTTGACCATAATGCCATGCCATGTTCCCCGGATGGGTAGGAATGGGAGCAACAGGTCTGATTTCTAGATTTGTCCATTGTCCGTCAATATAGTCGGCTACAAACATATGGTCAGAAAAAGTCTTTCCAAAAGGTATGTTGTCAAAATCCACTTTAGAAATGGCAGACTGGTCTACTTTGGTAATTTTGAATGTGTAACTCATCAGGGTTGGATTAAATAGGTTAAAAATTTGGTTGTGGTCAGTATGTTAATTGCGATACACAAAATGAATAACAACAAAGATGTTCTATTTTAGAACGCAACTTCATCAATCATTATGAAAATAAAGAACTCCCCCTTAAACCAACACCGTTCTAAATTTGTTCTTAATTTACACTACAAAAGTATATATTATTT
>CAMBRK010000034.1 GCA_945870185.1 Aureispira sp. CCB-QB1 | reverse complement strand
ATCGGAGTTCCTGCCTGGAGCGTATTCCTGTTGATGGTGAACGTGCCACTCGCTGGTGGGAAGCCCGCCCATGGGAATAAATCAAATGCTGGGTAGGTCAAAAAGTTCCACGGCGCTGTGTTTAACGTCGTTCTTCTTCCTGGTACTGTAGAAGGCACACATGGGCCTGCTGTTGTTACTAGGTTTGGAAGTTGGTAAGTACACGCTCCTGGAGCTAAAGTAACATTTTGATTGCCTGAACATACTAAAAGACACTCAACTGCACCTCCTGTTGGTGGTGGTGGTGGAAGTGCCTGTGAAAGTGCTACGTTGTCAAAATTTACATAGTAGTCACCCGCACCGTTCCATGTGTTATCAAATCTTACATAAACTTGAGCTCCAACTGCAGGAGTAAAAGTGTAAGTTTTTGTAGCACAACTTCCTGATGCAACGTGTCCTGCTCCTGTAGGTCCACCGATAGTAGCGATGTCTGTCCAAGGACCTGTAGGACTTGTACCCCATTGTGGTTTGATAATAAATGATGTTGCTGAAGTTCCAACCGTGTTGGCAGACCAGTCAGCAACTTTATAATCAAACGTGAAAGTTACAGCCTGACCATTAGAAGTACCTGTCAAAGGTGAAGTAAAAGTCTGTGCTGCACTGAAAGAATAAAGGTTAAATCTGATAGTATTACCTGTACCACCACAAGTGGTCGGACCTGTAAAACTAGAAGTAAATGCTCCAGTGGTAGTCCAGTTTGCTAAAGTTGTATTAGCATTCCAGTTCTCAGCATAACTTATTTGTGCATTGGTACTCGTACCAAACAACAAACAAGCAACCACAAAGAGAGAGTTTAAAGGCAATAACACCTTCGAAGTTAAAAAATTCTTCATGAGATTGAGTTTTGGTTAAATAAAAAATTGATTAATTAGACTTTCTGATAAGATCAGTGTAATAAGTCTCCACTTCAGTGGTAAGAGCATTTCTAGAAGCATCACTACTTCTAAAAGGTGTCACTGCTTTGCCTAGGGCAACAGTAGCACTGTCTCCACTTTTCATGTTTGAAATAATTGATCCTCCTACAACTACCTTGAGTGCATCAAGGGTAGCAGCTGCATTATTATATGCATTACCGTTTACAGAGGATTGTTGTGTTTGCTTCTGAAGAGTCTCTACTACATCTAATACTACATAATATGCTTTAGGCATATTTTGCGCAGAGATATCGCCAGCAAACAAAAACGAAAGCGCTACAATTAGCACTGTGAAAAAATTACATTTTTTCATGAGATTGAGTTTTGGTTAAAAAATAAATGTTATTAAATAATAAATTAGCCATTTTAATGAAAGCAGAAATTAAGTGATAAATTATTAGATTTGTGCAATTTGCTTTATCGTCATATTAACAAAAATACATCTATATAATCCTTACAAATACATTAGTTTAAATAAGTTGAAACATCGTCTTTATACAACCTGTTTATCCAAACTAATATCAAAATCTGCCACATAAATATATACTTCATCCTTTGATGGAGTTCAATTAAAGTGCAAAGCTATGCAAACAATTTGAACTTTCATAAAATTTTGAAAATTATTTTATATTTATTTCAATATGTATTTATGAATTGTTCCGCTCTGTACATAATTATATTTTTAAATTTAAGCTTTTTTAAAAAGTTCAATATTCATATTTATACATAGATAAATGATTATCTTCATTTTACGACATCAAAAATAAAGAGTGCCTAAATATTAATTTTTTAAAATTATTGCAATACAAAGACCTTTTTGTCAATTTTCCTAATTGCAGTTTCAATTACATGATATTCCATGAGTTCCTTTCCGATATATAGGTACATAATCGCAGTACATAACTTTGAATCTATTAAATTATTTTTTTGATTATGTTGAACAGCTTCTCTCATTTGTCTCTTAATCCTATTGCGGTCCACAGCTTTTTTAAAATTGCGCTTACTGACGGATACTCCATAAGAAAAGTTCGCCCCATTGATGGGTTCATTCGGAAAAAGGAAAACAGCTTTGACAGGAAATACAAAAACTGACTTTCCTTCCTTAAAAATTTTTTCTATTTTCTTTTCACCTTTGAGCCTCATGGTTTCATCGATAATGCTTGGCTAAAGTACGAAATAAAAAATTCTGAATGAAGTGAATAATCACAAACATTCAGAACTATATAATTTTGGAACACTAAATGTATACAGATTATAACAATTACAACATTAAAGTTTGAATTTTAAAATTTCACTAGTAAATTACCAAAACTTTAAACTATAAATATTGCATCGAAAATGATAAAACATTATCATCTAATCAGAAGTTTACTTTACTCCTTTTTCGTCAGAGACAGTCAATTTGGCTCTACCTCTTGCTCTTCTTTTGGCAAGCACTCTTCTGCCGTTTTTGGTCGCCATTCTGGATCTGAACCCATGTTTGTTAACTCTTTTTCTTTTGGATGGTTGATATGTACGTTTCATCGTGTATTGCTTAAAAATATGATTTAAACCTAATCTATTGATACCCATTTAAAAAAGGGTACGCGAAAAGAGCCGCAAAAGTACTAGTTTTTATGTAACCTACAAATGTTTTGATAAAAAAAATAGTAAATACGCTGTATTATTTAAAATATCTTATGATTCAATATACGTGTCAGCAATATTTACTATTTATCTGCACCTTTCTCAGGCATAAGTCTAGGCCATACATTATTGGTTTTGTCTTTATCTGCGAGGCGTTTTGTTGGATCTATTTCCACCTTATCTACATCCCGAAAATTGACACCCGTCTTGAAGCTGTAGGTAGGATGGGTCCATGGCCAATCTTTCACTACTTTAAAGTTATTAAAAAAGAAATCACCTTTTTTTGCACCACGCATCATTTCCAAAGGAATATTAAAATATAATCGTTCCCCATTCTTTTTGGTTAAAGTAATGTCTAATGGCATCGGCATGTTGCCAACTCTACGTAAGATCAGTTCATCTCCTCTCATTTCTTCAATCTGATAGTCTATAGTATGTGTGGTATTTACAAAATATTCTTTAAACCAATCCAACTCCAATCCACTCGCTTTTTCCATGATGCGGACAAAATCATTTGGATTGGGATGTTTAAATTTCCAAGTATGGAAATAGGACAACATACCTTTATTGAATGCTTGATCACCGATGATATATCTCAATTGTTCTAAAAAGACTTCACCTTTGGTATAAGAAGCTACTCCATAGGCCGTATTAGTTATAAAATGATCTGCATGCGTTATTAAAGGTTCTTCATTGCCACTAAGTGCGAAATTGATGTAGCCATTTACAGATTTAATATGAGGATTGTCTTCATAAGTACCTGGAATTAGTTTTTTAGAGACCAGATGATTCATGACATCATTGGTAGCAAAAGATGTAAAGCCCTCATCCATCCAATGATAGAGTGCTTCATTGGATCCCAAAACCATCTGAAACCAAGAATGCATTAACTCATGAACTGAGACACCAACTAAACTTACTAGACTTCGTTCACCCGTAATCAGGGTAGCCATCGGATACTCCATACCGCCATCTCCACCTTGGATAAATGCATATTCTTTGAAAGGATATTGGCCGTACTTCTTATTAATATAGTGAAAAGCTTCTTCCATGATTAAAGGCAACTTATTCCAATTTTCAGTGGTTTTTTCTCCTGGTTGGAAAAAACATCTAATCTTTGTACTATCAGACATTTGGTGCACAATCTGTGTATAATCAGGATCTGCTGCCCACACAAAATCGTGCACATTTTCAGCTTTAAAGTGATAAGTCAATCTTTTAGGTCGGTAAGCAGGTTCTAGTTGACTATAACTATAGCCTACGATATCTTTGTTTTGAAGGATTCCTGTGGCCGCTACGACATAATCAGAAGGAACGGTAATTTTCACATCAAAATCACCCCAGATACCGTAAAACTCTCTACCTACATATGGATTGGAGTGCCATCCTTGGTAATCATAGTTACACATCTTAGGATACCATTGAGCCATTGAATATTCGATACCTTCTTTGCTAAATCTACCTGACCTTCTAATTTGCAGAGGCACTTGAGCTACGAACTCCATCTCGAAGGTTACCTTAGTTTTGGGCAAAATAGGTTCGCTCAGACGCACTTCAAGAATTGTACCTACTATTTCATATACTACCTTACGACCATTCATTTGGAGAGATTCGATGTTTTGGAAGCCTTGGTCACCTTTAGAAAGTTTCATAATCCTGTCCCCTACCCTTGGATCAGGATCTTTAATCGTCCTAGATCTGACATCCATCATACTATTGGGCTGAAATGCATTGAAATACAAATGGTAAAACACTTTGTCTAGAGTGTCAGGACTATTGTTGGTATATTCTAAAATTTGTTTGCCTTTGGCTTGATGCTTTTTGATATCAAAATCAATATCCATGGTGTACTTAACGGCTTGCTGCCATCGCTCTGGTTGCGCCCATGCGGTATGAAACGACAAAAAAATCGGCAGCAATATTCCCAAAACATTTTTAAAGCTAAAATACATAAATGATTTTTAAAAAATTAGAGATAATAACATTAGAACCTGATTTCCTTTATGTAAAATTCATAAAGCAAGTTAATAGAAATATATAGAATTTAACAAGGAAATAATGATATATGTTCAGGCTTACAGATCACGTTCTTGTCCTATGGCAAAGATTTCATCTTTTGAAGAATCAGGACTTAGGATAGGTTCGTTGAGTGTACGCCATGAAGGCCATTGATATTTCATATAACAAATCGTGATAAATAAAATACTAGCTAATATAAATCCCGCAAGCATCAATAAAGGTTTGACTTCTTCTGTAATAAATAAACTATCGGTTTGCAAGACACTACCTTTGTAGGTAAACAATGTAGCTCCACTGATATTGGTAGCTGCGTGCACTCCAAGTGACAATTCCAATCCATCATCCAAAACTGTAATCAGAGCTAAAAATAATCCCGCAACCACATAATAAGATTGCATCGTCCAAAAACCATACTCTTCTACTTCTGGGTTTGTGCCGTGTACCAATCCAAAAAAAATACTGGAACCCAAAATAGCTACCCATTTATGCTTGGTCAAAAATGCAAGACCCTGCATGATATATCCCCTGAAGAATAATTCTTCAAAACTGGTTTGAATAGGTAAAAACAAAATCGAGATCAATAGTAATATGAAATAATTACCGCCGGCCCATCTAAAGGTATAGTTGGATGGATCCAATAGATAATTCCCTCCTTCTAAAATCAAAGTGAGTAACATCCATAATCCGAAACCAAAAAATATTTTATGGTATTGAATCGGCTTTTGAGCAGTAACCAAATCTATCATACGCTTTTGGTGTAAGTACTTGATGACCACCCATAAAGCCAACAAAGCTCCCACAAACATCAAAATAAGTAAAATAAATCCTACATTCTTGTCTATACCTAGTGCTTCAAAATTCATATTGTTTTCAAATGATTTCAACTCATCAGTACCGAGATCTTTATTATTAGAAAGCTTAGTCATCAACACCACATAAAGTGGAAATTGCCCCACAAAATATCCAATAAACACCATAATGATCCCTATGAGGTATTTCCACCATGCATTGTCTCCTTTAAAACCTTGATTTAAATACATACATTAAAAATTTGGTCAAATATATTTCTTTTTTGCAACTTTTGTAGTTAGATTTATTTTTTGGTCAAATCATCCAGTGATAAAGGTCATCAGTAAAGATAAAAAAATACTGTTGACTTGTACAATATGAAAAGGAACAAAAACACTACATTTGCACGAGAAATAGTAATCCTCATGCAAGAAAAAATAAACAGATTAAGAGACCAAAAACAGGTAGCCTTACTCGGTGGTGGTATAGAAAGAATACAAAAACAACACCAAAAAGGTAAGTTGACCGCTCGGGAAAGAATAGAGTTACTAGTGGATAGAAACTCTTTTGAAGAGATCGGTATGCTTAAGGAGCATAGATCTCATGACTTCGGAATGGAACATCAGCAATTTCCTGGTGACGGAGTAGTGACGGGATTTGGCCAGATTTACGGTCGGCTTGTATATGTTTTTGCACAGGATTTTACTGTCTTTGGAGGTGCACTATCAGAGACACATGCTCAAAAAATATGCAGAATCATGGATCTCGCCATAGAAAATGGTGCTCCAGTAATAGGACTTAATGACTCAGGCGGTGCTAGAATACAAGAAGGTGTGGACAGTCTCGGAGGATATGCTGATATTTTTTACAGGAATACAAAAGCATCGGGAGTAATCCCCCAATTGTCTGCCATCATGGGACCGTGTGCGGGAGGCGCAGTGTATTCACCAGCAATCACTGACTTTATCATTATGGTTGAGCAATCATCGTATATGTTTGTGACTGGCCCCAATGTCGTCAAGACTGTGACCAATGAAGAGGTGTCTTCTGAAGACCTTGGTGGAGCAAGTACCCACTCTACCAAAAGTGGTGTAACACATTTAACGGCAGCCAATGATTTGGAATGTATATCAAAACTTAAAAAGTTATTCTCCTTTGTACCTCAAAATTGTAATGAAAAAGCTCCTGATCTAGCATACGACATACAAGACGAATACAGAAACCAACTTACCGACATCATACCTGAAAATGCCATGCATCCTTATGATATGAAAGAAGTTATACATGGAATCGTAGACGAAGAGAGTTTTTTTGAAATTCATGAAAATTATGCAGCAAACATAGTAGTAGGTTTTGCCAGATTAGCCGGAAAATCGATCGGTATCGTGGCCAATCAGCCTTATGCACTTGCAGGTGTACTGGATGTGGAGAGTAGTAAAAAAGGTGCCCGATTTGTAAGATTTTGTGATTGT
This sequence comes from Aureispira sp. CCB-QB1, assembly GCA_945870185.1. Lineage (GTDB taxonomy): Bacteria > Bacteroidota > Bacteroidia > Chitinophagales > Saprospiraceae > OLB9. The sequence continues at coordinate 35,472 of CAMBRK010000034.1, read as the reverse complement.
TTCAATATCCCATTACTGGTATTAGTTGACGTGCCTGGATTTTTACCGGGTACAGATCAAGAGTGGAATGCGATCATAACTAATGGAGCCAAATTGCTTTATGCTTTTAGTGATGCCACAGTTCCGCGTATCACAGTGATCATTAGAAAAGCGTATGGTGGAGCCTATGATGTAATGAACTCTAAACACATAGGTGCTGACATGAATTACGCATGGCCAACTGCTGAAATTGCTGTAATGGGTGCTAAAGGTGCTTCTGAAATCATTTTTAAAAATGAAATTAATAAAGCTGAAAATCCAGAAACTAAACTCAAAGAAAAAGAAGCAGAATATCAGGAAAAATTTGCAAATCCTTATAGAGCGGCAGCTAGGGGATTTATAGATGAAGTCATTGAACCCAGGGAGACCAGGCGAAAACTGATTAAGTCTTTTTCGATGCTACTTAATAAAAAGGTTTTGATGCCCAACAGAAAGCATGGGAATATACCTATGTAAGTTTTGGTGATCGGTGATACCGCTTACAGCGGCACAAGTTCTGGTGATTTGGTGATCTTGTGATCGGTGATACCGCTTACAGCGGCACAAGTTCTGGTGATCGGTGATTTGGCTATTTGGTTCGGCGCCATTGGTCTACCAATATGATTATGATAAACAATGGAAATAAGGCTTTAGAAAGTAAAGATGTATCTCTGTAAGTATAAAACTGATAGCCAATAAATAAAAGTAAAATAAGGCAAACAGTCATTCCGTATAATAGATACTGTTTAAATTTTGCGGTACTTGCGGGATTTTTTTTTCCAAAAGCTACTCTAATTTTATCTATGATAGTGAGTATGATCAAAAGTGCAGCTACGGCAGTAAAAATGATCTTTGTCAAAACTTAAGGATTTATGAGTGTTTTCTGGCCAGAATCGATGATCCGCAAATCTCTTTGTGGGAAAGGTATAGTAATATTATTTTGATGAAACAGTTTATCAATTTCAAACCGTACGTTACTCTTTACATTTTCAGCTGTCATGACTTGAGTAGTAAAAAAGTAGACCGTAAATAAAATACCATTATCTCCAAAATCATTGAGTCTTACAAATGCATCAGGAATTTTTAATACATCTTCAGCATTTCCTGCAGCTTCCAATAATATCATTTTAACTTGATTGGCATCGGTACCGTAGGCTACATTGACATCTACCTGAAACCTAACGATATTATCATAATGAGTCCAATTTACCACAGATTGATTGACTAATTTACTATTGGGAACTAGCATAGATACGCTATCTCTGGTCTCAATCCGAGAAGCCCTGAGGCCTATTTTGAGCACACGGCCTACCTTACCATCAATCTCTAAAATATCACCAACCATAACAGTGCGTTCAAAAAGTAAGACGAGTCCGGAGAAAAAATCATTAAACGTTTGCTGAAGACCAAGTCCTACACCTACAAGTAATGCCGCCGCACCACCATATATGATGCTCATATCTGAAACCACTCTATCCAAAGCAAATAAGAACGCCATCACATATACCACGTACATAACCAATTGGTTGATAGCATATTGTATGCCTTCATCCATATCTTTTGATCTGTACATTCTAAAGAGAGTCACCTGAGTTATAAACCAAACTATGATTCTGGCTCCCATCAAAATCATAAAAGCAACAATCAAATCAGATAAATGAACCGTAAAGATTTCTTTATTTATTTCTCTTTGGATTAAAATATAATCGAGATCTAGCTTTTTTAATAATACTTGCAGGATGTAGAGATAGACAATATATCTGACTAGCTTAGTTGCCTTTTGTTCGTTGGTATTTTCATGGCTAAATGTAGTTCTTAGCGGTATTTCTCTTTTCCTAAATTTATTTTTGATTACAACATGACTGATGAGCCAATCAGCTAAAAGAGCACTACTGAACAATGCAAAAACTTCAATAATCTGATTGATTGTTATTCCAAAATTTTGATAGTCGTAGATAAACATATCAAAATTTAAAACTCTCAATATCAACAAAATACTTACAAAAAATAAAGTGAGAGCCAACTTAATTTTAAAACTCTTTTGTTGTAACCTATAGACTTTTTTATCCTGATTATCAAAAAAGTCATAATTGCTTAAACGGTAATAGCTATATATAGCTACCAATAATACCAAAGTACACATAAGTACTCCTATTATTGAAATTTCAAATCCAGAAATGGTAAAAACTGAATTGGACATAAAAAGGATTAGACCGCAAAATTAGTTAAAATAGGCGTTTTAAATAACTTATTGCTGCGATTTAAATATTATTATGTTTTAATCGGTACATTTGTATAAATTTTTTATTTCAAAATTATAAGCTAAAGACATCCTTAATGGCAAATACGAATCAAAACAAACAGCTATTTGAAGAAAAAGTGCTTCAATTGGTGGCAGAAAATCAAAATTTTAAGATTACTTTTTCCAAACAGCGCCATCAAAATAAAGAAGTATCCAATGTATATCTCAAAACTACAATTATAAAAAACCAAATCCAATATTCAGCTACTTATAGACACCCACGTAGAGATGAAGTAAAAAATTATGCTGCCGAGCAGATGGAAGGATTACTGGATAACTTTTTAGGAAATTTATTTTATAACGCTGTACTGTTTACGGAAAATGAAGAAACTACTTTATTGCAAAGTAAAAAAGGAAAATCTACTCTTTTTTCCAAAAAGCTAAGCCAAGAAATAATCATCAATACGAGCCACGATCATCAAAAATCAAGACTGATACCAGAAAAAACAACTTGGTTACAAGATCTAGGCATTGCGGGTAAGGATGGTAAAATTCTAGATAAATCCCAGGATAAATTTAGACAAATCAATAAGTTTATCGAAATCATTGACCATTTACTGAAGGACTTCAATAATGATCAATTAATTAATATCGCAGATATGGGCTGTGGCAAAGGATATCTTACCTTCGCTCTGTACGATTATCTTTCCAATGCTAAAAAATTAAGATGCAGAGTAACTGGTTATGATGTCAATCAAGATGTGGTAGCTCTGTGTTATAATCTTGCTATAAAACATGGCTTCGTTGGTCTGACTTTTCAACAAAAAGATATACATCAGGTAAGCCTTACAGCAACAGATATGGTTATCGCACTCCATGCTTGTGATATCGCTACAGATATGGCTTTGGCCAAAGGAATCAAAGCAGGAGCAAGATATATAGTGGCATCTCCTTGTTGCCACAAGCAGGTAAGGAATACGATGAAATATGATAATGTATTATCTCCTATCCTAAAACATGGAATTCTCGAAGAAAGGCAAGCTGAAATTTTAACAGATGGAATCAGGTCCTTAATTTTGGAATCAGAAGGTTATAAAAGTCAGGTTTTCGAATTTATTTCATCAGAGCATACTAGTAAAAATCTCATGATTACCGCTGTAAAAGATACACCTAACCCCAAAGCAAAGGAACAAATAGAGGCTTTAAAATCTTTTTTCAATCTTGAATATCATCATCTTGAAAAAGAACTTTCAGAAAATTAAATAATTCAAGCAGAACATTGCATATCAAGGATTACCTAATCAAAGTACATTGCCCTTTTAATTTTTTGGACTCACCACGACCATCAATGTAGTCAATGGTATATGCGTACACTCCGGGAGGAGCGTTTTCTCCCGTATTATTTTTTTGACCATTCCAGCCCGTAGCATAATCTTCTGTAAAAAATATTCTTTCTCCCCATCTATTCCAAATAGAAAAATTGTAAAAACCGATACCAAAAAAACTACCCACTGGAATAAACACGTCATTTAACCCGTCATTATTGGGTGTAAATGCGTTGGGCATGAAGAAATTTATAAATGGATAAATAGGGATAAAAACGGTAGCCGTGTCAGTACAACCGGATGCATTGAACACCACTTGCTCCACTTTGTATAGTCCAGTATCTTGAAAAGTAAATGTAGGGCTTTGTAATAATGAAACTCCTATGGTATCAAAAGTCCATAAATGAGATGAAGCATTTAGCGACTGATCGGTAAATCTAACGGTATTATTAAAAGAATTGGGTTCTTTGGGGTCGAAAACAAAGCCTGCTGTCGGACTTTCGAATATTTTAATCAAATTGGGCCAAGTCTTTGTAACTTCACAGCCTATTGGCGATATCAACTTGAGTTTTACCGTAAATACTCCAACGTTTTCATAAACATTGGTTGGGCTCAAGTTATCACCCGTTTTACCATCTCCAAAATCCCACTCGAACTTATACGTTTCATCAATGGGCGTACTGAGATTATCAAAAAAGATGGAAGCTGGTTGACAACCTGTGAATGTATTAGGTTCTATCACCACAATAGAAGGCACAGGAAAATAATTGATATTTTTATTCAATGTATCTCTACACTTATTTTGATCTTCTACAATAAGCCTAGCAATCTTTATACCAGGCTTTTCGTATTCAAACAGAGGATCCTTTAAACTTGATTTACCTTCGACGAAGTTCCAATCATATTTTTGGATCGGTCCCGCCCCACTTACAGAAAAGTTTTTGAACTCTACAGGACCAGCAACACAGGTATCATATTTAAAAGTAAAATCGGCATTAATAGCAGGAAAGACATTCACTACAATATTGGCGGTATCTGAGCATTCTACTAAACCAGCCAAGTCTTTATTGAGAATCATTGTTCCTCTGTATTGACCTAACCCTGGAAATGTAACCGAAGCATCCCGGGTTGAAAAAATCTTTTTACTGCCTTGAATGTCAAATTCCCAATAGTAGCTTTGAATATATCTGACATCAGTACTTAAGTTTTTAAAATTTATGTTAAAATCTCCACAACTGATTACATTATATTCCGTAGCTGTTTTGGAAGATGCCACAATATCTGCTTTTACAGCCACTTCACAAGTAGTGACATTAAACTGAAAGTCTCTCTGAAGAGTGCTTATGAGTACTCCATTACGGTATTCCTTTACACAAACTCCTACTACGTACTGTCCCAAAACATTAGGTGAACCACCTATGAGTCCTGTTACCGGGTTTATATTAACTACTGGATTACCACCCATAGGTCGATTAAAAGTAAAATTTGGAGCTCTGAAGGTTACTAAATCAAAAGGTGGAGGACAAGCTCCAGCATCAGGTGTAACTCCTGTACAAGAGATAGCTGAACCTGGAGTAGTTGCACCGTCTGTACCACCGGCTGTCATAGGATTACAAAACTCATATACCAAACTATCTCCGTCAATATCAAAAGCCGAATGGTCAAAATTTATTGGCCTGTTTACACAAATTACTACAGGTGGAAATCCGGTAAATTGTGGACTATTGTTGCACATTCTCTGGGCTGCGGGAGTGATTTCTGTAGTGAATGCTGCACCTGTACCGCCTGGGTTGACTAGATTTAAGATAGTGTTGTTTCTGCAACATCGTTGATAAGCAATCAAGTAAGAATCATTCGAAATAGGAAGTGTAACTTCAAATATGTATACACCGCTCTGAACACCTACATTTACAGGCACTAAAATGCACGGATTGTTGGTAGCTATATCAATATCTTTTACATCTTGAACTCTGATATTTGTAATTGTCCTCACAAATGTCCAATTTTGCCCCGAACCCCTATATACTCCAAATCTCGTAGGATTATCGAAATTTGCACCATTACTTCTGGAGTCCCTGTACATGGTAAATATGATCTGGAATCTCACTTCATTTCTGATGCTGTCTTTCCCCAAACATTTATACACTACATCTCCTCCAATGATATGCAATGCATTTAATTGCCCAAAGAAAAAAAGAAAAGAAAAAATGAATCCTATTCTATAAATCATACTTCCATATTTTGGATAAAAACTCCCACCTTTCACAATAAACCATTAATAGATGTAGCTATCAATCATATTAAAACACCACAAAGTACAAAATAATTGCTTTTTGCTTATTAAAAAAACTTATGAAAAATATAAATAAAATTAGTGGTTAAATTGTTCCCATTTCACCCCCTTTTTATATTTCTGACCAAATCCACTATGGCTAGGTTGATAATTATCAACAGGATCCGCGTTTACGCCATTCTCAGGGATCTTATTTTTCGCATCCAAGGCCCAAAAGATACTATTGAGCAGCAACTTTCGCATGGAAGTATCTTTAAAATCATACGGATGACCTAGGGTAGTGAAAAATACTTTGGAAGTTTTACCACTTTTGGTGGTGTAGGTTTTGGTCCATGCGACAGGATTAGTCATCGGAAATTTATCCAAATTTCCTTCCATCTCATGATTGGATTTTAATGACTTTCCTTGGAGTAAAATTTGGCAATCACCATTTAGTTTCCATTCGCCACCATCCACATGATAGAGCCAGGAATAGGCCTCAAACGACTTCACACCACGCAAAATCGGTTGCATCATTTTATTGGCAAAATAAACGGAAGTCAAAGGTTTGTTACCATCTTCGAAATGACCATGATGGGTGATCCATTGCTGACCAAAAACCTTAGTAGGCCATTCGTTGTTCATATGTTTAAGGCTATCTTCCTGATATAGAAATGCATGGGTACTCGTACGCAAACCAATGATAGGCTTACCTGATTCGACATATTCCTGAATGTGCTTTAATTCTTCCTTTGGCAAAGCTCTGAACCTGGCAAACATGACCATCAAGTCTGCATCTTTGAGTTTTTCCAGGCCTGCTATATGTCGTATATTATTAGGATCAATATATCCTGCGGAATCCACTGAGAAGCAAAATGATACTTTCGCTCCTGTCTCTCTTTTTATTATTTTGGCTATCATTGGCAAAGATTCTTCTGACCTGTATTCTTCTTCACCTGAGACAAAAACAATATGTTTGGATCTGAAATCTAACTTACGACTACATGAAGTAGCTAATAAAAGGATACTCAAAACGAAGGTTAAGGGTGTCAGCCATGTTATATTATTTGTCATGTGGATGCGATTTTAAAAGTTCTTCTGATGTGTAAAATCCTTTTTTGTCTTTTATCTCTGCCCTTATTTTGGCTACTTCACTTGCAGCGACAAAGTCCGTGTTATTCCCAAAACTATTGCGAATATAGGACAATACGGCTGCAACTTCTGCATCATTAAGCATACCTTCGTACGGCGTCATAGGCACTTGTCCGGGATAATTGACACCTTTTACTTTCATAGGGCCATAGACACCTTTTAGCGTGATTTTGATGAGTCCTTCGGTACTTTGATTGACCCATTCTGACCTAGATAATGGCGGAAAACCCGAAGATTGTAACCCAAAACCATTTTTTTGGTGGCAAGTGCTACAAAATCCTTCACGTTCGTAGATTTCTTTTCCTTTTTTATAGATCAACTTTTGCTCTGCTGTAAAATTGGGATTGTCGCTAACGGAATCTGCTATTATAGGTTTGTATGTGTCGGTGACATAGGCATACGCTCTTTCAAATGGTGCTTTCATCCATGTGTCCATGGGTTTGGTTTTGGCAATATCCAAAATACTTAAGGCATCTTTTTGGGGCAACCAACTGCCAGCAACGATGGCTTCTAATCTTACTCTTCCATGTTCATCCCCAGCAGATTTTTGAAGCAAATTGACCTGATCTTTAATTTGATGTCCTGTATATCTGAGTACTCGTACCGCTGCTGATCGTACCCTAAAATCAGCCGATGACAACAGTTGTTTGAGTAAATTGGCATTTACTTTATTTAATCCCCAAGTCACCCAAAGTGCTTCCAATAAATGATGCTCATATCTTGATGCATTTTTGTCCAATTTTCCAGTCCATAATTTGACAGCCGACAATACATCTTCTGTCTTTCTACTTCTCAGTTCACGTTTTGTACGATACCTAGTGCGATAATCAGTTGATTTCAGATTTTCCATTAAGTCGGTTATGGTTGCTCCATGAACTTTGGCTGGTTTTACCAATGGACGTGATGGATAGGTAACCCGATATATCCTACCATGTACATGATCACGCAACGGATCGCGCGCATTGTGTTGCATGTGGCCGATGAGCATATTGTGCCAGTCTGCTATATACAACGATCCATCAGGGGCAAACTCCAGGTCAACAGGACGGAAATTGGGGTCACTACTCTGGATCAAATCCTGTCTGAAAGTACTCTTATAACCAGATCTATCATCCGTTAGCCGATGCTGCTTGGTACCTAAAAATCCGATCACATTATTGATTAGGAAGTCACCTTGCATCTCATCTGGAAAATGTGCACTATACACATATTCTAAGCCTGAAGTAGGTCTGACCATATGTTTTTGCTCCACCATGGTGGCAGAAATAGGTGACTCCACGCCATACATTGGCTTGATAGAACCTGGCATCATCCATCGTACATCTGGACCTGATGTTTCTGCAAATATATTTTGGCCCCATTCGTCAAAAGCAATGCCCCATGGATTGGGTATTGGTAGCTGTGCCGTCCTTTCCAGATGATTTCTATTGGTATTATACCTAAAAAATCCACCATTGGTCGCATTGACAGGTCCATAAGAAGTTTCTACGTTCGTATGCAAAAACACACCTTCTGCCATATAAATTGCACCTGATGGATCGGCACAAAAAGCACTGATCGCATGGTGGGTGTCGTGATCATCAAAACCACTTAAAATTACTTCCACCTTATCCGCTTTATCATCACCGTCAGTATCTGTATAGAGCTTGAGATGTGGACTTTGGGTGACATAAACACCTTCAGGTGCAAATTCAAAACCAATGGGCAAATGTAATTTATCTGCAAATACGGTTTGTTTGTCAGCCTTGCCATCACCATCAGTATCTTCTAGTATGATGAGTTTGTCATCAGGCCGGCTGTCTCCGGGTTTATAATGTGGATAAGATGGCATCGTAGCTACCCAAAGCCTGCCTTTGTTGTCAAAAGAAATCTGCACAGGATTGGCCAAATCAGGAAATTCCTTCTCTGATGCAAACATTTCTACTTTAAATCCAGGAGCCATTTTCATGGTCGCCAAAGCATCATCACCATACAGATATTTTCCCTCACCTGAAGTGTAATTGGTTTGTACTTCAGGCAATTTTTTAGTCCTTTGATCTGCTTGGGCAACATTATAAGGTTGACTGGTGGCAGCTTTCCAGATGGCGGTATCACGTATGGCCGTCATTTGTCTTATTTTTTCCAATTCAGCGGGATAATTGTCTGGTCCGAATGGCTCATATCTCCTACCGTACACATGCACACCATTAGGTATTTTGATATCATTGTGCCACATCCAGTTCTTTTCTCTTACCGCATCCGCTACTTTTTGTTTATCTACGGAAGCGCTAATTTTTTGATTGCCAAATATTTTATCAGACAATAAAACAGCCAATTTTTGACAACCATCATCATTGAGTTGTGAGCCATCGATGGTCAGTGCATCTCCAATTTTATACCAGGATAATGTTTCATCAAAAACATTGACAAAAGGCACTTTCTGTTCATCACATACCGCTTGCATGGCTGCGGTGTAAAGTTGTAAGTTTTGATTGATTTCTTTACCATCAGGCAGATCACGAGTTGCTGATAAATCCTGAAAAGCAATAGGAGAAACCATCACCAATTGTGGTGCTCCGACACCATTATACACCTGACTTTTGGTGTGAATGATAAAAGCTTTGAGTTCAGCACTAAAATTGGCCAGTCCTTCTACTCCAAAAAAGGACTCATTGTACCCAAAAAATGCCAAAACGACATCTGCTTTATGATTGGTCAGCCACTCGTCTGGCGAAGCGAAATGACCTTCACTATGGGAAGGATGTTGTTTGTCAGGATGAAACTTTTGTGCACCAGGATATGCCCAAGGATCAAATCTTCCCGGATGTGGACGAAAACCTGCGGTATTGCTAGGGTCGCACATATTACGTATATATAGATTGTGCTCAGGATATCTCAAGTAAAGTTCTGTCTCGAAATGATCATACTCCATCATCCTGGAACATAAGTTGTTGCCTATGAGCGCGATGTGTGTATTGGGTTGCAAGTCTATTTTCTTCCCATCATCACAACTTGTGAACCATGAAAAGGACAAACAAAAAAGTAAATACTGGACAAAACTGGCTTTAAATGACTCCATATGATTGGCTTTGCAAAATAAAAGCTCAAATATGAGGAATTTTATTGGAATTGAATATTGAAAATGTTTTTGTCTTAATTTTAGAAGTAACTAGCTACTTTTCCAGTCAATAAATAGCCTATAGACTCTCTAGATGGGATAAAGGATTTGGAAGAGAAATAATTTACTTCACTTTGACTAGATTTAATCGTTGTTCATTGTTCTATGTTTAGTAATAATGATTATCTTGAATTGATTTGATTTATAGTGAATATCAAGGCCATTTTAGATAATAATAAATCACTACCTTTGCCACCGATCTATCTTGATCCATCAGTATTGAAATACCATTATGTCAAAATTAGCTGTAAAAGACAGATTTTTTGATTGCTCTGATTATGGCAGACCGCTTGCAGTTTTCATCGCCCAAAGTCTTAAAAATACCCATTTCACACCTATTCATGTCACCTATGCATTCGGTGTCAGTGGATTATTGGCTATATTTTGTATCCTTCATGCATATTATATTTTAGCAGGTTTTTTCCTGATACTCAAATCAGTATTGGATGCTGCTGATGGTGAGCTATCACGTGTTAAACATACACCTTCACATTCAGGAAGGTATTTGGATAGCATTTTTGATATTATATTAAATTTCCTTTTCTTGGTAGCCATTGGTATGGTGGGTGTTCATTCATTTGTTTGGATAATTATTGCTTTTATCAGCATACAGATACAGGGTACATTATACAACTATTACTATGTGATTGTCAGAAATAAAAGCATTGGCGGTGACCAAACAAGCAAAATCTTTGAACAAAAATCCCCTAAAGCTTTACCCGGTGAAAGCCAACAAACAGTGGATCGACTATTTTTTATCTTTTATTTGCTCTATAGCGTTTTTGACAAATTAGTTTTTGGGATGGACCAAAGCGCTTACAAAGTTAAATCCTTTCCAAATTGGTTTATGAGCTTTGTGTCATTGTATGGTTTAGGCTTCCAATTGCTGATCATCGCCGTAATGTTATCGTTTGGAATGATACAGTATATCATTCCATTTTTTATGTATTATAATGTATTGATTATTATCATACTGATCATGCGGAGATCGTTTTAAAATTTTCGATCTGTAAGAAACTGCACCCTTTCCGTTCACTCAAAACAAGTTTGTCAGATGCAGTGGCAGGTAATACAATGTATATCTGTGTACACATCCTATTTCACCTATTTGGAATAGAAACATACATAAATTTAAAAAAATTAAAATAAGCTATCATTTAAATATTATTTTAATATCTTTGCGTATATTTTTAATATCATATTAATATCATAATAAATATCAAAGTGTACGGTCTTGATTTAGGTTCTTAAAAACCAACCTTACATTTATAAACAAAGAAGTGAGCGAGAAGAAGTCTTTTGTATTGCGGTTGGATAAAAAAACCTATGACGCATTGGAAAAATGGGCCATAGATGAGTTCCGCAGTGTCAATGGACAGCTAGAATATATTATAAACAAAGCATTAAAAGACACCAAAAATATAAGGTCGGAATCTAAACCACCCAATGAAACAACATGAATTGTAGTAACACATCACCGAAAATTTTAATAGTAAGTTAGCAGTTTGATCAAAAGAACTTAGAGATTTTGGTGATTTATGGACTAAAACTACCACCAATAGAAAAGGGGAAAGAAGCTAAAACTTCGATCCCCTTTTTAATTATTCTTTCTGTAAGTTTGGTTTTAATTGCCTAAGTCAGACTTAAATACTGAAAAGTCAAACAATAGTGAGAATCTCAGGGTGTTGTCCAATGGATTTGGAATCACCGATGTAGGGATGAGATAAGAAAGGTCGATACCAAAAACATTATACTTGATACCTGCACCTACTGTAAAATATCTTCTGTTCCCTTTTTCAGCACTTTCCCAATAATATCCACCTCTGAAGGCAAATTGTCTATCATACCAATATTCTGCACCAAAGCTTATAGAAAACTCTTTCATTTCTTCTCTCAATCCACCTTGTGCATCATTAAATGAACCCAAAACACCGGAGAACAAGGATTTCTCTCTATAATCTGCAATATCATTTCCGTCCTTGTCAAATTCTGGATTTTCTATAGGGTTTCCATCTGGACCCAAAATAGACGCTGATATAGGCGTAGGCACTAAAAGTTTATTGAGATCTAAAGCAAAAGTCAACGAGTTATATTGATCTAGATCTAAACGAAGTGATGTTCCAAGGCCTAGATTTGCTGGTATAAAATCCCTTACTTCATTATCTCGAGTATAGGTAACCTTATTTCCCAGATTGGTTATTGACAATCCATGAGACCATTCGCCTTTATATCCACCTAGGGTAGTCTTGGATCTATAGTTTATACCTAAATCCGCAGCAAAAGCTTGTGCAGTATTAATATCCAAACCATTGACATTTTGACCAGAAGCTAGATTACTAAAAATGTACTTTCCAGTTAAAGAAGCTGACAATTTATCTCCCAATCGTCTCGCATATGCTAATGAAAATTCACCTTCTCTAGGTCTTCCTGTACCTAATGAATTCCCACCATTATCAGTAAATTCTATATCACCTAATGAAAAGAACCTAATACTTCCGCCCAATGCCGAATTATCATCAATTTTGTAATAGCCAGACATATAAAGTAAGAATATATCATCCAGATTTAAATTGGTCAGCCATGGTGTATAAGTCATGGAGAAGCCAGATTGGTCCTCTGCAAAAACTAGATTAGATGCATTAAAATGCATAGCATTTGAGTTCGGGCTTAAAGCTATTCCTGCATCACCCATTGCTCCAGACCTAGCATCAGGAGTGATTCGTAAAAATGGCATAGCCGTAAGTAAAGTATTAGAAACACAATTTCCGTTATTATCTACAACACAACCCTTGTTGGGGTCAAAAAACTGAGCCTCCGACCATAAAGGCATCAAAAGGGTAATCGTAAATAAAACTATTTTAATATTAGAATTCATACACATTTTTTAAAATTGCCGCAATATTACAAATTATATTTATTTTTTTGGTATTTATAGTTTAATAAGCTTCTCAAACTTACTTTCTCTGCTTTGGTTGAGCGCTTTGGAATGAATGTGAATCTTATACAGGTAAATTCCTCTCGCTAGTCCTGAATCAAAATCGTCATTTCCATTCCAACCAATATCATTAACTCTAAATCCTGAAGAATATTTTGTTTGAGTGATACTTTTAATCAATTTTCCTGTAATTGTGTAAATATTGACCACAATATCAATTTCTGTATTTATCAAATCATGCTCAAACTGAAACTGAGTGAAGGTAGTGAATGGATTGGGATAATTATACACTCGACTGATCGTACTATTCTTATCTTCAGCTACGACAAAGTCGATACGAGTCTCAGCTGAGTTCCCTGAAATATCCCAAGCTTTTGCTGTAATATAATGACTCCCTTTGCTAAGTCCCGAAAGCGGAAATCTTACCTTACCTGAAGAGAAATCATCTTTCTTAGACTCATAAAAATCATTGAGTATAAAAGTGTTTTTGTTATCTCCATCCAATACTGCAGTGATATCCTGCCCTATGGCATTCCCCGTTACATTGATTCCAAAATCATCTGACAAATTGAGCAACAACACTGGGTTTGCATTGGTCATCCCACCTGAGACAAAATTTTCATCGTTCATATAACCTTGTATTATTGGTCCTTGGTTATCTACAAGTTGATTGGAAGATCCACCTATATACAGTCTATTATATAATCCCGCCGCGTCCTTTTCTTTTCCATCAGTCGCATAAAAAGACAATCTTCCATAACCGAGACTGTAGTTTATGTTCTTAGGAATCCAAAAACTAATAGTCCATTTGCCACCTGATACTGTTGCCGCTCCTTTAAATAATATGTTCTTATACATGGTGTAACTAAATCTAGGTGATGCATCTCCATCATTGGAAAGTGTCTGCAGATTTGATTTTTTGTCAAAAACAGTCAGAAAAACTGTACCATTGAAGTCAGAAGCAATATTTCCAGACTGGTTGGAGATAAATCCATCCATAGTAACTTTTTTTAATGCTGTAATCGTATCACCAAATGTTGCTGCTTCTTTATTATTTATTTTCTCTACGATTACGTCAAGTTTGGGCATGGCAATCTGCATCGAAGGATCACCTAATAGAGCAAACTTTCTCGAGTTTATTCTAAAAAATTCATTAGCATATTTGTTTTTACCTTCGGTAAGTATCAACCCAAGTGTTGGCGCATTGCCATTTACTTTTTTAAACATTAGTTCGTGGGCCGCGTCAGTCAGTTGCTTATTAGAATTAGTGTATACCGCTCTAGTTGTGGTCATTAATGCAATGGCTCCACCATTTGGGTTTAAAATAGCGTGTTCGGCAGGACTGACAATTGATGGATCATCATATGCCCCAAATGAGCATGTGGCTGTGACCAATAATGTCATACTGTTGTAATTGGTCCAATTTTGAATATCAGGCACTGTCAAAATTCTTTCTTGCGCCCATCCAAGTGGACCTCCATGTCCAAGGTACGTCATTGAAATTTGACCTTTAAACATATTATCATTGATCGCTCTAGTGGCGTCAGGATATCTTTTTTCACCTGACGTAGATACTTGCCTAAATGCATCTGAATAAACTTTTTGTTGATTGTAGATCGGGTGTCTTTCTTCGTCCAATCTGGCTATATCATCAATATCTGAAAGATGGGTATTCCTGTCTTCATCATCAGCAACATATGAAGTCCTAGTTCTCCAGTCACCTAATGTAGCGGGATTTGTCTCATAATGTATGATTTTATCCGTCAGTATCTTGGCTTGTTCTTTGTTTCGAGCAGGAAGTCTACCTACATAGATATCAAGACCACCTACCAAATTTACGCCTTCAGTGTCACCAAGCAAGCCATAAAAATCATCCGAAGGGAAACCATCTATAGGATCTAGTGATTCGTCGGTTTCATACACAGGTACAAAATTTTCATAGGGCATATCTTTTACAATTCCTTTGTAGTCAAAAGAACCATCCCCAAATAAAAGCAAATATTTAAATTTTGGATTCCTAAAGAGTAATAATCTTGCCATATCTCTGATAGCTGCCGGATCCGCTTTTCCACCTCCAAACTCATTAAAAACTTCTGTGGTTTCTACCACGAGTACTTTAATATTTGATTTCTTCTGGCGGTGGTTTGCCAAAATCTGGGCTTGTGCCTTAAATTCCGGGAAGCAAACAATGATCATGTCTTCATCTTTCATAGCATGAATATTTTGATTTTTCACTTTTCCAAGGCCAACAGGCTCATAAGCGCCATTTAATTGGTTGTGAGCTAAAAACTCTCTATTGTTACCCTGAGTATTGAAGACAATACTTGAGTTATTAACGGTCATCTCCTGAGGTATAAACGGATTACTGATATCCCAAACCACTTGATTGGTATAACCTGATAATCCGTAAGCAGAAATTGTTGTAGTTTTGCTTTCTCTATTTCTAAAAGACAACTGTCCACTAGTGGGTAAATTGATTTTTCTTTGATTAATAATCTGAATATAATCTAACCATCCTTGTGATTCTGCCGATACGTTAGGGTAATTAACTCTTACTTCTGGATTACTTTCAGGTATGATAAAATTATCTGTAATCGTTACTCTTCTGGCGTAAAGCGATTCTTGATTCAAATCACTGACTGCAGACATACTTCTATTAATGGATTTACTTCCAATTTTCACATTCACAGAATTAGTGACCCGACTTCGTCCTGCGAAAACCATTTCTAATTCCAGTGGCTTCGTATTAACAAATCCACTAAAATCAAATCTGCTAGTGTAATTACGTTCTCTCAAACTACTATTAAACACATCTCCATACCATTGTTTACCAGTACCTTCTGCAGCTGTATAACTACCCAACAGATTGGTTTTGTCTTCTTCAAGCCGCTGTAAGAAATCATATGCTTCATATGTATTTTGAGGTGTACTATTTACAATGGGAGATTTTGAAATTCGCAGTCCGTCTTCATTATCAATTTTGATAAAAAAGTAATTAAAGTCGTCATAAATATTTTTGTCAAAACTATATTTATCGGTTGCCTGATCATAACTCCACAAATCCGGACCTTCAGCATAAAATAATACATAATCATTATTGTCAAACTTTCCATCCGCTTCCCCCGATACAAAAATATGAAGTTGCTCTAAGTCATCTATCCTTTTCGCATTATTGGCTTCCGGAACTCTACCACCTTTATTTCCATATAATTTGATTTTCTTAGGATTAAGATTAGTTAAATTGATACCTAATTTGTTTTCTAAAAAAGCTTTGTCAATTTTATACAAACCTGTTTGATTAACGCTTATTTTGTAAATATCACCTACGGAAAGTACAGAAGTATAAGTGGCGTCAGGATTTCTATTTCCCACACTAGGATTTTGAACATATTCAATTTTTACTCTAAATTTTTTGAGTATTTCCACTTGCGTTCCTGAAATCTTTTTTGCAGGAATAACGGTTATGCTCAGATTGTATTTACGCCTAATTTCATTTACATTCGCATTCATCAGATAAGTAGAACCCAACCCTTTGGTAATCCCTTCTTTTACATTGACCGCTGCTACTTCCTCTTCAATAATGGTAGCAGACAGTATTTCAACATTCTCGAAAGGTATCGAATAAAAGAATCCACAGAAATCTGGAGTTGCATCCAAGCTAATTGCATTCTCAACAAACTTTAAAGTTGGAGATTCTCCACTTAAATCCTTCCAACCTATTTCGAATTTGAACTCTTGAGTCGCTTGGCCTTTCAGATTAAAACTTAATATAGAAAAAATCAATAAAAATAACATTTTTGTATACATATGGGTTCTAAGGTGTTTGAAAATTGAAACAAGGTTCTTCCAAAAAAGATTAGCATTTTAAATGAGTTGGCAATCTAGATAACCATTTAATCAAAAAAATGTTAAAATGAACTTAAATTTGACATAAAACGCCCATCTTTGCTGTTGTATTGTTTTACAAATGATAAATAACAGGTGATTTGATAATTTTAACTTTTAAACGGATGGAACATTTGATAAATAGGACATTAGTTATTACCGCAATATGGGTATTTATAAGCTATTTACCCATCAGTGCTCAAGATCCTGTTTTTAGTCAGTTTTATCATGCAAATCTCCAGTTAAATGCAGCATTGGCAGGTACCAGTCGCGGGCCTCTTATACAGTTAAGCTACAGAAACCAATGGCCCGCTTTAGGAAATATATATACAAGCTATGCGGTAGCATATGATCAATATTCCAACAGACTAAAAAGTGGGTTCGGAGCTAGTATCTTGACTGACAATGCTGGAGACGGTACTCTCAAAACTACAAACTTTACAGGTTACTATAGTTATAGGATAAAAATTAAAGGAGATCTATTTATTAAAAGTGGAATAGAAGCTGGTATAACCAATACATCTTTGGACTGGACAAAACTGCAATTTGGTGACGCCTTGGATCCTATTTCAGGTCCTGTATCGCCAGGTGGCACCCCATTTCCCAGTAGAGAAGCAGTTCCGGAAGATTTATCTGTAAATAATTTAAGAATAGGTGCAGGTATCTTACTTTACAATCCACAATATTATGTAGGTATCAGTTTAAAAAATCTAAATACCCCATCTTTACAATTTATAGGTAGCGAAAACACAGGAGATGCATCGTTAACATCTGTCCCAACGCGTATTTCCTTACATGCTGGCAGTCAAATTTTACTTCGACCAGGCAATAAAAATAAAGATGCTACGTTTATATCTCCAAATATCATGTTTCAAAGGCAACGTGACTTTAATCAAATAAATTTAGGAGCATACTTGTCAGTTAATAAAATCCATGGTGGAGTTTGGTATCGACAAACTTCACAAAATGGTGATGCTTTAATCACATCATTTGGTGTCAAAAAGGATTTTTTTAAAATAACATATAGTTTTGACTTGACCATGTCCAGTTTAGGGTTAGAGCAAGGTGGTAGCCACGAAGTTGGTATAGTATTAAATTTTGATTATTTATATCCTAAAAAGCAAGATTACAACGACTGTTTTGCCATTTTTAGGTAAAAAATAAAAAAAAGTTTCGCTAAAGGTTCATTTTTTTGTTAAATTAATTGGCGTTTTTTAAAATACCCTTATATTTGGGGCGCTAAATTAGAAAATCGAATATCAATCAATGATGAATGTAATTAATTCAATAGGAGTGGTGGCAGTGTTTGCCATATTATTGTCTTCTTGTAGTAAAAGAGGAAGTGGAGAAACCGCGTCAGATACGGGCTGGAAATACAACGATCCGGCTTGGGGCGGTTTTGAAAAAAAGGAATATGAAGGCCAAATAGATGGTCCAAACTTAGTCCTTATAGAAGGAGGTACTTATTCAATGGGGAATGCTCAACAAGATATTACCTATGAATTCAATAATGTACCTAGAAGAGTTACAGTCTCTTCTTTTTATATGGACGAAACTGAGGTTTCCAACATAAATTATAGAGGTTACTTACACTACATCAAAAACAGATATGTAAGTTACCCTGAAGTTTATAGAAAGGCCTTACCAGATACTTTGGTTTGGAGAGAAGAGTTGGCGTTTAACGAACCTTTAGTAGAGACTTATTTCAGACACCCTTCATATGATGACTATCCGGTAGTGGGTATAACATGGTTACAAGCTAATGATTATTGTAAATGGAGGTCTTCTAGAGTTAATGAAATGATTCTTGTAGAGAAAGGAATACTAAATACAACTCCTGATTCAAAAGATAGCGACAACTTTGATACCAAAGCGTATCTTACAGGTCAATATCAAGGTAATGTAAAGAAAAATCTTCCAAATTTGGTTACTGGTGGTGAAAGGCCTGTAATGTTTGATGACGGTATTCTTTTACCTGATTACAGATTACCTACAGAAGCTGAGTGGGAATATGCAGCACTGGCACTTCAAGGAAATCAGCCTACTTCTGAAGATGAAGTATATACTGAAAGAAGATTTTTCCCTTGGAATGGAAATACTGTTAGATACAAAAAGAGAACAGCATCACAAGGTAGAATCTTAGCAAACTTTAAGAGAGGTCGTGGAGACTACATGGGTCTTGCAGGAAACCTTAACGATAATGCTTCATTCTGCGGGCCAGTAAGACAATATCTACCAAATGACTTTGGATTGTACAACATGGCGGGTAATGTAAATGAATGGACAGCAGATACTTATAGACCTATGACTTCGCTTACATTAAATGATGCTGAAAACCACGAATTGAATCCATACAGAGGTAATCAATTCCAAACTTTAATAATAGATGAAGAAGGTAAGCCTGTAGAAAAAGATTCTTTGGGTAGATTGAAATACAGAAATGTAGAAGATGATGAAGCAAAAGATAGAGAAAACTATAAAAAAGGTGATGTAAGAGGCCACGAAGACGGTGATACAGAAAATATCAAATATCTTTATGGTGAATCTACTTTAGTAAGTGATAAATCTAAGGTATATAAAGGAGGTTCATGGGCTGATAGATTATATTGGTTACAGCCTGGTACTAGAAGATACAAAGATGAAGATAAGGCAGATAGATCCATAGGATTCAGATGTGCCATGATCAGATTAGGTGGACAAGCAGGAAATGAAGACATGGGAGGAAATACCTTTAAAGAAAAAGGTAAAACGATCAAAAGAAGATACAAATAAATTTTAATTTTATAAGTTATAATTTGAACCCTTGCACCATTGCAGGGGTTTTTTATTTATGGAAATATCAAAGTTTTATCAAATCTGGAAAAACTCCACTGGAGTATGTATTGATAGCCGTAAAATTCACGATGGCTGTTTATTTTTTGCGCTTAGTGGTGAAAATTTCGACGGAAATATTTTTGCAGAAAAAGCCTTAGAATCTGGTGCTTCTTACGCAATAGTTGACAAAGATAAATTTAACGGTAACGTAACATCGAAAATAATTTTGGTAGATGATGTTTTGAAACATCTGCAAAACTTAGCTAGATTTCATAGGTCTCTGCTCCAAATTCCTGTTTTAGGGATTACTGGCTCGAATGGAAAAACTACCACCAAAGAACTTGCAAGGGATGTAATAGCTAAAAAATATAAAGTATATGCTACTCAAGGCAATCTCAACAATCACATTGGTGTTCCATTAACATTATTATCAGTAAAAGAAGATATTGAATTTTTAATAGTGGAAATGGGGGCCAATCATCAAGGGGAAATTAATCTACTTTCCAACATAGCAAATCCTAACTTTGGAATGATTACAAATATTGGCAAGGCACATTTGGAAGGTTTCGGTGGCGTGGAAGGGATCAAACTAGGAAAATCTGAATTATACAAGCATTTAAATATCAATGGAGGTCAATTATTTCTAAATGAAGATGATGGTGTTTTAAAATCCCTTATTCCTGTAGGAAGCAGTACCATTATATATTCTTCATCAAAATTAGTGGAAATTCTGAATGATGAACATTTTTTAACTTTGAAATACAATGGACAAGAATTATCCACCCATCTTTACGGTAAGTATAATGTTCATAATATTGCATTTGCAATCGCTTTGGGAGCTTATTTTGGAGTGCCGAATGAAGATATTATAGATGCAATTTCTTCCTATAAACCGGATAATAACCGATCACAAGTAATACAAAATGGAAGTAATACTATCATTTTAGATGCATACAATGCCAATCCATCTTCCATGCTAGAAAGTCTTCAAAGTTTCAGTAAAATGAATGGTAAAAAAGTATTAGTGCTTGGCGATATGCTTGAACTGGGTGAATATAGTAAGTCAGAACATCAAAAAATCATAGACTTGGTTGAAAAAATAAATCCTTATGATGCTATTTTCGTAGGTAAACAGTTTTTTCAAGCTGGCCATAACCGTTTAGGAAATTACTTTGAAAATATTATGGAAGCGAAAAAATATTTTAGTATTCAAAAATATGACAACACAAATATTTTACTCAAAGGCTCGAGAGGTATTGCTGTGGAAAAAATATTAGAGGAATAAACTCTTAACTACATCAGAAATTTTTGAAGTCTCTCTGGTATTTCATTTTGAATACTTAATTGATATTCTTCAAAGGCACAAGCCAAATAATGGATATTATAAACCCCTTGCTTTTTAAGCCACCATCTTTGGGATTGATTATTCTTGACAAAACTGAACTCACCGTGCTCTGTTGAGTCTACTACAAACTCTGAAAAATCGCTATTCTTTGATGGGTGGTCATTCATTCTTATATTAAATCCTTCTGCAAAATACCAAAATGCTTCTGCAATTAAATGACCACTTTTGAAGGAAAGATTAGTATCATCAATAAAAATAGCATCCAAATCTGTACCAGTGCCCAAATACCTAAAGATTTGACATATTTCTTCCGCATTCAATCCAGTCGGAAGACATTCTAAGTTTTCACTACAGTCAGAGGCTCGTATAACATTGGAATTAAAAATTACAAGATTACAGTCCCTTAAAACTGGCTCCGTCATATATCCGTAAGTTCTTAATTTGCCCAAACTCATAGAATTTTGGTGATAAGACTCAATTTCCATGATATCATCGTAATCACATAAGTGTCTTTGGTATCCCAAATATTTTTGTTCTACGGGTGCACTATCAGTATTGGTATAAAATATTTGATTCGAAAAATGATAAATATTCTTTTGGTGTAAAGAAGCATATTTACTTATGGGTTCGCATTCGCTCCCAACTATAAAGGGTAAAATTCCCTTGGATTTAAAAAACTCTAATATAGTATTCAATTCTTCAAAAGAACACAGTCTACCGCAATCGTAAATGCTAATATTTTTAAAATGATTTTTATATTTCAAAAAAGTATCAGGTAAGCTATCAAGTTTACTCTTTTCAAAAATTATTAAAACAAGACCAGGCCTATCAAAACTAAATACATCTAATCCTTGAGTATTTTGAAAATTAAAAAAAATATTATTCTCTCTTGATCTACTGGGAAGAAAATCGTTATACATTTATATTATATTTTTTGCAAAGATATAAATAATACTATAATAGTCTTTTGTAATTTAATTTTAAGTAATATTTTTTCAATACCATGGCTCAGTTTTTGATCAATAATAACTATTGTATTATTTAATTAAAAAAGTACTTATAAAAAAATGTGACATTACAAAAGTGTAGCCGTCTCTATTTTGAAGCAACATAACATCTTTGTGAGCAATATGAATCTGTTCCATTTTGTTTTTCAACATACAAAACCATCACATTAAAATAATATTCCTACAAAATTTTTAAATTTATACGTGTTTGGTTTGTCACATTACAATATATTAGTCATATACATAATGTATTATTTATGGTGAGTTATTATAATATTTTCCATCAAAAAGTTAATTTATAGCTTATTATGAACTATCTTTGTTTTAAATATATTAAATTAATAAAATTTATCTTATGGCATTGAGATTAAATTATTTGTATTTAATTTTAATTTTCTTGAGCAATAGTATTGTTGCACAAGAAGTTAAAGCACCCATTACAGGGGTAACTGATGATAAGACTTTTGATGCTGATCAAAATAAAAGTTGGCGTATGGGTCAATTAGCTTACTCAGCTAAACCTAAAAATGCTTGGGAGCTTGGAGTTCACTTAGGGCATTTAGTCATTTATGGAGACGTAGATAATAGAAAACCGGGCGGATATGGTTTCGGCTTACACTTAAGGAAAGCAATACATTATGTATTTTCTGTAAGAGCAGATTTCATGTATGGCCAGTCTAGAGGTATTGATCCACAAGGCTGGACCACGGGTAATTTTGGTGGTGGACTTGTAGAAGCTGGCAGTACAGGCAATTTTCAAGGATACACACCTTATACAACTCTAGGTGAAGGATGGAATCCCAGCTACAAAACAACTCAAGGGTACTTAGCTATGCAGGGAGTTCTAAATATCGGGAACCTTTTATTCCATAAAGATAGTAACAAATGGAATTGGTATACAACAATTGGTGTTGGTTTATCTTCACACAAAGCTGAGTTGGACTTACTAGATGCTTCAGGCAGACCTTACACTGGTCTAGCGGCTATAAGAGGTACAGGAGATAAATTTAATACCAAAGCAGGTAGAAAAGAGATTATTGAAGATCTTGATGCAAAATATGATGGTAAATACGAAACAGCAGGATTTAAAAAAGCCGGTATTTTCAGATTAGGCGATGAAACCAATATCCGCTTTGTATTTACAGCATCTATGGGTATCAGCAGAAAATTGAGTAAAAGAATCAATTTAGGTTTAGAGCATCAAGTGATTTTATCCGATAATGATTACCTGGATGGTATCAAATTCCGGTCAGCACTCGATCAAACCAATAATAATGATATTACTCATTACACTAATCTTAGATTAGGTATCAATCTCGGCAACTTTGATAAAATTACTGAGCCATTATATTGGTTAAATCCACTAAATGCCCAGATGAATGATATTGCTGCTTTGAAACAAAGACCTGTTTTTGATCTTACAGATTCTGACGGCGATGGTGTTATTGATATGTTGGATAAAGAGATGGATACTCCAGCAGGAGCACCCGTAGATACAAGAGGCATTGCTTTGGATAGTGATGGTGACAATATACCTGACTATAAAGATAAAGAACCATACTCACCTCCTGGAGTCGTAGTAAACCAAGATGGTGTAGCAGATGTAAAATGTTGTATCAACATGGATGATGTGAATAAGGCTATCGATATGAAAGCTGGTAAGTTTGTAAATAGTGATTGCGGAAAATGGTTTTTACCAATGATCCATTTTGATGCTGATAAAGCAACAGTAAAACCTGAATATTACGGTCATATTCACCACATAGCTCATGTTATGAAAATGTGTCCTGGTTTATGTATCACTGTACAGGGTAATACAGATGTAAGTAGTAAAAACAAATATGCTGAAGGACTTGCATACAGTAGAGCAGAAACCGTAGCCAATTACTTAGTTTCTCAATATGGTGTAGATAGAGGTAGAATCAAAATAATGTATGGTACTGAATCAAGCCCCGTATTCAGCAACTCTAAAAAAGAGAGTTATATGAATAGAAGAGTTGAAGTAAGGGTTTGTGCTCCTACCGACTCTGAAATGGCTAAACCTGAAGGTCCAGCTATAAAATCTTTTTCAAAAACTGAAGGGAACTCAAGAGGTACAAAATTCATAGGTAATAAAAATTCAGGATTCTAAATTTTTTCCTGTTAATATCTAAAAGAAGAGCTGGACTGATGTCTAGCTCTTTTTTTTTAATAAAAATTAATAATTATGATGAAAAAAATCTAAAAAAGCTTCTTTATTTATTGTAAAGTTATACCTTTGCGCAACTTTAATTTAAAGTACTTTTGAATTGCGGGTGTGGTGAAATTGGTAGACACGCCAGACTTAGGATCTGGTGCCGCGAGGCTTGGGGGTTCGAGTCCCTCCACCCGCACTTTCTTGTGCGTAAAACTAACTACTCTTCTTTAGTTTACATTTTGTAAAGCAGTGTGTTTTGAACATTTTTTTAATTTTCTCATTTCCAATATTTTTGAGTTTTTTAAAATTGAATTGTTCATATATAATGTTATTGTTAAAAACATACTATTCAATTTATTTATATATTTACTTTAATCTTTATAATATTTTCTATGCAAATCGTTAGAAAGGATGCTGATGCATTAAACATTACTTTAGAATTGACTTTAGAGCCATCAGATTATTCTCAAAAATTTGAGAGTGAATTGAAAAAATATAAGAATACCGCACAAATGAAAGGCTTCCGTAAAGGAATGACTCCAATGTCAGTTATTAAAAAAATGTATGGTAAGTCTATTTTGTCTGATGTAGTCAATGAAACGCTTCAAAATAAGTTGTTTGGTTATATAGATGAACAAAAACTTAATTATCTAGGTCAACCACTTCCAAATAGAGATGAAAATTTTGTATTTAATCTAGATGTCAATAATCTACAAGAATACAAATTTAGCTTTGATTTAGGTTTGGCCCCAGAATTTGAAGTCAAAGGTGTAAGCAGCGCTGATAAGTATACATATTATGATGTTAACATCGGTGACAAACTGATAGAAGATGAGCTAGATGCTATGAGACGCAGATATGGCAAAAGAGTGGAGACATCTGAAGTCATCCAAAAAATGGATATGGTCAAGATGGAATCTGTAGAACTTGAAGGTGATGAAGAAAAAGAAAACGGCTGGAAAACTGAGATTTCCGTTCTAGTAGATATTATCCATGATGAGGCTGTAAAAAATGAAATCCAAACTAAAAAGCTAGGAGATACCATCATCTTTGATGTTTATAAATTAGAAGATAAAGACAAGGCTCATGTAGATAAATATATTCTGAAAAAAACAGATGAAGATCAAGAGAATGGATCGATGTTTAAAGGAACTATCACAGAAGTTTCTAGAGTAGAGCCTGCGGAGCTCAATGAAGAGTTTTTTCAGATTTTTGGGGATGAAAGCGTAACGGATGAAGAAAGCGTAAGAGCTTATTTAGGTAAGGATATTAAATCATACTATGATAATCAAGCCATGCAGTTTATGTATCGTGAGATAATGGACGCTTTGATGGATAATAACAACATCGACCTTCCGATGACATTTTTGAAAAAATATCTTAAGGAAACGAATGAAAATATATCTGACGAAGTATTGGAAAAAGAATTTGATGCTTTTGCAAAAAATATGAAGTGGTCTCTTCAAAAATCCAAACTTGCCACTGAATATGGCATCGAAGTACAAGAAGAAGATCTAAAAAGACACTTTACCAATTCCGTATTTTCTTATATGAGAAACTATGGTAATATGGATTACTCCTTTATCTCTCAGACAGTAGAAAGACTCATGAAAGATAAAGAACAGGTGAACAAAGCTTATGAAGAAATACTTGCGGACAGAATTTTTGTCAAAATCGGCGAAATAGTGAATAGAGATATTATTGAGATTTCACAAGAAGATTTCGTACAAAAAGTAAAGCAACTCAACGAACGAGTTAACAATTTGTAATTTTCTTTGTTATAAATATTGAGTGTTTCGTATATTGGAGACATTTATATTCAGAAATTGAATGCGAAAGATTTTTTTAATTTTTCGCATTCAGTTTTTAAAGACTTTAAATTAACCTTAAACAAAAGATTTTTACATGTATCCACAAGATGAATTTAAGAAGTTTGCTGTTGGTCATATGGGTATGAACAGCATGCATTTGGAAAAATATATGAATACTTCAGTACCTGATATTCATGGTTTTACACCTCAGGTTATTGAAGAAAGGCAAATGAATATTGTCGGAATGGATGTCTTTTCCAGATTGATGATGGATAGGATTATTTTTATGGGAGTACCTGTAAATGATTATGTAGCCAATGTCATCCAAGCTCAATTATTGTTTTTAGAATCTACAGATCCTAAAAGAGACATCCAGATGTTTATCAACAGTCCTGGGGGCTCGGTGATAGCTGGAATGGGTATTTATGATACGATGCAATATGTATCACCTGATGTTGCGACTATTTGTACTGGATTAGCAGCTTCTATGGGTGCTGTTTTGCTTTGCGCAGGTAAAACAGGTAAAAGGACTTGTCTACCACATTCTAGAGTCATGATACACCAGCCTTCAGGGGGCATGCAAGGCCAATTTACCGATATGGAAATATCTTATAAACTGATCAAACAATTGAGAAATGAGTTGTATGATATCATGGCTTTCCATACTGGTAAAACTTTTGAAGATATAGAAAAAGATTCTGATAGAGACAACTGGATGACAGCAACAGAAGCTAAAGAGTATGGTTTAGTGGATGAAGTTCTAGACAGAAAAAACCCAAACAAGAAACCTTAACCCTAAAAGTCTGGCAAATGTCTAAGTATAAAGAAAATATTAAGTGCTCTTTTTGTGGAAAGGATAAGAGGGACGCACTCATGCTGATTGCCGGTATAGACGGCCATATTTGTGAAACATGTGTTGAGCAGGCTTATGACATCATTGCAGATGAAATTAAAGGTACCAAAAAGAACACCCCAAAGTCTTCAAATAAAAGTCTTCCCAGCAATATTACACCCGCTCAGATAAAAACCTTCTTAGATCAATATGTGATTGGTCAAACAGATGCCAAAAAATATCTCTCCGTTGCTGTATACAATCACTACAAAAGATTGAATCACAACGCACCAGGAGAGGTGGAGATAGAAAAGTCTAATATCATTCTCATAGGTGAAACTGGAACTGGAAAAACCCTTTTAGCCAAAACCATTGCAAAGTTTTTGGAAGTACCCTTTGCCATTGTAGACGCTACTGTATTTACTGAAGCTGGATATGTGGGTGAAGATGTGGAAAGTATGTTGAGTAGATTACTCCAAGCTTGTGATTTTGATGTAGAAGCTGCACAGCGAGGGATTGTTTACATAGACGAAATAGATAAAATAGCCAGAAAAAGCGATAATCCTTCCATTACTAGAGACGTCTCTGGCGAAGGTGTGCAACAAGCTTTGCTAAAACTTTTAGAAGGAACTGAAGTCAACGTTCCTCCATATGGTGGACGTAAGCATCCTGAGCAAAAAATGATTAAAGTAGACACATCCAATATACTATTTATATGTGGCGGCGCTTTTGCGGGAATCGAAAAAGTCATTTCCCGAAGACTCAACACTCAAATCATTGGTTTTAACGGAGATGTCAAAGAAAAAGTAGACAGGGAAAATTTACTTCAATATATTTCTCATCAGGATTTAAAAAATTATGGTTTGATCCCTGAATTAATTGGACGATTACCTGTATTGACTTACTTGGATCCACTAGATAGAGAAACATTGATTACTATCCTTACAGAACCTAAGAATGCATTGCTAAAACAATATCACAAACTTTTTGAACTTGAAGGTATCAGACTTCATTTCGAAAAAGAAGCTATAGAATTTATAGCAGATAAAGCATTAGAATACAAACTTGGTGCTAGAGGACTTAGATCATTGTGTGAAGCGATATTAACTGATGCAATGTTTGAGCTTCCTTCTCAAAAGGATATAAAAGAGTTTATAGTTGATATCGTATTTGTAGAAGACAAGATCAATAAATCGTCCATCAAAAAACTTTTAGCGGCATAACTTTTTAGCTAAAATGATAAAGATATCAGTAATAGTTGTGTACAGAAAGTAATGGACAAATATCATATGAAGCCTAAAATTGATAAATCATTTTCATGCCATACGATGACCTTATATAAACTCGACGGATTAGAATATTATGCTTTAGATTGTTGTATATGTGATATGGCTTTCAATCTTTTTGATTGCAATTTTAAAGAATATATGTACATAAATGGCCAAATAGACTTAACAAAAGCCGAAAACTTTAACAAAAATGCCATTTTTACAAGTACCGTCGGAGCACGTTAAACTAAAAAACCATGAACCTTTCGAAACATGCTTTTTCAAGTCCTTCACGATCATCAGGGTGTGCAATGTTAATGAGTGCTTTTGCCCTTTGTCTTAGGTTTTTACCATATAAGTAAGCTACTCCAAACTCAGTAACTATATAATGTGCATGTGCTCTGGTAGCAACAACTCCTGCTCCTGGCTTTAAAAAAGGTACAATCCTGGACACACCCTTATTGGTACGAGACGGTAGTGCTATGATGGGTTTACCACCTGGACTCAAAGCAGCCCCTCTTAAGAAATCCATCTGTCCACCTACACCGCTAAATTGAAAAGTACCGATTGAGTCAGAGCATATCTGTCCCGTCAAATCCACTTCAATAGCACTATTAATTGCGACAACTTTGGGATTTCTCTTGATAACGTGAGGATCATTGACATAATCTATATCTAAAAACGAAAATGCAGGATTATCATCTATGTAATCGTAAAGTTTTCTACTACCTAATGCAAACCCTGTCACAATTTTATTGGGGTGTATAGTTTTATACTTATTGGTCACAATGTCGTTGTCAAACAAACTAATGATACCGTCAGAGAGCATTTCAGTATGTACCCCTAAATCTTTATGGTTGCCCAAACAGCGTAGCACAGCATCGGGAATAGCTCCAATTCCCATTTGAATCGTAGATCTGTCTTCTATCAAATTAGCAACGTGTTCACCGATTTTGATTTCGTCCTCTCCTACCCTAGCTCCATAAGAAGCCTCATGTAGTGGTTCCTCACAATAAACTATAGATGCAAAACGCTTAGTATGTATGAGACCGTCACCATGAGTTCTGGGCACATTGGGATTTACTTGAGCTATGACTTTTTTTGCCGTATTGACTGCAGACCTCGCTACATCCACGGACACACCCATAGAACAGTAGCCATGTTTGTCAGGTGGCGAAACCTGAATGATAGCTACATCAATAGGCAACACATTTCTTTTAAACAATTCGGGTATTTCACTTAAAAATATCGGTACATAGTCCGCTCTACCTTCATTGACATCCTTTCTGATGGGCTCTGATACAAACAAAGCATTGATATTAAAAGAATCTATGTATTGGGGCTTATTTACAAATATTTCTCCCAATACCGAAATAAAAACCAATTCGACATCTTTGAGTCTATGGGATTGTTCTGCAAGATTTTTAAGCATATTGGTAGGTGTTTGAGCGCTACCATGAACAAAAACACGATCTCCACTTTTAATCAATTGGAGTGCTTCTTCTGTTGTCTGATATGATATGGGAATTCTCATTTGATGATATTTATAAATTTTGCCACAAAGAAATTGGATTTAAGCTATTATAACGCTGATAATAATCATATAAAAAAGTAATTAAAATCACGTAATTGAATAATCACATCCATTTTCTATGATCAGTCTCTACCTTATAGATAAAATTGTCGCTTATCTGATTTGCGAGATGGATACTGATGTATGGGATTTGAATCTTACCTGAAGCGGTGAAAAAAATAATATTACAAAGACCATTTTTACTTTGATAAGGAGATTGATAAATTTCTAGCGCTTGAATTTTAAATATGGGTAAAAGTTCAGACTTATCACCAAAAATACCTCCTTGGACATAAAGTAACTCATCATGATACCCATATTTCTTCTTGGTTAATGACAAGTACCTGTTTCCCACTAAATAAATATAAAAGATGGTACCTGCAATCAACGGTTTCCATAGTTCAAACCATATCATGACTCCGGCAAAAATCAGGTATAAAATACTTAATAAAAAAACATATCGGGTAAAATATCGCTTATCAATCCTATGTACTTCCATGTGTTCTAGCTGTGCGTCACCAAATAACGAATGAATCACACTTTCTAAATGTTGGTCTTGACATCCAGGGATTTTGATAGATGTTTTCAGGTTTGCTTCTGCGCCCGACGCTTGATTTAGACGTAAGTCTTTAAATCCAATCCATCTTTTGAGCAGATTGTCAGACCATGAAATATATTGAATTTTGTGATCTGCAGCTGATGTTTCTTTTTTGGTAAATAGACCTGAAACTACCTTAAAACCATGTCTCGATCTTAAAAATTGCAAATCAAAGTGGGTCACAACAGTCCTGATTAAAGATATGAATACAGAAACGAACATCATGAGGGCCACCAAGGTGATGATTATAGTTCCGTTCCATTCCCATTCAGGTATATCTTCAGAGTATTCGTCTACATCTACGCCTACTTCCTGCAGGTTTTGATAGATCCAAAAAAAGAAAACCAAGATCAGACCTACTGACTTGATGTGATTTTCAGTAAAACCTACTTTAAACAAATCGGCTATACCCAAAGTCATAATGGGCTTAAAAACCATGGAGCCGTCTTCATTTACAGCGGCTTCATCTTCTGATGTTGAAAAACTATGATTTTGATTTTTTTGGGCCAAAATCAAATCTCTGAGTTCTTGAGCTTTTTGTTCTTCTATAGCATGAAATTCAAACTCACTTTTTTCGGAACCCGCAGTGTCGATTTTTATTTTCAAAACAGAAAACAACTGGTGAATGATGTTTTGTTCAAAGTTAATAGATTGAATCCGCTCAAAGGGAATCGACGTCTTTTTACGCTGAAACACTCCTGATTGCAAAACCAATTCGTTATTTTCAATATAAAAGTAAGTTTTGAAAAAATTGATAATCGAATATATCATGGAAAGTAAGGCTATACCTATCACACCCATCAAAATGTAACTTCCTTTATCTTTGGCGCCACCTACCAAAAAAACCAATAATACAGGTATCAACTGCCTGACAACGATATTGATCGTCTTGAACAGAATCATCAATATAGCTACATAAGACTGCCTGTTGGGCACTGTGAAATCAAAATCACTCTTCCTCATCCCGAGCCACTTGGTTGGTTATAAACTGTTTGAGCTGATTTGCTTTATCATGTGCCAATCCAGGTATATTGAGATCGCTGGAACTGCCACCTGCAGTAAAAATAGAAAGAGATGACAGCCCAAACATCCTATCTACAGGTCCTTGCTCAATCTCACAATGCTGCACCCGATTAAAAGGTATGATCACCACTGATTTGAAAAAAATACCGGATTGGTACAAAATGTCTTTCTCCCGAATGGCAAAGCCTTCATAGGTATACCCTTTGATTGCCAAAATAATAATCAAACTGGTCAAAACTGACCATCCTAATGCAAATACCAATATCCATGGCCAATGATATAAAATATCTATAAAGTAGCCAACAAACAAGTAGACTATCAGTATCACCAAACAAAAGATACATGATGTAATCACACTTATTTTACGATAAGACGGATCTAATTTTTCAAAGGTGATGTCAGAGATGGTTGGCAAGCTTGCACTCTGGATTTGATGGTTGGAGAAGGACATGAAAATTAAAGTTTAAAAGATTACAAAGGTAATTGTAAAACTTAATTAAGTACCATAAAAAAGCCATTGAATAAACAGGCACATAAATTTATGGTTCAAATCATTTCGAAGGGCTTCGAAAGTCCCTGCCAAGTCGGTGCTTTCGGCGAAGTACTTTTTTATATTCGGACGATTGGTTAAAACTACGGTATAATCCAAACACTTTGTATCATGCTCATTTCATGGGCTATAATTTGTAGTTTGGTGTTTATCTATATACATACTTTAGACTGGCATATTGTTTAATACTCCATTCATATGGAATAAGCATGTATCCATATGAATAGAGTGTAAATCCATACATATTTATACTATTTTATATTTTTTAATAGTAAATCGATATTATTCAATAATGTATCAATATCGATAGATATTGTTTTAATATAGCTTTTGTATATCTCCATATTGATAAAGAATTAATCAACATCATTACTGTGTCTCATGACATAAATTAATTCTTAATCGATATCGATTAAGATACTGATAGTACTCCAAAAGCTTAAAGGACTATTCGATAACTCTTTTGTACCTGCGTATAAGGTATTTGACTTATCAAAAACCAAATTGGCGTGCTCGGTAAGCTTATATGGATGAAGGTTAAGACTTTACGACCTGACCTAAAGCTTATCGAATAAGGCAAAAATAACTTGCGACAGTTCATAAACTCTTATGGACCTCACCAAAAGTCTTCAGGAAGATTCGTTAATGCTTTGTGACTAGACCATAAGACTTCGTGACATCACCCTTACAGCTAAGGAACATTCACAAGCTGTAAAGTATAGGTCGTTTATCCTTCACCAAGGTCCATAAAGTGACTAGGACCTTTCATCAAGCTTTCGCCACAACCCATTTAGTATTATTGGTCTCCCATAATGTGTTTTGGCAGACGTCTTTGGCTTGGTCAATATCAAATAATTATTGGATTGTTTCATCGCAAAACCTTTGAAATGTCTTTTTGATGATAAGTACTTCAAAGTAATCTTCGATATGTCCAATTGATATTTATAAAAAAATATCACTTTCCCATACTTTGTAATCATAATTTTTATATTTTTACGTTATTAAATTATACCCGTTGTTATTTATTTGAATTGGACTTTTTTAAAATTGTAAAGACAAACAAAAATTTCCAATAAGACCGAAAGTCAAACCACTGCCACTTAATAAATCAAGTAATGCAGTGGTATAGATATTTGGTCATACATTTCGATCTGGATTATTATTCATTATTGAGAAGTTGATGATGAATGTCTTATTTATGTAACAATGTGACTTCAAATGTTTAATGAGAAAAGACTTACCCCGTTTTCCGGCATTCTGTATCACATTTGGTTTTATTTTAGGATTATTGCATTTATGTTGTGACATAAGTGTTGGTATTTTTATAACAATTTTTAAAACATGTGATATGAATCTAATGGATGATGCAGCGTTTTTGGCCAGGGTGATTGGCCTGATGAAAAGAAAAAGTACAGGTGATGCGAATCGATTTGCCGCTAAGCTAAACATGAGTAAAAGGTCTGTGCAGCGACTGATACAAGCGCTGAAGGATGAAGGCTACCCAATAGAATTTTGTAAGAGTAGTGATTCTTATATACTAACCGAGCCTGTGAGTTATGAATTTCGGGTCACAGTTGGTAGTCAGGATTTAATGAAAATAAAAGGTGGTCGGAGGCCAAGTACAGACTGTACAGGTTTTGAAAACCTATAAGGTCTAGTGAGCACCATCTGCGAAATCCGAGAAATCCGTGAGAAACAATCTTCTCGCAGATTACTCAGATTTTTAAAGTTTAGATCATCGAGAAAAAAAAATCCTAAAAATATCGCAAAGGCGATACCATCTGTGAAATCCGTGATATACTGCTGTGGCAGCACAAGTTCTGAGAGCAAAATAAATATCTCGCAGACAACACAGATTGCGCAGATTTTTTAAAGTTTAGATCATAGAGAGAAAAAAAATCCCAAAATGTCGTAAAGGCGATTCCATCTGTGAAATCTGTGATATACTGCTGTGGCAGCACAAGTTCTGTGAGCAAGATAAATATCTCGCAGACGACACAGATTGGACAGTTTTTTTAAAGTTTAGCTCATAGAGAAAAAAATCCCAAAAATGTCGCAAAGGCGACAACACCCAAAAATCCAATCATTATACCGTCACATCAATGCATCGACCATACAATATTAGATAGAGGTAGGAATTAATAAAGCTGGACAAAATATTATTTTATAAGCATGGTTTGCTGCTGAAAAGGTAAGAAAAAATAATTTAAAAAAAATAAAAAATAATTTGTCCAACGCCAAAATTTGGCGCTCACTGCCCGTATGTTTGCATCGTATTTATGATCAAACGGTACAAAAAAGGGAATGCTGCACCCTTACACAAAGCTGCCGGCCAGCGGTGATGTGACAAGCAGACGGGAGATACCTGAACCCGGCAGAACCATGTAGTGTGGGGAGGCGATTGAAAAGAAAAGGTTAATACTAAAAATTAATAAAATGAAAGATGTTTTGTTATCTGATTTTGAAAAATTTATTTTACCCAACAACGAAAAAATAGTTGGCGGTAAGCAGTGGTCTTGTACTACAATTACAAATCTTCCTGATGGCCGCACTCATGTATTTCATGAATGGGGAGATTCTTATAAGTTTACTCATTATACTGATTCTTGTTATGATAAATAAATGTATTAATCTTGTTCAGAATTTATAATGTTAAATTTAATAATGGTATTATTTAATTATTAATTAAATGATTTTTAAAAATAAAAAAATGTAAACAAATGAAAGATTTATTATTGAATTCTTTTGAATCCTACAAGTTACTGGAAAGTGAAAATGTTGGATTATCTGGTATTATCGGTGGTAAGGACAAAGTCAATTATGATTCAATTTGTAGGTGGCCTGATGGTACCACCACTCACTCTATGGGTTGGTGGACAGGGGGTAATTATTATGAAGATCAATGTGATGATAAATAACTACGTTCGACTGTAGGATATTTGCTTAAAAATTATTTAAATATTTTAAATCAAAATACAAGATAAATAATTAAAGTAAGGTTAATCTACTTGCTTTAATTATTTATTTGTGTCAATTCTGTATTGGAAATGAGTAAAATTATTTATATTATTTCTGAAAGCAAAGATCAAACTACTAATGTAATTTTTGATTGGCTTTCATATTATAACTTGGAATTTAAGAGAATACAAGATAATTTTGAATTATTTGAAATAATTAATTCATATTTAAATCAAGAACTGTGCTCAATTTATTTCAGAAAATCTCTTGAAAAAAAGGAAATTTTAAAAACGGATATAAATCAGACAATTATTAAAAATCATTTAGAAGATGAACTAATGGATATTCTGTTTAAACTGACCCCCTATTCTGGACATATTGACCCCCCAGATGATTTGGTGGTTTATGCCGCTTAGGAGTGACAAAATTACCGATTTTTTCTTAAACTATCTCCTCTTAATTCGATTTTATATGATGTGTGGGCTAAGCGATCTAAAACTGCGTCGGCAATAGTCTCTTCACCTATAATAT
>CAMBRK010000033.1 GCA_945870185.1 Aureispira sp. CCB-QB1 | reverse complement strand
CTTCAGGATGCAACCAATGATGATGACGACTCCGATGCCAACCCTAGCACAGGCGAAACAAATCCCATTTCTTTAACTCCAGGATTAGCGATCAACAATGTAGACTTTGGGTTGTACCGAAATGGAAGCATAGGAGATTTTGTTTGGGTTGATGGTAATAACAATGGATTACAAGATACTGATGAATCGGGATTAGCAGGCATATTTTTATACTTGTTGAATAGTAATGGTACAGTGATCCAAACGGTACAAACAAGTCTAGATGGATCTTATGTTTTCGATCAATTACTTCCTGCTACTTATACATTAAGCGCAGAAGTGCCGGAAAACTACAAAATTACCTTATTTAATGAATCACCTGAAAATTTAAATTCTGATTTCACCATCATAAATAGTACGGTTGCCACTGAAGTTATTACGTTATCATCTGGTGAAAACCAAGCTAACATTGACCTTGGTTTGCTGCCAGTTCAAGTTTCATCGTCCATTGGTGGTGTAGTGTGGAATGATGTAAATGGAAATGGAATCATTGATATTGATGAACAACTTAGAAATTTAATACAGGTCTATTTGTTATCAGAAACCAGAGATACTTTGACGTCTACACTTACAAATATAGACGGTAGATATACTTTTTCAGACCTAAATTCTGGAACTTATCTAGTGGCCTTCCCAATGATCGGTGATAGCTTATTTACCTATTACAGACTGGGAAGCAATTCGGGGATCAACAGCTCGGTGGTTTCAAGCAATCAAGGATTGAGTGAAAATATCATTTTGAATAATGCAGACCAATTGAATATTAATGCAGGATATGTAGGATTTTCTTCATTAGGAGATTTTACCTGGCTTGATGCCAATGAAAACGGCCTTCAGGATAATAATGAATTGGGACTAAACAATATCAAAGTCT
The DNA here is from genome assembly GCA_945870185.1 of Aureispira sp. CCB-QB1. Lineage (GTDB taxonomy): Bacteria > Bacteroidota > Bacteroidia > Chitinophagales > Saprospiraceae > OLB9. The sequence goes on along the minus strand of CAMBRK010000033.1, from coordinate 41,808 downwards.
ACTTATTGTCCGCATCAGATGTTTTATTGGATTCTACGTTGACGGCCATTAACACCATTACCAATACCCGAGGTTATTACACGTTTGATAATTGGCCTTATGGGAGTTACAAACTTCGCTTTGAAACCAAAGACAATTTTAAATTTTCAACTAGCCTGACTTCAGATCTCCTTTTGAATTCAGATGCCAACGAAAATACAGGTGTCACTTCTTTGGTCAATTTAATACCCAATCAAAATAAAACGGATATGGATGCCGGATACATTTTGATCGCACCAGTTACCGGTAATATTAAGGGATTAGTATGGCAAGATCAAAATAATAGTAAAGTTAAAGAATCCAATGAACCTCTACTTTCAGGAGTCAGCTTGTCTCTTTTTAGTCTAGATGGAAATCTGATATCAAGTACACTGAGCAATTCATCAGGCGTATATGAGTTTAGTAATATTCCATTTGGTGACTATTTTATTAACGCTGAAGAAGATTCTACTAAAGTATTTGTAAAATATCAAGGTCAATCAGTACCCAATGATAGTGATATTTCTAATGATTTTGGAGTAGGCACCACAAGAGCACTTACGCTGTTCCCAGGCACTACTTTAGATAATGTGGATGTCGGATATGCAACTAAAATAAGTATTGGTGATTTTGTCTGGTTGGATGATAATAATAATGGTCTGCAGGATTTGGGCGAGCCTGGTATTCAAGGTGTTATCATTAAATTGATCAATGAAGCGGGTAGTGCCGAAGCATCTATAATGACGGACGCCAAAGGGAAATATGTAATTCAAGACATACCTGAAGGAAGCTATATTGTTGAGTTTCAGAAGTTGGATGGTTTTGTTTTTTCTCAAATCAACAACTCAAATACCAACTTGAATAGTAAACCTAATCCTGAAACTGGAAGAACGGTAAGCATACCTTTCAACGGTGCTAGTATGTTTACGAATATAGATGCTGGCTTAGTAAGATCTGGTGTGATTGGAAATGTAGTTTGGATAGATCTTAATGGAAATGGAATTAGGCAGGCAAATGAACCAGGCATCAATGGTATTAAAGTTGAACTTTTTACCAATACAAACCAGAAAGTTGGTGAAACATTGACCACTATTCATCCTACTAATCAAAGTATTGGTTTTTATAATTTTAAAAATGTGAGACCAGGAACTTATTATGTTAAGTTTAATATTCCCGCAAACTATCTTATTTCACCACCTTTGGTAGGCTCTGAAGATACAGATAATAATATTACGAATACCAATGGACTCAGTACAACTGATAACATTGCTTTATCTCCCGGACAAAATATAAGTAATATCGACGCAGGTATTTATTTACCAGCTACTATTGGCGATTTTGTTTGGCATGATACCAATAGAAACGGTGTTCAAGATAGTGGAGAACCTGGTGTGGAAAATGTCAAGGTACAGCTCTTTGCCCAAAGCGGTGCACTTTTGGCTAGTACAACCACAAATGCTCAGGGTAATTATACATTTACCGGATTAAGACAAAGATTATATTACCTCCAATTTGAATTGCCAGATGGTTTTGAGTTTTCAAATCAGTATGCAGGAAATGATATATTTAAAGACAGCGATGTAGACCCTACAGGAACCACACCTTTGATTTCTTTGGCACATGGAAGTACCCTGTTGGAGATAGATGCAGGTTTAGTTTCATCCAACCTGAGGTTGCTTATGGGACGCGTTTGGGATGATAAAAACCAAGACGGTATCAGAACCCTAAATGAGCCCTTGCTAAGTAATGTCACTGTAGAACTTAAGGATGTCAATCAATCTGTAGTGAAAACATTTATGACAAATCATGCAGGTATGTATTGTGTAGCATCAGGCAAGACAGGAAACCACTTTATCCAAGTAGAGGGTCTTGAAAACTACGTATACACTATAAAAAGCTCAGGTACAGACAATACAATGGATTCAGATGTGGATGAAAATGGTACATCAAATGCTGTCATGTTTTCCGATTCTTATCTGATGAAATATGTAGATGCTGGAATGTATTATAAACTTACCGGCAGTCTTAAAGGACATGTCTGGTTAGATAATAATAATAACAATACTAGAGATTTGGCAGATTCATATTTAGCAAACGTTGTGATATTCTTATTTAATAAAAATAGAATATTTATTAAGTCTGTAAAGACCAACGACTTGGGTCAATATACTCTCAAAAATCTTGAGCCGGGACAATATTATTGTATGGTGCCTCAATACCCGGGTAAAGATTTTATTAAGTACAATAATGTGAACAACGATACCAATAATAGTGAAATAACCCATCAGTATGGTGTAGGAACTTCAAGATTGATTCAAATAAACGGCGGTGAAGTACTAGATGGTTTTGATTTTGGCTATGTACAAACAAGTAAAATTGAGCATAAAACGGTTCAAGAAGATGTGCTGCTATATCCCAATCCTTCTATATTCCACTTGACCATATCATTGCCGGAAAGAAGTCGAAGTGCCGACTACTATATCGTTAATAGTATGGGTAAAGTAGTATCCCAAGGTGTAATAGATCAGCAGTCAATCACTCTAGATACCGAAAATATGATTACAGGTAGATACACGATACATCTCTTTGATGGTAAGAAAAAATGGGTGAGATCGTTCGCCAAGATCACTAATTAATATGGTAAGAAAGGCAAAGATTCAACATCGAATCTTTGCCTTTTTTAATGAATGCTGAAAGCAAAATTTTTATTTTTCCTACATAAAACAATTTTAGATATGTGTAAACATGTTGAGGTTGGTAAAATTTCACAGCTGAAGAGCTTGCATTTTTATCGGGGAATAAATAAATTGTACTTTACCTGCAGAATCTAACTTTATGCTGACCTAGTTTACCCTAGTTCCAAACCTGTCAACCTCGGCATTGTGAAGGTAAATATGGTAGTTGAGATTGTTATAATGTCCTTATACCTTTATTTGAGAATAAACCACTTAGCTTTTGTCTAACAAAAGTTATATTTTTTGATCTAGTGGAATTCACTACCTTTGTGTGGATTAACAAACAAAACAACAATAAATCAGTGTTCATTAAGGTGTAGCTGGTTTTTTTATTTATTAATTTATTTGTCATGAAACAAAACAAATACTTAATCCTAATTGGAGCGTTTATTCTAATGTTTTCTATTAATTTATTAAGCCAGCATTCGATTTCAGGACACCTAAATCAAAATGACTAAAGCTCGCTCGCATTTGTTTCTATAGTTTTAAAAGATCAAAAATCCAAGCAGTTTATAGCAGGCAATATTTCAGATGAAAAAGGTTTAATAATTTTGACAATATTGCTAATGGCCTATACTAAATGGAAGTGTCTATGATCGTTATTTTCATAAACCCGAAATATGCATTAGAAAATCCCTGCCTGCCCTACGGTACGGCGAGGCAGGTATTCCAAAGCTAAACTTCGTGCCTTTGGCTCGACAAGGTCTGCAAATCAGAATCCGCCGCGGCGGACTATTTATCTTCTTTAACCGTAGCGCTGCTACGCTTTTCGAATATAAATAGCTGATTTACCTGCCCGCCTACCATGTAGTGGTCAGGCTGGTTGCATTTTAGCTTCTTCCCTCTAAAGCGGGACAGGCTATTACAAAGTTCTAACGCATAATTCGGGATAAAATAAAAAAAGAACCGACTTCCAAAAAGAAATCGGTTCTTTTTTATTTATTTATTCACATCCTTTTGATCAACTGCCTCCACTACATTCCAGCCAGTTATCACCAAATCACCAAATCACCAAATCACAGGATCACCAAATCACCAAATCACAAGATCACCAAATCACCAAATCACAAGATCACAAGATCACAGGATCACAGGATCACAAGATTACCAAATCACCAAATCACCAAATCACCAAATCACCAAATCACAGGATCACAGGATCACAGGATCACAAGATCACAGGATCACCAAATCACCAAATCACCAAATCACAAGATCACAGGATCACCAAATCACCAAATCACAAGATCACAGGATCACAAGATCACCAAATCACAAGATCACAGGATCACAAGATCACCAAATCACAGGATCACAGGATCACAAGATCACCAAATCACAGGATCACCAAATCACAGGATCACAGGATCACAAGATCACCAAATCACCAAATCACCAAATCACAAGATTACACTAGTGCTCCATCTTTTAGCTCTTCTACACATTCGGGATTTAACAAAGTAGATATATCGCCCAATTGATCTGTTTGGCCTTCGGCTATTTTACGGAGGATACGTCGCATGATTTTTCCTGACCTGGTTTTAGGAAGTTGTGACACGAATTGAATCATGTCTGGCTTTGCGATGGGTCCAATATGTTTAGTGACTACACTGAGTATTTCTTTGCGCATATGGTCAGCGTCTACTACCTCGTGGTGTGCTTTTACGTAGGCATAGATACCTTGTCCTTTGATATCATGAGGATATCCCACTACTGCTGACTCCACGACACCGGAGTGCTGATTGATAGCATCTTCTACTTCTGCGGTTCCTATTCTATGGCCTGAGACATTGATCACATCATCAACTCTACCTATGATTCTATATCTTCCTTCTTCATCTCTTTTGGCACCGTCGCCTGTAAAGTAGTAATTTTTAAAAGCGGCAAAATAATTGGTTCTACATCTTTCATGATCACCATAGGTAGTCCTGAGCATGGATGGCCAAGGAAACTTGATACAAAGTAATCCTTCTACATCGTTGCCTACTAGTTCTACACCATTAGGATCCAATAGTACAGGCTGAACTCCTGGAAGCGGGTAGGATGCAAAACAAGGTTTGGTGTCCGTAATTCCTGGTAATGGTGTAATAAGGATACCACCCGTTTCGGTTTGCCACCAGGTATCTACTATAGGTGCATGACCACGCCCTACTTTTTCATCATACCAGTGCCATGCTTCTTCATTGATGGGTTCTCCTACTGAGCCGATGACTTTTAATGCGCTCAAGTCATACTTTTCGGGTTCATGCCATCCTGCTGCCATCAATGCGCGAATCGCAGTAGGTGCAGTGTAAAACTGATTGACCCTATGTTTCTCGCACACATGCCAGAATCGGCCTGCATCAGGGTGACCGGGAACACCTTCAAACATCATCGTAGTCGCCCCAGCGAGCAAAGGACCGTATAAGATATAAGAATGGCCAGTTATCCAACCTACATCAGCTGTACACCAATATATGTCACCATCTTGATATTGAAATACGTTTTTGAAGGAGTAACAAGTGTAGACCATATAGCCACCACATGTGTGGACAACTCCTTTGGGCTTCCCTGTCGATCCTGATGTATATAAGATGAAAAGCATATCTTCTGCATCCATTATTTCTGGTTCGCATTGATCACTCATGAGATCTACGGTGTCGTGCCACCATAAATCCAAGTTATCATTCCAGGCTACTTTACCACCTGTGGTTTTATAAACGAGTACTTTTTCGACAGAATCACAACCCATAGTAATCGCTTCATCCACCACTTCTTTGACGGGGATATTTTTGGGTCCTCGTCTGTTGTAATCGGAGCAAATGACCATTTTGCATTCGGCATCTTTGATTCTGTCTGCGAGTGCGTTTGCAGAAAATCCAGCAAATACTACGGAGTGAATAGCTCCGATACGCGCACATGCCAACATCGCTATGGCCACTTCGGGTATCATCGGCATATAGAAACATATTCTATCTCCCTTTTTGATCCCTTGTGATTTTAGCGTATTGGCACATTTATTGACTTCTGCCAAAAGTTGTTTGTAGGTAAATCTCTTGGATGGCTCATAAGCTTCATTGGCTTCCCACATGATGGCTGTTTGGTCACCTTTGGTTTCTATGTGCCTATCTAAACAATTTACAGTTATGTTGAGCTTGCCGCCTTCAAACCATCTTATATCCGGCGTAATAAAGTCGTGGTGAAGGATGCTGTCCCACTTTTTGAACCAAGTAAATGTTTCGGCTTGTTCCGCCCAGAATTCTTCAGGATTTTCTACGCTCTTTTGATATGCCGAATGGTATTGTTCTAAGGTTTTTATTTGTAAAGTCATGGCTTAATAATTTAACGATTGTGCAAATATATAAATATATAGATTAATAGATATAATAAAATTTGATTATTCTTAAAAAAAATGACTTAAATCATTATTAATCATTTTAGTTAGTTAATAATTCTGAAAAGTTTAATATTGTAAAATATAATTTTGTAGTCTCAGTTTTTTATATTTTTGCTTTATAAAACATCAATTAATACCTAGAACAAATCAACCTAGTAACTCCTTCACCTTATCCAAAACAGCATCATTATCAAAAGGCTTAACCATATAGTATTCTGCGCCTGAATTATAACCTTCCATCTTATCATCTTTGGTACCTTTTGCTGTAAGGAATATAATATTGGTATGGGTAAACTTTACATTATTGCGTATATATTTAGCTACAGTAAATCCATCAACTCCAGGCATCATTACATCTAGAAGCACAAGATCTGGTTTTAATGAATCTATGTTTTCTATAGCTGTGGCACCATCATAACAATAGCTTATTTCATAGCCTTCATCTTCAAGCAATATTCTTAGAGCCAATACGATATTGGGTTCATCATCTACAATTAATAATTTTTTATTGGCCATGATTATGACGTGATTTATTGAAGGGATAAAATTACTTAATTATTCGAAACATTGAAGGTTAAACATAAATATTATCCAAACTCGATCGTAAACATAGTACCTTGCGTAGCATTTGATGAAAAATTTATCTTCCCTCCGCCTTGCTCTATAATTTTTTTGGTGATGTACAATCCTAGTCCACTTCCATCAGGCTTTGCTAGATTCCCATCTTTTACTTGGGTGAATTTTTCAAAAATTCTGTTTTTAAATTCATCCGGTATATGCTGTCCATTATTGTAAACGCAAATCAAGGGGTGGTTAATGTTGTCCAAATATTGAATTGATAATTTTACGATTCCATTTTCTGGATTACAAAATTTTAAAGCATTGGAAAGTAGATTGAGCAATACTTGCAAGAGCTTATCTTCACTTAAAGGAATGTTAATATCTTGATCTTTGTTTTCATAAATCAATGCTGCATTTTTTTCATCAGCGATGGGCTGCAACCTTTTTAATGCCAATGTCGCGATATTATGAAAATTGGAATTGCCTTCATCGGATAGAGTTACTGATTCCAGTTTTTCTACTTCGAGTACTTGGTTAATCAGTCTAGCAATACGGTCACATTCTTTAAGAACAATGGACAAAAACTCAGACTTTTGTTTGGGGTCTATATTTTCCTTATGCTTTAATATCTGTGAAAAAGACCTGATGGTAGTTATAGGTGTTCTTAATTCATGCGTTACGGTAGAAATAAATTCTGCTTTCATAACATCCAATTCCTTCAATCGATGATTTAAAGCCGCTAGTTCATTGGTAGTTTGAGTCAGTTCTTCGGTTTTTTCTTCCAATGCATGGCTATATTCAAGAATTTCTTTGGTCTGGTTGATGATTTCATTGAATTGTTTTAAGGAGATATTTTCTTGACGGATATCCGCACTTAGCAATAGCTTTGCAGAAGCAGCTCCAAATGCTCCTGTCAAAATTTTTTCAATATACTGGATAAATTCCTGACTGGCTTGATCATTTTGAGATGAAGATAGTTTTCCTTGAAAATCCTGTAAATGATTCCTTGCTTTACTAGCCCCTAAATACCTAACCAAAAGCTGCTTTAGTTTCTGAACAGACGCTTCTTTTTTAAGGACTTCGATATCTGGTAAAGTTGAATATTTTTCGATATTGACATACATATCAGCCTGTGCTAATTCGTCTACTTCCTGAGTAGTCACTAAAGAAACGATAACAAATAACCCAATATTAAAAATCATACTCCATATACAAGCGTTGGAGATAGAATCTACATTTTCTAGACCAAATAGTGCATAAGGTTTGAATGCATTTATCCCAAAATATCCTTCAGTTATTAAAGATTGGTTTATTATACCCGCTTCGGCTAGGGTAGGAATTGGTAGACATATAAACCAGATAAAAAAACCAGCCATTAGACCAGAAATAGCTCCTTTTTCATTTGCCCTTGACCAAAATAAGCCTCCTATTAAAGCTGGAGCTAGTTGAAGTATAGCAGCAAAGGAAATCAATCCGATAGACACCAAAGGAAAACTACTACTCACTGATTTACAAAATCCGAATGCCAAAAACATAATCACAACTATGATAACCCTTCTTATGCTCAAGAGTCGCTGTGCTAGGAATGTGTAGCCATTCAAAGAAGCAGTCCTAGTCTTGAGAAGTACCGGCATTAATAAATTATTGGATACCACGATACTTAGTGAGATCACGGATACAACTACCATACTAGTAGCAGCAGAGAATCCACCGATATAAACTAAAACTGCTAACCAACCTTGACCAAAATGCATAGGTAAACTAAGTACAAACATGTCTGGATCTGATGACTCTGGCAAAACCAACAAACCACCAATAGCAATGGGTAAAACAAAAATACAAATCAAGAAAAGGTATAAAGGAAAAAGCCATGAAGCTTGTCTTACATAAGAAATATTAGTATTTTCAACAACCGATACGTGAAACTGCCTAGGTAAAAACATTACTGAAACAGCCGACAATATCAATACCCAAAACCAACTAGTCTTAGCAGTTTCTGATGTATCTAATGTCAGGAGTTTGAAAGTTTTTTCTGTTGATGTTGCTTTTGTAAAAACATCGGTCATGCCATCAAATACAAAATATACTACAAAAATACCAGCTGATAGAAATGCAATTAATTTTATAATAGATTCAAAAGCTATGGCAGCTATAAGTCCTTCATGCCTTTCGTTAGGATCAAGGCTTCTGGTGCCAAAAAGTATAGTAAACAATGCTAACAAAATGGTGAAATAGTTAACTTTATCTCTGTAAAATGCCGAGGAGTCCCAAAATGAGTCCGTAATGTCTGATGGTGTGATGAGATCAAAACTGATACCAATCGCTTTGAGTTGGATACTAATATAAGGAATGATGCCAAAGATCAATATCACCGTCGTCAATATACCTATGAATGTACTTTTGCCATATCGAGAGGAGATAAAATCTGCTATGGATGTGATTCTGAGTTGTTTGGATATCAAGATAATTTTTCTCATCACCATATACCACACTGGGGCCAATAATGCTGGACCCAAATAAACAGCTGCAAAGCCCAAGCCCGTCTGAGTAGCCCTTCCTACACTTCCATAAAATGTCCAAACTGTACAATAAACCGTCAGAGACAATGCATAAACATAAGGATTGTTTACGATACTTTTTCCTGCTTTGGCCAATCGATGCCCCAAAAGGGCTATCAAAAACAATAGTACCAAATATAGCAAAGAAACCAATATTACCCATCCTGCACCCATTATTTTTGTTTTAAGGTCATGATGTAAGTAAAAATAATCATACTCATCCAAAGTGAAAATAAATAAAAATAAGTCAAGGGTACACCAAAGATGAATTCATTTTTATTAAAGACAGATAGTAAGGGAAAGTTGATCAATACTAACCCAATGATAAATAGGGCCCATCTGGATTCTCTTCTTTTTTGAAGCATGGTGATTGGTGTTAAGAATTAGTATCCTTCCGCCCATATCGATCCAAACCCATGAGCGTGGGTCTGATGAATCCACTTCGGATGAGTGCCCATAAAAATAGTAAAGCAAAAGCACCCATTCCTATCGAGATGAGATATTGTCCTTGCAATTGTGGCTCCAAGATAATTCGACCTATAAGGGTCAAAGCGGCATAAGCGACTATAAAAATATTTGAAAGCGTTGGGTTCATGTTTTAAAATTGCTGATTTGTGAATTTGATTAATCTGTTGAATTGTGAGCGTGAATTCTTCATTATAATGATAAGATTTAAAGGAATAAATGTATAGGTTAAATGAGATTATGAATGCAAAAATATAAAAAAATTATATGAATAAAAAATAGTCGCCAGAAAATGATCTGACAACTATTCTTGAGTTCTGTAAATAAGCGACCGGAACTATCCTGGGGGAAAACAATCAAAACAATATAAATGGAAATTGGTCCCGGTCGAATATGAAAATTAACAAATCTTAATGTGCATGTGCTGCTCCGGCGCCTCTCGGGATTCTGATGTCTTCTACGATCTGTTGTACATGTGCTGGCGGAGGAGGAGTCATAGAACTTACTATGATGGATACTATAAAATTGGCCAACATGGCTATCGTTCCAAACCCTTCAGGCGAAATGCCAAACCACCACGCACTCTTAAGTCCATCGATAGCATCTTTGCCACCATCGAAGATACCAAATTTGAATTTCAACATGTAGAATATCATCAAAGTGATACCGACTATCATACCTGCCACAGCCCCCTGCATGTTCATCCGCTTATAAAAGATGCCCATGATGATGGCGGGGAAGAAGGAGGCGGCTGCTAGTCCAAATGCTAATGCAACTACTGCTGCTACGAAGCCTGGAGGATTGATACCAAAATAGCCCGCTACAATCACTGCTGCTGCTGCTGATAATCTTGCTGCTATTAATTCATTTTTTTCAGAAATATTTGGGTTCAATTGTTTTTTCAATAAATCATGAGAAATAGAAGTAGAAATTACTAAAAGTAAACCAGCGGCAGTAGATAGCGCCGCTGCCAAACCACCTGCTGCCACAAGGGCGATCACCCAGTTAGGGAGGCCTGCTATCTCAGGATTGGCCAGTACCATGATATCGTTATCTACGGTTAGCTCGTTCTTTTCCTTATCTTTGACATACTGGATTTTGCCGTCACCATTTTTATCTTCAAACTTGATCAATTTAGTAGTTTCCCACTTTTTAAACCATTCCGGCATGCTGCTGTATTCTTTATTACTTACCGTATTGATCATATTAGTTCTGGCAAAGGCTGCTACTGCAGGTGCTGTAGTATATAATATTGCGATGAATAATAATGCATATCCTGCAGATTGGCGCGCATCCTTCACTTTTGGTACCGTAAAAAATCTTACAATAACGTGTGGAAGTCCCGCAGTTCCTACCATCAATGCAAAAGTGATAGCAAATACATCCATAGTAGTTTTTGTTCCGTCAGTATATGCTGCGAATCCTAGCTCCTGATTGAGCCCATCTAACTTATCGAGTAGATACATTCCTGATCCATCTGTGAGCTTTGCACCAAAACCTAGCTGTGGGATAGCATTACCAGTTAACGCTAAGGAGATAAAAATAGCAGGCACCATGTATGCAAATATCAAAACACAATATTGTGCTACCTGTGTATAAGTGATCCCTTTCATACCACCCAATACAGCATAAAACAATACGATGATCATACCTATCACTACACCCATTTCTATACTTACTTCGAGAAATCTTGAAAATACTACGCCTACGCCCCGCATTTGGCCAGCCACATAGGTAAATGAAACGATCAAGGCACAAATGACAGCAACTGTACGAGCTGTATTGGAATAATATCTATCACCGATAAAGTCAGGTACGGTAAACTTACCAAACTTACGGAGATAAGGTGCCAGCAGTAATGCTAAAAGCACATAGCCACCCGTCCAGCCCATAAGATATACGGCACCATCATAACCTGCAAAGGATATAATACCTGCCATAGAAATAAATGATGCTGCGGACATCCAGTCTGCTGCCGTAGCCATACCATTGGCGAGAGGAGATACGCCGCCACCTGCTACATAAAACTCCTTAGTAGATCCAGCTCTTGTCCAGATAGCAATACCGATATATAGTGCAAAAGTTATGCCTACGATGATGTAGGTCCACATTTTAACGTCCATGATTTTAAATTTTTAATGGTTTAGTGAATTGTTTTATAATTATTTTTCGTCTACATCATATTCTTTGTCAAGCTTATTCATAAGCCAAACGTACACAAATATCAGGATGCAAAAGATGTACATCGATCCTTGCTGAGCAAACCAGAATCCCAGTTTATATCCGCCTACTCTAATTTCATCAAGTGAATCTTTAAAAAGGATGCCTGCTCCGTATGAGCAAAGAAACCAGATACTAAGTAGTACCACAAGGTAGGTAAGATTACGATTCCAGTAATCTTGGAGATTTTTATTGGACATAATTTAATGATTTGGTGTGAAAGTGATTTAATAATATTTATAAAAATACGTGTGTTTGCAATATAAACTGTCCACGGCTTCCATCCTTTACGATATCAGTTCCTTCGACTTTATAAACAGGACGAGTCTGATATTCCAGAGTGATTTTGGCATTGTGACCCGTCACAAAATAATTCATACCCAAACCCCATTGAAAACTTGGATCTCTGAGTCTTTCGAAATCTTTGTAAGTAGCCGTGGCATAGGGCATGAAAGATGTACCATTTTTAAGCTTCGGTAGCGCATATCCAGCTTGTATGTAACCAATTGTGCCTGTACCTATAGTGGGTTGTGCATTGCCACCACCAGCAAAACTTGTAGCTGTAGGAGGCGGCGTTGTGTGTTCATTGAGTATCCCTATGTTCCTAAGATAGTTTTTACCATAATCCAAATAGTACAAAGTTGCCAATACAGAAACCGCCGTTCCTTTTTCTTTATTGATAGGCAAATCGAGAAATATATCTGCCCCTATAGCTGTATGTGCCTGAGAAGTTGAGTCAGTAGCTGTTTTGTATAATGAGCCACCATTTTGGTGATACCATCCAGCACCGATATTCAGTGCTTTTTTAGCTCCTAAGTAAGACCCTACGTAAAAAGGTAAGACATTGAACTCTTTATCCCAAAACATCCAGTTTAAGTATCCCGTAGTAGCATATTTTTCAGTAAATGAATTGACAGCTACACCATTTTTTTGCACCAAGGCTGGCGCAGTGCCATTGACAAATGGCTTATTTAAAGCTATGCGATAATCCAATTTGCCCAACTGACCTTTGGCGTAGATACCAAATTGTCGGGCAAACTGATCTGTAGCTTCTATATTGTGCCAGTTAAATATAGGAGCATCCAAAGTCATAAAGTTTAGGGTGGAATGACTACCCAATCTACTTACACCATTCCAATAGTGCAAACCTACACCGACGTATAATTTTTGTGATACCACTCTAAATTCAGTCCAGGCATCATGTAGAAATAATTGTGGTTTTTTGCCTTGATTGCTTGCCGTTGATGTCGGGCTTGGATTGTTAGGAACTGTAGCACCATTGATAAAGGACTGATTATTGATACCCCAATGGGTCAATATCATGACTCTTGGAGACACTTGTGCATAGGCCAAAAATCTAGACCTGCGCAATGCAATATCAGTGGACCATGGATTGGTACCGTTGGTACCGTCTATGAGCTGGTTATTGACATCTCTTGTCCCCGGATTGTTCTGCGTAGCGGTCACCCAAAACTGATGCCACATGATAAATCTGACGTACTTAGATCCTGTATTATTGAGCTTCAATGTCAGTGGTTTGTAGGTGTGGTCTTCAGCAGGGGCTTCCTGAGCATAGGTAATTTTGCAAGTTGCCCAAAGCAAAACTGAGATCAAAAAAATTAAATTCCTGTTTTTCATTTTGTAAACTCGCTTTAAGGATTAAAGACATTTTTAAAGGTACAAAAACTACATGTTATTATACTGACGCAAACATATATAGATATGTAGATATGATGGTAATTATTTTTAAAGTTTTTTAAATAAAATTTTTATAATAAAATATTTACCCTTTATTATTTGATTTTGAAAAATATTATTTTGCTTTATTTAGTTTTTTGTATGGGTGATTTGATAAATGAGATTTATTGACGAATCATAAATTTTGAATATTAGGCCTAATGTTTCAATATATTAAAATGATTTTAGTCACTTTTATAAAGATATATCTCTTTGAGTCTTGTTTTTTATATAACTTTATGACCTTAATAATTATGTTTTTAATTATTTTTTATATTACATATCCACATCCATGATATGAAAAATGAAATCATCCATCGGGTATTTGACTTCATCAAGGAATATCCACCCTTTACTTTGCTGCCCAAAGACGTAGTCATGGAGATAGCCAGTACTGTTATAGTAAAATATCTGCCTGCAGATACGGTTTTATTTAGGATAGGTGATATGCCGCCACCTTTGTTTTATATTGTCAATGAAGGAGCAATCTATCTGCATCAGGAAGACGGATCTATGGTAGACCAATGTGATGAAGGTGATGTCTTTGGTATCAGACCATTACTTGTGCATGCTCCATATCTGCTGACAGCAAAGACAGGCGAAGAGTCTATTCTCTATGCCATAAAGACCGACTCTTTTTTGCCTTATCTGGATAAATATCCCAAAGTACTTTCTTTTTTGGCTTCCAACTTTGCAGTAGGAAATGGCAATATGTTTTACAAAAAACAAAATAGTCAGATCTCTTCAGGTTTGTTTTCTGAAATTATCACGATAGATACCGATAGGTCTCCTGTATTTTGTAAGGTGAATCAAACCATTCAGGAAGCTGCTATGCTGATGGCAAGACATCAAATTGGCTCCATCATTATTTGCGACGACGATCAAGAACCTTTAGGCATCATCACCGACAAAGATCTCAGAATCAAAGTAGTGGCCGGGAATATTCGGAAAAAGGAACTGGTGACCCGTATCATGTCATCTCCTGTGATATGTATACCCAGTGGATTGACTTTGGCAGAATTACAGATCATAATGCTCAAAAATAAGATAAATCACTTAGCTGTGACCGTTGACGGAACGCCACATACGCAACTTTTGGGCGTTATTTCTGAGCACGACTTGGTGGTCCAGCAAGCGGATAACCCTGCCATTCTAATCAAAGAAATCAGAAAATGTATCATCGCAACTCAACTTAAGGCGATCAGGGATAAAACAGAGCATCTCATTAAGAAATATATGGAACAAGAAGTATCTGTTTCTTTTGTTACACAGATTGTATCTGAAATAAACGATGAAATTATACAGCGCTGCATTCGAATAGCTGAGCAAGAGCTTGGAGCTGCAAAATACCAACAAATCAAATACTGCTGGTTGGCATTGGGCAGTGAAGGTAGAGGAGAACAATTGCTCCGGACAGATCAGGACAATGCGCTCGTGTATCAGGATGATCCAAATAATTCAAACATTAAAGAAGATTGTTTGCTGTTGGCCCAAAAAGTAACGGCCATGCTACACGAAATAGGTTATGAATACTGTCCCGCTGATATGATGGCTTCCAATCCATCATGGTGCCAAAGTGTGGAAGATTGGCAAAATACTTTTACGAAATGGGTACACAGTCCAGGTGAAAAAGAGATCATGATGTGTACTATTTTTTTTGATTACAGACCTGTATATGGGGATCATTCATTAGCTCAAAACCTGACTCAACATATTTTCTCTTTACTCGACAAACAAGATGTGTTTTTGCACCTTATGGCCAAAAATGCACTCGAAAACCCACCACCTTTATCCTTTTTTAGAAACTTCATCGTAGAAAAAAATGGGGAGCACAAAGATAGTTTTGATATCAAGCTGCGGGCCATGATGCCACTGGTAGATGCCGCCAGACTACTGATACTCGCCCATCGTATCTCTGGCATCAACAATACGTCCAAAAGATACCTTGCATTGGCAGAAGCTGAACCCAACAATGCAGAACTTCTGCTGATGGCAGCCGATGCCTACGAAATTTTGATACGGCTGAGAACTATACATGGTCTGAAAACAGGTGACTCCGGAAGATACATACAGCCAGAAGTCATGGACAAGATGCAAAGACTACAACTACGCAATGCATTTCAGCCCATAGACGAACTACAAAAACTCATTAAAGTCAGATTTCAACTAGGTGGAATGATATGATCTGGAATACCATAAAACAACATCTAGGGCTTGCCAATAAACAGAATATTAATCATTCTGATTTTTACAGCACATATTTAAATAGATTCACCAAACATGATGTGCAAAAACCTATTTACGATCAATCTTTTTGTGTTTTTGACACGGAGACTACCGGTTTGGACATGGCAAAAGACAAAATTTTGTCCATTGGTGCGGTAAGGGTTTGTCAGCAGTCTATGGATATAGCAGATAGTCTATCGATCGTTATCAGTCATGAAGGTGAGCAGGATGAAAGCGCTGCAGTGATACATGGTTTGGTCAAGACCGCCGAGCAAGGAATCACCCCTGAAAAAGCCGTTTCATTATTTTATCAATTTGTGGGGTCTGACATCATCGTAGGTCATCACGTGGCATTTGATATACATATGATCCATAAATTATCCAGTGCATGTGGTGGTGGACCGCTAAAAAATGTCACATTGGATACGGCTTTTCTGGCCAAGAGGTTAGATCATCCTACCGACCCGCATAGTTTGGACAGGAAAGAATACACGCTTGATAAACTTTGCCAAAGATTTTCTGTACTCCCCAAAGCAAGGCACACTGCTGATGGTGATGCATGGATCACGGCATTGGTATTTCTGAAGCTTTTGGACCGGTTTGAAAGGAAAGGCATCCGTAGGGTAGGGCAGATGGTGAAGTGATAGGAAAATTATTTTAATTTAATAGTTTGATTATCAATGATATAAATTTTTTTTTTTTTTCAAAAAATAAACTAAAAAAAATGCAAGAAAAATTTGATGTTTTCAGTTATACCATATATATTTGCATCAGCTTAGAACATTAAATGAAGACTTAACTCTATTTTTTTTTTGTAAAGCTGCTTTTAAAAATTATACTCACTCGTTGTAAATTTTTGAAAGGTAAAAAGAAATATTTTGTCCGACTATAAAATATTTTTTTGAACCTAAAATGGGATTGTTTGATGTTTTCGGAAATTTCCGAAAGCCTTGACATGATTGATTAGCTTTGTTGCTGGCGCGACAAGGTGTAATATACCTATATCCATCAACCAAAAGTGGTTGGCGGTCAGTTTGGAATAACGATTTCAGGCTATAAAAGGCCTTTTTAATGAACATGAGGTCTGATAACAATATAGTGAGTATAAAACAATTATTATATACCCAGATTTTCATTGGAACTTCGTAGTGAGAACATAAGTCACAAATAATCAGGAAGTTTCTTGAAAGAGTCATAGCATCGTTATGGTGATTGAAAGAAACGAAACGAAGTGGCTGATTAGAAGTGAATTATGATCGGAATAGATTTTCTAATGAAAAATCTGGGTAAAACCTATAAAACAAAAAGATTTAGTGACAAAAAGAAGAAACAGCCACATCCAAAGGAAGCCTGTCACAGGAGACGGCGCCTTGTAGTTATATTCAACATCTTTATTCATAAATGGTCTTGATTTAAAGATGAATTACATTCCATGACCATACAAAATAAAAAAGAGCCTACTTTGGCCCATTTCGTCAAAAATGGAGTAAGCTCCCGTACCGCATGAACGGAGAGACAAAGGTATGTTTTCTTTTTTAAAATTGTACGAAAATGGGATTTAGTATTTTGGCGTAGCCATAGACATCGTAGATGGTTTGGCAGACAAGTAATTAAATTTTTATCACAATTTTAAATTTATTAATATGAAGCAATTTAAGTATTTTATAAAATTTTATTTTTTATTCTTTGGTTTTATTCTATTTTTTTCTTGCAATAAAGAAAATGAAGCATACTCTTTAAGTGTTAAGAGCGAAAATAATAATCGAAGTAGAGCTCAGCTTTTATCTCATAGAATAAAAGTTAACGATAGAAAGTCTGCGGTTATATCTTACACTTTTGAAGATGGTAAATACAAAATAGAGGGAATGAATTTTGTTGAGAGTTTAACGAGTGACAAGTATGGGGTGTTACAATTTGGGATGGAAAATGAGGGAACTGTGAAAATTGGAATACTAAGTGAAGGCGAAAATGATCTAATTGATATTCTTTTTAGATATGGAGACCAACCACAATATGGATGTGAATGTAATTCACTTCAGTATTTAGCAGATGATTGTGTTAAGCGTACTTATGGGGGCACTGCTCATTATTGTGACGGAAATTTTTGTGATGCTTGCTCTTTAATAATGAGTTTCAAATTAGCAAATGAAAATGTAGTTTTAAAAAATAAGTCAGTCATAATTTATAATGAATAATAAATTCTAGCAAAATACCATAAATAATTTTAATATTACTAAATAATTTATCATGAAAACATTATTAATTTTTTTTGGAATCATTTTAATAATAAACACGGATAGTTCAAGTCAAGAACAAGTGCAAATATTTTCTTTAAGGTCAAGTCAAATTGATCAAAATGTGAAAATTACTTTGGACGAAAAAAAATTCCACAATGCTATGTTTGTTGTTAAAGAGTTCTCAAGTGAATTGGAAGGAGTTGTTTTGCAAGAAAACAATCTTTACTTAATTGGGGAATATCAAAAAAATTCCCAGGGACATATCATATTGAATTATGAAAAATTTAACTATTTCTTTGTATCCACTATTCCCGATGAGCCTTTTTATTGGATTAATAAAAGGAAAATTGCTTCATCAGGTGTGTTGGTTGTAAATGAACCATCTTATAGGCTTGGCTCCGGAGATATAACTTACTGGTGTACATGCGGCGGTCATGGCCCTGAAGTTACACATCCTGGTGACTGCCTAGCTTCTCTTGAAAATAATATAGTTAGGTGTCATAACGAAGGATATTGTTTACAGGGATGTATAGGGTCTGCAATTGAAGGTATTTTAGGTGAAAATGATAATGTATCATCAAAAAAAATTAAAGGAGGTGGATTATTAATTCAAACTTCAAGAGAAATTTTTCATGATTACAGGATAGGGAATTGATGGCAAATTTTTTATCTTTATGATAGTGTTCTTTTAAGTATAATGACCTTGCCAACGCGAGTTTGTAACAATTGCTTCCTGTTCCAGTCATTTGGTTTTGCAATATGTGCCTTAATCTTTTTGTTAAGAATTTTGATATCTAAATAAGGATTAAATGTACAAGTTGATGTATAATGATGGTATCTACTTTGTAAGTCTTCCAAATTGTATCACAGGAAACGTCTTGAAGGTTATGTACAAAATTATTAATGACTATGGATTATTGGGCACAAGTTACATTTATCTGCCCTATTTCGGGCAGAAACTTGCGCCAGCAGAGGTAGCAGAAGTATCAGTAACTTATGGCTTTACCGCAAACTTATCTACCACTTCAGCAAGTACGGTATCTTTGGGTTCTCAGGGTGTGTTTTACTGTGACCCTATCATGAAGTTAAATGACACAAAATCTCTCTGCAGTTTAGATGTAATTAATTTATTATCATTGCTCCCAGTAACTATTTAAATACTGGGAGCAATTTACAAAAAAACAAAAGTGGATATGCAAATTTTATTTTTGAGTTGCTTGTTTTCTATTTGTGTTACTTGCAGCTTATGCGGTCAAGACGACATCAAAAGACACAGTATCCTTTTCCATACAGGCTTAGTTTTGGATGATGGTTTTGTTTATACCAATAAAAATTTACCTGTAATAGGTTTAGGATATAGTTATAAATTATCAAAAATCTTTTCTTTGGATGCTAGCTTGACTTCTATTTATAAAACATTACAAGATCAAGAGGCGTTTTTTGGTTTCGAAAATTTTAATCTTATTACTCGAAATTCAAATAGCTTATTCATATCACAAGAAGATAGAGATAAGATCACCAATGTAGGTATCAAAGATCTGCACTCTGAAAATCATGTCAAATATCTTTATTTACCTTTGAGTCTTTCGCTAAATATTCATCCACTCAAAATAGGCCGAAGTAGTTTAGGTTTTGCCATAGGTGCTACAGCTACTTATGGTTCATACAAGGCTTCTCGAGATGAATTTATTATGAATATTACTTTAAAAGACGGTACGGTGTATGAAGGAATGACATTCAAACAAGAGATAGAATTTCGTAATTTAATCATAGGCGGCAGCTACTCTAGACTCTATTACAAATATGATATGAATGAAAAAAATGCGCTACAGTTATCTCTGCATTCTCTGAACTTCTTTTGGTCTCACACTAATACAGAGACTAATCATCTTTTGACTCTAGACTTTAACTCATCTTTCTAATCATTTCTTATGAAAAAGTTTAAATTATTATTGTCCTTACCGTTGTTCATGACTTTATCCTTACAGGTCAAATCCCAAAAGATACAACTAGAAGGATATGGCGGGCACTCCTATTTTCTTAAAAAAAATGCTGGTGGATATGATTTAGGGATAGGTATTAATTATGTACTAACAAAAAACTCAAAGATTGGTATCTCCTTTGGTCATTCATTTAATGATGTGTCCCCATTGCCATCCAATCTTACAGATGCTAAAATAGTACTCAAAGAAGAGTCCAACAGATTACCATTAGGTTTTGGAATACCAGATTGGGTAGAAGATTATAATTGGCCCAAAATTCGACTAGAAGAGCAGCCCAATAGATATTTTAGATTTAATATGGGTATAAATTATACTTTTTCTAAAGTATTAAAAAAGAACCATGACTTAACCATTATATTTGGTGCTATACTCAGTCATCGTGATGAAAGTGAATTGATAAAATGTTAGAAACTTCGGCATTAAGGGGTTTGCTCTTCAGACCCACCGACGATCATTCGATACCGATTTTTAATTATAATACATACCTTGATGCGGGTTTAAAATCCGACATCACTTATGTATTCAAAAAGTTTAAAGCCATAGATTTAGGATATCGGTCATCGGTTATGATCTACCCGAAATCAGGAGACATTATGATAAGTAATGGTTTGGTCATTTCAATAATACCCTGAAAGTATGCTAATAATATGAAATATATATTCTGGATAAAAAGGAAATATAATGAAGAAAAAGCGGGTTAATACCCTTGCAAACGCAAGATTGCAACTTGTTTCTTAAAAACACCAGATGGCGCCAGCTTAGTATTGAGCTTTGATTTATTTCGACATCAGTCTTTACTTCCCCATAAATTTCGGCACTCTTTTCTCCAAAAACGCCCCAGTACCTTCCTTGTAATCCTCAGTGTTACCGGCCAAGGTTTGCAATTCGTCTTCCAGTTGGAGTTGTTGTTCCATATTGTTGGAGAAGGTTTGGTTTAGGGCCATTTTGGTGTAAGCCAATCCCAAAGTTGGCATAGATGCCAGGTGCAAAGCCATTTTTCTGACTTCATCAGCAAATGTTTCGTTTGGGAATACTTTGTATATCATACCCATTTGTACTGCGTCTGCAGCAGATACCTTATCGCCCATCATCATCAGGGCTGAGGCTCTTTGTAGTCCAATGAGTCTTGGTAAGGTATACGTGCCGCCACTATCGGGTATGAGACCTATCTTGCTAAATGCTTGTATAAAAGATGCTGACTCGGTAGCTACCACGATATCACATGCCAAAGCAATATTGGCACCTGCACCGGCAGCTACTCCATTTACGGCTGCTATGACAGGTTTTTTGAGGTCTCTGATTTTTAAGATCGCCGGGTTGTAATGCTCAGATACGATTTTGCTCAATGCCGGTCCATCGGGGTCTGTAGCTTCTTGCAGGTCCTGGCCAGCACAAAATGCTTTGCCACTTCCGGTGATGACTACGCACCTGACCTGTTCATTTTGAGCTATACTGTCCAATGCATCCTGAAAATCCAACGCCATCTCTCTGACGAAGCTATTGAATTTTTCTGGTCTTTGAAAAGTAATAGTGGCAATATTTTCTGAAATTTCCAAACTAATATTTGACATAATCCATTTTATTTTGTGATTTAGTGACATTTAAAATAATCAAACGGCTCCAGACAGTCGTTACATTTGTACAATGCTTTGCAAGCTGTAGATCCAAACCTGCTGATCATTTGGGTGTTTTTACTATAACATAGTGGACACGCTACATCAGGGGCCATACCATGTATAAAAGATGAATCCGTAGTTTTTTGAGCCGGTGGTGCTATACCGTAATCCAACAACTTTTGCCTACCTTCAGCTGTGATCCAGTCTGTAGTCCATATCGGTTCTATCAATGAGATTACTTTTACATTAGTAATATCATGATCTGCAAGTGCAGCTTTTATATTTACCGTGATCATATCCATAGCAGGGCAGCCATTGTACGTGGGAGTGATGAAGACCTTTACGGTATCGCCTTCTATCTCCACGTCTCTCAGTATACCCAATTCGAAAATAGAAATCACCGGGATTTCCGGATCGGGCACACTTTCCAGTATGTTGAAAATCATTTCTTTAATCATACAGATATTTCTTTTTGAAATGAAAAACCACCATAATATTTATGATACCATATGGCCCATAATTTACCTATACTGATACCCAAAACTGCGCCGCCCAAGATATCCAAAGGGTAGTGTACACCCACATAGATTTGTGAAAATGAAATCAATGCCGCCCAAAACCAAAGCCAAGGTTTAATCCGTTTATGGTGTACGCCCAAGGTAGCGATGAGAAACGAAGCCACCGCAAAGTGATTGGTAGCATGAGTCGAAGTAAAACTATACCCAACTCCACATCTCACCCTTTCTATGACCATGACTTTATCATCATTACATGGCCTGATGCGCTGTATAGATTTTTTGACCAAACGAGAACTAACCATATCCGAACTACCTGCTGTCAGTCCCAAAAACAATACCAACCAATAGGCTTTTTTACCATAGTTGAAAAATGCAAAAGCTATAATGAAGGTGTACAACGGAAACCAAAACAGAGGTTCCCGCATCCAAGGTAGGATAGCATCCAGAAATAAAGATGACATACCCGTATTGATAGCCTCAAATAATTGAAAGTCCCAATTGATCAGATTCATTTGTAAGGATAAAATTGAGTGCAAGATATGGATTTTTTGGTTTAGTTATAACTGAAGTTTTACTTATTTTTACAGATCAACCTTTAGAATTATACATAATAATGAGCAGTGGCATTATCAAAATAGTTCTTTTGCGGTGCATCTAATCCAGTTTTTATCCACTTTTGTTGTCTCTAAGACAAAATGTTAATTTTATTTTCATAAGTATTTCAATAAATCACTTAGATGGTTACCTTTGGCTTTACAAATAATGATAAACCATGAGATTTTTATTTCTATTAGCATTTTCTTCATTCATTACTAGTCTTCATGGACAAGTTATTATCAATGAGTATTCTGCTTCCAATCTCAGGGATTTTAGGGACGACTTTGGTAAAACCGAAGACTGGATAGAACTTTATAATTCGGGCAATGAGCCAGTCAATATCTCAGGATGGTTTCTTTCAGCTTTCAATGATGGTGAGTGGCATAAGCTGATCATATTGCGATAATGTGTATTGTCAAAATGTAGTAAATATTCATTAAATTTTAATTATCCAAATAATTTATTTTCATGATCGCAGATTGGGATTCCATTTTATTGTCCAAAGACGGCAGTTCTATATATATGGTGTTGATGACCATGGTGCTTACTATTGTATTATCTATTTTTTTGGTTTTTACTTACGACAAGACCACTTCTGCGGCAGGCAGATCTTACAGCTTTATCCAATCCATGCTTCTGATGTCAACGGTTACAGCGATGATTATGCAGTCTATCGGTGATAGTTTAGCCTTGAGTTTTGGAATTTTTGGGGCATTGGCTATCATCAGATTTAGATCCAATGTATCTGATTTGCGCGATATTTCATTTATTTTCGCCAGTATGGCCATCGGTATTTCCTGCGGTGTCCAGTCTTTTGTGATAGCCATCATGGGTACCGTGATTTTTTGTATATTGGTTTTTATACTTTCGATCAGCCCTTTTGACCCAAGACACAATCTAAAAGGTAGTATTCGCATCGAATTTACTGGGGCAATGACTCATTTTGATGAAGTGGAATTGATGTTGAAAAAATATTGTCATTTTATAAACTTATCCAGGTACAGACTTACCAATACCGCCACGACCAATCCGACTAATAATGACACACCTGTAACACCCACAGATGTCAATGAGTATGAATACACCTTCAAGATCAAAGATATCAAATTGGCACCTGCCATGCGCGATGAGTTGGCATCCATGCAAGGGGTAAAAATCAATAGAATGCTCTTTGAAGATCAAGTAAACACTTCAAACTCTTATTGAAAATGAAAAAGTGGAATTTATTTTATTTTGGAGTCTTGCCTTTTTTGATTTTCATCCTTTACAAATTGAACGAATGGGCCGTGGTCAGTCACACCGAATTTTTTGGAGAAGCCGAAGCCAAACAAGTGGAGATCAATTTAAATCAGGACGTGATGGTTACCCATATTCTAGCCGAACGGGGTACTCAAGTGAAAAAAGGAACATTGCTGATGAAGGTTCAGAATCTCGAATTGGATGAAAATATAAATCAGATCAATTTGGACCTGCAAGGTGTCGATACCGAAAAAGTACTCAATAAGGCCGAAGTTCAAGCCCGAATTTTGGAGTTGGACCAAAAGAAAATATCTGTTTTGGCTGAGCTTACCACCAAATACAAGGAAATACAATCGGAAGCGGATTTTTATAAGACTTTAGCCACTGCTGCAAAAGGTGACATTGTACAATCACACCCATCAAAGGTCTTATTGGCTGCTATTCAGGAAGAAATGAAGACGGCCGAAAAAGAATTTGACGATCAGATATCGCATTATAAAAATATGATGTCTCAAGTGCAGAATGCTAATTGGAAAAATGAACAGCTACAACAAAAGAAGCGATTTTACCAAAAAAATAAAGAAGTTTTCGATGTGTTAGCACCACATGACGGCACTATTGGAAATATCAATGTTCGGGTAGGGGAGTACACTAAGGCATACAACAGTCTGATCACTTTTATGGAACCCAATCCTACGTTGATAAAAGCGTATATTCAGGAAAAGTACAATGTAAAACTCCATGTCGGAGATACCGTTGCGGTAAAGCCGGTATATATCGGTGATCGGCAATACCAAGGTGTCATCGCTGCCATAGGACATAGAGTCGTAGAGATTCCCGAAAAATTCAGGAAAGTACCGTCTATCAAATTGTATGGTATTGAGATTTTCATTAAAATGGAAGCAAACGGATTTTTTCAAAACCAAATAGTAAGAGTGCATCCATGGGAATCCGAAAAATAAGCGTTGTTTTGTTTTTAGTCGGGGTAGCTATGCCGTGGGTATCTGCACAGGTCACGATCCAACAATTATTGGACGCCGTCAGTGATGACTATATTTCTGAAAACGGCAATACTTATCAAAACACCATCCGAACTTTTCCACAGCGTTGGCATTGGTTAGACAAGTTTGACATCCGTACAGAGACCGACCGAATGCAAACCAGTAGACAGGAGTTTTTGGTTAGAACGAGCTTTCACAGCATCAAAAGAAAAAAACACGAATTAGCTAAGTTTAAGTCTACATTTGAGCGGAAAATGGCCGAACTAGCATCGGAAAGATATGAGCTACTGTATGATAGTTATCAAAAAATCGTGGAGATCATTGAATTACAATCTCTGCAAACCATTCGAAACCAACAATACCTGTTGTACAAAAAAGTGGATAGCCTGTATGGCGTCAGTTTGTCTGCCGGAGAAAAAATTGATTTGGCAGATTTTATCAAAACTAAAGAAAAATTATTCGCTTTGGAAAAAGAAATACTAGAAGACAAGTTATCACTCCAAAATCAAATTAAAGGTTTTGAGTTACTAAAAGCAGACAGCGTGCTTACGGATATCTTGGTAACCGCAGCAGAGATGAAGGCCAGGATCGAAAAAGGTGCCCTTGATATGGCTAGCCATCCTGAAGTAAGGAGTTTGGATTTAAAATCGCAAGTGTTGCAAAGCGAATTAGAAATAGAAAAATCAAAAAACAATAAGATTCTTGATTTTACCCAATTGAGATACTCAGTGCGGGAAGATCTTTTGTTGGAAAATAGGTTTTCCGTGAGTGCCGGATTTACCATACCCTGGCGCGGGTCATCCAGCTACAGATATCAGGATATCTTATACAAACAAGCAGAAGCCATATTGGACAGCGATATGAAAAAAGCCGAAATCAATGAAAATATCACCAAAAAAACTCAACAGTTTCAGCACAACTATCAGTTGTATACCCTATCTAGCCAGGAAGATATGTCAGGTCAGTGGAAAGATACCAAATCAAAAATCATCAATTCCGGTCGATTGGATGTCAAAGACATCATTTTAATGCAACAATACGAACTAGATCAAAAAAGTCGAACATTGGAGTATTATCACCAACTACTGCATGTGTATATTGATATTTTGTACTACAACGGTGGTCTGAGTAGCACAGAAAGTATTTTGTATAGTCAGAAGTGATTGCGGATTAGATGACTGGAAGTGAATGATAAATTCACAAAATATTGGATGCAGTTAATAATGAATGTCGGCTTTAGGACTGCGACCATCAGTTTATCTTTATTTCCAAGGTCCATCTTTCGTTACATTCATTATCTTTCCATCAGCTGCAATTCTATAAAGGCCGCCGGCACATCCCAACCATACATTCCCTTTTTTGTCTTTCAAAAAACTCACCGTAGATTTAGGAACAGCATAATTTTCGAATTCATTATTTATAAGTTTGTACACTCCGTGACTTCTTGTGCTAAACCATAAATCGTTTGTTATATCTCTGTGAATGCCATAAACATCACTTTCGCTAAATCCTTTTATTTCTGGAAAGTGCATGACTTTTTTACCATCGTATTTATTTAAACCACCTGGCCCGTGTCTTTTATTAGGGTCTGAATTGTCTTTTTCGCCTACTCTGGTCCCAAACCATAAGTTCCCACCTTTATCTTCCACAATGGACTGGACATTATTTGAATTCAAACCGTCTTTGGTGGTGAAATGTACCATCGACTTACCATCATATTTACACGCTCCGTAGCCATCTCTCCCAAACCAGATATTTCCTTTAGCATCTTCCATGATCACAGTGATCCAGTTTTTGGTATCAGGATTGATATAAGTATCTACTTTGGGGTAAGGAATCTCGAAGTTTTCAAATCGACTATAGTCAAAGGTACAAACTCCGCCCCATGTGCCAATCCAAAATGTGCCCTTACTATCGATCCATAGATTACTAACCATATTACTGCGCAATCCATCTTTTTTCGAGTAGTTTGTAAATGTTTTACCATCGTATCTCGATATACCTTCACCAGTACCAAACCATAAATGGCCAGCATTATCTTCTATGATTTGTACAATCCTATTGCTCGGCAGTCCATCCTCCATGGTAAGATATACCAATTTATTTCCATCATATTTTGCAGCGCCTTCATTTAATGTTCCAAACCAAATATTTCCTTTTGAATCCTGAAATGTTTCTACTACATATTCTCCGATTTGAGCAGCGTCTTTCTGTTCAGATGGAAGATTACTTTTTACATTCTCTACTTTCTGCTCTTGGGATTTGCAGGAAAACGATAAAGTCGTTAGTAATGTTAAGATTAAAATTTTCATTTGGGTTGGTTTTTTTAAATAATAATCATAACGTTTTCCAAGTACAAAATATTTGTTTTTGAGCAACAATATACAATCGATTGTCGAAGTAATGCTAAGGCGTCACAAGTTTGCAACTTCGATACCATTTATTAAGCATTTGTAATGCGTTAAAGTGTATTAATGTTCTAGCAGTGCGGAAATGAATTACAAATTCATAAAATCAGGATCGAAGTTGAATTTATCTACCCTGTCAACGGTTAGAAACTGCGACCATCAGATAATAAGTGGTTAAGTTTTTTTAGGATAAATTGTTTAACCTGTAAAGCTATTTAAGGACAAGTCAAGCCAAATTATGAATTTAAAACCATCCTTTTTTCCTGAACCAATAAGTCAGCCCTAAGACGATAGCTATCATAATGGCCCATATGCTGTAATATCCATAATGCCAATATAGTTCGGGCATATATTTGAAATTCATCCCATACACACCAACCAAAAAGGTCAGGGGTATGAAGAACGTAGACATGATGGTGAGTATTTTCATAATTCTATTCATCTCGTGACTCATGGAGTTGAGATAGATATCTTTGAGACTCATATTCATTTCCCTAAAAGTCTCTACATTTTCTATGTTTTGAATCGTATGGTCCAGGACATCTCTAAGGTATTTTTTGGTCTTGGCATCTATCATGGGATGATCCGAAGCAGACAACTTGTTGATCAGATCTCTCATAGGATAAAAATGCCTGCGCAATACCATGATATCCTTTTTATTGTTTTGTAGTTTCATAAGTATTTCGGACTTAGGAGCGGCAATGACTTCGTCCTCTATTTCTTCCAGATAGGTGCCCATTTTTTCCATGATATCAAAGTAAGTATCTACAGTGATATCCAAAATTCTATAAAAGAGATAGTCAACTTCTTTTTCTCTGATCATGGAGTTTTCAGTACGAATCCTTTCTCTCAGATAATCAAAACTATCCCCTGCATTCTCTTGGAAGGTTATGACCGCTTGTTGGGTAAGGATGAGTGATATTTGTTCTTCGTCTATGCTTTTTTCCGCATCATTCCAATACAAGGACTTAAATGAAACAAAAACATACTCATCTTCTTCTTCCACTTTGGGTCTTTGAAAAACGTTGAGAATGTCTTCCTGATACAAATGATGGATACCATATTGGTCGCAGATATGTTTGACACTTTCTACATCTACCAAACCAGTGACATTGATCCAGTATTTTAAGTTTGAAACCTGATTTTCAACATTGGGGGCATCTTTTACAGTGTGGTGATATTTTTCAAGATTGTAACTATACGTCTCTATGACCGTTTTGGATTCTGTCTTTTTACCGGTATATATATGTGATCCGGGAGGCAATCCGGTTTTACTTTGTCTTTTTTTGTTATTTTTCATCATTAAGGGGTTAGCTCATGGATTTCAAGTATGGGATGCATATCCAGGAGCGATGGTGTGAAGTCAACAGGTATTTTTATCGTTTTTTTGGCATTCAGTGATACCCTGACATGGGTCTGTAATACTAAAGATGTTCCTGATCCGGGATTCCGCTCCCAAGATAGATCAGGACTGACGTCAAAATCCATCAACTGTCTATCTACATAGGCATCTACGACGGTCAAAAGGTGGCCACCTACGAGCCATATCCATGAGTATTCGCTCCATTTCCTGAAGTAGTTTCTATTTTCTCGTAATCTATTGGCAATAAGTGCATCCGGAAGACCTGCATTCATTGGGTCTATTGCCTTTAAATAGCGTTCATTTGCATTACGATACTTTGTCCTGTTGTCTATCAAAACATAAATCAAAGCGCCATCTATCCCTAGTGCCAAGGGCACCTTCCACCATTTTTTATTGTATATCTGCCCACCTGATGGGATCAGTAATCCATAAAGTGTTGCTTTACCAGGTTTACCTTTGAAAATGGAAAAAAAACCATTTTTGTTGATCAATGTATCTGCTTCATTGCTGGATGTATCCAAGGGTAGTGGGTTGCCAAAAGGATCTAAGTTGGGATTGAGAAGTTGGGCATTTGCAGCAAATGAACTCAAAATCAACACCAAACTTATTCCAAACCAATGCTTCATCATGGTATAACGAACTAAAACAGGGATTTGTTATTCTTTGACCAATAGATCCTTGATATTATTGAAGTCTTCATCAGAATTAAATCCTATCACAATGGTACCGCTACCATCTTGAGCTCTTTTGATTTCTACTTTAGTTCCTAGATGATGGCTGATCTGATCACGTATCTTTTTGACTTCTAGGTCAATGACTGATGGCTGATTTGTGGATGGCTTCAAGGACCTAGCAGGCTGTTGTCCTTTGATTAAAGCTTCGAGTGCTCTTACCGAAAGTTGCTTTTGTTCTGTCTCCCTAAATAGCTGGAGTTGCATCGCCAAGTTTTCGATTCCAGCGAGTGCTCTTGCGTGCCCCATGGAGATAGTGCCTTCTTTGACAGAAGATTGGATTTGTGGAGGTAGCTTCAGGATCCGGACATAATTAGTGACTGTACTTCTATCTTTACCTACGCGCTCAGATAGTGCTTCGTGGGTCAGATTGCATTCGTCCATCAGGCGTTGATAAGATATAGCGATTTCCACGGCATTAAGTTCCGCTCTTTGGATGTTTTCCACCAGGGCCATTTCCAGCATTTCCTGATCATTGGCTACCCTTACATATGCTGGTATTTCATTGACACCAGCCATTTTGGAAGCACGCAATCTCCGCTCTCCAGAGATCAATTGGTATTTATTGCCACCTAGTGATCTTACGGTGATGGGTTGGATGAGGCCACTTATTTTTATAGATTTGGCCAACTCAAGTAATTGGTCAGCATCAAACTCAGTACGTGGTTGATACGGATTGACTTCTATAGCTTCAAGACTCAAGTGCGCGATGCTGTTGGTCAATTCTTTGACCAATTGATTGCGTTCTGTAGGATTGTTGGTTTTTTCTATATTGGATAGTAAGGATCTCAATCCTTTGGATACTTCACCTTTTTTATTCATTTTGTATTATTTCTGGTGTTCAAATAATTTTTCTTCTTTCTGAACATTGATAAATTCTTGAGCAAGATTCAGGAAGTTGATTGCAGCTTTGCTGGATGCATCATATATGATTACGGGTTGGCCCAATGAAGGTGCTTCACCTATTTTACTATTCCTATGGATGATAGTTTCAAAGATTCGGTCAGAAATGATGTGACGGATTTCTGTCAAAACCATATTGGCCATTCTCAGACGTTGGTCATACATGGATAGGATGATGCCTTCTACCTTTAGTGCAGGATTGATGGATTGTTGTACCAAGTTGATGGTATCCTTTAGCTTTCCAAATCCTTCCAAGGAGAAAAACTCACACTGTACTGGAACAAGGATGCTGTCCGCAGCTGCCAATGCGTTTAAAGTAATGAGACCCAAAGACGGAAGGCAATCTATAAAGATGTAGTCATATTCATCTTTGATACCATCGAGAAAGTTCTTCATCCTATATTCTCTATGATCTATATTGACTAGCTCTATCTCAGCACCTACTAAATCTATAGAAGATGGTAAGATATACAAGTTGGGGGTCTCCGTTTTGATGATGCCTTGGCGCGGATCAGCCATCTCTGTCAAACATTCATAAGCGGTAATGCTGATCTGATCTCCTTTGACTCCTACACCTGATGTGGCATTGGCCTGTGGATCGGCATCTACGATAAGCACTTTGTTTTCAAGAACGGCTAGTGTTGCTGCCAGATTGATGGCTGTAGTGGTTTTGCCTACGCCACCTTTTTGGTTCGCTATTGCTATGATTTTTCCCATATTAACTTAAAGATTTATACTTTGATCTATGTTTAGTAAAATCAGGTTTTTACCTGCATTTTTGAATTCTGCAATTGCCGCTTCATGATCTATTTTAATATATCCAAAAGTATCATAGTGGCAGCCGACGATGGTATCACATTGTATGAATTCAGCCGCCAAGACAGCATCTTCATAACCCATAGTAAAGTTGTCGCCGATAGGAAGTATCGCAAAGTCTAGGGTAGGGCAGGTCATGGGTATCAACTTCATGTCCAAAGTCAATGCCGTATCTCCTGCAAAGTAAAAGCTTTTCTCTTCATTCCAGATCACAAATCCACCAGAAGGACCACCATAGCTGCCATCAGGTAGCATACTCGAATGGACGGCCTGAACATATTTTACCGTACCAAAATCAAACTTATATTTTCCTCCAAGATTCATAGGATGACCTGCAAATCCTTTGTTTTCGTACCAAGTTACAACTTCATAACCAGCAATAATCTTTGCATGCGATTGTTTGGCCAAAGTCTCAGCATCTGCAACATGGTCACCGTGACCATGAGACAAGAGAATGTAATCACTATGCAAACTAGATAAATCTATATGACTGGCCAATGGATTGGAACTGATCATAGGGTCTAAGATAAGTTGGGTACCATTCATTTCTATGTGAAATGCCGACTGGCCTAGATAGGTAAGTTGCATATATCTAAAGTTTAAATTTAAAATAATTATAATATATACGATACTATTTTATAGGTATTTGGAGATGAATTGTCCTTTTTTGGAACAATAAACACCTGCATTTAAACCACAAAGGTACGAAAACATGAATTAATTTTTACTAAAAGTAATACGAATCCATGTGAACAAAAGGTGAATATCAGAGTTTTCCTTATAAATCAAGAATATGATCACCATAATCTCTGGTACGAACAGGCCCAATAGTAAAACAAAAATTATTGCTAAATATCTTTTTACTCAAATAGCCAATACAGGTAATCTAGTAAAAATGCTGGATTTGGTAGATTTAAATGTTGATTTACTTCACCATGAAATGTATACTCCTTCTGGGCAACATCCGCTCATCAGCAGTTTGCAAGAAGATATGATCGACCCTGCCAATGTGTTGATAATCATTAGTCCAGAGTACAACGGTAGTTTTCCTGGTATCCTTAAGTTGTTTATAGATGCCGTCTCTGCCAAAGCTTACAAAACTACCTTCGGAGGTAAAAAAGCAGCACTGATAGGGGTAGCATCGGGTAGGGCGGGCAATTTCCGCGGACTAGAGCACCTTACAGGTATTCTCAATTATCTCAATATTACCGTCATGCCCAATAAACTGCCAGTATCTTCAGTAAGCAATTATATAAAAGACAATCAAGTTTCTGAAGAATTATCAGTTACCCTAGATGCATTTGTAGATGAGGTTTTAGCTTTTATCAATGTAGAACAACAGGTTTAGAAATAACTAAACTGATGGAACGCCTGAAATTGTTGTAACCATAAGGAATAATTTTTTTTCTCTCGCGGTTTTATCAGATTTTGCAGATGGAATAAAAATTAAACATCTGTGCAATGCGCGTTATCTGTGAGATTTCATTACAAAATCTCCGATCACTAAGTTTACTAATTGCTTTAACCCCTTCCTTGAGTCTTCCGACCAGAAATTTACAAATCAATAATTTAACGATGCCGTAATTTCACATTCCCCTAATTTACATTTCCTGTTTTAACTACTGTCATTTCTACTTGTATGTTTTGGCCTAGAGCGGCAGTGAAATCTATAGTTTCTGGAATTGCTTTATAAGACGGCGTATTATTAGGAAAAGAATTACTCAATCCCAGTATCACTTTTCTGATATTCAATAAATCAGAAGCTGTTATTTTTTGGTCGCCATTGGTATCCGCAGCAGCCATTTGGTATGGTTGGGTAAAAAGAGTAAGTCCCAATATATGTTTTTGTATAGCCAATAAATCTGAAGCGGTGACCTTACTGGTGTGAGCAGGGCCAAAACTTTCCATGATAATCTGAGGATTAGTCATCGTGGGAATTTGGGTAGATGGATATAGGAAAGTATAAGCACCTTGACTGTTTTTAGTGATCTCTATTTTAGGTGATGCACTATTTTTGGGTTTAACAAAAAACTTAACATGTCCATCAGGAATATCTAAGCCAAATGTAGATAAAGTTAATGCAATGCTGGCTGGTACAGCACCTCCTGTTTGAGTTTTGGCAAGATTAATTTTACTATCCAATTCATTAAAAAATACTGGATAATGCAATGTTCGATCAGGTGCGATGACAGCGAATGAAGGTGTTCCATACCACGATCCATAAGCACCATTCTTGAATGGATTTACAATGGATGAAGCGCCACCATCAGCACTGATGCCTTTCATAGTTTGGTTGTAGGTAGATTCAAAATTGATAACATTAGGGTTGTAATCACTTGTGATAGTAGTCACACTAAAAAACTCAACACCTTGTGCACCAGATCCTTGTTGTACATATTTTTGTTGCCATAATGGTGCATTGGATATGCAAGGAGGGCATGTGGTGAAGAAGAACTTAATAACGACAACTTTATTTTGATTGCAATAATCCTGATATAGTCTGTGGGTATTACCATTTACATCGGTTACTGTAAAGTCGTGCATGGTTTGCGCCACGGTAGATCCTATCGCCACTGAAAGTAGCAAAACAAGTACTAATATATTTTTCATTTTCGAATCATTTTAAAACTATGTAAACGTTTTGATCAATTTACTGAATACAAATATGTAGCCAATTTAATGAAATCACCCTAATTATAATGGTTAATACATTGGAATTGTTCAATTTACAATAAAATTATGCTGTTTTAGAGTACTTAAAATCGTGATTTAATGATTAAATAATAAAAATTGAGTTTATAGTTCGGAATCATATGGATTAAAAGTCATATTTTGCAGCGATTTTAAACAATATACCATTGAAAAAGATCTTTTTTATAGTTGGGTTTTTAGGTTCGCTGATGGTAATGTTTTCCTTTGCTAAACCTGAAGCTTGGGGCTTTTATGGACATAGATTGATCAATAGGATGGCTGTCTTTACGCTCCCACCCGAACTGATCGGCTTTTACAAAAAGCACATCGAGTATATGACCGAGCATGCTGTAGATCCTGATAAACGCCGGTATGCTACCAAGCACGAAGGGGTAAGGCATTATATAGATATAGATCATTGGGACAAAATACCATTTCCCAATGTACCCCGAGATTTTGAAGAAGCGATCATCAAACATTGCAAGATTAGATTTATATCGGGCACAGATTCGCAATATTTTGACAAGCAGATCATTAAAGACTCCATAATATTGAAGACGGATTATTTCGGAGGTATTCAGTTAGGGGTGGATTATATCACTTTTGTGAAATACTGGAAGCGTGTAGTCAAGCCATTATATTATGAGGATGAGTGGAGACTTTCTGGTTATGATCTGGATGAATTATTTGGTACTAGCTACTTTCAAAGAAATAAGGTTGACATATTAATAGAAGATCACTTTTCGCCTTATGGAATTGTACCTTATCATCTCGAAGCGACTCAAGAAAAACTAACCAAAGCTTTCGAAAGAAAAGATTGGGATATGGTATTAAGGATTTCAGCAGAATTTGGACACTATATCGGGGATGCACATGTACCTCTACACACTACAACCAATTACAATGGACAACTGACCAATCAAGTAGGTATTCATGCATTTTGGGAGTCCAGGATACCTGAGCTGTTTGCAGAAAGTGAATATGACTTTTTTGTAGGAAAAGCTGATTACATAGAAAATCCCAAAGATTATTTTTGGAATATTATAATCAAAGCACACGGTCATTTGGATAGTGTACTTTTAGTAGAGAAGAGACTGAGCAAAACATTTAATACTGATCTCCAATTTTGTTATGATGAGAGACTAGGACAGACGATCAGAATCCAATGTCCTGAGTACACCAAAGCGTATACCAAAGCATTGGGGTCTATGGTAGAAGAACAAATGCGGGCTTCTATTCATGCCATCGGCTCTTGTATCTATACAGCTTGGGTCAATGCAGGGCAGCCTGTCATGGCTACGGATAAAAAAGTAGAAGTTATGGCAGAAGAGATCCAACCCGATAAGAATGTTAAAGCCAGGGTCCACGATAATTGATTTATTAAAGAAACAAAAATTGAAGTAGTTTATGAAGTTGAATTTTTCAACCATTTTGAAGGGTGGAGCGATGGGTATTGCAGAGGTTATACCGGGTGTGTCAGGTGGTACCATTGCATTTATATCTGGTATTTATGAAACCTTATTAGATAGTATAAAAGCTTTTGACGGTGCTTTTTTTAAGTTATTATTTCAAGGCAAGTTTGCTCAAATCTGGGACAAAGTCAACGGATGGTTTTTATTGAGTTTGCTTTCAGGAATGGTGATAGGTATCGTTTTTGGAATTTTTGCTATTACTTGGTTACTCGAGCATTATCCTGAGCCATTGTGGGGATTTTTCTTTGGATTGGTTATGGCATCGGCTATACTTATTTCTCGTCATGTGACCCATTGGGATTTTAAGAAAGCTCTAGCACTTCTATTGGGAACAGCCATAGCCGTATACATCGCGACAGTATCTCCTACCGAAGGTAGCACGCATCCTGCTTATATATTTCTAGCGGGTATGATTGCCATTTCTGCTTTTATTTTACCTGGTATTTCTGGTAGTTTTATGCTTTTACTTATGGGTATGTACACGTTGATCATTCCATCTTTAAAAAGTATCATTGTCAATCAAGATTTGAAGAGTCTTTATATTATCTCCATCTTCGCTGCAGGTTGTCTGGTAGGTATTACTTCATTTTCGAGAGTTTTATCTTGGTTGTTTCATCACTATAGAGCTACTACTTTTGTGCTATTAACGGGTTTTTTAATAGGCTCTTTATACAAAATCTGGCCTTGGCGCAATCTTAATGTCATAGTAGATAAAGCATCAGGCGTACAGACGAGCGTGACTTCTTTAGCTCAATTGCAGGGTTTTGACATGGAGAAAATGAAAATCCTGAGTGAAACCAATGTACTTCCCATGGATTACTGGATGTCAAGCCCAAAAACGATTGTAACATTTGTGGCAGTGATTATTGGCTTTATTGTGGTGTTTTGGATTGAAAAAAATAGTAACCCAGAAGTGTTGGAAGATTGAGGATATGTATTAGGTCGAGTACATGGGTTTGTTTCTTTTAGGATTAGATGCTTATGGTTATAAGTCATTAGCACTTTAACCCAAAGGCATAGAAATATCATTTTAATACCTTTAAACAAAGCCATAATAACCGCTATTTTACACAATAAATTATCGGATAATCATTGTTTACGGTCATTATGATACATGATTTTTGGTTGACTTTGATGGGCTTTGCATTTCTGATGTTAGCGCATGCATGTAAATTGTGATTTACTTTTTTAAATTCCTTATTCTTTATTTCATAAACTGCTCCACAACTGGCATCATATTTACCAAAATCAAAGTCAGTATTGTAGAAATTACCACAAGTGATCAAATAATCTCTGTCATTTTGTTTTAAAGATATGATGCCGTTTGTAACACTGAGTTGAGATGTTTGTGGCAGTAATTGAATCGTAAATTTATCTTTATTATTTATCAGAGCCATACTTTTAGCGGTATAACTATTGTAAATTTGTGCATCTTCGATTCCATTTTCAAAAACATTTTCGATGGTTTTAGGAGCATAACTCCTGTATCTCAAGTATTTTTTTCTCAGTTTGGTCATATGTGCTAGGATTCTATCTCGGGAGTGTACGATTTCAGATTTGTTATTCACATAGGTGGTAAGGATGGCGTCTTTTTCTTTATTTTTATCAAAGTCATCAAAATAGATTCTGGTAGGTTGGTCCAATGATGGTTTGAAGAAAGAATTCTCACCCAAATTGCCCAAAACGATATCATTATCTCCGTCATTATCTAAATCAGTAATGTAGATTCTTTGCCAAAATCCATTTGTATTTTCGGGTAAGATATTTTGAGCTGTTACAAATTTACTTTTGCCTTGATTGGTAAAAATTCTAACCGGTTGAAAATCTCCACAAGTAATAAT
This sequence comes from Aureispira sp. CCB-QB1, assembly GCA_945870185.1. GTDB lineage: Bacteria > Bacteroidota > Bacteroidia > Chitinophagales > Saprospiraceae > OLB9. The sequence continues at coordinate 4,476 of CAMBRK010000033.1, read as the reverse complement.
ATCCATTAATTTGTCTCCATTGATGTCTGCGATTTTTACATCCCTGATGATACCTACATCTTTGAGTTCAGGTAGGATTTTGGCTGTTTCATCTATAAATTTACCTTTTTGATTGATGAGTATCATGCCACCTGCACCTGTAGGATATTCATTAGGTTTTGCGCCTGTTCCTATGATTAGGTCAGTGAAGCCATCATTGTTTAAATCGCCCACGGCCAATGAAGAGGTATTGTATTTTATATTAGGAAGGACATCATTTGCTTTTGTAAATATTCCATTTTCGTTTTTATAGGCACGAATTTGGTAATATGAGTCACCTTGCGGTTTTTCGTACCCACCTGCTGCTATGATGAGGTCAAGGTCACCATCGTTGTCGAAATCTAGGCTTACCACAGCTTCATCTTCGAATTGGGTATCTGTTTCATCGATGGGCATAGGTTGCCAACCATTAGTTTGTTGGTACATTATCACTGAGGGTTGCCCTGATGCTCCACCTAAAAATATATCTTCCTTCCCATCTTTGTTGAAATCTGCAACTTCTACAGATGGGCCAAAAACAGATTGTTGTAAATGTAGTAAAGGTTCGCGTTTAAAATCAATAAAACTATTTTCAGTATGTTTCCAATTGATATTGATCTTTTCGAAGGTGAGATCTAGATTTTTTGTTGTTTTTTTGTAAGGGCTACCGCTTCCTTTTTGAATAACATTCATTTGGTTTGGCTGAAGGGATGTAAAAACTTCTTTTTGACCATTAGGCCATTTTATCAACCATTCTTTTACTTTTTTACCGGCGGGTACTGTAAATGTCATTTTGTATGAACAAGAAGATAAATATCCTCTCATAGGGTTAAATAGTTTATGTAAGATGGTTCCATCTTTATAAGAAACGGTGACTTCACTGCCTACTGCAAATTTATTATTTGCGTTTTGCTGAAGTCGTAAAGTATAAAATTCCACTTGATTTTTTTGGCATAAGGTGTTTTGCATTACAAATGCTTTTTGATTAATGTTATTGACTACCATATCTAGGTCACCATCATTATCCAAATCTGCATATGCTGCTCCATTACTAAAGTTATCGCCACTTGTAGCCCATATTTTGCTTACGTCATCATATGCTAAATTACCGTTATTAGCATAAAAAAAGTTGTGATGAGCTATAGCTGGAATTGTTTGATTCCAAATATTATCAAAGTTGGCCCTTGTTGTATTTTTTTTGATAGAATCTCCTACAAATGTGGCATAGTCAGCATTATTTAGATCTTTAAAATATCCATTGGTGATGAAAAGATCATTATGACCGTTATTATCATAATCTTCCCCTAATACTGTCCAACTCCAATCTGTTCGTCCGGTATTGGTCATTTGAGCCACATTAGAGAAGGTTCCCGCTTCGTTTTTTATTTGGAATGAATTGTAACGAAATTGGTCATTATATCCAAATCGTCTCGCAAGTATGTGAGCATCATAGTCTACAAAGCTTCTTTGATTTTTTAGATCTATCATTTTTGATGGCATCATATCATTGACGAATATATCTAGTTCTCCATCATTGTTGGCATCAAAAGCATCACTGCCCATGGATGTGGTAGATATATTTTTAAAATACTTATTCGCCTGATCCAGAAATCCTTTTCCTTTTTGATTGATGTAAAAATGATCTGGATGGACATAATCATTGGCAACGTAGATATCAGGATAGCCATCTTTATTGAAATCGGCAATAGTAGCACTCAGACCAAACGCCAAATTCTCCATGCCGAATTCTTTGGTCTTGTCTACAAATTTATCATTTTGGTTTATGTAAAATCGATCACTTACAAAAGTTTTCATCGTATCAGTTTGGAGCTTGATGTTTCCTGTTCCATCATCATCGTATTTGATTCTATTTTGTTTTCCCCAACCGATAGGATGATTTACCAAGTACATGTCCAAATCACCATCCAAATCAAAATCAAAAAAATAAGCCTGTGTGGAATAACTATAATCATCCAAACCATAATCTGCGGCTCTTTCAGTGAATGTCAGGTTTTTATTGTTGATAAATAATTGATTTTTTCTTGTGTTTTTGTCTGTAAGATTACCCGATCTACAAACATAAATATCTAACCATCCATCGTGATTGATGTCTACCATAACCACTCCTACATTGAATCCTTGACTAAGATTGATACCACTGCTCGCAGTAATATTTTGAAATTTTAGATTTCCAGCATTTAGATATAATTCATTATTTCCAATAGTCGAAGTAAAAAGAATATCGTCCAAACCATCGTTGTTAATATCCCCTAGGGCTACACCGCCACCATTAAATGAATACTCATAAAAGTGGATATTTTTTACCAATTGTTCATCGATAATATTTTCAAAATTTATGTTGGAATAATTGGGATCAATAAATTGAAACAAACCACTTGAAGAAGCATATTTTTTCTGCATTGCTAGGAAGTTGGCATCTTCTTGATTTTCTTCTAATTTTGAATTGTTTTTGCAACCAATACTTAAGGTCAGTCCTATTATTAGTACTTTAGAAAAGAAAGTAAACTTTGGTTTCATAAAATTATTGGTTGAGTTTGTTGAGTATAATATTTCCGATTTTCCTACCTTGGGCTAAGCCATTATCTACGCCAAATTTATAGTGGATGCCTCCATAGAATCTACTAATGGATGCTTCTTCAGCTGCTAGATTTACATTGTCAAAGCTTCTCTTTGGTAAGCCAAATTCAACTTCAGTATCGTCAGTGAATTTTGTATTGTTAAATAATGAAGATAAAACTTGTGCCGAAGCTCCAGAGACCGAACTATGCCCGCTTGTATATTCAGGAAAAGGTGGTGTTTCTATAAAAGGTTGCCATGTAGGATCTATATATCTATTGATATAAGAAACAGGTCGTAGGAGTTCTTCCTTATACTTGATATGCCAGCAAGCTATCATAGCATCAAAGATGGATGTAGTAACTAAAGCGTAAGATTTGATGCACTTTTCCAGATTGGCATTATTGTTTTGGCATAGTATTTTTGTGATATTGACCCAATGCCCCGGTGGGCTGATTTTATGCACAAAATAGGTATTATGTCCTTTATTATTATATTCATTGGGATTGCAATCCCAATGTAATGCAATAGTATGCATTGCTACTTTATCCGATGTTTTGGATTGGGTATAAACAGCCAGGGCTGCTTTATAAAATTCTGAATTTTTATCTTTGCTGAAATTTGGCTTGTCGATGTAGCCAAGGGTATCTACTTTTCCTATAGCGAGTGTTCTCAAATTTTTCCAATTGGGTTCGAGAGGCTGAGTGTAGGTAGGCGGTGTTAAAACCCAACTACTGTCTGTGTTTTTTAAAGTGTAGAAGTCATCACTTTTTACTTTTTCATATTGGTCATTATTTATGAATGCTATGATTTCTTGACACACTTTGTCGGCATACTCCTTAGATTGGAGTACTATTTTCTGTTCTACTGTTTTTGTCCGGGTATCTATTTCTTGATGTAGACTATCCATGAGATGTTCACTAAACACCATTAATTTACCTATTTTAAGGTAGGCATGGACAGCAGCTATAGAATAGTCAATGTTGGCAGTATCAGAAATAATGGTTTTGATGGTATTGGGATACAGGGTATTGATTGGGGAAATAGTCTTTTTGTGGCTGAATACTTCAAATGCAGCAAGATTGGGATAACAAAATACCCTAGATGCCACAGGTGGATTAAACACGTCTTCCATGGATATCTCTAGCATTTTTCTATTCAAAAAATGTATATCCTCTGCTTTAAAATGTTCGGCGTATATCTTTTTATCATTTTTACAACTTAAAAACAATAATACTGGCACCAATAAAATCAAATACTTCATGAGTACTCCTTTTTTTGGCAAAGGTAAATAATAGTTTTCACAATCAGAAATTTCAATCCTAGCTTATAGTACAAAATAAAAGAGGCATCACCTTTTGTGCTGCCTCTTAAAATCAAAACAATTAGATCAACAATCTATACTTCTAATTTTTTTTATTTCCGGATTACATTTATAATTTTCGTATACTTGAGTCCACTCCGAAAAACCGTAAAAGTTGAAATGCTACTAAGTCTCTAAGACTCTAAGTTGCATAAAAATTTAATTATCATTGATTTGTAATTTATGGTTCTTTTTGTCTTTGTGCCTTTAACGCTTTAATGCGTCACAAGTTGTGGCAAAATGGCACTTTTCGGAGTAGACTCATACTTAAACCCGGATTATGCGTTAGAACTTTGTAATAAGAAGCTAAAATGCAACCAGCCTGACCACTACATGGTAGGCGGGCAGGTAAATCAGCTATTTATGTTCGAAAAGCGTAGCGCCGCTACGGTTACAGAAGAAAAATAGTCCGCCGCGGCGGATTCTGATTTGCAGACCTTGTCGAGCCAAAGGCACGAAGTTTAGCTTCGGAATACCTGCCTCGCCGTACCGTAGGGCAGGCAGGGATTTTCTAATGC
>CAMBRK010000032.1 GCA_945870185.1 Aureispira sp. CCB-QB1 | reverse complement strand
TTATTTCCGATCAAAATCGCTAATTCTTCAAAAGATGCACTGTTGTAATTGGGCAAATCCAAAGTACGTCCTCTAAAGGAAGGGTAGAGATCTTTCAAAGGTACAGATATCTTTTGCCATTCTCCTGATGTCTCAAAAGTGGTAATATAAGAGTAATAAGAGTTGACATTATCTTTAATCCTGATTTGGTAGGCTTTGCCATCGCCTTTGATGTGAAGTATAAGCTTACTTTCTTTTGTGGTATTCACTTTATCAAATTGATATCTCACAGAAGAGAATCCACCATTGTTTTCAGTTGTGACATACCCCGAAAATACGCCATGACCTTCGCTATTGATTTCGAAATTGCCATTGGATCTTCCACCCATCACTACATCATCAACAATATTCCAATCATTGATATTGGATCGGTTATTAAAGTCGAATATTATTTGTGCTTTTATAGTCGAGGTAAATAAAATGAATAGGTAAATAACTTTCATTAAAATAATTTGAGTATGTCGTGTGAGAATGAATCACAGGGTAACAATGGTATATAGAATTAGTTTTGGAGGAAGGATTATTGTACTAAAAGGGTTCTAAATTTACTGAATTATTTAAAAATACAAAATAATTAATAATTATAAATAAAAAAATATTGAAAAACAATAAATATATAATATCTTTGCATCGTAATTAGAAATTAAAAGTTATGTCAAAAAAAAATGATCTTATTTTGCAAGTACTAAATGTTGTGTCCTGGATAATTTTTATTGGCCTATGTGTAAAGTCGGGAGCGTTGATTTTCAATTTTGTTTTTACTCTCTTCAAGCCTATTGCCACCCACAATGTGTATAAAGGACTTGACCTTTCAGACTTATACAAAAATCAGTTTAATCATTACGTGGGTGTTATGAGCTTTGCCATTGCAATCTCTCTCCTTAAAGCATATTTGTTTTATTTGGTGGTTAAAATCTTTGAAAAACTAAACTTGGTGAAGCCATTTTGCAATGAGATAGCTAAACTGATAGAAAAGATTAGTTATGAAGCTTTTTCTATTGCTATCGTGAGTGTAGTGGCGCATGAATATACCAAGAGACTCATGGAGTCAGGATATCAAGTGAGCCATATCGAAGAGTATTGGGACGACATCTCGGCATTTCTGATGATGGCAGCCATTGTCTTTGTAATATCTCAGATATTCAAAAAAGGGATAGAAATTCAAAACGAAAACGACTTAACAGTATAAACCATGCCCATAATAGTAAACTTAGATGTCATGATGGCAAAGCGCAAAATGTCGCTCAATGAACTGTCTGAAAAAGTGGATTTGACCCTTTCCAATCTTTCGATTCTAAAAACGGGTAAAGCCAAAGCGATAAGATTTAGCACACTTGAAGCCATTTGTCGAGCATTGGATTGTCAGCCGGGAGATATTCTGGAATATAGGAATGAATAGTAAGTACATCCTTACATTGATCGGCAAAATACGTCAATGATGTAATCGTATTTTATTAGGACTTGTTTCGCTTGAGTATGGATTTTATGATTTTAATAATTTTTATGCCAAATGGGTAATTTGTACTATTTTTACCGCAATTATCTTCATAAAATTTGATCATGGAGTCTATTTTATATCGAACAGTGCCTTATAAAAATTTTACTTTGCATCATGGGGCTCCTATTGTGGTATTATCCCTCCTATTTCTTTTACTTATCCAAATAGGAAAATCCAAAAGTGAAATTCAAAAATGGAAATGGTTATTTTGGTTTTCATTAATACCGTTTTTTGCAGTATTATCCAGAATTATCTTTACTTTATATGAAGGTATTTTTTCGATCCAAGAAGAGCTACCCTTACATTTATGTCGGATCGCAGCTTTATCGATGCCCTTTATTATCTATTTCAAAAATAGAAAATGGATCAATATATTTTATTTCTTAATCATAGTTGGGACTTTGCAAGCCATAATTACCGCAGATTTAGAGTTTTCTTTTCCTCATTATAGTTACATTATTTATTGGATATTCCATGTGTCATTAGTTTGGCTTCCTTTAGCGGTTATTATATTTACTGGCATAGTGCCAAGAAGGAAAGACATGATTAATGCATTTGTCATTGGCAATATATACATGCTTTGCACCCTTATTATTAACTTTTCTATAGGGTCCAATTACTTCTATACCAAGCAAAAACCACCTGGTGGTTCACTACTCGACCTATTTGGTCCTTGGCCTATCTATATCTTTGTAGTAGAAGGATTAGCCGTGCTACTTTTTTTATTGGCTTATCTACCATTTAGAAAAAAAGCTAATCTATTACTGTAATACTGGCTAGTGGATTAATGTGTAAAGTTACCTGCGTACCCACTGAGATTGATTTTATTTCTGAAACAACAGTATTCGGCACGGTTACTAATGTAGGTACGGTTTTGTCTGTAAAAATGATATGGTGACAGGATTCTGGAAGCTGAACCAAGGACCAATTATTGGTTTCTATCCACGACCCGTTATTGGATTGCCAGACATTATTAAATGTCGGGGAAATGGAGATAGCTTTTGTTGCGGTTGCACCCTTTGAATCCCACTTGCTATAGGGTGTCAACTTAATTTCATGTGAGGGTGCCGTTATATTCCACTGTACAGATATGGTATGATTATTTGGATTATTGGTCAAAATAGTTCCACCTATAACTTCCCATTGATAATATGCTGCCTGACTCTGAATAGTGCTATAATCCACTGTAGGAAAAGATGCACATACATATGCTTTCCCATCTATAGGATGTGCCACGGGTTTCAGCAATTGGTCATTAAACCAATTGGAAATACCTGGTATGATATCCGTATAAAGTGTAGTGCTACTCTGCTCATGTACACTGTGACCTCTATCAATATAGGAATTAAACTGATCTGGCAAATTAATGACATCAGCCCGCTGAGACATGGGTAAACTTCCATATACGGTAGGCAAATCAAAGCCTACAATAAATCCTGAAACACTACCAAAAGGTTCGCCGGAATTATAGGGCACGGTATCGTCGTCTTGGCTGTGAAACATGACAATTTTAGGATCATTGGCCGTTTCCATGTAAGATGTGAATCCTAAAGCCCCTGCGAGACTAAACACTGCCTTAGCATGCCCACTGTAAGATGTATTGTTGCCTACACAATCAAGGCAAAGCTGATCAGGACATGTATTAGAACCCTGAGGCCAAACCATAGTAGAAGGCGGTCTTTCTGCCTCCTTATCCATGTAAGCATTGTGTGTGGCAATAAATGCACCTGCGCTATGTCCACCAATGTATATTTGATCTGGGTCCACCTTATAAATATTGGCTCCCGCAGCATCAGCCTTAAAAAACCTGACTGCAGATCTTCCGTCTTGTACACCTCTATAGACTGCGCGCTTTGAAAGCTCTTCATTAAAAACATGCATACCCAGCCTATAATCAATTACAGCCGTTACAAAGCCTCTTTTTGCTAATTCTTGTGCTATTAATCTGATGCTCCAATGGTCTTTACTTCCATTCAAAAATCCACCTCCAAAACAAACAATGACTAATGGTCGCTTACTCAAAGTGTCTCCCGAAGGTTGAAAAATATTCATCCTTAGATTGACATTTGTAAATTGATACTCTCTGGCATTTAATGGTAGTCCAGTAAGCCATTCGTAAAATCCACCACCAGGAACAGGCTTGGGTACATTGGAACTAAAAAGTACATTGGTGGTTTCTGAAACGCTTTGAAATAATGGAGATATGTATCTATTGGATGGAGGCTGACCATTCAATTTAAAGGCTAAGATCAACATAAGTATATTCAAACATTGTTTCATGGCTTTTCTATTATCTGAGTGAAGAATGGTTTCATCTCATGTTGAAAGGATACATTATTTTTGTACACTTTAAGTATCAATTCAAATTGTGAAGTTTCAAATTTTTCATTTAAGCAAAGTTCAATTATTTTTTTTTCTTTAGCTAAATCGAATATATCTTGGGCTTCTTTAAAAAGCTTTAAAGCATCTTGTTCATCTTTACTTAAGTTCACCTTTTCCAGATTAAGACCAGCCATCAAAATTTCTTTAAGTCTTTGGTTAGATAAACCAGATTGTAAAACGACTTGCTGCACCATAGAATCTAAATTCAAGGATAGATTCTGAGATGCTAAATAGATTTTTGCAAAAGTTAATTTTTGATTACTGTTAAATGTTTGGCTGTGATAGGTTTGAGAACTAGCCTGATTAAAAATAAAAAGGTAGCATATAACCATGATGTAAAACTTCATTTTTTTATGATTTCTACACAAAACTAAAACTTATTTTCGATTAGTTCTTATTTCCATTGAAAAGAAGAAATCATTTCCTCTACCTTTGGTTTGATAAATTTAAGAACCGGGGCTGTGGAGTCAGGATTGACTTTGCTGTTAAAATATAACGAAGCTCTGAAAAAGTGATCTTTTTCATCTGTAAGATAAAACTGTAATGGAGTTGCCACAGGCCCTTCGATATCAAATAAGATACCTTGTACGCCATATGAGTTTTGTATAATGGTTTCTTTACGAAAATTGGCTTTTATATTGTGCTTACCGGCTATGTTGAAAGCATCATTAATCAAAGAAGATAAGTTTTTATCTTTTGTCACTTTATAGTAACTACAATGAAGGCTTGCATTCAAATCAGGTATATTGATGTCAAACCAGCAAGGATGTAAAGGTTTATCTTGATAAAAAAACGAATCTTGCACTATCTTACCATAGCCAGGATACCGAAAAGTAAAATTACAAAAAGAAGTATCAAACTTGGCATTTTCATAAGCTATTGGATAATTTACTTTGGGGTACATCCTTGGTTTGGGTGTTTTGGCAGCTTCATCATTACAAGATACCACACCAAATGCTATTAATGTCAATAAAATAATTCTAATCGTGGCGTTCATGGATAGTAAGGCTTATTTTTTCTATTCGTCTTTTGGTGACACTGATTACCTTTAGCGTGATATGTTGGCTACTGATTTCTTTTTCTATGGTAGGTATAGTTCCCGTTACTTCCAATATCAAGCCTCCTAGCGAATCTGCCTCGCCTTTTATATTATCAAACAAACTGGTGTTTTCGCCTATGACTCTGCAGACATCGTTAAGCAATGTCTTGGCTTCAAAAATATAATTATTATCTGAAATTTTGATGTAATCAACTTCTTCTTCTTGATCAAATTCGTCTTTGATATCGCCTACTACTTCCTCCATTATATCTTCAAGGGTCGCTATGCCTGCTGTTCCCCCAAACTCATCCACTATCACAGACATATGGGTTCTTTTGAGCTGAAATTCTCTGAGGAGTTCATCTATTTTCTTAGATTCTGGTATAAACAACATGGTGTTTCTGATCAAATTTTGCCACTCAAAAGATTCAGATTCTTCTGTATGAGAAAGCAAATCCTTTACATATAAAATACCGATAATAGTATCTAATTCTTCTTTATAGATAGGTAATCTACTATAACCAGAATCTTTGACAATCTTCATGACCTCTTTAAAGTTCATACTATACTCCAAGCCAACAATATCCATACGAGGCCTCATAATTTGTTTGGCTGAGGTATCTCCAAAGTTTACAATACCTTTTAGTATCTCTGCTTCTTGTGAAGATGTTGCAGAGTCATTGGTCACCGTCAAATCGATAGCTGCATCGATATCTTCTTTGGAAGTTTGGTTAGCATTAGAAGAAGACATCAATGATTTTTCCATAGCGGTTGACCATCCTACCAATACTTTACTGAGTGGACTACATAGTGCCATTAAAATAGTTAGAGGCCCAGACATCAGATGCACTATCCTTGTTTTATTTAAAGTAGTATATATTTTAGGCATAGCCTCTCCGAAAAGCACCAAAACAAAGGTCACCCCTATAACTGTGATAAAGAAGTTAAACAAATTTGCTATATTTTCAGGTGATGTCAATCCATACATCAAATTATCATGAAGCCATTGACCTATGGATAATAGCTTTTCTTTTCCAAGTACTACCTTTAGAATATTATCTGCAACAATGACTATTGAAATATTCACAAAATTATTGGCAATCAGAATTGTCGCCAACAAATATCTAGGTTTCTCCTTAAGTGCAAGGGCTCTTGATGAACTTGTTGAATTTTCTTCTTCCAGATCTTTTATATCTTTGAGATTTAAAGAGAAGTAAGCTACTTCTGATGCCGATATCAAGCCCGAACAAATCAAGAGTACCAAAAACAAAATGACTGAAAAAAGAATACTCGCTGCCTGTGGTGCTTCAAGTACAGCGGTTTGTAGTGTTATAAAAAGAAAATTGGGAGGCTCTAGGTCCAAAATGATAGGTTTAGTTAAAAAACGTTTTTAATTAAAAAGGTAGATCGTCTTCTATAGGACTAGGTTCTGAAGACCCACTATTTGGGTTGGACACTGAAACTTTACTAGAAGGATCATCAGCCAATGATGGAAATGGTGTACTGATTCCTGCTTGAGACTTTTCTCTTCTTTCTAATGAGTTACATACATTGGCGACGATTTCTGTAATACTTCTTTCCACACCATCTTTATCGTTATATCTTCTGTGCGTAAGCTTACCTTCTACGTATGCCATTCCTCCTTTTTTCAACTCTCGCTCCGCTCTTTCTGCAAGACCACGCCATACTACTACATTGTGCCACTCTGTCAATGTTTGCCATTGATCATTTTTGTCTTTGTAACTTTCATTGGTAGCTATTGAGAATGTACCTACTTTAGTACCATTTTCTAATGTTCTGATTTCTGGATCTTTACCAAGGTTTCCTACAAGTATTACTTTATTAATCATGATTTAATTATAAGTTTTGATAAACAAAATAATATTCAAAAAATTAAATATTATTTTTTAAATAATCAGTAATGATTTTTGGAAAGGCAAAGGTGCTAATTTTTGGTCGTTTCACCAAATATTGATCTTCATTTATTTTAGCTGGCATCTTCTTTAACATGACTTTATAAAAGATCGCTTCTATGATTCTATGTGTAAGTTTTTGTATGATTGGGCTTTCATTTATTTGTACAATTTGCATTTCATCAACTTTAACCCCATAGGCCTTCTCAAGCAAATCTTTTAATTCATTTATATTCATTACGCTCGTTTCTACCCCTGGAAGTTGATATAAATTTTTCCAGATATCGTTTTCTATCCTTTTTTCAACGATCGTAAAATCATCAGGTAATATGAAATGAAAAAAAATAAACGGCCTTTTTACTTGAACTATTTTACTTGATTTTACAGGTATAAGGGAAACTTGGTCTTCTTGGAAAGCTACACAATTTGACTTAAATACACAATTTTCACACGATGGGTTTTTGGGCTTACAAACTGTAGCTCCATAATCCATCAACGCTTGATTAAATAATGAAGGCTTAACTTTTTCAATTGCCTTTTGCGTAAAGTCTATTAAAATTCTTTTCACCACCGGAGACTCTACAGGCTCCAATACACCAAGTATTCTCAAAACTAATCTTTGTACATTTCCATCGATTACGGCTTTCCTTTCCTCATATGCAAATGATGATATTGCCGCAGCTGTGTACGGACCTATCCCTTTTAATGCCAATAAATCCTGATAGTTATCCGGAAATTTACCAGACAACGCTTCTGATATATATTTTGCTGTAGCATGTAGGTTTCTTGCTCTGCTGTAATAACCCAAGCCTTCCCAGCTTTTCAAAACATCATCTTCAGTTGCTTGAGCTAGATCATGGACACTTGGGTATCTTAAAATAAATTTGTTATAATAAGGCATACCTTGATCAACCCTTGTTTGCTGCAAGATAATTTCAGAAAGCCATATTTTGTAAGGGTCTTTTATTCCTATCCACGGCAAAATCCGTATATGGCTAGCTGCCCATGATAATAGAAATTTAGCAAAAGTTTGTGGATTCAACTTAGGTAAATTTTGGTTGAATAAATTTTTCTAATTAAAAATTACTGTTATTAACAGTTATCTTGTATATTGTAGAATGAGATAGGTCTATTTTCGTATCATCGAGTTGATTATAATTCATTAAAATCTGAGTTAAGCAGTATCATGAATATTATATAAAATTCTAAATTTTAAGATACATTTTATCTAAACACCACCAAGATTATTGAAATATCTGGAATAGATAAAATAAAAAAAGCCACTATTTTGTGACCTTCTTATTCTTTTACAATTCTAGTTTATGCAGATAGAGACCTCACTAGAGAATAATCTCCGTAACTCTCCTTGATCATTTCCTTCAATGCTTTTCTAGCGAAAAATATTCTACTTTTAACAGTTCCCAAAGGAAGCCTAAATTCATCAGCTATTTCCTGATACTTATAACCTTCATAATGCATAATAAAAGGAATTCTGATACTGTCTTCTAGCGCATTAATCATAGCATTTAACTCATCCATAAGGATATTTCTATGTGCATCATTTTCTATAAGGGCACTACCTGAGTTAATGAAGTAAAGATTATCGGTAGAATCAATGATGGTGTTGGACTTTACTTTTTTACGATAATTATTGATGAAAATGTTTTTCATTATAGTAAAAGTCCAAGCCTTAAAATTAGTATCAGGTCTGAATTTATCTCTATTAGTGATGGCTCTTATGGCTGTTTCTTGGTACAGGTCTCTTGCATCCTCTGTATTTTTAGTTAGATTATATGCAAAAGCGTTCAGGGAATCTGTAAGGATTTCAAATTTTTTATCAAACTCTAATGTTGACATGTTCAAAATTTTGTTGCAACAAATGTACAGTTTTATTGAACAATTATCAAAAAACTTGAGAAAATTTAATGTTAAAAAAAACCTAAAATAATTTTTATGCCTAAAACGTGCTCATTATCAATAAGTTCTTATTTAGATAAAATACAGATAGTAGATGGTGAAAATTCCAAAAAGTATAAATAGAAACTAATGTAACTTTAAAAAGATAGGATTTTGAAAAAAAAATCTAATATTTTTAATAGATCGATACTCTCTTAGGCAATCATACTTCTTACAAGGTGATAATCCCCATAATTCTTTTTAATCATATCTTTTAGTGCCTTCCGTGCAAAGAAAATTCTGCTTTTAACGGTGCCAAGTGGCAAATCAAACGTTTCAGCAATTTCATTATACTTATAACCTTCGTGGTGCATCACAAAGGGCACTCTGATACTGTCCTCAAGGCTGTTGATCATAGTTTGTAACTCTTTCATTAGAATATTCCTATTACCATCATTTGTAACAGCTTCGGCACCACTATCAATAAAAAAACTATTATCAGTATGATCTAGTATGGTATTCGATTTTATCTTCTTTCTGTAATTATTGATGAATATATTTTTCATAATTGTAAAAGTCCATGCTTTGAAATTGGTTTCAGGCCTAAACTTATCTTTATTGTTTATCGCTCTGAAAGCTGTCTCTTGATATAGATCTTTTGCGTCTTCAGTGTTTTTAGTTAAACTGTATGCAAAAGCATTTAACGGTTCTGCAAGAAAATTAAGGTTTTGATTAAATTCTATGGTTGACATAACAATTAAAATTAGTACGACAAAGGTACGATTTTGTTTAACAATATAGATCATTTTATTAAACAAAAAAAAATTATAACTCAATAAGTGTTACTTATACCTAAAGTCAAAGGGAATAAAATAACAATGGCCCTTGCTTTATGTGCAAAGGCCATCGAACCAATAATCAAAACTAAACTTTATGAAATTGATCCCTATACCTTAGGATTACATTATCTGATTTCGATAACTTTAGGTGCTTTCACTTTGGCTTCTTCTTTCCTAGGAAGCATTACTGTTAAAATCCCATTTTGATACTCCGCATGAATTTTTTCTGTATCTATTGTTTCAGCTAGATGAAACGATCTTCTGAAGGTCGAAAAGTTAAACTCCTTCCTAGTCCATTTTCCATCTTCTGTCTGTTCCTGTGTTTTCTCCTTAGAAGCGGAGATTACAAGCTGATCTTTTTCAACTAAAATGTTGAAATCATTTTTTTGTAAACCAGGGGCCGCGACTTCCAGGTTTACGCTCTCATTAGTTTCAGAAATATTTACAGATGGTATCGTGTTAGGAAAATCTCCACCTTCGAAGTCATAAAAATTTCTATTTAATACTTCGTTAATAATTCCTGTTAAGGATTTTGCAGGAAAAAATGAATTTGGTTTTAATGCGTTCATGATATAAATTTTAAAAGTTAATAATTTAATGAATACTTATCTTTTTTGGCTTTTGCTCAGGAATCAATTGAAAAATGACTTTTAAAACACCATCTTTCAACGTTGCTTGCAAAGATGTTTCATCAATGTTTTCAGGTAGGGTAAAAACCCTTTCAAAGTTATCAAAGTCAAATTCTCGCCTAACAAACTTGATATCTGTTTTTATTTTATTTCCCGAAACCCTTAATATGTTTGACTCTAAAGTAAGGCTCAGATTATCTTTAATAAAACCCGGAATAGCTAATTCTATGATAAAGGCATCTTTAAGTCTTCTAATATTCGTATGTGCTTTGCTTTTTACCGATGAATTCATTGGATTCATAAATGTATTCGTTTTAGAATTGAGTTCCTTTTCATGTAAACGATTGAATAGTGGTGCATTACTTATACATTCAGGATTTTTAATGGTATTTGTCATGATTTAAATTTTTTTTAAGAATGAGTTACAAACCTTATATACAATGTTTGTTCCAATCCAATAATTGCAGACAATAGTTCAATTTACAATCACACAATGCGCCATTATGGCATATGAATTAAAAAAATGTGCCATATTGTCACTTTTTATGTCGCCCCCTTAACTTACATCTATACTTCGTATCATAATAATAGCATCAAAACAAGTACTATTAGGAACCCCAATTAAAAATTTAAATAATGATATTTATTTTCTTTTGTAGTCTTCTATGCTAAACTACACATTTGTTTACCTTTGCAGTATTAACCAAATGAAGTCCGTAAAATGAAAAGTACACCGCTTACTCAAATCCACTTAGACCTTGGAGCCAAAATGGCTGATTTCGCTGGCTACAATATGCCTATCCAATATAGCTCCATTACAGAAGAACATCATTGCGTTCGTAATGGTGTGGGCGTATTTGACGTGTCCCACATGGGTGAATTCATAGTAAAAGGATCACAAGCACTGGAACTAATTCAGAAAGTAACCAGTAATGATGTTTCAAAGCTAGAAATCGGTGATGCCCAATATTCCTGTTTGCCCAATCACACAGGAGGTATTGTGGATGATTTACTAGTTTACAGACTTACAGAAGACATGTGCAATGAAGGTGAACGAGCTTATATGCTAGTCGTTAATGCATCAAACATTGAAAAAGACTGGGATTGGATTACAGAAAACAACGAATTTGATGCCAAATTATCCGATATATCTAGCAAATCTGGGCTTATTGCTGTACAAGGACCCAAAGCAATAGCTACGCTTCAAAAACTTACAGACGTCAATTTGAGCCATATCAAGTATTATAACTTTGTCAAAGGCAGTATTGCTGGCATATCGAATGTCATTATCTCAGCTACTGGCTATACGGGTAGCGGCGGATTTGAATTATATGTAGCAAATGAAAATACTTTGGAACTTTGGAATGCAGTTATGGACGCCGGAAAAGAATTTGATATTAAACCATGCGGATTGGGTGCAAGGGATACACTAAGATTAGAAATGGGTTTTTGCCTTTATGGTAATGACATAGACGATAATACTTCACCATTAGAAGCTGGTCTAGGGTGGATTACCAAATTAAATAAACAGCAAAGCTTCAATGGTAAAAATTGGATGGACGAACAAAAAGCAAAAGGGCTTTCACGCAAACTTGTTGGATTTACTATGGCAGAAAGACGAGTTCCTAGACATGGTTATTTGATATTTGACGGCGATGATAACGAAATTGGTGTAGTCACATCTGGTACACAATCGCCTTCGCTGGATTTGCCTATTGGTATGGGGTATGTCACTTTAAATCAAGCTCAAATAGGAAATATCATCTTTATACAAGTGGGCAAAAAGCTAATGGAAGCTACAGTGACAAAACTACCATTTTTGAAAATTTAAAATATTTTTTTTTAAAAAGAAAGCTAAAATTTTGGTGAAAATAAAAACAGTCGTATATTTGCGACGCTTTTAAATAAAGGTACGTTTGGGAGATTAGCTCAGTTGGTTCAGAGCACCTCGTTTACACCGAGGGGGTCGGGGGTTCGAGCCCCTCATCTCCCACTCAGAGCAGTCAATATTTTTTTTGGCTGCTTTTTTTTTGTAATAAATTTACTTATCTTTATTTTCTAAAAACTACAAAATAAATCACTAAAAACTGAAAAACCACTATTTAAGTCAAAACAGTGATGTTTGTTCCCTGTTTTTTGAATCTTCTCAACCTGAGTTTTTTAATCTGGATTATGCATTAGAAAATCTATTACGAACCTAAATCGCTGTAAATCAGAAGCTTCGCCCATCTATCTTCTGTAACCGTAGCGGTGCTACGCTTTTCGAATCTAAATGGCTGATTTTTTGCGATTTACGCTCTCACAATGAAGTTCAAATGCATAATTCAGGTTTAAAAAATATTTTAACTCGTCAATAGATTTAATAAGGTTAACATAATTTTGAAGTTATTTATTACCAAAAGGAGTTAAAAGTGGCAGCGCCTTGTCAGTTAGAAAGTCGAAAAGAATCAAGGTCGGAACGACAAAATAGTTGGCATAAAATTGGAACTATATTCATTACACCCAAATGTTTTTAAATTTTTAACCCGTTGTTGTATGTTTAGGATAGAGATGTTTTCTGCAATTTTCTTGCTGATGATGTGGGATACTACCTTTATATATGGTCAGATGGGAACTTCAAAGCCTAAATTATTTACCTGGGAAGGAGATTTAGAAGGCAAATAAGTTGTGTGGAAAGTGGATGATACACTTAATGTCTACAAAAACCTAGACGGAATAGATGTAACCATAAAACTTCTAGATCCACTTAATTTAAATACTTGCACGAAGAATCCAAGCGAATTTAATGATTTTACCAAGACGAATACTTTTTTAAGAAAGGTAATCTAGCCTTACAAGTTACGTCTTCGCAAAAACCTCAAAGCGCTTGTTTAGACTTTTCATTTTCAAAACCTGTGTTTTTAAATGAATATCAAATATGGGATATTGATATGTTACAGTCAAGTCCCAATACTGCAAATACTTATCAAGACAGTATCAGTATGGTTGCTCGTAGTAAAAAAGATAATGTTCCGCTTTCTTTACTTGCATTGGATGACAGTCCATCTTATACTATCCATAAACAAAGTGCAAAAGCGGTGATCTGATTCATAATAATGCAAAAGGTGGATTGTTTATTTCATCTGTAGAACCCATCGAAACCCTTACTTTATTCCAATGGATCAGAAGACGATGGACTTAGTAATTGGCACGCTATAAAAATTACTAAGTTTTATTTTTCAGAATTATTGGGCGGTATTTCTGGTCTGTTTTGAATAAAGATATTGGATTACCGCTTTCCGGGTCAGCCATAAAATTATTGGACCAAAATGGAAATCTTATCGAAAATAAACATGGATGGGTCATGCAAATTATGACAGATGCATTTGGTCAGTATCACTTTGGACATTTACTTATGGGAAACTACACTGTATTTTAGATCAATCCACCAGGATTTGATAGTGTAAATGATAGTGACGGTAATAACGATGATCAGATTACAAACGAATTAGATGTCATAATCACTTTTTCAAATAATCATTTTTTCGAAATTTTATAAACACCCTTACCTTTGAAGTTGGTATCCTTTAAAGCTTATGTAGACCAAGATCATCAGATAATAAAAGATTGGAAAGTACTTACCGAAATTAATTGCTCACATTACGAAATAGTGATTTTGGATAGTGAGAATAATATTTTGTCCAATGAGATCTTAAACTTCGATATCGAAATGAATGGTAATTATCCAAAATCAATAGATTACAATGAAGTAGATCAAAGGTTATATGTAAAGCTACTCCAGTAAGATCTTGACGGTAGCATGAATCACTTAGGTACTCAAGTACTCTACATCGATAATAAAAGCACAAATCTAGCCTTCTATTCAAATCCTACTAGTAATTTAGTCTTTATAAAAAACAACTCAGAGTCTCCATTTCTTAAAACTAAACTACTAGATGCCTAAGGCAAGGAAATAATGGTTTTAGAAGGATTAATCGACCATATTGATTTATCTGATTTAATCAAGGGTATATACTTTATACAATGCTTGACCTCAACCGATAACATAATTCACAAAATTCTGAAAGAATAAAATATTGAGCTCTCCAACAAAAAAAATCATATCAAAAGTTTCGTTTAAATTTAGATTTTAAAAAAAGCTTTTGATATTAGCGCAGAGATTTGAAGTTCCTCATGAGTATTCATTTTTAAAATTTACAAATTAGAATATAAAATTATTTACTTTTGATCTTTAAAATTAAAAGTAAATCGAATGTCAACAAACCATGGTGATTTTTTTAAGACTAATGTTATGGGCCATCCCGCTGGAATATTTGTTCTATTTTTTACAGAAATGTGGGAACGATTTTCTTATTATGGGATGAGGGCATTATTTGTTCTGTTTCTAACTTCGGCTCTCGTGGATGGAGGATGGGAATGGCCACGCGCCAATGCGCTTGCATTATATGGTACCTATACGTCCATGGTGTACCTTACTCCTATCATAGGTGGAATACTAGCAGACAAAATATTGGGTCATAGAAACGCTGTCATTATAGGAGCTATTTTAATGACACTAGGTCATGCTTCTATGGCATTGGAATCACCAGCATTTATGTATCTGGGTTTGGCATTTTTGATCTTTGGTAATGGTTTTTTTAAACCTAATATGACGTCGATGGTGGCCAAACTTTATAAGGATTTTCCAGAAAAGAAAGACGGAGCATATACTATTTTTTACATGGGTGTCAATTCTGGCGCATTTTTAGGTATAGGTCTTTGCGGATATATAGGCGAAAATATAGGTTATTCGTGGGGCTTTGGACTAGCAGGAATATTTATGTTTTTTGGTATGTTACAGTTTTGGCTTTCACAGTCTATTTTTGGAGACGTAGGCCTTCCGCCCAAATCTAAAGACGATATAGCAATAAGTAACACCGAAGATATAACCTCCGACGAAAATGGTGGCAAACTCAATCCTTTCACCAAATTAGACCTGACCTTGATCGCTATTACCGCAGTCACGGCCCTAATATGGGTCATTAACGATCCTATGTCTAAAGTTTATGGTTTTAATCTTTTTGGCAACAGTAGTAATGCAGGATATGTGGTCCTGGGTGCTTTTGTACTCTTTCTGTATATCCTATATTCACGTATTGGAAGATATGCACGAGTGACTAGAGACAGAATGATTGCCGTCTTTGTAATAGCTATTTTTTATATGTTTTTTTGGGCAGCATTTGAACAAGCAGGAGGATCCATGACCATTTTCGCCAAAGACTATATGGATAGAACTCTTGAAGGTAGCAGCGCTCTGACATTCAAAATATTTAACACTTTACTTACTATCATTCCCTTAGGTATCATTAGTTATGTACTGTGGAAACTTTTCGTGCAGACTTTTTCAAGATACGCCTTGGCCAATATCTTTCTTTCGGTTAGCTTTATTATCATTTGGGGTATCGTCATTTGGATGCTCAATGCTGAATTTGGAAAAGAAAGTACAGAGATCGCTGCCACATGGTTTGGTATACTTAATTCATTTTTTATCATTGCCTTGGGACCATTTTTTTCCAAAATATGGGAAAGCAAATACAATCCCACCGCTTCTGTGAAGTATGGAATCGGACTTGCTTTTTTGGGCTTGGGCTTTTTATCTCTGGCCTATGGATCGTCTTCAATACCTTTGGGTGCACAGACGGCATCAGTTAGCGTCATATGGCTCGTTATTGCTTATCTTCTACATACTGTTGGTGAATTGTGTATCTCTCCGGTTGGTTTGTCTTATGTAAGTAAACTAGTGCCTGGACGGATGATCGCAGTCACGTTTGGCATATGGTATCTTGCAGTAGCCGTAGGTAATAAACTAGCCGGTACGATGGGTGGCATGATTGACGAAATATCTTCACAACACGGGCTTAGTAAGTTTTTTATGATCTTTACTTTTGTACCATTTATAGCGGGTGTAATGATCATACTTTTGGGACCACTCTTACGTAAGCTTATGCACGGTATACGATAGTGTTTTCAATAGTTTATTCAGGGATTAATCGTAATTTTATGCACCAGAAATGGTTATTAAACTTCAAAATCCAACAAAAACTTCTTAACACTTTCGTCAAAATATTTTCCTGCACCAAAATGAAATTTGACTTTTGCCGGTAGTATGAAGACGGGCACATTTGCGGCTTTCAGACTTTCTTTGTGTATTTCCAATCTCATGGCATCTTTCTCTGTAGTTAGGATTATTTTTCGTTCACCTGGTGCGTTTTGAAATACTTTGATCATTTTTTCTATGTCATATTTGTCAAAAATATGGTGGTCCGCATATTCAATTTCTATCGTATGCTTTACCGTTTCATTCAGATATTTTACCAGATAGTTCGTATTGGCTATGGCACTCAGTAGGATGACGTTTAGTTCTTTATCTAAAGAAATTTTTTGTTCTGATCTATAAAAATAATAAGGATACCCATAATCATAGTATGAAAAAAATACTTTTTGATATGATTTGGGTTGTACCTTGGCTATGATCGCTTCTTTATTGATCATTGCTTCGTCTTTTGGACATTTGGAGACTATAATGATATCGGCACGCTCATACCCTGATCTCCACTCTCTGAGTCTTCCCGCCGGAAGTAGGTAGTCATCAGTAAACAATGCATCGAAGGATGTGAGTAGTATATTTAATCCAGGCTGTACTGCACGGTGTTGAAAAGAGTCGTCCAATAGGATTGTTTGGGTTTGTGGATATCTTTGTATAATTTGCGGAATGGCATAAGCCCGACTTTCGCCTACAGCTACTACGATATCATTATATTTTCTCCTATATTGTAGTGGTTCGTCACCTACAGTAATAGCGGTATCCGTTTGTTCTACAATCTTAAACCCTTTAGTTTCCCTTTTATAGCCTCTGCTGAGTGTAGCCACGTTGATATATTCGCGTAGCAGGTCTATGAGATATTCTATATGAGGTGTTTTGCCAGCTCCGCCGATGCTAAGGTTGCCAACACCAATGACAGGAATGCTAAATTTTGATGCTTTGAGAAGACCTATTTCATAAGAAAAATTAATAAAAGATATGATGACGCCATAAATCAACGCAAAAGGGGAAAGCAAAACTCTAATTGTTACTCTTCTAAACATATTTTAAAAATAAAAAGCCCTTGTTGTTCCAGTTTTCATTAATATTGCCCTTCTGATAAATAGTCAATATGAATAGGTGGCCCAAAGCAACATTTGTAAATATGCTTACTGTAACAATCGGAAGCCTCATAGGGTTATGGTTAAAGCAATTTTTCTCAGAAGAAATTCAGGGTATTGTTTTTCAGGCTGTAGGATTAGGTACACTTTTGGTAGGTATTCGTATGGCGCTCAAGCTGCCTGACGGTTACCTGTTGATTTTTATGTTTAGCTTGATTATTGGAGCTATTTTTGGTCAGTGGTTTAGAGTAGATCTTATGTTTAATGATATTTCAGAGAGCCTTAAACTCATGGTAGACAACCATGATTCTAGATTTTCTGAAGGAATCATCACCGCATTTCTGTTATTTTGTGTGGGTTCTATGACCATCATTGGAGCATTGGAAGAGGGCCTTCAAAACAAAAGAGAACTCATTTATGTCAAATCTATGTTGGATGGGTTTTCATCTATAGCTTTGGCATCTACCTATGGTATTGGTGTATTGTTTTCTATTATTCCCATGTTTTTTCTTCAGGGTGGCATTACGATAATGGCTTTCCGCCTGAAACATATTTTTAGCGACAAGGTCATGGATAGTTTGAGTGCTGTAGGTGGTATTTTGATCATCGGTATATCCATATTACTGCTTGATTTAGGCAAGATCAATCTGGAAAACCTGCTGCCTTCCTTATTGATGGTGACCATTTTGTCTTACTATTTTGAAAAGTATCAGCTAAAAAAGGAAGCTTTGAGTTAATTTCAAATGCAATATAAAGCGAGATTATTACCTAAATTTTTTCATCATTTCCCAAAGTACAATTCCTGCGCAAACAGAAACATTGAGAGAATGTTTAGTACCGAATTGCGGAATTTCTATACAAAGATCGATCATTTCTAAAGCTTCATCACTGATACCATCGACTTCATTACCAAAGATTACAGCGATTTTTTCAGCGGAAACATCAAAATCATTCAGTGACACAGACTGATCCGTTTGTTCTACGCCAATGATAAAGTATCCTTGTGATTTAAGGTTTGATAATGCAGATACGATATCACTGTCATAGATCCAGTCTACGGATTCTGTGGCACCGATAGCTGTTTTTGCGATTTCTTTATGAGGTGGTGTAGCAGTGATTCCACAAAGTAAAATTTTTTCTACTGCAAATGCATCCGCTGTCCTGAATACAGAGCCTACATTTAAGGCAGACCTTACATTATCCAGTACAGCCACAACAGGAATTTTGTCTTTTGATTTGTATGATGCTAGAGTATCTCTACCCAACTCATCCAATGTCAGTTTCTTCATGCTTTGTGTTGAAGTGCTGCTTTGATAAAACTAACAAAAAGTGGATGTGGGTTTTCTACCGTGCTTTTGAGCTCCGGATGATACTGTACACCTATGAAATAAGGATGATCTTTGAGTTCTACTACTTCTACCAAGCCTGATGCAGGATTTTTACCTGTTGCCATTAACCCAGCTGCTTCCATCCTTTCCAGATAAGCATTGTTAAATTCATAGCGGTGTCTATGTCGCTCGGAAATATCAACTTTGCCATAAGCTTTATATGAAATGGAATTTTTTTGTAGTTTGCAATCATAAGCTCCGAGTCTCATGGTACCACCTTTGGCAGTGATTTCCTTTTGATCTGCCATGAGGTCTATGACGGGTTCTGTAGTATTTGGGTTTACTTCGGTCGAATCCGCTTGCTTTATACCCAGTACATTTTTACAAAACTCTACCACAGCACATTGCATACCCAAACATATACCAAAAAAAGGTATATTGTTTTCTCTTACAAAACGAATGGCTTCCAACTTGCCGGCAATACCTCTCTCTCCAAATCCTGGAGCTACCAGAATTCCATCAAAACCTTTAAGTTTATTGGCTATATCTCCATTTTCTAGGGTCTCAGAATGTATCGGAATTACTCTTACCTTACATTCATTGACTGATCCTGCATGTATAAAAGCTTCATATATAGATTTATAAGCATCTTGTAACTCATTATACTTGCCTACCAGACCTATTTTGACTTCTCTAGTTGGATTTTTTAGCCTTCCTAGAAAATCTTTCCATTGTGTCAAATCAGGCTCATTATGATTCTTAATACCTAGTTTCTTTAATACAATTTTATCCAGTTTTTCTTTTAACATCAATAGCGGAACATCGTAGATCGTCTCAGCGTCTATGGCTTCGATCACCGATTTTTCATCTACATTACAAAACAAAGCCAACTTGTCTCTTAGTTCTTTAGGCAGTGCATACTCCGTACGACATACCAAAATATCAGGCTGAATACCAGCTTGTAATAACTCTTTTACCGAGTGTTGTGTGGGTTTGGTTTTAAGTTCTTTTGCTGCTGAAAGATAAGGAATCAAGGTGAGATGAACTACTACACAGTTTTCTTTTCCGATCTCTCTTCTTAGTTGTCTCAGCGCTTCAAGGTAAGGAAGAGATTCTATATCTCCCACTGTCCCTCCTATTTCTGTTATGATGATATCGTATGTGCCTAATGTTTCTTGTAATCTTATCCGATTTTTTATTTCATCTGTAATATGAGGAATTACCTGAACTGTCTTACCCAAAAATGCTCCAGCTCTTTCTTTTTCGATTACCGTTTGATAAATCCTGCCCGTAGTGACATTATTGGCTTGTGATGTCGGAATGTTTAAGAACCGCTCATAATGCCCTAAATCTAAATCTGTTTCTGCACCATCTTCGGTCACGTAACATTCACCATGCTCATATGGATTGAGTGTTCCTGGGTCTACATTGATATAAGGGTCTAGTTTTTGGATGGTTACTGAAAGTCCTCTAGCTTGAAGCAATTTTGCCAATGAAGCCGCGATGATACCTTTACCAAGTGAGGAAGTAACACCTCCCGTAACAAATATGTGTTTTGACATGATGTAAGTGGAAAGAAACTTTATTTTCTTTGCTACGGGACGCAAAGGTAGTGATTTTTATGTAAGAGACGTTAAGCATGCATGAAATAAATTCTAACTACCCAACGATTTCTTTCAAAGATTTCAACCAAAACCAACTATTAATCTATACTTAACATAAACTAAACCATAGCTTAACATTGCTGTGCTACTTTTGTATCATAGGATTGAATGTTTTTTATTTTATTATCACTTCACCATATCTTATGAAAACATCATTTTTTATATCTATTAGTGTGATTCTTTTGATTATATTTCCTTTTAGCTTGATAATCAACGTTTTGAATATCATTTACAAAAATTTAAAATCATTGATAAATCCAATCAAAACTTCGTTTAAATCTAATAATATCGTCACAAAATTTTCTTAAATAGCACAAATAGACTTTTTAATTGAGATAGATTTTGATGATTTAAAGAAAATTAATGGGTTATCTTATTACGAATTAGATACTAATTGTAACTTTACCACATGATATCTACACCCAAAAAATTTATTGAAGGATTAGATCATGGCGACCAAGGAAGGCCTCGTCACTATCCGTATATTGAAGATTACGGTGATTTGCTATTT
Source organism: Aureispira sp. CCB-QB1 (assembly GCA_945870185.1). Lineage (GTDB taxonomy): Bacteria > Bacteroidota > Bacteroidia > Chitinophagales > Saprospiraceae > OLB9. The sequence continues at coordinate 24,117 of CAMBRK010000032.1, read as the reverse complement.
TATATACAACGCAATCAAAATCTCAATGCTGTAATATACGAGATCAACTACCAATCAGGATTGATCAATCTAAATGACCCTATGAAAATCCATTGGCTTAAATATGGAGAAAATGATTTAGTGGTCCAGCAAGAATTAAACATCATACAGAAAAAGCTTGCTTATGGATATAGTCATCAAGTTATTAACCATGAATTATTAATTTTTCAGTTTGTTTCATATGAAGATATGAAGTTTTATATTGCCAAAAATTCAGATGGTAGATTTAGAGTATTTTTCTCTTGGCATGGTCAAAATGTAGAGCTTGCATATATATATATTCATGCTGAAGATATGGGTGTCTTTCCCCAAGTAAAATTCGCTGAGTTTTTTGGTACAATATCTAGCACAAAAGAACTCTTCTATAAAAAGCTAAAATTGGGTTAACCTGGTTTGGCTTGTTATTTTTATATTTTTTAATAGCAAAAGGGTCGTCTCTAAGTCATTCATATCAATTGATACCATTGAAAAACCAACATTCTATTATATTTGCCGTTCTTATTGTGTGAATAGAGTTTAGTTTTCATTTTTAAGATCACCAACATGCAAGGTTTAAAATATTTTATATTTATATTTTTATTGGGAATTTTTATAAAATCTGAAGCTCAGGATGAAGTATCCAAGCCTGTAGATGGAACTATTTTGGATTTAGGTTTCGGTTTCGGTGGTATTACACCATTAGGCAAGCTTCAAGAAAGATATGGTTCCTCCCTTAATTTTTCTTTGGGTGGAGATTATATTTCTACGAAAAATTGGATCGTCAATAGTGAATTCATTTATTTATTTGGTGACCAAGTCAAGGAAGATGTCTTGGCACCATTTAGGACATCATCAGGAGTTATCCTTGGCGATGACGAACAAATAGCGGATATATTTTTAAGACAAAGGGGATTGTATTTAGGTCTAGGTGGCGGCAAACTTTTTCCCCTAAGCAAGAATTCAAGATCAGGTATAAAATTAATCGTAAACGCTGGTATTCTTCAGCATAATATAAAATTCACAGATGAAAGAAACTCTGTAGCTCAAATAAGAGCCGGAAGGCAAACTGGCTATGACAGATTGACCAGAGGTTTTTCTATTAAAGAGACAGTGGGTTACAAACATTTAAGTAAGGATAGAAGGCTCAATTTTGAAATCGCATTGGATTTTATCCAAGGTTTTACTTCAGAAGTTAGAGTTTATAATTTTGATACCGGACAGCCTACGATTGCGTCTAGGTTAGATCTTTTGGTGGGAGCAAGATTTGTTTGGAACCTAGCTTTTTACCGAAATAATACAGAAGCTACCATATATTATTAAGCATATGTGGGCACAATTGTTGTTTACGCTCTACTCAGGTGGAATTCATTTAGGTAATTTCTATATTTTTTGTGGTAGTTTTTTTTCTCCAAAACTAAATCTATTGTACCACGGGCGCAAAAAAACACAGAATTTGATATCAGGAAAATCAAATTTGGGACATCCTGTATGGGTACATTGTGCTTCATTAGGTGAGTTTGAGCAAGGAAGACCATTGATTGAATCCATAAAAAGACAATTCCCAAATCAAGCCATTTTACTAAGCTTTTTTTCTCCGTCAGGGTACGAAATCAGAAAAAATTACGCATTCGCAGATGAAATCATTTATTTACCTTCGGATTTAACCAATAACGCAAACGAACTTTTGGAATATTATCAGCCGAGTATGGTTATATTGGTTAAATATGAATTTTGGTGGAATTTGATTCAATCGGTCCTTAAATGCAAAGTCCCTCTTTACCTAATTTCTGGAGTCTTCAGGGAAAAGGACTATTTTTTTAAACCCATTTTTGAGCCCTTTAAACATCTTTTACAAAGGTTCGATTTTATATTCAATCAGGACGTCGCATCATCGGAGATCCTTTCAAAACATCAGATTATCCAACAGATTTGCAGTGGGGACACTAGAATAGACAGGGTTATTGAAAACGCAAAAGCCGCTTTAGTGCCAGAAAAAATAAAAGCTATATCGAATGTTTCTACCACAATAATCTATGGCAGTATATGGATCTCTGATATAGAAGTGGTAAAAGACTGCTTATCCGCATTTCCTACTTTTGTACATATCATCGCACCACATGATATCAGTACTAAAAATATTCAAAACATCAGAAAAGCCATATTATGTAAATCAGTTCTGTATTCAGAAGATGATTTGAATGAAAAAGTAATCATTATTGATAATATCGGAATGCTCTCATCTTTATATACAGTGGCTGATTATGTTTATATAGGTGGTGGATTTCAAAAAGGGATTCACAATATACTAGAACCCACAGTGTTTCGTGTACCTGTATTTTTTGGTCCCAATCATCAAAAATTTAATGAAGCGCTGACATTTAAAAAACTAGGTGCTGCTTTTAGTGTGGAATCTGGAGAACAAATACTGAAACACATATTGAATTTTGAAAAAAATGAAGGCCAAAAAGAGCTGGTCAAAAAACTACTCAGTCAATATTTTGAAGAAAACCACGGAGCAACCGAAAAAATTATCAGACATTTGTACCCGAAAATCAATAAAACAATAATACAGTGAATAAGTCAGTTTCTCTTCCTGATTTCAGTGACTTACACTTGCTTGTGGTAGGTGATGTGATGATAGACAGGTATATCAATGGACAAGTAACCAGGATCTCTCCTGAGGCGCCTGTACCTGTAGTAGAGCAAAAATCTATAGAAAATAGAGCCGGAGGAAGCGCCAATGTGGCTCTTAATATAAGATCACTTGGAGCAAAGGTCTCACTTCTATCTATTGGTGGTCATGATCTGGAATTTGATATTTTGAATGAAATTTTGTCAGAAACGCGTATGGATACCCATATTTTAAAACTCCAAAATAGAAAAACATCCATCAAAACCCGAGTGATGTGTGGCAATCAACAATTACTTCGTATAGATCATGAAGACAAACACGATCTAAATCCCAAAGAAGAAGCACAATTAATGACTGCTTTTATTGACATTCTTACGAATAATCAGATTGACGGTATCATCCTTCAGGATTATAATAAAGGAATGCTTACCAAAAATCTTATTCATTTTATCATGGAAAAGGCCAATGCAGAAATAATTCCTACGTTTGTAGATCCAAAAGAAAAAAACTTTTTTTCTTATAAAAACTGTACATTATTTAAACCAAACAAAAAAGAAATTCGTCAGGCAGTAGGAGATGTGACCTGGGACGAAGCAGATACATTGATTCGACAAAACCTTCAAAATAAATGCACACTGATTACCTTGGGTAGTGAAGGCATATATCTGAATGATGGGTTTAGCAGCAATGTATATCCTACCGAACAAAGAGTCATAGCCGATGTCTGTGGGGCAGGAGATTCTGTAATCAGCATTGTGGCTTTATGTTATATAAAAGGGATGAAATCTGAAGATATTGCCAAAGTAGCAAACACCGCAGGTGGTCAGGTTTGCGAAATACCGGGAGTAGTTCCAGTAAATTTGGAAAAATTGATGCAGGAACTATCATAATTATAATGTCAGAATAAAATTAAAAATTTTACTAACAATCAAAATTTTAATTTTAAAAGCGATCCATTATTAGACTTAAAACCAAATTAAAGTAATTTTTATTTAGATTTTTGGGAATTTAAATAATATGATAATCTAAAAAATATATGATGATTATTTAAAATTGTATCCACCAAGACATTTTAATTCTAAAGAAAATCTTACTTTTACGGTTCGCAAATTAAATATTTATTAACAATAAACCAAATTTTTAAGTTATGCTAAGATTTTTTACAAAAAATTTATTTTTAGTGGTGTTAAGTTTTGTTGCTATCGACATGATGGGACAGAAGTTAAATACCCTAGTTATCGAAGCCCCTACAGGAGCTGGTAACTATACAGCTGTAAGAGCGTCATTCGGTACCAACTATAGCACCACTGTATCAGGAGATGCAGCATTTGGTACTGATGGTACTACTAATGGTACTATATTATGTGCAGCGGCGACTAACAGTCTTACTGGAAAAATAGGATTCGTAGACAGAGGAGGTTGTACTCCTGCAGTAAACGGAGAGTTCGGTTCTAAAGCTTTGAAGGCTCAGCAGGCAGGTGCCGTAGCTGTTATTATCTGTAATAACCTAGCTAACCAAAATCAAGCTCCTTTTTCTATGACAATTGGGACTAATGGTGCTCAGGTGACAGTACCTACTTTTATGATTTCATATACTGATTGTCAAAAAATCAGAGCGTCTATTTTAGCGGGTACTGCTAAAGCTACACTTAGAAACGTATGTGCTAATACTGGTACTTATGCTCCTGAAGTAGTATGGGGAAATGGTGCTGACTCTAAAGGCAACAGAGGAGATTTTACAGGAGGACTTAATGGTTGGACTGTAGATAAAGAAAATACTTGGGAATTTGATGGTGATGGTGAGATCCTAGGTGGTGCTTTTGGAGGTACCGTGATGGACTCTTGGACAGATTGTAACGGTATCATGAAATTTAATAGTGATTTTCAAGATAATGGTGGCGTTGGGGCTAATGCTGGAACTGGAAAATGTCCTGCTGTCTGTACAGGAGCATTGATTTCTCCTAATATTACACTGCCAGCAGGAGTTAAAGGTATATCTGTACAATTTAACCAAGCTACTAGACAATTTAGAAGTAACTACTTCCTTATGGCTTCAAAAGACAATGGAGTGACTTGGTCAGATACAGTAGCATTAAATACATCATTGCCTGTAAACTCTGGAGTTATTAATGAGAGAATAAATGTTCCTCTTTTGGGTTACGCTGGAGCTACTCAAATCAGAATTAAGTTTGAATATGCAGGTAATTATTACTACTGGGGTATTGATGATGTGGTCATTAAAAATGAAGTAGTAGTAGACACTAGAGTAAATACTAACTTCTTTGCTGTAGCACCTACATTAAGAGTACCAAGATCACAAACAACTGAAATGTATTTCTTAGCTGATATTGCCAATATCGGTAATGGTGATGCTACAGGTGTAGAATTAGATTTGGCTATTTCTAAAGATGGAGCAGCTCCGATAGTTTTAAAAAATACTTACGGAAATGTTGCTGCAGGTACCACTTTGGAAAATGATCTTTTTGATGATACATATACTCCTGCTAACGAACCAGCATTTTATGATGCAGCTTATATTATCAAATCTGGAGAAGATAAAGGAAATGCCAATGACACAGCTAGATTTTTCTTTGAAGTAACAGAAAATACATTTGGTAATTTATTGCCAGAAAGTGAAGTTACACCTGCTAATTACATGAGAGACATTGCTGCAATTTGGGCTGTATCTGATGATATTACTAATTACTATTCAGGAGGTAATATGTATTATGTTTCCAAAGGAAAAGGTGGGTTTGTAGAAACTGCCAGATTTGGACTTGCTAACACAGCTGCTGATGTAGAAGGTTCAGGTTTTGTAAACATAGAATTGTACGAGTGGATAGATGAGAATGAAGATGGTGGATGTCAACCTACGGAAAGAACATTGGTAGGTGCAAACAATATCTTCCTTGAAGCAATAGATAATCTAAGAAATATCGAACTTCCTTTATGGGGAGTAGATGGTGATGGACAGCCAGTAGAAGACAAGAAAATTGAACTAAATGACGAAACAATGTATTTTCTAGTAGCACATACATCTCCATTGGATCCATCTTCTGCAAGATATCAATTCCTCACATACAGTGGTTTTAGTCAAACAAGTAGCTTAGATAGATCTATTTATCCTGTTGCAGCGAATTTTGCATTGGAGGAAGCAGGTGAGACAAGAAGAGGTGGTTCCCTTTTTGAATTGTCAGGTGCAGGTACTGATGATGTTGCTGATAGATCTTTCACTATTTTAGGAAATTCAGCAACGCTATTCTCATTTGCTACTATGTATTTGGAAATGGATATTACAAATCCTCCTGTTAGCACATTTAATATAGCGAAAGCAGGAACAGCTAATGTATTCCCTAATCCGGCAAACAGAGAGTTGTACATCGATGTTACCCTTGACAATGTATCTGATGTAAGAGTGGATTTAGTATCTATAGAAGGTAAAACAGTTACAACTAAATCTTTTGAAGGAGTACAAGATTCAAGATTGAAGCTTGATCTAGGAAATTTGGTTTCTGGTACATATACTGCTTTGATTCATACTGATAAAGGTGTGATCACTAAAAAAGTGGTTGTTCAAAAATAAGATTTTTCTTATAAATATTAATAAAGGCAGTTACTTATATAGTGACTGCCTTTTTTGTTAGTAGTGATTTTATACATAAAAGTTATTTTAGTTTGTCAAAACCTTATCACTCATATCAAAAATATATCACATATTAATTGGTGACTGCCTTACAAATCAACTTAAGGTCACATCTATTGACCAGAAAACAATAATCTTTAGAGAATGTCTCACCGAAGGTCCAATAGAAGGAGATAAACTAAGTGATTTATGGCAAAACAGAGCACTATTTATGTCACAAACGTATGATCTTTTGCCCGGCGAATATGAAAAAAAACAGTTGTAGAATTTAATAAAATTCATTTAATACCAGATCAGTCAGAAGATTGCCTTTGGTTTGAACATGATCTTTTTTGTCAGGTAAATATGTGGTTTATGATTTCGATATTGGCAGAAAGAAAAACATTAAAACTTTTCAGAGTATCCCCTAGTACTGCAGATAGTCCCGAAATTTGGAATGGATTTGGTAATGCTACTACAGAATCACTAGAACAATCCTATCTCCAACGAGTAGAACTTGAGACCAAAGATATAGCATTAGGTTGTCATTTGTGGGTGGCTTATAAAGCCCACAACCTTGATCGGCTTAAGGAACTTTCTTTTCAAAAATCTAAGTGCTTTTCAAATCTCGAGGAAGTATGCCAGGCTCATATTGACAGGTTCGGAGATCCATCTATTTTAAGTAGGCCAGATAGAGTAATAAAAGAAATCATTCAAGATGGGCATATAGATTTTGAATCAGTGATGGCTGAGTTTTCAAAGCGTGAAGGTATATATGGAATAGGTGATTTACAACTAAAAAAGATTTATGATAAACAAATGATGAAAAACTTAAACCAATAGGAAGCTCTTTTAGTTACTTTGAATGCAGATACTCTAATAAGAGTTTTATTTTTTTGATCACTAATATTTTTACCATGGCATTGACAGAATCTATAATGATAGACTTGGGTGTAAAAGCTCCGGATTTCAATTTACCAGATACCGTATCCAATCAAGTGTTGAACTACTCTGATATTAAAGGATCTAAAGGAACGGTAGTGATGTTTTTGTGTAATCACTGTCCATATGTCATCCATGTCAATGATGAAATAGTAAAGATTGCCAATGAATATGTAGCAAAAGGGATTGGTTTTGTAGCTATTAGCAGCAACGATGTAGAAAATTACCCTCAAGACAGCCCTGATAAAATGAGCATAGTAGCTCAAGTGCTGCGGTATTCTTTTCCATATCTTTATGATGAAACACAGGAAGTAGCCAAATCATATCAAGCTGCTTGTACACCTGACATCTATGTGTTTGACTCAGCTGATTTATTGTATTATAGGGGAAGACTAGACGAGTCTAGACCCAAAAGTGATCTTCCATTAAATGGCAAGGACTTGAGACTTGCATTGGAGTTGTTGATCAGGGATGAACCACCTTTGACCAAACAATATCCTAGTGCAGGATGCAACATCAAGTGGAAAACGGTATAAATTACATTTCTCCACCTTCGTATTCACCACCTTCTCTGCCTGCTTTTTTACGTTCTTTTTTCTTGTTAAGTCTATAATTGATGGTAGCTACTATAGGTGCTCTTCTCCATTGTTGATCTACTCTTTGATAAAAATCATCTGTGAGTAATTCACTATTTCGCCGTCTTGAATTAAATAGGTCCCTTGCAGCAAGTGTGAAAGTGGCATTATTTTTCCAAAAGTCCTTACTGAAAGCAATATCGACTATATACATAGCTTTTTGCTGCCCTAATGGAATATCTACCGGTGCTCTGTAATTGAGTCGTGTTTGTAAATCAGCATTTTTCCAGAAAGTAAATCTGCTACCTATCCTACCAAACCAACTGTAACTGTCAGCACCTAAATCTTGTCCTTCATAATTTCCATCAATAATATTTCTAAAGATATTGGCATTTCCATCCAGCCTTAGCCATTTTAACGGGTTGTAGGCAAAAAGAAACTCGATACCCGCATTGTCAGAGGTGGCTAAGTTGAGTGGCTGGGTAAGTGAAGTGCCATCAGGATTAAATTGTGTTACTCTTTGGATCACATCTGTGGTGTGACGCCAGAAAACGTTAGTCCCAACATTACCTTTTTCCCAATATTTTACGTGTCCTATTTCGTAACTGTTGGTAAATTCAGGATTGAGTAAAGGGTTTCCGCTCATGATATTTCTGTTGTCTGCAAAGGTGAAAAATGGATTTAAATCCCAAAATCTTGGTCTTTGTATCCTTCTCGAAAAACTCACTTGGACTTGATTTTGACCTTTAAACTCATAATTTATGTGTCCGCTAGGAAACAAATTTGTAAAACTTCTCGGGTTTTTTTGGTCCGTTTCCAATAGTTCAGTATTTAAGCCCGTATATTCCATACGAAGTCCCGCTTGATAGGAAAATTTACTTATCTTATTACCATAAATAGCATATGCTGCATGCACATCTTCATTATATCTAAATTGGTTAGAAAAGTTGGGAAGTCTATTCCAATTATCATTAATTAATTCTTCTACCAAATAATCATTTCCAATATTTCTGATTTGTGACCTAAGCCCAGCTTCAAATTTGCTTTCTTTGCTGATAGGGTGTATGTAATCTGCTGTTATAACTGTACTTCTTTGTTTTTCATCATTATTTGATCTTTGATTGGAGCTTTTACCTTCAAAATTTCCATTATTATTAAATCCTTCTTTGTAAATAGCATTTTCAGTTTCGTCATTTAGACTGTATTGGATTGTGGCTTTAAATTCTCTTCCTTCCTCCTTAAATCTTTTTACATAATCTACATTATATTCAATGGTTGGGCTTGTTTCTTTTTCTAATTCTACTCTTTCTATATAACTCAATGTAGGCACTAAGTTTCTACCGGTAGGTTGACCTTTAATGAATAAGTGGTCGTAATATCTAATGGGTGATTCGTTGTCACTTTCAGAATATCTGTATAAAAATGCAGCCGTGAGCGTTTGATTTTCTGAAATAGAAAAATCCAAACCTGTACGAACACTATTTGCTAGTCTTTTTCTAAATCCATCGCGTAATATATAGGTTGCATTGATACTATCGTTTTTATAAATTTCCTGGTATGTGTAGCCTATAGATGGGTTGTTATTATAATTCAAACCATAATTAACGAAGAAATTAGTTTTACCTTTTCTGTAATTTACGTTGGCTCCAAGTCCATAGTTTTCGGGCCATCCACCCGAAACTTCAAAGCTTCCGTTAACACCTACTTTATTGTCCTTTTTCAAAATGATATTGATAATACCGGACATGCCTTCAGCTTCATATCGTGCTGAAGGGTTGGTGATGACTTCTACACGATCTATCATATTTGCAGGTATAGATCTTAATCCGTTCGCACCACTGACACCTAAAAGACCACTAGGCTTACCATCTATCAAAATTCTTACGTTACCACTTCCTCTGAGACTTACGCCTCCATCAACGTCTACTGAAACTGATGGCACATTGTCTAGTATATCTTGTGCTGTACCACCCCGATTAGAAAGATCTTTTCCTACATTAAAAACTCTTTTATCTAAAGCAAATACGGTCTCGCTTTTTTGTCCCACGATTTCTACAGATTCTAATGTGACTGCATCCGGACTGAGTTTGATTTGACCCAAGTCAAAAAAATCCATTTCCTGCTTCAAAGTAACATTGGAAATAGTTTTGGTCGTATATGAAATAAATTCTAACAAAACATAGACATTTCCTGGCCTTCCATCTACTGCAAAAAGTCCCTTTTCATCAGTGATGCCACCTGAAAGTAGGGTATTATCTTCGGAAGAGAAAATAGAAACTGTGGTAAACTCCATCGGATTGTTTGTAGATGCATCCACAACTTGACCTTTAATCATGATGGGTTTTGGGCTTGTACCTGGTCTTTGGGAATACAAAGCACTTACAAAAATTAGGGAACAAAGTAGAGAAAAAGGATATTTCATTTAAATTAGTTGTTGCAACAAATATTATAGACAAAACTTTGCAGTAAAGGTTTAATGTAGCTTATTAGATTTTTATATTTAGTTACCCCACTTTAATTATGGTGGCGTTTTTTGAAAGATGTTTTAAGTAACTTTGAGACTATTTCAGAACTGGATTATTCTAAACTCTAATAATATAACTATAAATGATTGAGTGTATTTCTGGGGAGTAGAAACCAATTTAGAAACAAGCTTTAATGCAATCTAAGGTCTAAAATATTTCCCATCTCATAGCATACTCTGCATCTCGGCTCATATTTATCCTTTTCTCCCAGGAGAACAGTATCCTGCTCCTCACTGAGTCTGTAAGAATGTGTAGCGAGATTACCACAGTGCGGGCAGATCGCATGCACCTTAGTGATGTATTCTGCTACGGCCAGTAAATTGGGAATAGGTCCAAAGGGGCGACCTTTAAAATCCATATCTAATCCTGCAATGATAACTCTTGCACCTTTTATAGCCAATTTTTGGCATACTTCGGGTAATTTTTCATCAAAAAACTGTGCTTCATCTATTCCAATGACATTGATATCTTTTACATGTTCAAAGATGTCAATACTATTTTGAATAGGGATAGAGTCAATGGTATTTTCATCGTGAGATACTACTTTAATGATATCGTATCTTGTATCTTTAGATGGTTTAAATATTTGAACTTTTTGATTTGCAATTTTTGCCCTTTTTAGCCTTCTGATAAGTTCTTCGGTTTTTCCTGAAAACATCGAGCCACATATGACTTCTATCCATCCGCTACGTTGTCCTCTGAAACTTGGCTCTAAAAACATAAAGGTTATTTTGTCACAAAGAAAATTATTTTTTACTAAACTTAGACCATTTTGACATAACTTCTGACAATTAACATTTTTATTAGGTAAAAATGTCATACATATTATTTCAATCGACTTTGGTATAGATATTGCTCCGCATTATATAATTTTATTATATTTCTACGTTATATTTTGGTGAAGCATGATCTTCATGCAGCATATTACTAAGATTGGATTAATACATTTAAAAATATTTTATAGTATCATGGATATAAGAAGTTTCAATAAAAAACTAAATAAAATCACTGCATTGACAGATCAAAACAATGACGAAGTTCAACTTTCTCCATTGGAAAGAGATTTATTATTGTCGTATATTCGAGAGCTGTATGATATAGCATTGGATGGTGCTCCTGCTAGAAGGGAAAACATGCCTACTCAAACCAAGTTCGATCACTTACCCATAGAGGCTAAATCACAAGCACCTATAGTCGTTGTACAACCTGCTGCGGAGGTGGAAAAACCAGTCCTGCAAGAAGAAATAAAACCTAATGTAGTATCTTCAAAGATAGAAGTATCAACGGTAATACCTGAAGTTATCCAGGAAGTAAAGCCTGAAATTAAACCAAATATTATTCCTGCCGCCGAGCCTGTTCAAAACAATGTTTCTGAAGATGTTCTAGCTGAACTTTTTGTAGAAGAAAAAGTATCTGAACTTTCCGATAAACTGGCTCAGGCCCCAATTAAAGATCTTACTAAGGCCATGGGCATCAATGAAAGAATATTTACACAACAAGAATTATTTAATAATCATGCTACGCAGTTTAATGATATATTGAGCAATCTCAATAATATGAGCAATTTTGCCGATGCAAAGGCTTATATTATAGGTGAAATTATACCGGTATATGGGTGGACCCATGAAAACAAGATCAAAAAAGCAGCTACCTTTATAAAACTTGTCAAAAGGAAATACATTTAATAGTTTTAACTAGAGATATGGCTTTGCAAAACGTAAAAATATATGCATCAGGACTTTTATAAGTTTATATATCATATAAGGCATCCTTTATTTTTTCTCCTTATTTTGTGGCTCGTAGAAGTTGCAGATGTATATTTTAGTTTAGGTTTAACGGTATTAGGAATATATCCGAGAGAATGGTCAGGTTTGCTAGGTATTTTCACATCACCATTTGTCCACTCTACATGGGGTCATCTGGCGTCAAACTCTTTTCCTATTTTGAGTTTGACATCCATTATGGTGTTATTTTATAGAAAAGTAGCTTATCAAAGTTTTGCAAGTGTAATGGTAGGTACAGGCCTTATGGTGTGGTTATTTGCAAGACCGTCTTACCATATTGGGGCTAGTGGATTGGTTTATGGTCTGATTGCATTTATTTTTTGGACAGGAATTTTCAAAAAAAATCCAAAGTCCATTATTTTATCCCTAATCATTTTAACTTTATATGCTGGAAGTATTGAAGGTATTTTCCCCAATGTAGCAGAAAATATATCTTGGGAAAGTCATTTGTTTGGGGCTTTGGTAGGCTTAGTCGTAGCATTTGTATTTAAAAGTGTCATAGAAGAGGATGAAATGCAATATCATGCTCCACCATCTTGGGCTTATGAAAATCAAATAAAACAGTTTTTTCTACCAAGAGATACTTTTGAAAAAACAAAATACCAGAGGTATCTAGATTATCTCGAGGCTGAAAGATTAAGAATAGAATTTCAAAGACTCAATGAACTAGGTGAAAATTAATATGTTATTAGTGAGTGAAATAGATTTTATTTCTCTTATTATTTCATCTATTTATTATGAAAATATAATCATATTCTTCTTATGAATGATTTTTTTAACCATTTAATGCAAGAGTTTGAGCTGCCACTACATAATCCTGTATTGATTTTTTCTCTTATTTTATTTATCATACTATTGTCTCCTATTATTTTAAAGAGACTTAATATACCGGGGATTATAGGTTTGATTATTTCTGGTGTTGTGATAGGACCATATGGTTTGGGTATCTTAGAAAAAACTTCAGCTGTAGATTTATTTTCTACAATTGGTTTACTTTACATAATGTTTATCGCAGGATTAGAGTTGGATTTGGATGATTTTAAAGCTCATCAAAATAAGAGTATTTTATTTGGTTTTTTTACTTTTAGTATTCCCATTGTAATAGGATTTCCTGTATGCTATTATTTGCTTGACTATGATTTTAATGCTAGTTTTCTTACAGCTAGTATGTTTGCAACTCATACCTTAGTAGCGTACCCTATCGTGAGCAGGTTTGGTGTAACTAAAAATCCAGCTGTAGCTATCACGGTAGGAGGAACCATTCTCACAGATACTGCAGTTTTAATTATACTTGCGGTGATCATGAGAAATGCTCAGGGTAATCTCAATGCTGAATTTTGGTATAAGCTTGGAATTTCTTTAGCCATTTTTTCTGCTATAATGTTTTTAGTGGTACCTAAGATTGCCAAATGGTTTTTTAGGAAATTGGAAAGTGAAAAGCATGCTCATTATATCTTTGTTTTATCTGTAGTTTTTTTTGCAGCCTTTCTTGCGGAAGTTGCAGGTGTTGAAAAAATAATAGGTGCATTCGTTGCTGGACTTGCCTTAAATAAACTCATCCCACACTCATCAGCATTGATGAATAGGATTGAGTTCATAGGAAACGCTCTTTTTATACCATTCTTTTTGATTTCTGTGGGTATGATCGTGGATATTTCAGTGCTTCTCAAGGGTAACACAGCCTTGATTGTAGCTGGAACATTGACCGTAGTTGCTTTAATAGGTAAGTGGCTTGCGGCTTTGATTACCCAATGGATATTTAAATATTCTAAAGATCAGAGGCAACTAATCTTTGGCTTGAGTAGTTCTCATGCAGCAGCGACTCTTGCTATCATATTAGTAGGTTATAACGCACAAATTCTCGATGAAAATATATTAAACGGTACTATTATTTTGATACTTGTCACTTGTGTGGTGGCTTCTTTTGCAACCGAAAAAGCGGCTAAAAGCATTATCTTAAGTGGAGAAAATGATAATATACAAACACCAAATTTTAAAGCACTCAACAACGAGCACATACTCCTACCTGTAGCCAATGTGGAAAACATAGATAAAAATCTAGAACTTGCCTTGCTGATAAAAGACAAAAAGTCTCCACATCCTTTATCTATATTGAGCATTGTTCCTAATGATCAAGAAGCCGAAATCAATATCCTGAAATCAAAAATCAAGTTAGAGCAATATGTAAGACAAGGATCTGCATCAGAAATGAAGGTGAATGTCATTACTACTATAGATCATAATGTGATGAGTGGTATTTCTCGTACTTCCCGTGAGGTTATGGCAGATATAATCTTGCTGGGCTGGCCAAAAGAAATGGGTTTTATTGAAAAAATTATGGGCGAAAAACTCGATATTGTACTTTCCAATGTTGATAAAACTATAATATTTGCCCATTTCGAAGCACCATTGATTGCACATAAAAGAATTATCGTTTTGGCTCCACCTATGTGTGAAATCGAAAAAGGTTTTATTACTTGGATGACTAAACTTGCTAAACTAAATCAAGAGCTCAGTTTAGAAATGGTTTTTTATTGTAATGATAAAACCAAAGAAAGTATAATGGTCTTTTTATCCAAGTCTAATAGCGGAAATAATGTTCATTTCAAGTACTTTGAAGAGTGGCAAGACATATTAATCCTTGCACGTGATATTAAAAATGAGGACTTAATAGTCCTCATTAATGCTAGAAAGGGTACGTTATCCTATCAAAATGACGTGGAAAATATTCCTTCTAAGCTAGAGAAGCACTTTGAAAATAATAGTAAGCTTATGGTATATCCTAAGCAACAAGATTACATCCAAAGTAGTGAAAATTATGAAGATTTATCAGCAGGACCACTAGCTAAAGGTCTTGAAACCTTAGGTAAAGGATTAGAGTCTATTTTTAAAGTCAAATAGATTTTTTTACATCATAGGATCTTAAAAAAGAGAATGAATTTTATCGAATTCAATCTCTTTTTTCACCTGCATACCTATTGTGGGTTTAATAAAACCTAATTCAAAGTATACCTTAAACCTGCATAAATATTAGTTCCCCAAATAGGCCCCCATGCTAGTGAACTGTCAAAATACTGACTAAAAGGGTCGTGGGCGCTAATGATAGGGTGATCAAGTCTGTAATTGAATATATTTTCGCCACCTAAGTACAGTTCAAAATTATTTTTCCATTTTTTAGATACCTGTGCGTTGCTTAGAAAAAAAGATGGAGACTTCTCCTCCCATCTATGTTCTTCATCATTTGCTTGGGTGGAAGGAATTCGCACTGAACTCAACCAATTGATCGTATAATCCAATACCCAGCCACGACCTGCTTCTATGGCCAAATTGGCAAAGGCTCTCTCAGGCGAAACTAGTGGTTTGCGGAGCAATTGCTCACCATAAGTGGTTTGGACATCGTTGTATCGGTAAGCCAATCTAAGATCCATCCACTTGGCGATATCAATATCTGCTTGCACTTGAAAACTATTGGAGTAAGATTGACCATTAAGGTTATAAAAAACAACTTGTCTTGCCGTTCGGTCCAGGTCTACTACGATTTGATTAGTAAAGTCAATTCTATTAAAGTCTCCAGAAAGTGCCAAAATTCTACTGCCCACCGGAATTTCTTTAGTTACACTGATACCAAAATTCCAAGCTACTTCTGCATTTAATCCATAAGGTGTTTCGTTTTTATCTCCTCCTTCTATGATGATCTCTCGATTGCTTGCAAAAATACCGATATTTTCTGCAAAAACAGAAGCTGTTTTTTGGCCACGACCTGCTGCTAATCTGAATACCGTACGTTGATTAGGGGCAAATCTGGCATTCAGCCTAGGTGTAAAAAACAGGCCGAAGTTGTTGTGATAATCAGCACGACCTCCTAGAAGGATAGAAAATTTTTCAGAACCTTTGTAAGTATACTCTCCAAAGATTCCGGGTACATATTCATTTCTGACATAGTGGGTTGAAATCACATCTTCGTGAAAATTATCGTATTGAAAACTGGTTCCCATCCTTACCTGATGATCTGTATTATCGATAATACTTTGGTAAATCATATTGAAGTATAAAGATTTTTGAGTGGCATCATACCTACGAAGTCCAAACTGAGATTTTTGGTCATGATAGACTCCTGAAATCTGAAAACCAAGAGTTTTATAAGGTTTGTCCAAATTTACAAATCCACGCTTAGCCCAAAATTCAGCCCTATTGGTAGTCATATCTGCGCCCCAGGTTCTATTTCTAAGAGATCTTCCTGGCCCAAATCCCATCTCTCCACTTACATTTTCAGAAAAAGTAAGTTTCATTCCTATCTGCCCTTCCTGTCCTTCGCCGTTAGTCCATTTCCATCTGTTGACAAAACCAAATTGTTTGCCCAAAGGCATATCCATAAAATTGTCATGATTGTGGTCCCTTCTTAAGTTTCGAGTAGATGCATGAAGTAAATTGGCAGTGCTCCACTTGTCGTTGATCGTATGTTTAGAAAAAGTATTCATTTCCAGTCTAGCTGCTTGACTTACATAAGCATTGAGATACATTTGATCACTGTGACAGGGTTTGCGTAGTTCCACGTTGATTTGTCCTGTGATACTTTCAAAACCATTGACTACAGATCCAGCTCCCATATTGAGTTGCATACCTTCTATCCAAGGCCCTGGAGTATAAGCAAGTCCTTGAACTGCAGCCAATCCCCTGACATCCGGCATATTTTCTCTGGTAATTTGTACATAAGGACCAGCAAGGCCCAACATTTCGATTTTTCTGGTACCTGTCACCGCATCCGTGGCAGAAGCGTCAATAGCTGGAGTAGTGTCAAAACTCTCTGCTAGATTGCAACAAGCAGCTTTGAGTAGTTCTTTGCTGGAAATCTGATGTACTTTTACCGTTTCAAGATAGGATATTTCCGTACTTCGCTTTTTATGGGTGATTTCTACTGCATCCAAAAGATTGGGAGCACTGATAGTAATATTAATGTGTCCCGGTTTTTCTATAAGTATGGTGTCAGGACTATATCCTACATAACTGACGACCAGATAATCTTTCTTTTTAGTGAATGGAATGTCAAATGATCCATCCAATGAAGTCACTGTTCCAGATTTGGAGTTTATCCAAGAGATATTGGCTCCAATAAGTGGAAGTAATGTTCCCTTTTCAGACTTTTCAAAGACGTTTCCTTTGAGGATATTTTGTTGTACAGTAGGTGCGTGGTCATGTCCATCATGTTCGGAACGATCGTGTCCATCATTTTCAGCATGCTCGTGTCCACTATGATCATCTACATTTCTATAATGACAGCATTCATGCAAGAGGTTGTAAACCATATCACTTGCTTTTTCACCTTCTGTGTCGTGCCCGATATCCAAGAGAGCTTGGATTAATTCTTTCTTAATGAAAAAAGGCTCTACTTCTACTTTTAATATCTGATTTTCAAGATCATAGGTTGCTTCTAGTACACCGATGATATTTTTGGCAGCTTTTTCTATTCTGTCTTCACACATACCACATGCACCACTAACCTTGAGTGTTACTGTATTCTGACTAAAGGATATGGTGGATAGAACCAAATTAATACTCATAAAAACGAGTATTTTGATAAATATATTCATGATTGAATAGGTTTAAATGTATTTCAAATATTGTATTCTTATGCCAGGATTATTGACAAACGGACACACTTTTCCCTTTAACTTGAAATTTTAAACCTGTGGAGGTTGAATTAGAGAAGGATGAAAATCAAAAGAATGAAACCTGATAGGTTTTATGTTTCTTTCAACTAAAAGTTCTACAATAACTACGGGGAAATCGAAATAAGGCAAAGTATTTAAAAACACTTTGGCACATGTCAGACATTTACAATCATCACCACAGCAACCTTTTTGATTTTTGTCTTGGGTGTCTTTATCATGTTTTTGTTGTAGTTTTGAGCAACAGCTTTTCACAGGACTCTTTTTAGAATAATCGATTGTACATGTGTTGTCCTTCCCTTCACTAACTGAATGAGAAAATCTAGGCCCACAGACGCTCAACGACTGAAAGAAGACTACTATCGATAATATAAGAGAAAATAACTTCATATAATTAATGCAAAGATAATTATTTTTTATTTACACATCAGGTAAATATTTCATTTAACATAAATTTATAAATTTTAGAATCAAAATTTTAAAGAAACCGCAACAAAATAAATGATATTTACATTTTAGGAGTATATTTGTAGTTAAAATAAAAATCATGAGATCATTAGTTCTTTTTATAGTAGTTACTTTATTTTCTACTTTTTCTTTTAGTCAAAATCTAGTATCTGCCACATTAAATGGGTCTCGGACCAAAGCACAAATTACGTCATTGTTTAGTTTAAACTTGGTCAGGAACGGTGCCAAATATTATAAATTGACTTACTCGTCAAAGGATGCAAAAGGTCAGCTCGATACACTATCTGGACTTATGGTAATACCTGATGATTTGAAATTTACATATCCTTCTTTGGTATATCAGCATGGCACATCGGATTGTAAAAAATGTGTACCGTCATCTTATGGAAGTACCGGCGGAGAGGAAGGACAGTTGGGCTTATTATTTGCTGGATTGGGTTATGTAGCTGTATTGCCAGATTATGTAGGAATGGGCGAAGGCCGTGGGTTTCAGACTTATGTTCATGACGCAACTACAGTATCTGCCACAGAAGATATGATGAAGGCTGTAAAAGAATGGACAGCACAAAATGGTGTCATCACCAATGATCAACTTTTTATCACGGGATATTCTCAGGGTGGATATGCATCTATGGCTTATCACCAACACGTACAGAAGGCATCAGGAGCTACAGCAGTGACTGCAGCAGCCCATTTATCAGGTCCATACAGTTTATCAGGAGTAATGAGAGATTTGATTTTAGGAGAGGCTGCTTATAATTATCCGGCATACGTACCCAATACTGTTTTGGGTTTTAATGAAGTTTACAATATCTACAATGAATTGGGTGAATTTTTCAAACCTGAATATGTAAGTGATATCAGTAGCTATTATAACGGCACTCTAAGCTTATTTAATATGAATGCCCGATTAGTCCAAAAATTGATAGCAAATACCGGTGCATCCGTTGGAGGCAGACTCATTAGGGACGATGTGATGGCAGATATCAGGAGTAACCCAAATCATAAACTAAACCAAATTCTAAAAGAAAATGATCTTTTTAGATGGAAGCCAGAGTCGCCTACCCGTATTTTTTACTGTAAAGCAGATGATCAGGTACCCTATCTGAATAGCGTAGTAGCCAGAGACAGCATGTATGCAAGAGGAACTAGCAACACTTTACTTCAAGTAGTGGATATCAATTCAAATGCTAACCATAGTACTTGTTTTACTCCTGCTCTTACCAATACACTTTTGTTCTTTTTAAGTTTTCAAAGGATTACCACTAGTACGCAGGATGGGACTATAAGCGACCTTATGACTTTATATCCAAATCCTACATCCGATTATGTTTTTCTAAAAGGTGATACAGAAGTCACCCAGGTAATTATTTGGGATCTAGACGGAAAACAAAGAATAAATACTCCATATTACAGTGGTGATGTCATCTCTACCAAAGATTTAGAATCTGGTACCTATATTGTTACCTTAATCAATGATAATGGCGTCATTTCCAACCAAAAACTATTGATTAAAAGATAATTATTTAACAATAATCTCTATAACTTCACTTTTTAAAGTATCGGAGTTGAGGATGATGAGTTGCTTCTTGCCTTTATATTTGTATGATAGTGCAATAGTGGCAGGTGGTTGGCGTCCCATATCATCAGCATGAAGCAGTAAGAAGTTTTTTCCTTCTTCATTGAGTTTTAGAGTGAAGATATATGGTTTTTCTGTTAGAGAATATTTTTCTACGATCCAGTCACCGTTAAAACTTAAAGATACGATATCTCGGTCTACGATTTTATGATCATACATTTGGAAATCCACAATAAAACTATCTACATTAATGGTTCTAGTGGCAGTGACTACACTTCTACCTTTGACTGTTTTGGGTAGTGCTTTGATGACTGGGTCTGACGCAGCTAAGAATTCGGTTTTGTCCAGGATTTTAGGATATATGACTTTGAAGTAATGCGGAACTTCAAAAAACCTAGGTAGTGGAATAGAAAGATAATCTACGATTCTGTTCATTTCGAATACTATACCGTTTCCATATCTGTTGAATTTATTGATCACAGAGATATTGTAATAGTAATAGTATTTGTTGTAGATTTTAAACTCTTCGGGTATGTTTTCTGATTCTACAAAAAGTTGTTGTGCAGCAATAGATTCTTTGGATTGTTTGATAATGTTGTTCCAATAAATTTGTATCTTGGGATTGATCAGCCTAGTACTATTGTAGTCAGTAAGTTGAATACCAGAAAACTTTGTTAATGCAAGTTGTTGCTTTTTAATCAATTCTGCATAATTCTCATCTTCTTTGATATACAGCGCGTGCAAAGCGGTTCTCGTCGATACATATAAGTCACTAATAGATTTGACTACTTCAGGAAACTGAATTTCATTTTCTGTTACTTTTAAAGTTTTATAAAAGGTAGCGACTTCACTTTCCAATACTTGCTGATGTGTATAAAACTCTTTATACATTATAACGGCTTCTTCTAACTTGTCATAGACCAAGCTTAAATTTTCCCTTTTGGTAAGATCAAGTTTTTGAATCATATCCTCTAAATCAAATCTTATCTTGTTGATCGATGCAATGATGATTTTCATCTTTTGGGCAGTCTCTGATAACTTGGATTCCACTCCGGTGGGCAGTTGATCTTTGCTTTGTTCAATTTTTTTGTACCATTCATTGGGAGATGTTTCATAAAACCAGTCATCCGGGTCTTCAAAAATATCTTGTGGTAAATCTTTGTTGGAATAAAAATTGATTTTTTGGTCGGGCAAATCAACAAATTTATTTATGCTTTTATTAAAGTTTTCTAATAAGCGATGTACAATTAATAAACCATGAGTACTCTCATTACTGAAGTTAACATAGTTATTGAGTGCTTTTACTTTTGCTGTATTTTCTATACCTTGAGCAGATAAAGGAACATTTTGAATAAGTAAGAAAACCGTTAGTGTGAAAAATAAATATTTATTAAAAGACATTTTTCTTGTTTTGTTAGGATAAACCTATATTTAAATGGAAGTGCAAATATATAAATAATTCATCATTCGTATGAGACATATCGCTGATTAACCAAACATTAAGACGGTAAAACACTGTAAGACGAAAAAAAAATGAAAAAAATGTGAAAAAAATATTAAAATTTTAGGTTTTACAACAAAACATTCGTTCTCTTATTTATAAAGTCCAAAACCTACTCCTGACATGGATAATATCAAACATTGGTCTATTGATGGGCGATAGATTAAAATCTTAGGCGTTCCAGCATGAGGATTTTGACGAAAGTGTCAAGAAGTTTTTGTTGGACTTTGAAGTTTAATACCCATTTCTGCTGCATTTTCGATTAAACCTTGAATAAACCATAGAAAACCAGCAGGGGAATAATTTTAATTATTTTTTAACTATTGCACCATCCAAAAATCAAACTTTTACATCCTTTTATTGTTATTTTATGAAATTATTTGCCATGAAAACTAGTATTTATTCTATAGTACTGTTTGTTCTTTTGACTGGTTGTACCACAACGATAAGAACAGATAATACTGGCCAAAAGTATGAAACCACTGAAAGCAAAAAGATAGAAGTGTAATCCAATGATAAAATTGGGAGAGAATATGAAATCTTGGGAGAAGTATCTAATTCTAGTTGGGCTGGAGACCCACAATTCAAAATTAAACCTATTTCTGATAAAAATGCCGATGCGACAGTAAACCAACTAAAAAAAGCGGCAGCAAAACTTGGTGCTGATGCCATAATAAACCTAAGATTAGGTTATCAAGATGCGTATGAAAATTTTACAACAATTACGTCTAATGGGACAGCAATAAAATTTAAAAATTAAAGAGTCATGAAAAAGCTTATCATTTTCTTACCGTTTCTTTTAACGTTAAATAGTTGTTATTACTACGCCTTTTATCCACACCCAAGAAGCCAAACATATCTTCCCACAAACCCTGACTCCATAAAAGTGTATTCCGGAGAAATAGATCAAGAATACAATGTTATTGGCTCAATAGCAACATATAGACCCTTATCTATGGGTAATGATAAGAGTAATGAAGGAGCAAAAAATATCCTTAAAAAGCACACTTCAAAACTAGGTGCAGATGCAATTATTAATCTAAAAATCACTCCCAATAGCATATCGGGAGTTGCTGTGAAGTTTAAGTAAATACCAATTTCAATCAGAATGGATTCGAAGCTGTAATCCTGTTGTTCAGGTAGCAAAGCTTTAAATAGATACAATAACATTATTTAAAATTTTAATGCATGAAATTTTATCATGTTCAATTTGAAGCCTACGAATTATTAGTTGATGACAAAACAACAACTATAATAAATTCTAAAGATAATAATGTAGAGTATAAAAACGTAGGTATTTATCTATTATATATTCCTAGGGAATTAATATACGCCACATTTTTTGGTCCATATTTGTTAAAAAATGAGATATTTCAAGAAATCTCAAACAACGGATTATCTGGTTTAGAATGTCAAGAAATATGCAGAATAAAATACATTTCTACAGAAAAATTAAGTGTTTCTGAGAAAAATGAATATAAAAATTTAATTATAGGTACAGTACTTGGTACCGCATTTGTTGATGACTTTGGATTATTTGAAAACAATCTTTTTTTATCATTTAAGGCTCTGAAAATTTTACTCTCAAGAATGTCAATAAAAGGGACTAACGTATTACAAACGGAAGCAAATGATTATATCAGAGAATATGGAGAAAAATTAGAAATATCTAATTATTCTTATAGATTACCGTATTTGGAGTTATCTACTATTTAATGGCCTTTGCTGGCGCAAGTTTGCAACTTGTGCCTAATTTGCCATAGCTTTATCCAGCCTTCATATTTTGGTAAGGATATTGCTAATACTTAATTTAGGCCTTAAATATAAGCTAGCATGAGTACCAAATACAAGTTTTTAGATAATGACGGTATTTACTTTGTAAGTTTTGCAATAGTATCATGGGTAGATGTTTTTACTAGGCCTTTGTCCAACGATATATTTATAGATAGCATTAAATATTGCCAACAAAATAAGGGACTAAACTTGCATGCATGGTGTTTGATGAGTAATCATGTTCATCTTGTATTTTCCAGATCAGGTCGATACAGCCATTCTGATATTTTACGAGATCTTAAAAAATTCACTTCTAAAAAACTCATAGAAGCCATAGAAAGCAATCCATCTGAAAGCAGAATAGAATGGATGATGAATATTTTCAGAAATGCTGGACAGCATCAAGGCAACAATAAAGATTATCAATTTTGGCAGCAAAATAACCATCCTATTGAACTTTTTAGTCCTGTAGTTACGTTTCAGAAGATAGATTATGTTCATAATAATCCCGTTGTGGCAGGTATAGTGAGTGAAGCCGAACATTATTTACATAGTAGCGCCAGAGATTATTTAGGTAGTAAAGGTGTTTTGGATATTGAAATATTAGAAAGACCTATGAGTCTAGAAGGTTATGTATTTAGTTATTAATGGCTGTAGTAGTAAAGGCACAAGTTACATTTATCTGCCCAATTTCGGGCAGAAACTTGCGCCATCAAGGGAGATTTTGGCTAAAGTTTTAATATATTTTAAATTTCTCTTTCGTCATAAAATAAATTTATAAAATAGGATCAAAATATTTACAGCTTAGAATAGAATATGTTTTATATCTTTGTTTAATAAATACCAAAAATAGTATTATTATATCGAATTTATAAGTAAATGTTTTTAGTTAGGGTCTGCTGAAAAAGTCAAAATCCTTCATTTTAAAGGCTGCTATTGGTCTAGGAAATCGTTCAAAAAACAAGCGATAGAGAATGAAGAGTCAAAAGTGCGTCTATCGCCTAGGTAGAATATTTAGAATTAACAATTGAT
>CAMBRK010000031.1 GCA_945870185.1 Aureispira sp. CCB-QB1 | reverse complement strand
AACCCGGATTATGCATTAGAAAATCCCTGCCTGCCCTACGGTACGGCGAGGCAGGTATTCCGAAGCTAAACTTCGTGCCTTTGGCTCGACAAGGTCTGCAAATCAGAATCCGCCGCGGCGGACTATTCTTCTTCTGTAACCGTAGCGGTGCTACGCTTTTCGAATATAAATAGCTGATTTACCTGCCCGCCTACCATGTAGCGTTCAGGCTGGTTGCATTTTAGCTTCTTCCCGCTAAAGCGGGACAGGCTATTACAAAGTTCTAACGCATAATCCGGGTTTAATGTATTGATGATCGAAAAATAAAGATTATCTGATGAAATTAAATTGCAATAAAGTGGCTCTGAAATCATAAGAAATATAGCTCTGTGGGCCTTATTTTCACCTTGTCATACCTGTACACGAATAATGGGTTCAATAAAAAGCCAATCCAAAAAAAAAGCCGACACGAAGCCGGCTTTCTTATATTTCTCTTTCGAAAGTATCTTACAAAAATTTCTTCACTTGCTCTTCTAGGTCAGTCCTAGGATTGACCGCAACGATCTTGCCGTCTCTTCCCACTAGAAATGTTTGTGGTATACTTCTAACGCCATATTCACCTGCAGGAGCACACTCCCATTTTTTAAGATCCGATACGTGACCGTCCCATGCTAATTGATCTTGTTTGATGGCATCAGTCCATCTTTGCTTTTGTGCTGCCATTTGTTCATTGAGCTGTGCGGCATCACCTATTCTCTCAGCAGTACGGCTATCAATACCATCCAATGATACACTTAATACATCAAAACCTTGTGATTTGTATTTATGATATACTTCTACAACATGCGGATTTGCTTTTCTGCAAGGACCACACCAAGACGCCCAAAAGTCAATAAGAACAACTTTGCCCTTGTAATCTGAAAGTTTTCTCATTTTTCCATTCGGATCTGGAAGGGCAATCTCAGGAGCGGGCTCACCTACTTTGATCTTTTGAGCTGCCATCTGTGCTTGCATTTGTTGCTCAAGTTGCGCTATGATGCTGGCATATTCTTTAGTAAGATTGAGTTCCGGATAAGTGGTATTCATTCTTCCAGAAACTTCTTTATGTAAATCTGTAAACTCTGGTCTGAATGTAAAAAGTCTAGCCGCTATTTGAAAACCTACAAGAGGATCAGCTGTTTTTCCTGTATACGTTGTCAGAGCAGGAACATCCATCTTTTTGTCTATATAATCTCTCACTGTTTTCAAATACTCCTCTGACAATTTAGATCCAGTTACTGTATAATTGAACTCATTTAATCCCGATAGACTACCTGAAACTACAACTTCTTTTTCAGTACCGTCCATCAATAAGTCAGCAACTTGCTCTCCTATTCTCAGTCTATAAATCCCTTTCTTAACTCCATCTGGAAATGAAAGCTTAAATTTCCCATCTGCTCCTACCTTTTCTTGCAAAAGTATTTTAGGTTGAGTAGTGATAGACAGTTCGTCAAGAAAAACCGTCATATTTTCAGCTCCTTGCAGAGTACCTGTGATTACCGTTCCTTTGATAGCACCACATGATGTAGCTATAACAAATGGTAATAATAATAAAAATAATCTTTGTACCAACGCCATGTTTAAAAATTTGAATTTTAATGTTTTAAATAAAATGAGTGCAAAATTAGTTAATAAAACATAATTAAATATTTGAAGTTGTGCAATATATACTTCATATAACACAGTTTATGATTTTATTAACAAAATACAGAACTATGGACCTGATTATATTGATTTAAAAAGGAATAAAAGACAATAGAATAAGCGCGAGCCAAAAACTATTCTCTACAAAAAACAATTGTAATAAATATGGAGTCAGAAACAGTAAAAAATAAAATGGTGAACTATGACAGTAACAGCATAGAAAAAGCACTAAAACTGATCACAGAGACTGCATTTCCCGAAAATAAAGTCCATGTACTCGCACTGATTGCTTTACTCAGAAGTGATAAATATCTCAGGCAAGAGAGATTGGATTGTTTGGTCGGTTTGTTGAATGCATCTGATGATTACAGAAAAGGCTTAATATCATTTTTGAGGCATCAATGCGAGGGACGAGAATTTGTCACCATACTCACGGATGCAGATTTGATTTTAGACCAAGCTTTTTTAGGTGAATTATTCAGACGGATAGGACAAAAAGTATTACCTTTATTTACTGAAGAAGATAGTATTGAACGTATTTTTCAGGATTATTTTTACCAAAGCGGTGATGACTTATGGATATCTTCACTGCATGAAGACTCCTTAGTACATATGATAAAGCTATTCCAATTTGATGAAGACCATATCTTTGCTAACGATGGTAAGGTGACATCTCAACTCTTGGATGCCATGCAAATCATCATGTCCAAAATTAGGACTATAGGAATGGATACCAATATTACAAAAATGGTACCTGACATAGCTAAAGAACAAAATCCATTTTTGATTCTGCAATTTCAAATAGAAAAACAACTTCATTCCATAAGCGATCAAGGTCCTCAATATTTTGAACAAACAGCAACACTTATTATTCAATGTCAGAATTTTATAAATAATGCATACCATAATGTAAGTATCAATGGTATTAATTATAAAGTTCATCTTCAAATGCTGTTACTTGAAAAGTTATTGGAGAGATTGAGCATGATATTAAATCTGTTAAATCAGCATAATGGTCAGACCCAATCACAGAAATTGGTTTATCTCTTTAAGATGTTGCTTTCACTAAGTCATAGCCAATCCAAGATAGGAGAATATGTAAACAAATCTACCCAGATATATGCCAAAGAGATCACCCGAAACATTGCTTTAAAAGGAGAAAATTATATCACAACAGACAAAGCCCAATATTGGAATTTACTTAAAAAAGCATTGGGTGGTGGCGCTATTGTAGCATTTGCGTGTCTGATCAAAATGAAAATGGGTTCGTGGGATGTGAGCTTATTTGCCAAAGCCATATCATACAGTATTAATTACAGCGTAGCATTTACATTGATTTACTTGTTGCACCAAAGTCTGGCTACCAAACAACCTGCTATGACAGCCGCAGCATTGGCAAAACAAATTGAAGAAGACATGGCAAAGAAGTCCAATTTTGTGCAACTCAGTGAGACTGTGTCCCAAGTATGGAGGAGTCAGTTCATAGCCTTTGTAGGCAATGTGTTGATGGTCATGCCTGTCGCATTATTACTCATATTTTTATGGTCTTTTCTTACCGGCGAAAACGCAGCCGTACTTAAGGTCGATGGTCTTATCCAGGATCTGATTATTTTTGAAACACCTGTAATCCTGCATTCGGCTATAGCGGGAGTATTTCTATTTATATCTGGTCTCATTGCAGGGTCAGTGGCCAATAAAATAAAAACTGAAAAAATTCCCGATCGAATCAGAAGACACCCTTTCCTTTTAGCATCGATAGGGCAAAGAAGAACTGAATCTGTAGCCAATTTTGTAGATCAATATTGGGCTGGTATCATTTCCAATATATGGTTTGGAATTTTTATGGGTTGTGTAGGTACCGTGGGCAGTATTGTGGGCTTAGATATAGATATCAGACATATAACATTTGCAGCTGGTAATTTTATGCTGGCCTTGTATGGTAGCCAATTCACCTTAGAAACTTATCAAGTCATCATGGGACTAGCAGGAATAGGCATCATTGGTTTTGTAAATTTTATAGTAAGTTTTTCATTGTCTATGACACTGGCGCTTAGAGCGCGAGGCATCCGTTTTGATCAATTGGATGATGTCATCATTGCCATCAAAAATAAATTTTCAGAAGAGCCTTTGTCTTTTTTCTATCCCACCGAAAAGAAGAAAGGAACCTAAACAAATATAATATTTAAAGAGACGGTTTAAAAAGTTTATGTATCACCATCCATCCTAAATATGCCATCGGTACATATGCCAATACAAAATCTAAAATGGAAAACCAAAGTGGGGCTGGTAGCAAAACCATATTGGCTACACTACCCATCAGGAAAAAAAATCCTATGGTAAGTGCGAACTTAATTTTATTATCTGCTGCTACATGTGAGGCGATTGCTGCACCTACAAAAGTTCCTAAGGCATGAGCCAAAAATGGAAAGACAAAATGTTGCCATTCAAATAAAGGGATGGATGCTTTTAATCCATCAGGCGATGAGATATCACCTCCCAATGGTGGAACAATGATCATATTACCCATGGTAATCAAGGCATAGTTTACGATCATGCCTGCAACGATGCCTAAAATCAAACTTCCAATATTTCTTAAAATGTCCATTACTTCATCTTTTTTGTTGAAAAAAATGCATTGCATTGACAAAAAACAATAACTATTTCTCAAAAAAGTTTTAAAAATTTGAAATATAACTACATTTGCCCCTAAAATTTAAAAAACACTATCATGGAGTGTATTCTAACCCAAGTGTTATAAGCAGTCATAATGCTCAAGTTACTTTTTATTTTAGATAAATACTTTAAGTTACTTTCCAATCTAATATTTGGATTAGCCATATTTATCATCATTTTTCAGATACTATACACTAGTTTTCCTTATTTCAGGCAAGCTCATTTTGAGATTTCCTACAAGTTTGCCAATCTTATATTTAGTGGTTATGCATTGGGATTGATTATTTCTCTGACTTTTGCTGCGAAACAAACATTTATCAAAATAGCTCGAGTCATACTTAGTGTGTTTACTTTTACATATTTCATGATCTCCATATTTTGGATTACCGGATTATTTAACAGTAGTATTGACATCGAAGGTTTCAGACAGTTTTTTGCTTTAGCTGTTGGGTTTATAGCGATGTCATTTAAAATTTCTAGTCTCGGCAATACCCAAATCCATCCAGCGTTGCTTTTTGTACTGAGTTTTATTTTTTTGATCTTGTTTGGAACATTTACGTTAATGTTGCCAGTAGCAACCTATAAGAATATCAGTTTTCTGGATGCTCTATTCACTTCTACGAGCGCAGTTACGGTGACAGGTCTAGCAGTCTTGGACACAGGCAAAGATTTCACATTGTTTGGCCAATCGATCATCATCATACTCATCCAACTGGGTGGCTTGGGGGTTTTGACAGTTACCAATATTTTTGCGTTGCTCTTCAAGTCTTCCACTTCATTCAAAAACAGAATGATGGTCAGCGAGATGATCAAAGAACTGGACAATAATAATACCTTTCAAACCTTATTTAAGATCATACTGATTACCTTTTTGGTGGAGTTGACAGGAGCAATTCTCATTTTTATATCTATATACGGTGATCGTGCTGTAAGCAATAATCCTTTTTTTTTCTCCGTATTTCATTCAATATCAGCCTTTTGTAATGGTGGTTTTTCCACATTAACCAATTCATTGTACGAAAGTACAGTCAGATTCAATTATCCTTTGCAAATGATCGTGGGCTGGCTGATTATCACGGGTGGTCTCGGATATACCGTCATGATCAATCATTATTACCAATTAAAAAACATCTCCATCAGGTTATTATCCAAAATAACAGTGTTGAGGATTCCATACAAAAATCAAATTAATCGGACCACTACTAATAGTTGGTTGATCTTATTCACCACATCTATCCTATTAGTGACAGGCACAGTTTTATTTTTTGTAGGGGAATATGATGGCACTCTGAAAGAACACACGCTGGCAGGAAAGATATTTGTGTCTATTTTTAATGCCATCACACCGAGAACTGCCGGCTTTAACAATATAAACATGGCTGAAATGGGTATTCCTGCGTTGATGTTGACCATGGCTCTGATGTGGATCGGTGCATCTCCCGGATCTACTGGTGGAGGTATCAAAACTACAACATTTGCAGTAGCTTTACTCAATTTGTGGAACCAAATCACTGGTAAAGAAAAAATGATTGTAAGGCTCAAAGAAATCCCCTTCTATGTCATCAATCAGGTAAATGCAGTCATTCTTTTATCTATTTTTGCGATTAGCTTTGGTACCTTTTTAATATCATTTTTTGAAAACCAACTTTTATTTAAAGATATCTTATTTGAGTGCATATCTGCATACTCTACGGTAGGTTTGAGTATTGGTATCACTGGAAGCTTACATGATGCCAGTCAAATTGTTCTGATTATACTTATGTTTTTGGGTAGAGTAAGTTTTTTGACTTTTTTGATCGCATTGTTAGCTAGATTTTCAGGAAAGGAAAAAAGTTGTACTCCATATTACCCTAAAGAAAATGTTTTTATAAATTAATTTTAAAAATCAAAAGTTTACCTTAAAATCAGCAGGGAATGAAAAAGAAAATAATTATTATAGGATTAGGTAATTTTGGAGGAAATTTGGCCACAGCCCTTACCGAAGATGGGCATGAAGTTTTTGGTGTAGATCTTAACCCTGTAAATGTAGAAGCCTTACAAAGAAAAATACAACATGCCATAGGATTAAATACTACGGATGAAACTGCCGTAAACCACTTACCACTAGATGATTCTGACATAGTAGTGATCGCCATAGGAGAAGATGTAGGTGCATCTATTACCACTACGGCATTGATCAAAAAACATTTTAAAGGTAGAATCATAGCACGATGTCTGACGCCCGTACATAAATCTGTATTGGAAGCGATGCAAATAGATGAGGTCATAGAACCAGAAGCAGAATACGCCCATGAACTAGCGAACAGAATTATGGTCAGAGGTGCCATAAAATCCATGGATTTGCACGGTAATTACGAGATTGTAGAAGTTAAAATCCCACAAAAAATTATAGGAAAAACACTCAAAGATCTGGATATCAAAAATAAGTACAAAGCGCACATCATCACCGTCATCAAACAAACGGCGATGACAAATTATTTGGGCAGTGCGTACAATGAAAGAAAGGTTTATGGCATTTTACATTCTGTTTATGAGTTTGAATCTGATGACTTACTGCTCATTTTTGGGCAAAAAGGGAATGTGGATAAATTTATAGAAGAAAACAGTTGACGGTAAATCGTCCGTTTATTAAAGATTATTTTCTTATGGCAAGCATTATGGTTAATTAAATCCTTTAAGGAAAGATGGTTTTAAAACAATTTATCTTAATTTTGGTAAGTATTTTATTTTTCCAACCTTTTTATGGCCAAGTATCCAATACGGGGCTTGCTGATACTACAGGTGGGATACAGATAGAGAAATTGTCCATAGGAGGTTATATAGATTTGTATTATGGTAATCATTTTTCTAATGCCAACAATAATCAAGTACCCTACTTTGTTAGCATGTCACGCAATAATGAGCTCAATGTAAACCTTGCCTATATAGATCTGAGATATCAAAATCCGTCCTTTCGGGCCAGATTGATACCGGGATTTGGGACTTATATGAATGCAAACTACAGCGCTGAGCCTGCCACATTAAAAAATTTAGTAGAATGTTCTGCTGGCATAAAACTATCAAAATCTAAGGAAATTTGGCTTGATGCTGGCATACTAGGGTCACCATATACCAACGAAAGCGCAATATCCAAAGACCATCTCATGTATACTAGGAGTCTCGCCCCTGAGTATGTGCCGTATTATCTATCCGGTATAAAACTGTCAGCAGTTCTTAGTAGTAAAGTAAATGCTTACCTGTTTTTACTCAATGGTTGGCAACAAATTCAGGATCAAAATGCCGGCAAATCTATGGGAACTCAGATAGAATACAGACCCCATGCAAACCACCTGATCAATTGGAACACTTATATAGGCGATGAAAGGTCTGAGGCATCTCCCGATTTCAGAATGAGATATTTTAGTGATATTTACTGGATATTCAAGAAAAACAGGTATGCTGCAACGGCTTGTTTTTATGTAGGAAATCAAACCAAACAAAATCAATTTTCTACGTCAGAAAACCATATTTGGTGGCAAGGAAATATCATAGGTCAATATTCATTTTCTGAGAAATACGCCCTTTCAGGTAGGTTGGAATATTTTAATGATACCCATAATATCCAAATCAGCCCGATAACTGGAAATCGTCCTTTCAAAACCTTCAGCGGTGGGCTTTGTCTCAATGTAAAGGTAGATAAAAACGCTATGTTCAGACTTGAAGGTCGCAGATTTTTTTCTGATGATTTAGTCTATTTCGACCGCAATAAAACACCTTCTAAAAACATGAACTGGCTGGTTTCGAATATTACCGTTTGGTTTTAAGAAGGTTCAGAGCCCAACATGATGACTACGATCCGAAACGTGTAATTTTGCCACTCTTGTGAAGCTATACTTTAAGATTACAAAATCACATAGCATAAAAAAGTACTTCGATCGTCGCAGTTTCCAACTGCGATGCCGTATTTCAAGTATTTTTAATACGTTATCTACTATTTACTAAAAACCAGCTATTTATACTGATCATTCTACTATTGAATTACAAATTCATAAATTATAGGATCGCAGTTGCAAACTGCGACCATCGGGTTAAGCTGTAATTTATACATTACTCCTAATATAGATATACAAAACTACAATGCAATCCCACACTGATCACAATATTTGGCATCCCGATCATGACCTTCCTTCGTACAGTTGGGACAAGTCTGTGTGTTTACATCTTTAGTATTTATAAAAGAAGATGTGACGATACCCGTAGGTACTGCAATGATGACATATCCCATCATCATAATAATGGATGCCATAAATTGACCAAAAGGCGTCCTAGGTGACATATCACCATAGCCTACTGTTGTAATGGTGACTATAGCCCAATAGATACTCCTGGGTATACTGTCAAATTGACTATTGATGTCGTGCTCTACCAAATACATCACTGAACCAAAAATAGTCACTAACAACATAATACTCAAGGCAAAAACAATAAGTTTGTTTCTGCTTTGAACCAAGGCGTTAAGAATATGATTGCCCTGAATCACGAAAGCATCCAATTTAAAAATCCTAAACAATCGCACCAAACGTAACCCTCTGATGATCATCAGTGATTGCATGCCGGGTATAAACAAGGAAATATAACCAGGTATTATGGAGAGTAGGTCTATTAGGCCAAAAAAACTAAAGATGTAATATCTAGGACTGTATACTGCGTATATCCTGAGTAAATATTCTATAGTAAAGAAGATGGTAAAAACCCACTCAATTTTATAAAAAAATGTTTGATACTGAGCATAATAGCTTGGCACAGATTCTAGCATAATGGTAACAATACTTGCTACAATCATGATTAAAAGCGCTATATCAAAAAGCCTGCCTTCTTTAGTTTCCGCTTCGAAAATTATTTCGTGCAGCTGCTGTCTCGATTTAGAAAATCCTTCTGGTTTCGTTTTAATTTTCTTTTGATTAAAAAAATCTTTATTTTGTACCATGGTAAAATATCAGATAATTGGTGACAGTTCAGAAGATATTATTTTTATGAAGTCAAGATTTTTCATTCCACATACTCCTTCCTAAATACTAAAGCATAAAGATTATTTTCGAGCTGAAGATAGCCATGTTCATAACAAAACCGATAGACTTTACCTGTTTTTGTTTTATATTCATTAGTAAAATAAGCAAACTTAAATCCTTCATCCAGCAGGTCCGTCTTGGTGACTGTAGCTTTTCCCGTAGGATTGAGCATTTCCAGTATCCTCCTGTTTTTACGCAAGGTGTTGTTAATATTGCGCATAAACTTACTCTGATCGGTGTTCTGCTTATTGTAGTGAGATGTTCGACACTGATCACAACAGAATTTTTTATCCTTTCGTCCTCCGAAAAGATCACCACACTCCAAGCATTCTCTTTTTTCCATGTCCAAAAAACTTGAGCTCAAAAATATAAATATTATACAACTATTGTACAAAAGCGGCAAAAAATATAAAAAAGGAGTAAGTGCGCAGGAATATTTGTGGAAGGATATGTTCAGTACGAATAAAAAAATGAGACCGGTCTAATTCCCCTTGAACCGGTCTCGAGTAACAATTTGCTTAAGTATTCCTTAAATAAATCTGAACTGATAATTATAAATCCAATACCATGCCAAAAATGTAATATAAAGAAAATGTTATATTTTTAAATCATATTAAAATAAATTACAAAGTATATAACGATGTCTTATAGTTACTAATAATAAAATAAATAAAATATATGAAATAAAAAAATATAAAAAAATTAGACTAACTTCTTTTTATTAAAAATAATCAATCCATTTTAATGAAGATAATGTGCAAAATAAAATTTGTAAAGATGATCAAATTTATTCTTCACTAAAAAATATATAACTTATTTTCTGCCGTACTTTCAATAAATATAGGTAATAATTCATAAATTTGCAACGATAGAAATATCCAGGTCCCATAGTTCAACGGATAGAATAGAAGTTTCCTAAACTTTTGATACAGGTTCGATTCCTGTTGGGGCCACAAAAAAAAAGAAAAGCCCGGAGGCCACTTCAGGCTTTTCTTTTTTTAACAACGAGTGATGTTAAATTTAAGGGTTACAATCTGTGTTTTTCATCTCACATAATCAAAGGGTCAAATCTAAATTCAAAATTACAGCCTGTGATCGAGTCTATACCCATTAATAAGTAAGTGGTAAAACTAAGCAAGAATATGGCTTATACTAAAATGTCGAGCTCTTTGTATAGTCAAAAATTATGGAGACATACCTTATATCAAAATACCCCTACAGATCAAAACTAAATCCACTGATTTTTTTCTTTTGGTATATGTTTTCGTCAAAGGAGAATAATTTTGCTGGCCTATGACTTACAGATTGCTCCATTTCTTTTAGATCACGGAGTATATCTAAAGCATTTAGTTTTCGTCTGAAGTTTCGTTTATCCAGTTCGATTTCCAATACCACTTCATATAAGCGTTGCAACTGTAATAAAGAAAATTTTTTGGGTAGCAGGTTGAAACCTATTGGTTGGCTTCTAATTTGTCTTTGCATTTTTCTGAGACAGCTGTGCATAATGGTATAATGATCAAAAGCTAAGGAAGTAATATCTTTGATAGGTACCCAATGTAAAAAAGCGTC
The DNA here is from genome assembly GCA_945870185.1 of Aureispira sp. CCB-QB1. Lineage (GTDB taxonomy): Bacteria > Bacteroidota > Bacteroidia > Chitinophagales > Saprospiraceae > OLB9. The sequence goes on along the minus strand of CAMBRK010000031.1, from coordinate 34,572 downwards.
CTTTTCTAAGTGAGCCAAATGATCATCATCAATTTTGATCAATGAATAATAGGCCACCGTAATTACTCTACCCAAAGGATGTCTGCCGATCTCGCTAAAAACTTCTACTTGCTCCAAAAAAACATCCGTAAATCCTGTTTTAGCTTGGAGCACTCTTTTGGCCGCATCATCAGTGGTTTCGTCAGGATGGACAATATCACCCAATAACGAATATTCATGCTCAAAAGGTGGCATATCACAGTTAGAAACCAAAATTTTAAGTGCATCATCATCATAGCCAAATATCACACAATCAACTGAAATAGCCGCCTTGAAGTCATTGTTAATTTGGGTGATCCAAGTATTTATATTTTGTACAGACCCAGTTGTCATTAAAGTTCAGATTTAAACTTGCAAAATTATACAAAATATTATTTTTAAATCAATTTTGATCGAGATTGTTATTTTTTTCAAAATTCTACTATTAATAAGAACTCTTTTATCTTTGCTCTTTTTGTTTAACACGCTCATCTCTTAATGCATGAAAATTTCCGTATGGTGTATAGGTAAAACAGACGAAAAGTATCTGGAAGAAGGCATTTCCAAATACCTTAAGCGCTTGTCCCACTATTGTAGAATAGAAATTGAAATCTTTAAAGATGTCAAACCTGGACAAAACGCAGAAGAAACGCAAAAACGCGAAGCTGACTTGGTATTGGCCAAACTCAAAACAGATGACTTCCTTATTCTGATGGATGAAAAAGGAGAACATTACACATCGACTCAATTCGCTACCTATATAGAAAAACTCCAAATGAGCTCTGGAAAACAAGTGATTTTCTTGATTGGAGGAGCTTTTGGGCATCATATATCTGTGAGAAATCGCGCTCAACATTCCATTTCATTATCCAAAATGACATTTTCACACCAAATGGTCAGATTGTTTTTAATTGAACAAATCTATAGAGCTTTTACTATTATCAGAAATGAAAAATATCATAACGAATAGCTTTTAAACTTATCAAATCTTTTGTAACTGTTCTATTTCGTTTTCGTAGTCTACTCTTAGGTCTTCGTGAACTGAAGGAAGCATTTTATGTACCTTGAGCAGTGTACTCCAGTAGATATTTAAAACCGCTTTGTAAGTATACCTGTTGATGCCGTGCTGATTAACGGCCCTGCAAAAATGCATTAACAACTCAGCTTCTGCATCTTTGGAGCCCATATATTTGGCATATTTTGTGATCAATTTTATGCATTTCCTAAAAGTCCTTTTAACCATATATGGCGGCAAAACTTTGATATCGGCCAGTAATGCAGTAATTTCAAATTTAATATCACTGATATAACCAGACTGATCATCTTCGTCAAAAAGCAAGTATGAAATCAACTCTTTGTTTTCTGTTTTAAACTTTATGAGACGAAGAGATAAAGCCATCAATTTTTGTGGCGAAATCGTCTCCAGCTCTTTTTTAATCTGAATTAAACTTGCTGCTTTCAAATGGAAATTTTATATTTAAACACTTAATTTCATTTCTGGTTGCATTGACTGCTATTACTTTATAAGGTCTGACTCCGTAAAATACCTAGTAGCTGCTATAGTAGTGAAATATGGAGCTATAGCCACTCCAAGTATAGGTATAAACATCAAAACAGTAAATATACTTCCGATAGCAATAGCTGCCCATTTGTGTTGATAAACCTTAGATACCGTCTCTTTAAAAGTGAAATGACGCTCTAGATAAAAATCCATGACCCCGAACCCTGCAAAATATGCTTGCACTAAAAACAATAAAATTATTGCTAAAAAGTTGATACCGGGAATAAAACTCAGCAGCAGCAGCAGCAAACTCATGACAATTTCGCGAAGTATGTTTCTGGAGTTGACCCTTAGCGTACGTGCTGTTGACCCAACCAATGAAAATCCCTTGCCTTCGGCGTGCCCTTTTAATTTTACTTCTATTTTTTCTGAAACAATACTTAATAATGGCCCTAGTAAAATTAGCATGATGTACTTAATCAATATCCAACATAGAAAAATCACGCCAAAACCCACCACAAATGAAAACAATATGGATTGCTGTGCCCATTCCCAAGGAATTACACTCGCCACCCATGTTCCTGCAATAGTTGAAAACTTCCAAATGCCCACTCCCATTAAGACGAGCACACCAAAAGCGATCAGCCCAGTATAAAGCAGATACTTCATACCGCCCGTACGAAAGTCTCCAAAAGACTTGATAAATAAGAGAAACATTTTGATAATCTGTAGAAACATATGATAAATTAGAACTTCAGTAACTCATATAAAAAACCAGAAAAAGAATGGATTAAAAAGGGCCATATCCGATCATGACGCTAATGATTACAAAAATAATGGAAATCAAAAGAATAGCCCCAAACAAAGGAAAAATAAATCTTAGCCACCTATCAAAAGGAATTCTGCACATAGCTAACATGGCCACAATACCGCCCAATGAAGGATTGATCAAATTAGAAACGCCATCACCTATCTGGAAGGCCAGTACCGTCGTTTGTCGGGTTAGCCCAATGACTTCACCTACAGGGATCATCACAGGCAAAGATGCCAAGGCTTGACCACTTCCAGATGGTATAATAAAATTTAAAAAGGTTTGAGCTAAGGTCATACCTACTGCAGATACAGTAAGGGGCAAGCCTATCAATGAACTGGACAAATGATGTGCAATAGTATCTGTAATGTTGCCCATATCCAGAGCTACTTTGATAGATGTGGCTAAGCCAACCATATAGGCGCCAGGTGCTACATGTCCAACAGATAGTAAGACCGTCTTGCCGAAGTCAGCCTGAGAACAACGAGTAATGATGGCAATCCAAATAGCCAACATACAGAACACAGCTGATGTATGATTAATGTGCCAGTTGTGCACAAAAACCCCATAAACAATGATGCCCAATGATGCTAAAAAGGATAATATCACCAATTTATCCATACTCCGCATCTTGTATGCTTCGATATTATGGGTCAAAGCAAAACCACTAGTGTCAATACCTGTACTCAAGCCATTTGAAGGATTACTGATGATCGATTTAAAATATCTGATATTATAAAATGCTAAAAAACTCAGCGCAGAAAAACACAAAATACTTCTGAGCAACCATCCTGAAAAAATAGGAAGATCTGCAATTTTATGTCCTGTGCCTATGGTGTAAAAATTGATGGGCGACAATCCGAATCCAACGGTAATAGCAGCCACTGAGATACCTGCAGCAAGCATTAAATCACCACCGATCGCCAAACTCAAAACACATGCCACAGGGACCATAGCTATATTATTTTCATAACCCACAAAAATACCCAATCCGCCAAAAACAAAAGTCATAATCCAAACTACGATAAACCTTCGCCTGAGACCCAAATGTTTCACCAATGTGCCTACTGCATTTTCTACTGCTCCAGATCGCTCCATAAAACCGAACATAATCCCGCTAGCCAGTATAATGAATATGATATCTATGGCAGTTTTAAAACCACCAGGTATAGCCAAAAAAACATCCATCATTGACAAAGGATCAGATTGGATAACCTTGTAAGAACCAGCTACTACCCTATCCTTTCCATCCACATTGATTCTGTCAAATTTTCCAGCAGGAATAATATAACTCATCAAAGCTGCCAAAAACAACATCCCAAAAAGCATTACCACTGGATGTGGTATCCAATCATACCATCTGCGTACTTTAGTCATGTATGATTATTTTTTGTATTGAAGTCTTTCCTTGGTTGTGATATTCTAAAAAATATAATCCTTGAGATAGTTGAGATATATCCATTTGTATCAGATTCCCACTAACCATAGCTTCTAGGACTACTGCCCCTGTGACATTTTTTAACAATACTCTGTTGCCTATAGACCAAAGCTCGTTTTTGATAAAAATCTGATCCGTAGTGGGATTGGGGTAAACAGTCCAGGATTTTTCTATATCTATGCTATAAGCAGAAACCAATGTACTCCGTTGATTCATAAGAACTGACCTCATGAGATTTACTTGATCTTTGGTAAATGTATTTTGACAAACTTCTCCTGAGTAATCCATATAATTTTCTATCATATCGGGCTTGTCGTTTTGCTGATCTATGCAAGTGTTTGCAGATTTGTTACAGCCACCGGGGGATTGTGCACCTTGATTGGGTGTGTCGGCCATACCATCATCTTCAGCACAACTATTGCCTCCAAAAATACCTCCGCCATCTCCCCATATATGGCGTAATCCCAAATAATGACCTACCTCATGAACAGTAGTCCTTCCTTGCGCATCATGAGATTGTCCATTTACGGTAAGAATATTGGGATTATTAGAGCCGAAAACCCGAAAATCTATCACCACGCCATCTAGATTTTGAGAAGGAGCCGCTGTACCTTCTGGCCAATTGGCCAATCCTGAAGGTGGGTAAGCATAACCTAAGATTTGCCCGCCTATGAATGGAATAGGCTGGATTCTACAAACCCAAATATTTAAAAAATTTTCAGGATTAATAGCGTCACTTCCTCCTCTTGAATTTTGCTTGACAGCATCAGGTAGTCCTGTTAATGTCAATGCAAAATTAGCATTTGTTTTCACGCGTATCACTTCTTGGAGTTCAAATTCAATACCGGCATCACTCTGAATGTCTTTAAAAATATCTCTGATTTCGGTCCGATTCTCATTTTGTAATCTAAAAGCTTTATTCAATACTTCCATCTGATTTTGAATTATAGTATCATTTAGATTCTCCATTTCTGTTTTGTAAACCACGTGAATTACCACTTTCACCTTCAGCACATCAGTATTTCTATAATGAAATGAAGACATAGCTTCGGCATAACGAAAACTCTGATCAACATTGGTTTTATAACCTGGAAATAGCAGCTCATTAATCTTTATGACGTCGTCATAGCCACAATAAAAATTGGGCTGCGATTGCTGTCCGACCATAGTAAAAGACGTGATAATAATAATAATAAAGAAATAAAATAACTGCTTCATGATTTTAATTTTTACTTTTAAACCTAATTTTTCCATCTACAATTGTATAAAGCACTTTGGTTTTCAGAATGTCATCATCGGTACATCGAATCAGGTCTTGGGACAATATGACAATGTCTGCATACTTGCCTGGTCTTAATGATCCTTTTTGCTTTTCTTCAAAAGCTGCAAAGGCATTGCCCAAAGTATATGAATACACTGCTTCTTGTCTGGTCATAGCCTGTTCGGTAAAAAATTCCATGCCATTATCTTCTCTTTTGCGAGTAACAGATGCATAGAAACTCTTTATGGGATCTACATCTTCAACAGGGGCATCGGTTCCATTGGCCACAATAACACCTTGATCCAATAATGATCTCCAAGCATAAGCTCCTGTCTTGGCCCGATCCATACCCAATCTTTTGACCACAAATGGAGCATCGGAAGTGCAGTGAATCCCTTGCATAGAAGCAATAATCTTATTTTCTGCAAATCTGGGGATATCCGCTGTATTGAGATGTTGCGCATGCTCGATCCTCCACCTGATATCTTTTTTATCAGGATGCTGCTCCATCACACCTTCATAGATATCCAATACTACACGATTGGCTCGATCGCCTATGGCATGAACACAAAATTGTACATCATGTTCGATGGCCATGTCGGCAATCTTCTTCACATCATAAATATCCGTAGTATTTTGGCCTTTAAAACCAGGCTTATCGCTGTAGGCTTCCAATAACCAAGCACCGAATGCTCCCAAAGCACCATCTACTTCACTTTTTATAGCTGCACAGGTATAAAAATTCTCAACGTTTCGTCGGATGTAGTTGGCGACTTTGCCTTCCAATTCTTTTGCGGGATGCCTCATCATCGCCCATAAGCGTACTCTCATCTTTTTAGCTTTAGCCAGCGCTTCATACTTTTCCAACTCATCAAAGGTACTACCTGCATCCTGAAATGAAGTCACACCTTTCTTTAGACATTCATCCTCAGCTAAAACAATAGCACTATGCCACACCGAATCAAGTGACTTTTGATCCAGGGATGCGATATATTCGTTATGCTTCTGCTTGAAAATACCCATAGCTCTTTCTTCAAAAACTCCGATGGCTTCACCATGAACATCTCTGACAATTTCCCCTCCCACAGGGTTGGGTGTTTCTTTGGAGATCCCAGCCATCTCCATAGCCTTTTTATTGGCAAATAAAGAGTGGCCTGATGCATGATACAATAATACAGGATGCTCTTGAGATACTTCACTCAAAACATAGTGATAAGGATATCCGAAAATATTTTGTTTCGGAATGGAGTCCCATTTTTCCTGATGCCAACCTCTACCTATGATCCAGCTACCCTGTGGCGTATTCGTTGCTTTTTCAGCTACTTGTTGAACTACTTCTTCCCAACTCTTTGATTTTAAAAAATTTAAGTTGATTAAACTATAACCCAAACCAGAATAATGACCGTGTCCTTCTATGAATCCCGGCATTACAAATTGTCCTTCTGCATCCAATATCTCAGTTTGGTCTCCTATCAGTCCCTCTATATTTTCCCATGACCCAATTTGAGTAATAAGTCCATCTTTTATCGCGATAGTATTTCCATCATATGTGGTATCTACAGCATATAAATTTGCATTTTTGATGATCAAATCAGCTTTGTGGGTATGCTTACAGCTCCAAATAAAAAGTACAAATATTAATATAGATAATGGCTTCACGAAAATGTCTTTGATTTACAAAACGAAATTAAAAACAAATGCCAAGATTACATAATTTATTTGCATAAATAAAAATAATATTATTTGCTCATCAATATAAAAAGGCACCAAGATCTTACGAAATTGGTGCCTTTTTATTTGTATTATAGGATGAGTTTATGCCTTTTTGCCAGCATTCAATTCATCTTGCAATTTTTTCAATTCTTCCCACTTTCCTGTTGCTGCAAGTTTAGCTTGAGTATGCCAAGATTTCGGATTGTGCATTTTAAATTTGCTGCCACCTTCATCTAAGATTGCTTTTAAAGTATCTACTTTTGATTTAGCTAAGTCATTGAAAGTTAAGATTCCTTTAGCAATAAATAACTCGGCGATTTTTGGGCCGATACCTTCTATTTTTTAAGATCGACTTTCACTACTTTTGCAATCGGAGATTTAGCTGCTGCAGCTGGTTTAGCTTTAGCTACTTCTTTTTTAACTTCTGCTTTAGGTGTTGCTGCTTTGGCAGATGCTGCTGCTTTGGTAGCTTTTGGAGCTGCTGCTTTAGGTGCTGAAGCTTTCGCTGTTTTAGAACCCGATACTTTTACTGTTTCTTTTTTTGCAGGTGTTGCTTTAGTTGCAGCAGGTTTGCTTGCTTTTGCAGAGTCAGTTACAGCGTCTAAAATCAAAACACTGTTAGTAATTCCAACATAAGGAGCTGAAACATATTTATCTGCATTGAAGTCGTTGTCCCACTGCTCATTATTTAATAAATATCTAAATTCATATGTTTTCCCAACAGCTAACTCAATAGCAGTTGTAAACTCCATTTTACTTTTTTTCATTTTAGGAGCTACTTTACTATCCCAATTGTTAAAGTCACCCAATACTTGGACTGATTGAACTCCATCAGTTGTTGGGTAAGAAAAAGTTACTTTGCAAATACCTTTTGCAGGTACATAATTTTTAATAATGCTCATGATGTTATATTTTTAAGATTGATAAAAATCCCTACTATGCTTTCCACTCCTACAAACTGTTATCCGTTCCACAGAAACTTTTATAAAACCTTGCGATGTTCAGACAACGCCACAAAGATAATCATAAACATATAAATGTTAAATATTTGTAATGTAGTTGCTAAGGAATTAACATAAAAATAACGAAGTTTAACGAAATTTAATTTGTTATTTCACCATTTTGTATTCCTAAAATAAATTTTTCTATTGTAATCGCATAATTTTCATGCTCTAGTAATAATACAGCTGCTGCGATATCGTCCGCAGTCATCTCAGGTTGAACTTTGGTTTTGGCTTGAAATAAAATTTCACCTTTATCAAATTTTTCGTTTACCAAATGAATAGTCATACCTGACTCTTTCTCGTGATTTGATTTTACAGCTTCATGTACGTGGTGACCATACATTCCTTTTCCTCCATACTTGGGAAGTAAAGATGGATGTATATTAAAAATTTTATCTGGAAAAGCGGCTATGAGCCAATCCGGTATTAACAGTAAATACCCTGCTAGAACAATAAAGTCGATATGTCTCGAATGCAATAAAGGAAGCAAAACATCCTGCTCTGACAATTGACTTTTGGGTAGAAAAACAGACTCCACTCCATAAGATGACGCCACCTGATGCACGCCAACTTGTGATTTATTGGATATGACTAAAACTACTTTTATGGATGAGTGATTCTCAAAGTACTCGAAAATGGCTCGGGCATTACTACCTCCACCTGATGCAAAAATGGCCAGGCGATATTGATGTTTATTTTCCATTTATTAAATCAATAAAAACGGCTTTATTAATTTATTCTTGTAGATCAATTTAAGTTATTTTCATAAAATGACCTTTTTGTCGGATCTATACCATTCATGATAGCCTTAACCTTATCTTTTTGTCCTTTGTCTCCTATCTTGAAGATATCCAGAATTTCATTTTTTTTAACATCTCCAAACATAGTAAGTAAAAAAGAATCCGGATATTCCAAATTAGCCTGCCCTATAGAAGTTAAATTACTTAAAAGAACAGCCCTGCTTTTATCACTATCTTCATACATCTTGTCCAAAGCCAAACGATGATATTCATAAAATGCTTGTCTAAACTGTCTCAATCTAGGACTCAATATATTCTCAATAAGCCAAAATCTATTTCTTTTACCTAAACTTGTATTTCCCCATCCTTCATCACGGGCATAAACTGGACTCAAGGAAGAAATCACCTCTTGTGCCTTTAAAAAAAAAGGCTCACCACCATTTATCCTAAAGGATTCATAATCCATCCCTATAGACAAATAAGCATAATAAGATAAAATAGATGATAGATTATCGTAAAAAGTATTGGTCGTTTTTAAAAGCGGCTGCAAATCACTGTAAGTAAATACTACGCTTTTATCAATAATGCTTAATAAAGGAGTAATATACGAAGAGTTATACACTGGTCTTTCAGTTTGTAAAGCAATCTCTGCTCTAAAACCTACACCTTGGGCTTCTTCAGTGATGGTTAATTGAAGATTTCCTTTTATTTTTTCATAATCTTTATAGACATCTTCTCCCCACTGCGTATTATTCATGAGTTCAATAATTCCTTTTTCAAGATTTTTGAAAAATACCTGATCATTGGTAACAGAATTTATACTTCCTTGTGTAATTACACTTACCTTAAAATTGAGCTCCTGAGAAAATACTCCCTGATTCAAAGAGCACGTTAAAAGGATGATAGCAAAAAAAAATTTAATGTTCATCGCAATGAGTTTACTAAATAATCAATAATATCTTTGGCCACGGCATCCTTTGACTTCAACTCAAAAGGGGTGACATTACCTAATTTGTCAAGGATTGTGATTTTGTTAGTATCGTGCTGAAAACCAGCCCCCGGATCACTTAACGAATTAAGAACGATAAAATCGAGGTTTTTCTTGTGCAATTTTTGTTTTGCATGATTGATTTCATCATTGGTTTCCAAGGCAAAGCCCACCATGATCTGATTTTTAGCCTTTTTAGTTCCCAAAGTTGCTGCAATATCTATGGTTCTGACGAGTTCTATTTTCATATCGTCATCCGATTTTTTCATCTTTTTATCTGCAACTACTGCAGGACGATAATCGGCGACCGCCGCTGCCAATATAATGATATCTGATGATTCAAAATGCTCATTACACATATTATACATTTGCTGAGCAGAACTTACTTTTATAAGATTGATCCCCGAGTGAGTGGATAGCTGTGATGTAGGTCCTGATACCATAACCACTTCTGCTCCCCTATCGGCGCATTGTTTAGCTATAGCAAAACCCATTTTCCCACTACTGTGGTTACCTATGTATCTCACGGGATCGATGGCTTCGTAGGTAGGACCTGCAGTTAGCAGTACCTTTTTGCCCTTTAAATCTAATGATGTAGCAAAAAAATTATGGATATAATCCAAAATATCCTCAGGCTCTGCCATACGACCGTCTCCTGTCAAGCCACTGGCTAAAAAGCCATGCCCCACAGGAATGATGTGATTATTAAAAGATTGTAAGGTTTTGATATTGTTTTTTGTAGAAGGATGTACCCACATATCCAGATCCATAGCAGGTGCTACCATAACAGGACATTTTGCAGAAAGATAGGTGGCTATTAAAATATTATCCGCATGACCATGAGCCATTTTGGATAAGGTTGCCGCAGTAGCCGGAGCTATCACCATCAAATCTGCCCAAAGACCTACTTCCACATGATTACTCCATGTGTTGCCATCTGACCAATCCAACATGACTTCATGACCAGATAAAGTAGATAACGTAAGTGGAGTAATAAATGCAGTCGCGGCATCAGTCATGACTACTTTTACTTGATATTCTTTTTTTATGAGTAGTCTACAAAGTATCGCTGACTTGTAAGCCGCAATACTTCCTGAGATTCCCAGCAATATTTTTTTTCCAGAAGGCAACCCGTAAGATGTTTTTATTCTTCGTGAGTTACTTTGGGTTCCTTATACTCAAAAGCCAAATCACCCTTCAAAAATTCTTCAGAAGCGATGATTACAGGGTTTGGGAGCCTTTCGTAAAACTTACTGATTTCGATTTGCTCTTTATTTTCCATGATTTCTTCTATGGTTTCGGAAGACACAGCAAACTCCTCAAGCTTATCGTGAAGTTCATTTTTAATATCTACTGAAATTTGTTCCGCCCTTGCTGAAATCACTGCAATGGATTCATAAACAGATGATGTTTGACCTGCAAAAGATTTTACGTCTCTTGCCCTTACATTTGGATCCAAACCTTGGATCTTCGATTTGATGTCACTTGTCATGCTTTGATTTTTTTTAACTCTGATTTAGATTCTTTTTCGATATCTCGCGCTTCTTTGAGCCACTTTGATTTCGGATGCTTTTTTATAAACGTATTGTAGTGTTCTATTGTTTCATTAAAACGGTCTCCTTGCTTCTCATAGATACTGTTTTGTGCAAGCGTAAAACTTGCTTTTAATATCAAAACCCTTACTTCTTCCAATTTATCGGATTCTGGAAAATCCTTTAATGTGTTTTGAAAAGAAGTCACCGCTGCTTGATATTGACCTATTTTGTAATACAAAACTCCTTGTTCAAAGGATTTTTTCTCTAACTTTCGCCTCATCTCATCGATGAGTTTATTGGCCAACTCAGCCCTTTCAGTCCCTGGGTATAAGTTTATAAATTGCTCAAAGCCTTCAATAGCTTTTGCGGTGTATGATTGATCTAATTTAAAGTTGGGAGACAAACGATAATTGGAGTAGGCTGCCATGTATTCAGCTTCTTGCTTATTGAGACTATTAGCAAATGTATTGGTATAATTTTTAAAATAAGTTGATGCTAATATATAGTCGCCGATATTGTAATGAGCATGTGCATACTTGAAAAATAAGTCTTCAGCTTCTTGCCTACCTCGGTAAAACTGTATAACAATATCATATAAAGATATGGCCCGATCGTATTCCTTATTTTCGTAATATTTGTTGGCTGCTTTGTACACTTTCTCGGGCTGATTACTTGTGCGCAGTGCTTCGAATTCTGACTTGCAGGACACGAGCATAAGGGTAAAAATTAAACTAAAGAGATGCAAAAACTTCATAAGGGTGCAAAATTATACTTTTTTTATCAATATTTGTAAAAAACGGAGTTTAAAATAATTGAAATGATCAAATCCACTTTAATATTAAGATATTGATGATGAAAAATCTTGATTTTAAAATGGGATGCATTCTATGGCGATACATTCATTTTATCAGTTATTTAATCCCCAAAAAACGCTTCTACACATCATAACGAAGTAAATTTCTCAAAATAGGATTTAAAACTGTTAAAATTTTAATAATATTTTATCAATATATACTTCGTATTCAAATTTTGCGTTATTTTTACACTGTTTTAAACAAGAACATTATTTAGACACATCATTTATCACTATTAAATTAAAAAAAATGAAACATTTATTTTTATTATTTTCTTTCATCTTAGTAGCATCTTTCTCATCAAATGCACAATGCTCGAAGTCTGCATCTGCTGGTAAGGCTTGTTGTGCATCAAAAAAGACAGCTACTTCGGATGTAAAATCTGATACTAAAGTTGCAAGTTTTGTAATGGAAGCCGATGCAGCTATGGTAGCAGCAAATGGTGCAATCACTAAAAGAACTTGTGAAATTTCTGGTGCAACTTCATACTACGAAAAAGCAGTATGCAGTAACTCTGGAAAAATCAGCTGGAATGAAGTTCAATTCGATGCAGATAAAAATTCATTTACAAGAGTAGCAGCAGCATCTATGGAAAAAGATGCTAATGGAAATAAAGTAGAGACTAAAGCTTGTGCTGGAAGTGCAGCTGGAAAATCTTGCTGCAAAAAAGATGGAGCAAAAGCTTGTTCTTCCAAAAAAGAAGGAGCGAAGTAATTATTTATTCTGAAATAAAAAAAGGCTTTCTGATGTAAATCAGGAAGCCTTTTTTTATTAGTGGATGTTTTGATGTAATGGAATGTTTTATTTTATCAAAACTTAAAACCCTGTATTTAGGCAAGACTGCTTGGTTTAAGCTAAATAATTGATTATTAAATAAATGTATTGATATTTATTGGTTTCGGTGCATGATTTTTTGCTCATATTGATTAAAACATTTGCACTTCAGTCAGTATTTTGCCCGATGTGGACGGCAGTTATACCGCTTTTAGCTGTCTTTTAATTGGTAGATTTTGACTTTTTCAGCAGGTTCTAATTCTACTTTGGCAAATTACATCAAAATCAGATTTCTTTCCACTTCGTGGATCGAAATTACGCTTGTAAAATTGTGAAGTGGTGAATACAAAGTGGGGTCGACGAATTCGAACCCACTTTATATCCACCCAAAAAATAACTTGAATCGTCATTTCGAAGGAGATTTATCGACTGAGAAACCCATTTTATGACATTCATAGTGCGAAAATTTCAAATGTGCCAAAGTAGAACTTATAATACATTTGAATATTTTGTATTGGCCTTAAATAAAAAAGATTGCAAATTAATGATTTTGAGAGATCTATGTCAACACTGGGTGCCACAAAAGACAAAATAAAATCGAAAAAATTGCAATCTTATGATCTTATGAGTAAAAACCTTACGGCTACTAAGCAACTATTATACCGTCATGATATCTTTTTCTTTAGCTTCGAGCATCTTTTCAATTTTGGCCATATAACCATCTATGGTTTTCTGGACTTCATCTTCCTTCCTCTTACCCATATCCTCAGGAAATCCATCTTTGACCTGTTTTTTGATAAAATCCATGATTTTATGTCTGTGGGCTCGGATCGCTACTCGAGACTCTTCTCCTGCTTGCTTAGATTGTTTGACCATAGCCACACGTCGTTCTTCACTCATCGGTGGTATCATCAGTCTCACTACTTCACCATCATTCATGGGTGTAATCCCAAGATTGGCTTCAAAGATGGCTTTCTCTATCAAGGCCAACATTTTCTTCTCCCAAGGCTGAATGGCAATTGTCCTAGCATCAGGTGTGCTGACATTAGCCACTTGAGACAATGGAGTAGGACTACCGTAATAATCTACCATTAATCCATTCAACATAGCAGGTGAAGCTTTACCGGCTCTGATTTTATTCAGTTCAAAAACCAAGTGTTCAATCGCCTTATCAAAGTGCTCTGACGCCTGCAGAATATGTTCTTCAAATTCCTCTATCATAACTATCTAAAAATTTTGAAGCGCAAAATTATAAAATTAATCATTGTTGCTACCCATAAATCTTAACAAAAAGTAGAGAAACATGACTAAGGCACCTAAAGCAGCAGATACATAGGTCATGGCAGCCCACCATAAAGCATCCTTGGCACCATCATGCTCGGCTCCCTTCAGGTATCCTGAATCATCGAGCCAAGCCAATGCACGATTGGACGCATCAAACTCTACTGGTAAAGTAATTAAGCTAAAGAGTGCTGTAGCCCCGAAAGTAGCAACCAAGATCAACATCAATGTACCTCCTAAACCTGAGCCAATGGTCATCATAGTGCCCAAAAATAAAATCTGTTGTATGCTAGAACTAAACTGAACCACAGGTACAAGTTTTGATCTTAATTGCAGCATACTATAAGCTTGTGCATGTTGCACTGCGTGACCTACCTCGTGCGCACTTACAGCTGCAGACGCTATCGACCTTCCATGAAAAACATCTGGTGAAAGAGCTACGGTTTTGGTAGCAGGATTGTAGTGATCTGAAAGGAAACCTTGACCCTCTACAACTCGGACGTCATTGATACCGTAATGCCTGAGCATATCTATGGCTACATCATAACCACTTTTGCCGTTACGCACTCCTATTTTTGAATAATGGGAAAATTTTGATTTAAGCCTGCCACCGATCACCATTCCTATGACAGAAAACACACCCATAATGATTAAATAACCTATGTCCATAAATTTTGATATTAATTTAATTGTTTTAAAAAATGATTTTACTTTAAACTCAAGAAAAAATCAATTGATATAACTATTAGACATGACTAAAAGTTTCAGGTCACAGCCTAACTTTAGTTAAATTTTTCCAAAAATTGTTCAGTTCATTTTAATTAAGAAATCAAATCAAATCCTGTATAAGGTATTAACGCTGCTGGAATGCGTATACCTATTGGTGTTTGATGGTTTTCTAACAAAGTAGCGACGATTCTAGCTAAAGCTAATGCACTGCCATTGAGAGTATGCGCCAACCTAGTTTTGCCGTCTTCATCCTTAAACCTTAACTTCATCCTATTGGCCTGGAAGGTTTCAAAATTAGACACAGAAGATACCTCGAGCCATCTGCCTTGGGCAGCCGACCAAGTTTCGAAATCAAATGTCAATGCAGAGTTAAAACTCATATCACCACCACAAAGTCTCAAAATTCTAAATGGTAACTCCAACTTTTGTAATAATCCCTCTACATGTGCCACCATTTCCATCAAGACATCATAAGAGTTTTCAGGATGCTCCAATCTTACTATTTCAATTTTATCAAACTGATGCAAGCGATTGAGACCCTTTACGTCAGCACCATATGAGCCCGCTTCTCTCCTGAAACAAGGTGTATATCCTGTCATTTTGATCGGAAAATCAGCTTTTTGGAGTATGGTATCTCTATAAAGATTGGTCAAAGGAACTTCTGCAGTGGGTATCAGATAGAAATCATCCTTTTCACAATGATACATTTGGCCTTCTTTATCAGGCAGTTGGCCTGTTGCACGCGCTGATTCTTTATTGACCATCAAAGGAGGTTGGATTTCATGATATCCCGCAGCCACTGCTTCATCCAAAAAGAAATTAATCAGCGCCCTCTGTAGTCTAGCACCCTTTCCTTTATACACGGGAAAACCAGAACCTGTCAACGTTACACCATCCTTAAAACTGATCAAATCATATTTTTCTGCCAGCTCCCAATGTGGCAATGAACCCGGTGCCAATTCAGGCATAGGCGCATCCCAACCTTTAAAAACTTCATTATCCTCAGGCTTTTTGCCTTGAGGAACGGATTCGTGAGGTAAGTTGGGTAATTGAATAATCATTTCATCCAAGGCATCTTTGCACGCTTTGAGTTGATTATCTAAAGACTTGATTTCTTCCTTGAGCGCTGCTACTTCATCTTTTAAAACATTGGCCTGCTCTGCATTTCCAGATTTAAACAAAGCGCCAATTTCTCCAGCTAGCTTATTGGATCGTGACAATAAATTGTCCAAATTGGTCTGTGTCGATTTCCTGTTGTCATCTTCCTGAATGATTTTGTCTAGTAATTCTAGCTGCTCCTGATTACAATTTTTTGTTTTAAGTCCAGATAAAACTTTTTCTTTTTGATCTCTAATTACACCTATTTCTAACATAAAGCTAATATTTTGACCAAATATGGTCGATTTTTTATATTTATTAAATTTTTTTGCAAAGATAGTATTTTGAATATCAAAAATTATAGTATTTTTGCACTTTCAATTTTCTAAAGCTGTCATCCGACAGAATGATCTCATTCTCATCAACTATTTTTTTTAAAATCATTGATAATAGATTTCTCTAGTATAATCTGATTAAGTCATATTTTCTTTTTTAATAAACTAACAATACGAATCCCGTATGTACGACATTTTACAACTTAATGACATGTTGGTTCCTGAACTTAAGGATCTTGCAGCTAAACTAGGATTACAAAATACCAAAAAATTCAGTAAACAAGAACTGATATACAAGATACTAGACCAGCAGGCACTCAATGCTAAGAAAGAGTCTGAATCTAAACCTGCTCCAATTGTGGAAGATGCTAAAAAAAGAGGTAGAAAGCCAGCTAGCGCAGCCATGATCAAGGAAAATGCAGAAATTATGGATGACGACGATATGCCTACACCTGCTCCAAGAGTTAATCGTGAAAAAGAAGTAAAAGTTGCTGCTAAAGCAAATGTAAAAGCAAATGCCGTAGTAGATAAACCTGTTGATACTAAAGATGACATCAACGATGAAGCGAATGATAATGCATTAAAAAAGGAGAGAAAGCGTATTGTTAAAACTCCTGACAAGGTAGCTTTCACGCCCAAAACCAAAGATAGCCTTTTAGATCCTGTGAAGATTGAATCTAAAGAAATTCAAAATTTACCTAGAACCGAAAGTATTACTGCAAAAAATGAAAACCCTGCACACCAAAAACAACAACTCCAACAAAATAGAAATACTAATCCCGAGAGGATTATTAATCCTGAAAGAAGTATCAATCCTGAAAGACCAGATAGACGACCACAACAGCAACAACCATTAGAAAGAAAACCTGAATATAACAGACCAGCTCCTATTCCACAGGAAGTAAAGCCGGAAGAACCCAAATTTATTCCAGATCTTGATGGCGTTATAGACAGTGAAGGTGTATTGGAATTGATGCCGGAAGGATATGGATTTTTGAGATCTTCTGATTACAATTACCTTTCTTCGCCAGATGATATTTATGTATCTCCTTCTCAAATCAAGTTGTTTGGTCTTAAGACGGGAGACACCGTGCTAGGATCTATCAGACCACCCAAAGAAGGAGAAAAGTTTTTTGCGTTATTGAAGGTGCATTCTATCAATGGTATGGACCCGCTCAAACTTAAAGAGAGAGTTCCATTTGATTATATGACTCCTTTGTTTCCAAATGAAAAACTCCAGTTGACTTCGCATCCACTTGGCAAAGATTATGGCAATAGGATGATTGACTTGTTTACACCTATAGGTAAAGGACAGAGAGGCCTGATCGTAGCACAACCCAAAACCGGAAAAACATTCTTACTCAAAGATATAGCAAACGCCATTGCTAGAAATCACCCTGAATGCTACTTACTTGTCCTTCTCATCGACGAAAGACCTGAAGAAGTAACAGATATGAAACGTAGTGTAAATGCGGAAGTGATCGCTAGTACCTTTGACGAGCCTGCCGAAAACCATGTAAGGGTAGCCGGTATCGTACTCGAGAAAGCAAAAAGATTGGTAGAGAGTGGGCATGACGTGGTGATCTTACTAGACTCCATCACCAGACTTGCCAGAGCATACAATACTGTAGCTCCTGCTAGTGGAAGAGTATTGACCGGTGGTGTGGAAGCTAATGCATTACAAAAGCCTAAAAAATTCTTTGGTTCAGCCAGAAATATAGAAGATGGAGGTTCCTTGACGATATTGGCTACAGCCTTGATAGAAACAGGATCTAGAATGGACGAAGTGATCTTTGAAGAGTTTAAAGGTACAGGAAACATGGAACTCCAATTAGATAGATCATTGGCCAATAAGCGTATGTATCCATCTATAGACATCACCAAATCCAGTACGAGACGTGAAGAGCTTTTACTTCCTGAAAGTGTGCTTCCGAAATTATTTATACTTAGAAATCACTTGGCAGATATGAAGCCGGATGAAGCTATGGAGTTTATCAAAAAACATATGAGTGGAACCAAAAGCAATGATGAGTTTATCATATCTATGAATGCATAAGGTTGTAATCATTTAAAATAACTAAGGCAATAATTCTGAAAGTCAGCAATTGTTGCCTTTTTTTATTAGTTTGATTAAAAACAATATCGAAAATTTCTAAACAAATGGTTAATGGGATCAAGATTTGCCCATAATCATGTCATCTGTTGGATTAATTTGATATCTTTACCGTTTAAATATATTTGAGGACATTATGCTAAATTTAATTTTATTTGGCCCTCCGGGGTCAGGAAAAGGTACTCAGGCTGAAAACCTTATCGAAAAATATGGTATCTTACATATCAGTACAGGTGACTTGTTCAGATACGAAATGAGTAATGATACTCCATTGGGTCTCAAAGCTAAGGAATATATGGCCAAAGGCGAGTTGGTACCTGATGAAGTCACTATCGGAATGCTTCAAAATAAAGTAAATGCCAATCCTGATGCCAGTGGTATCATCTTTGACGGTTTCCCACGTACTATTCCGCAAGCGCAAGCATTGGATGCCTTCTTAAGAGAAAAAAATACCGAAGTGACCGCTTTGGTAGCATTGGATGTTCCTGATGAAGAATTGGTGGGCAGATTGCTCAACAGAGGCAAATCTTCTGGAAGAGCCGATGATAATGATGAAGCCATTATCAGAAACAGGATCTCCGTATATAAAGCTGAAACGGCACAAGTATTTGATTACTATGCAGAACAAGGAAAATCAAAGCTTATACCAGGTGTAGGCAGCGTGGATGAAATCTTTGAAAGATTAGTTGCCGCGATCGAGGAAGCTTGTTAATCGTAAAAGCTTAAACCAAAAAATCTTTAAAACGCTATTTGATTTCCAGATAGTAGATACATAAAATTCACTATTTGTGGCTGAGCAGAACTTTGTAGATTACGTAAAAATATGTTGTAGATCAGGAGCCGGAGGAGCAGGATCGTCTCATTTCCATAGAGATAAAAACACTGACAAAGGAGGTCCTGACGGTGGTGATGGTGGTAGAGGCGGGCATATCATACTCAAAGGTAATTCGCATGTTTGGACTCTTTTAGCTTTGAAATACAAAAAGCATGTCATTGCCACAGCTGGAGTCAATGGAAGTGGTGGTAATTGTACAGGAGCATTTGGAAACGACGTGATCTTGGAAGTTCCACTCGGTACCGTAGCCAGAGACTTTGAGACCGGTGAAGTAGATTTTGAAATCACAAAACACGGAGAAACCAAAATCCTGGCCAAAGGTGGTCGTGGAGGTTTGGGCAATGCCAATTTTAAAAATTCAGTACAACAGTCTCCAGAATACGCACAGCCTGGCGAACCGGGCTCCGAAATCTGGAAAGTACTGGAGCTCAAAGTATTAGCAGATGTAGGTTTGGTGGGTTTTCCCAATGCCGGAAAATCTAGTTTGTTGGCATCCATCACCGCAGCCAAACCAGAAATAGCCAACTATCCCTTTACCACTTTGGTGCCCAATCTCGGTATCGTCAAGTATAGAGACCACCGATCTTTTGTCATGGCAGATATACCTGGTATCATCGAAAATGCTCATGAAGGTAAAGGTCTCGGTCTAAGATTTTTGAGACACATAGAAAGAAATGCCGTACTACTGTTCATGGTACCCATAGAGTCCAATGATATCTCCAAAGACTACAAAATACTACTCAACGAACTCAAAATGTACAATCCCGACTTGGTAGATAAGCCGAGGATGCTTGCCATTACCAAATGTGACATTGTAGATCAGGAATACATAGATCTCATCACTCCCGAGATTAAGGTAGATTGTCCGTTTTATTTTATATCATCTGTATCAGGGTATGGATTGGTACCACTGAAGGATGCGCTGTGGGAAACTATGGCCATAGATGTGGAGGGAGAAGAAGATAAGTAGGGTTTATTTTTACACTTAAGAGTAAGTGATCACGCCCATTTAGTAATCGTATTTAAGCATAAAATTGACGATATAAAAAGAACCGATTTCCTTTTTTACGGAGTCGGTTCTTTTTGTTTTTTTGGTACAAAAAGTAAAAATAAGCTGTAATACTTATTATGTTTGGAAGACACTGAAACTTATGTCGCATTATGCTATCAAAATTTATGGCAAAGCCATAGCAACACCACGACGTAGGCGCAGCCTACGCCGAACGGGGGTTTACAAACTGCCGCTAGCAAAAGGTTCAAAAGCAAATAGCGAATCAAAAAATTCTATACCTGTAAACTTTTCATTTTTCGTTCTTAATGAAAATCTATCAGATACAATAAATGTACTAGAAGAGATGTGAAACAAAGGGAATAAATCCAATTTGGTATTTATGTATCCTTTATAGCAACTGATATTTAAATTAGTCCTTTGTAAATTTAATAATTCTTTATTGTACTCTTCCATATCTTTAAAAGTTATATTATTTTTGATATAATTTTCAGAGCCATCTTCTTTATAAGACGATTCAGTTATATCGTAAAGAACAAATTTAGAATGATTGAAATCTAAACAATTCCAATAGTCTTCGTAAAAAGATATCCAGCTCATATCATCTTTAAACTCAGATCCATTAAAGTACTTTATACCATCAAAAACTAAATGCTCTCCAATATCGAAGCTGGACAAGAAGTCTTTAAAACGTTTTGAAATGAAAAAACCCTTCTGGATTTTGCCCCATGTAGAATATACATCTTTAAGCGTTTTACCAGTTTTAAAAGTACTATACTCCCAAGGATTAAATTCAGGTTTAGGCCCCGATTTAAATTGAAAGTCTTTAATATAAGTATCGTAATATTTATTAATATGTAAACCAGATTTTACTCCTTCAGGGGATTCAAAATAATTTAAAGTCTCTTTTTCAAATTTTATATAAGAGTTAAAAGAAAGATGCTTCATAATGATTGATATAAATTTAGTTTAATAAACTTTGATGGTACTAAAATAATCATTTATCGATTTATTTGTGTTAAATGCTGTCCCCTGCTAGGCGTAGGCTACGCCTAAGTCTGTGTCATCCCAAATTTACAATTTGAATACGAAGCACTAAATCCATCATTTATCTACAAAATCTATCTCAAATAATTTTTTTAATTTACTTTATTTTCGTTGCCCCGTATAAGATTATAAGTTCTTGACTTATCTTATATTTTGTATTCGGGGCTCATATCATGCAAAGGTATAGTATTTATGTAATTCTACCAAGAATCATAGCAAAGCCATAGCAACACAGCAAAGTAATTTTGTGGCTTCGGCTCCGTACCATACACACAATTCTCTACACTGCGCTCAGCCACCGGCGTTGCTTTGGTTATGTGCGCAAAGAAGTGAAACGAAATGGAGCCAAAATCCCAAGCATAAGTAAAGCCAAAATCACAATTATTCCTACTTTTTACATCTCCCTCTTGCACACTCCAATGCATTCTTGTACATTTGTTTTTACAAAATTCAAAACCATCCATTGCCATGAATCTTAAATCTTTAATCTTCCTTTTTTTCAGCTGCACATTCATGTCTCTCACCCATCTCAAAGGTCAGGAAAATTTCTTAAAAACGGATATGGAAGTGACCACCAATCATCAGGTGACCATCAAAGGAAAGATCGTTCCCTATGCTGCCACAGTGGGTACACAGCCGGTTTGGGGAGAAGATGGAAAGGAGATAGCTTATCTGCATTACACATACTACAAAAGGAGCGATGTCAAATCTTCTGACGAAAGACCCTTATTGATATCATTTAATGGTGGCCCTGGATCAGGGTCTGTCTGGATGCACTTGGCTTATACAGGTCCTCGTATTCTAAAAATTGATGATGAAGGATATCCTGTACAACCTTATGGTTTTAGAGAAAATCCACACTCTGTGCTTGATGTCACGGATATCATCTATGTAAATCCTGTCAACACCGGATATTCCAGGACGATACCTTTGAGTGGCAAAGAAGTGGATAGGACGAAGTTTTTTGGCATCAATGCCGATATCAAATACTTGGCTGAATGGATTAATACCTTTGTGAGCCGAGCAGGCAGATGGCCTTCTCCCAAATACTTAATTGGTGAAAGTTATGGAGGTACTCGGGTAGCTGGTCTTGCCTTGGAGCTGCAAAACAGACAATGGATGTATCTCAATGGTGTGATTATGGTGTCACCAGCTGATTACAAAGTTCTTAGGGTAGATTCTCCAGTGTCTGATGCTTTGAATATCCCATACTACGCGGCTACGGCTTGGTATCACAAGATGTTGCCTACTGATTTGCAATCCAAAGATCTGGATCAAGTACTGCCAGAAGCAGAAAAGTTTGCTATCGATGAAGTCATACCTGCTTTGGCCAAAGGTGGTTTCCTAGGCGAAACCGAAAAAAATGACATGGCTAAAAAAATGGCGCACTATACGGGTCTATCTGCTGATCATTATTTGGAAAACAATCTTACCGTAAGTACTTCATACTTCTGGAAGCATCTGCTTAAAGATACTACAGGCTATAATGTAGGCAGATTGGACTCCAGATACTTGGGTATAGATCGCAAACTGAGCGGCAATGCTCCTGATTACAGTGCGGAGTTGACTTCCTGGTTACATTCGTTTACGCCTGCTATCAATCATTACTTCCGATCTGAACTCAATTTTAAGACCGATGTGAAATACAATATGTTTGGAGATGTAAATCCTTGGAACAATGAAAATGATAATACAAGAGATAACTTAAGACAAGCTATGGCCCAAAACCCATATCTCAAAGTCATGTTTCAGTCAGGCTATTATGACGGGGCCACGACCTATTTTAATGCTAAATACACCATGTGGCAGCTGGACCCAAGTGGACGTATGAAAGACAGATTATCGTTTAAAGGATACAGAAGCGGACACATGATGTACCTGAGAAGGGAAGATCTGGCCAAATCTACTGATGATATTCGGGAGTTTATTAAAATCTCTTTGGCAAATGGTAAGCCGGCAAAATATTAATTGAATATCGACATAATGACTAAGTATATTAGACTGATCTTATTATTATTACCTTTTGGCCTTCTTGCTCAGATGCCTAAAACAGATGTATATATGGCTGAAATAGATGACATATGGCATAGCCCAAAGTTGACAAAACTTACTTACCTCAACCATTTCAATCAAAATGGATATAACAATCAAGCCAGATTTGTTAATGATCAGGAAATATATCTTACTGTAGCAACGGACCTGAGCGATAAAACTGATATTTACGCATTAAATCCAGGAAAATCCACTTATTATTATGTAACTCAAACCCAAGGTATCAGTGAGTTTTCTGCTATTCCTTATCAGAACTCCTTGGCTACAGTGCGAATAGAAGCGGATGGCACAGATCAAAGTCTGTGGCTGTATCCCATGGATAGAAGTCATGCTGGCTCTAGACTTTTTCCTGCATTAAAAAACATAGGTTATTTTGCTTACCTAGATGAAAATAGAGTGGCATTATTTTTAGTGGGTAAACCTCATCAATTGGCTATCGGAGATATCAAATCGTCAGAGATCAGTATCATTACCGAAAACATAGGTCGTTGCCTAAAAACCAATGGAAAAGGAATATTATACTTTGTAGATAAAACCCAAAAAGACATTTGGGTTCTCAAACAATATGATACCCAAGAAAAAACTATTCAAACTATCCAACAAATGCCCACAGGTAGTGAAGATTTCGACCTTACCGATGGCTTATTTATCACTACTCAAGGCAGTAAAATATTATCTCTAAATGGTAAATCTAGCAAAGATTGGGAAGAAATAATGGATTTTTCAGGATTTAACATTAGCAATATCAATAGACCATCAGTGTATAAAAACAAAATCATTTTCATTAATAATAAATAGTACCACTTGAACAAAATTATTATTAAAATATTGTATTTCATATTATTATGCATACACATTAGTTGCAATACGTCAAAATCTGTTTTACCAGAAGCAACATCTTTAAATGAACATCGGGAAAAATATAAAGCAGGTTTTCTTAATGACCCAAGATCACCTTTGACCAAAGATGATTTGACCTATTTGGATTTTTATGAAGAAAACCCGTCGTGGAAACTTCAATGCCAATGTGAACTGCAAAAAGATGCCAAACCATTCGAACTTCCAACATATAGCGGAATCACACGTACTTATATTTTGCATTCCATTGCTACTTGCAAATATCAAAAAGAAAGCATTGTTCTTTTTCTTTATAAAAACATTACTCAACCGATCAATCCGTTGTATAAAAACAATCTTTTTCTCCCATTTAAAGATCATACCAATGGTGAAGAAAGTTATGGTGGAGGGAGATATATCAATCTGTACACGACTGATATTGTGAAAGATAAATTGGAAATAGACTTTAACAAATGTTATAATCCATGGTGTGCCTATAGTGATGGATACAATTGTCCGATTCCACCCAAAGAAAATCATCTTGAACGAGAAGTCAGAGCGGGAGAAAAGAAATATCAAGGGGCCTATAAGAAAAAAGAAGTTAAATGACTTTGATCGATCAGTTGGGTAGATCATGTCATCTCTCACAAGTGCCCGTACGCATCATATCATTGGTACCTTCTCTCACGGAGACCTTAGTAGATTTGGGTCTAGGAGATCAGATCATTGGAGTTACAAAATTTTGCGTGCACCCATCAGACTTAAGATCTAAAACCACGGTCATAGGTGGCACCAAAAATCCCAGAATTCATGATATCATAGGTTTGCAACCTGACCTAATCATTGCCAACAAGGAAGAAAACAGAATGGAAGATATTACTGAACTTGAACAACTTTTTCCAGTTTATGTGAGTGATATCAAAAATGTAGGAGATACCATAAATTTTATTCTTGATATGAATAAAATTTTTACAAACTTAGATATACAAGATATCTTATCTGGTTTAGAACAGCTGAATACCATTTCCATCTCAGAAAAAACAAGTGCTTGCTACCTTATATGGAAAAATCCATGGATGACCATAGGACATGACACCTTTATACATCACCTCTTGGAAAAATTTGGATATCAAAATGTCTTTGGAGACCAGGATCGTTATCCTATAATGAGCATAGAAGATATAGCAAGTAAAAATCCTGATTTGATATTTCTATCCTCAGAGCCCTACCCTTTTAAGGAATCAGATATCATCGAACTTTCATCATGGGTTCAGAGTAAAATCATCTTAGTAGATGGGGAAATATTTAGCTGGTATGGTACCAGATTGTTAGTGGCTAAGGAATATTTCAAGACACTGAAATTGAATTTAGGTAAATAATACTTATTGCAATGGTGGGGCTGTAGGCTTGACAGGAAATCCTGCTTTACGGTTCAACTTGACTTGCATATTATTGTCTGCGTAAATAGGTTGTCCTACTAGTACCAAACCGTCTCCATTTTGCATAATCTGAAATTCTTGGGGCTTGACCCTGCTATCTGCATCCACTAAAATGAGTAAATTCTTATCGGTATCCAAATGGTACTTGCCACCTCCCAATGGCTGATCAAAACTTCCATAACTATAATTATTCTGTTCTTTGAAGTCGATCCAGCCTCCTTTGAGATCAGAGCCAAAAGTCATATTACTCCCTTTTAGAAAAGCTTCATAATGCCAATTATCCTTCTCTAATGCATTTGTAGTAGTCTGTGCACTTGTTTTGATTCTATTATTAATGATGACTTCAGCTGCTCTTCGATGAGCTTGAACGAGACTATCTTTCATGCCGTCTTGGTTACTAAGCATATATTGGTCGATTACGGGTAGGACAGACACATTGCCTCCTTTACCAGGACTTATACCGCCTTCTTTACAGGAGTGAAATATGATGACAGATAGTAAAAAGAAGAAAATTTTATGATTCATTTTGTGATATTGATGAGTTCATTAAAGATTAAAAAATGAAGTGATCCATTAGACCACTAAAAATGTACTTTTTGAAGATAGGTCAAAATCTGCCTTTTCGAGTGCAAAAGTAATGAATGATAAGTTTTTATTATATATTCAGACCAATTATTATCTTTTTAATACCAAAATCTATCTGTATACCGTAGCCATGTACACAAAAAAAAAGTTGCATTTCCACCTATAGAAATGCAACTTTTTACTGTGCAAAAACTGTCTAAACCTATTTTTTGATGATCGTCATCACTGCATTTTGCATTGCAGGGATGACTTGTACTATTTTATCTGCAGATTTGGTGCTCATATTGATCCAATAAGTAGTTTTGTCTGTTTCATTTTCATGGCTTACCACTTCCACTACATGATAATTTTTGTCACCCATTTTTTCAGGTTCTTTGACGGTGAGGACTACTTTTTTGGCTTTCATGGTCATCATATCAGGTATGCTGTACGCAAGTGAATAACCAGGCTTAAGGTCTAGTCCGCCGATTACATAGTCGGAACCAGGACCATCCGCCATAAAAGCGCCATCAAAGTCCATTTCCATCTTTTGTCCACCCATACTGACGGTTGCTTTATTATCCGCAAAAGTCATAGGTATTTCTTGGCCTCCTTGATTCATGGTACGAGACACCGGTGTAAAATCAGCTTTGCACTTCAGTACATCTGACATGTCTCCCATAGGGCTTTTTGACTCATCTTTGATCAACCAATGGTCACCGTCTTTAGTGATCGTTCGTTTCATCTGCATAGGAATGTTTTGGCCTGCTACAGCTATGCTCATATCGAAATCGGTTGTACCTTCACTGATAGCATTTTTGATTGCAGGTAATGCGCTGGTTGTCTTTATTTCAGACTTAGGAACGTAAGTAACAGTTTTAATGTCCACGGTCAAATTTTCTAAGGTCGACTTTACATCATCTGCCATTTCTTTTTGGTATCTTCCACCCAAAGTTTCTGAAAGAAATTGTTCCACTTTAGCGTACATTGCTTTTTTGTTCAGTGGTTTTGCAAATCCATGGCCTTCGTCTTTTGCCAATAGATAATCCACTTTTTTGCCTTTTTCTCTTAGCGCTATGACGATTTGGTCAGCTTCTGCTTGTTTTACCCTTGGGTCATTGGCACCTTGAATGATGAGCAATGGTTTGTTGATCTTATCTACACTAAATAATGGACTTGCATCTTTGATGAGCTTCTTGCCGGCTTCTGTATTAGGATCACCGACCATGCCGTACAAAAATGCTCTACCAGCCTCCCAATATGCGGGAACGGACTCCAACAATGTAAATATATTGCTTGGTCCTACGATATCTACACCACAAGCGTACACATCAGGTGTGAATGCCAATCCTGCCAATGTCGCATAACCACCATAACTTCCACCCATGATCGCGACTTTGTCTTTATTGGCAATGCCTTCTTTGATTAAGTGTTTTACGCCCCATGTGATATCATCTTGCATGAGTTTGCCCCATTGAAGATCTCCACCATTTTGGAATTTTTTGCCATATCCACCACTTGCTCTGAAGTTTGGTTGTAGTACCGCATATCCTCTATTGGCTAGGAACTGAGCTTCCGCATTGTATCCCCAATTATCTCTTGGTCCTTTGGGTCCACCATGAACCAAAACAACTACTGGTAAATTTTTTGAATCCATACCTACAGGAACAGTCAGGTAGGCCGGTATTTCTAATCCGTCACTACTCTTGTATGTAATTAGTTTCATTGGCGAAAGATGTTGTTCTACCTCCTTTAATTTTGGTCTGCCTGTATATTGGAATGTAACCTTTTTGGTTTTGGCATCGTATGCATGAACTTCTGATGCATACTTATCTCCCCAAACCGCTATCAAAAACTTACTATAATCCTTCGTATTGCTTTGAAAATCTACCTCTCTACCAGGAAACTTTGCTTTCAATTCTTTATACATCGTTTCCCATTTTTTATCTTTCCAATAGTACTTGGTTTTATCCAATGTGTAAGATGTAGAAATGATTTTCCTGGTGTTTCTATCGACATACAATCCACCGAAATCCACTTTATTTTCAGGATCACTTTCTATTTTAACCTTTGTTTTGGTAACAGGATTCATCAAAAACAGGGCTGATTTGTCCAAGTCTCCAACATTAGTTACTAAATAAAACTCTGTGTTATCCGCATTCCAACCACTACTGTAAGCCGTTTCAGTCACCAATGTCTCATAAATGGGAGTCAATGATTGATCTGCATTTATGTTTAAGAATGTGGTGGAACCTTTTTCGTCTGTTCGGTACAACATTCTCAATTTGTCATTCCAGTCAAAATCATAACCTGTGATTCTGTCTTTGTTTTCGTACTTTAAATTCAACTCACCTGTTGAAATTTTCAATTCGTACAAATCATGCCAAGCTTTATCTCGATCATTGAGTCCGATCATCATCAAATCAGGATTATTTTGACTCACATTGTAAATTTGTGCTGTTACTTCGTCTTTAGGTGTCAAGTTTCTTGAGTCAGGAACGCCATTAGCTGATGGCGTAGCTGTAGGGTTTACGGCAAAAACATTAATGTTTTCATCGCCGTCTTTGTCTTTAACATACAGAATATACTTACTGTCGTCCGTCCAAAAATATCCATACAATGGTCTCGCACTATCTGTCAGTGGCTTAGCTTTATCAAAAGGATCATTGATCTTTTTGACCCATACATTCATGATACCGTTATAAGATTTCATAAAGGATATCCATTGCCCATCAGGGCTGATCTGACCTGAAGATATCTCAGGATTACCGAAAAACAAATCCCTATCTAAAAGCGGTGTCTTTTGCGCATTACTGCTCCATGTCATTACAAAAAAAGTTATTAAGATGAATAAAATTCGCATAATTTTAATGATTTTACCATTCTAAACGGTTTATTTTGGAAATTAGTTGTAAGCCATATACCAAATGATAAAAATTAAAGACGAAGGATAGCGCAAGATAAACAATAAAGCATTTTTTTAGGTTAGTATGCGTTATTTGTCGTCATTACAGATGTCTTTTTTAGAATTTTTATATAACTTCACTGCATGCAATTACTTTTTCAATACCTAAAAAACTATAAAGGACTTATCTTTTTGGCTTTACTACTTGCTGCCATCAATCAGACGTTTTCGTTGCTTGACCCTTATATTTTTGGAAAAATAATCGATAGATTCGCTTCAAAACCGGCTGCTTATACACAAAATGAATTTATACATGGTGTAGGTTTATTAATACTTGCAGCAATTGGTGTAGCTATGGTGAGTCGCATTGCAAAAGCATTTCAAGACTATGTTACTAGTCTCATCATTCAGCAATTTGGAGCCAAAGTTTATACCGATGGACTCAAACATTCATTAAAGCTACCTTTTCAACAATTTGAAGACCAACGTAGTGGAGAGACACTCAATATATTGCAGAAAGTGCGTGCCGATACCGAAAAATTTATTTCCAATTGTATTAACGTATTGTTTGCATCATTGGTGGGTATTGTTTTTGTGATGATTTATGCATTCTCGGTAGAGCCACGCCTTATATTTATTTACTTTTTTGCTTCGTTTTTATTGTTTGCTTTGACTAACTTTCTAAGTAAAAAGATCAAAATCATTCAAAAAAACATCGTCAAAGAAACCAATATTTTGGCGGGAGCCACTACTGAAAGTCTTCGTAACATAGAACTTGTCAAAAGTCTGGGCCTGACCAATCAAGAGGTCAGAAGACTCAATATGTCTACCATGAAAATCTTACAACTTGAACTCAAAAAAGTAAAGGATATCAGAAGTATAAGTTTTGTACAAGGAACATTTGTTAATTTCCTGAGACAATCTATTATGTTTTTTTTATTGGTCTTGATCTTCAAAAACGAGCTTACTGTGGGACAACTGATGACCTTACAGTTTTATTCGTTTTTTATTTTCGGTCCACTTCAAGAAATGGGTAATGTCATCCTCTCTTATCGGGAAGCAGAAGCGTCTATGAATAATTTCAAAACCATCATGAGTTCGCCGATAGAAGTAAAACCTGAGCAACCTAAAAAGATTAACAGTCTGGAGCGATTTGCTTTTGATAAAGTTTCTTTCAAGCATAAATCAGGATCTACCAATGCCTTACAAAATATTAGCTTCGATGTAAAAAAGGGACAGACAATTGCATTTGTCGGGCCTTCAGGTTCGGGCAAAACAACTATGGTCAAATTGTTAGTGGGTTTATATACGCCTGGAGAAGGTCGCGTTTTGTACAATGATGTAGATTCTCTTGACCTTGACATAGAAGAAGTAAGACACCAAATAGGTTTTGTGACCCAAGACACCCAACTGTTTTCTGGAACGATAAAAGAAAACCTTCTTTTTGTTAATCCCAAAGCAACGGATGAAGACATATATGCTGTATTGAATAAGTCAGCGTGTCAAAATCTACTAGCCCGCAGTGAAAACGGCATAGACTCTATCATTGGCGAAGGTGGTATCAAGATTTCTGGCGGTGAAAAACAAAGACTTTCTATTGCCCGAGCCTTGTTAAGAAATCCGAAATTGATTGTATTTGATGAGGCCACTTCAGCACTTGACTCTATTACGGAAACGGAAATTACGGATACCATTAAAGAAATTTCAGCCACTAAACAGCATATCATGGTGCTCATTGCCCACCGTCTTTCTACAATTATGCATGCCGATAGGATTTTTGTGCTCGAAAAAGGAGAAATCATCGAAATGGGATCTCACGAAAGTCTACTTCAAGAAAAAGGATTGTACTATGCGATGTGGAGACAGCAGATCGGTGAGCGTAAAAATGAAAAGATCACTTTAAGCTAGCCAATATGGGCTAGATTCATATTTTGTAAAATGGTTGTTGAGCAGTTTTAGAGCTTAAGCATAAATTTATTTCTGATAACTATAAAAACTATTAAAAAATGTACTTTTGCAGCGTGTGCCGAAATCAACCTTTTCAAGTGTTAAACTAATGATTGATAAGTTTCTAACCTATATCCACGATAAAAAAATACTTCATTACGACCAACCTACCCTACTTGCAGTATCTGGAGGCAAAGATTCCATGGTGATGACTGATCTTTTTATGAAGTCAGGTTTACCTTTTGGTATCGGCCATATCCAACATCATCTTCGAGAAGCAGAGTCCGAAAAGGATGCACTTTTTGTTGAAGACTTTGCAAAGCAATGGAATATCCCTTTTTTTAGACACGATATTGACCCTGTAATTTTTGCTATTGGAAATATGCATGATACTGCAAGGTCTATTCGATATCAATGGCTAAACGAATTGGCTCATTCCAAAGGTTATGGTCAAATAGCTACTGCACACCATAAAGATGACTGGCGTGAAACGTTTTTGATCCATTTATTGCGCGGTTCAGGGTTGGTAGGATTGTCTTCTATTCAGCCCAAAAATCAAAATATCATTCGGCCTTTACTTTGGGCTAGTAGAGAAGACATAGATACTTATGCAGCAACTCTTCAAATCCCGTATAGGGAAGACAGTAGCAACACTAAAGATGATTATCTCAGAAATCACATCAGACATCATGTGATGCCTTCATTAAGCAATGCAGATGAGCGAAGTTTCAAGGGCTTGGATGTATCTATCCATCATTTAAAAGAATCTTCAGAGCTATTGGATTTTTTAATTGAAAAGCACAGGAAAGATTATATTTCTATCCAAAACGAAGCTACAGTTATTGATTTACAAAAAATCAAAAACACAGGTGTAGATGCAGCTTTGTTGTATGCTTTGATTCAAGATTTTGGATACAATGTGGGTCAAACCAATGACATTTTAAACGCAGACCAAGGCAGTGTATTCTTAACTCCCAACTTTATCGCTACGATGCACCAAGACCAATTATGTATTAAAGTCAAGTCTTCAGCGGAACCTATCCAAAGTATAATCTTTCATGATATAAATGATTTACTTCGGTATGATGGATCACTAGCATTTATGATGGTCCAAAATGAGGTAATCACTACGTTCGACCCTAATTGTCTATTTTTAGATATTGAAAAAATAAGTTTCCCTGTGACCCTTCGAAGCAGGAAAGCTGGTGACAGATATAAACCACTAGGCCTGAATGGAAAAACACAAAAAGTAAAAGACCTCCTGATCAATAAGAAGCTTTCTATTTTTGAAAAAAATGAAGTAATGATCCTAGAAGATTCAGAAAAAATCATGGCCATCACAATGTTGACCATATCGGATGATGTCAAAATATCAGAAGGTACTCAATCCATCCTGCGTATCTCAGCACTAAAGGATTGATTACGCTACTAAAAGTATAATTTTTGCCACAACTTGTGACGCATTAAAGCGTTAAAGGCACAAAAACACAAAGAATCATTAATTCCAATCAGTTGAAAATCATTTATTTATTGACCCTAGTGTCTTGGATTCTTAGTGGCATTACATCATTTTTGACATTTCTAAGCGGACTCAGGTTTAAAATTAACCCATAAGTAGCATCATTCCTTTATTCTTCTTAATGCTTCTTTTTTGGTAAGACCAGACAATTGCGGATTGACCGATACAAAATCCAACACTTTGTCAGGAGCAAATCTACTATATTGCCTCAATGCCCAACCTTGAGCTTTGCGAATAAAAAACTCTTTGGAATGTTCATGTTGCAAAATGGCTTCACATAGCAAATCCCAGTCAGTATCCTTTCCATATTTAAGTTGAAAAATAATGGCAGATCGCTGAAGCCACATATTTTGGCTTATGATCCAACGATCAATGTAGATATCCCTAACCTCAGGATATCGTTTCATGATTTGTCCAACCAATGTCGGAGCTATACCATCCACTGTATCCCACCATGATTTGGTAATGATCATGTTTTCCAGTTGTGGCAAAACATCAGGATTCATCTTCTTTATATATGCTGCCCATAAATCTAGCGCTATATATTGACTCTCCCGATGATCATCATTCCAAAGCCATCGGGTCAATTCAGGAAGTTCATCCATGATATGATTACCATAATCCTTCTTGAAAGTGGCAACAAAAGCCTTTCTAACCGGAGCATTAATACCATAAAATTCAAACTGATTTTTCATGTAAGCGCTCATGGCTAATGCTGCCTTCGGATTGGATTGTTGTAGACACCATGCCTTAATGATGTCAAATAGATCATTACTTTTCATGACATAGAAAAATTTGAAACAAAGGTAGCAATATCTGATATAATATGTCAAATGAAAACGTATACATCATGTTGAATGATTTGATGAAAATTTAGCATAAAGTTCAACATATTTTCAAAACACATAGGATGAATACCATAGCTACCTGCGTCCGTATTGAGTTGGTCATCAACATAATATTTCTTTTAACCTGCTAATCATATAGTTCCGAAAATATGCAGTTCCGCAATTCCACAGTATATTGGAGTCATCCGATCAGGTATATACAAAAAAAAACCTCACTCTTTTGTGAAGGCCCCTCTTTATGAAAGCGTTATTCTTTATTATCCTGCATGCCGATTAACGGTCAGTCAGTCAGGAAGGTGTGACAATTCGACAATGTTTACTCATTAACCATTAAGTTTGCACCATTAACTAATACCCTATTAACCCTTTAATTAATATTCACCTGTATCGTCGCTGTACCACACTTTACAGGTGGGCACTCTGGTGTTGCCGTGTTGATGTTCACCCTGATCTTACCCGTGAAATGGGTACTGCTGCATCCTCCTGTCAACGGGATGCTGTAGCTGAATGTGCCCGATACTGTCGGCGTGCCGCTGATCGTGATCGTGTTACTTGCCCATGATGCACTTACCCTGGCAGGTAAGCCGTTGGCACCACTCACGCCGGCATCGCTGATGCTCGATACACCCGTCGTGGTATGCGTTATATTCGTTAATGCCGTGTTGATACATAAGGTCGGACTGCTCGAAGCTACTCCGGCCGTGTTATTCGGTGTTACCACGATCGTACCCGTAGCATTCACACTGCTACAATCGCCCGTTAATGGGATGCTGTAAGTGAATATTCCACTTGCTGTCGGTGTACCGCTGATCGTGATCGTGTTACTTGCCCATACAGCTGTAACACCTGCTGGCAATCCAGTGGCTGTACCGATTCCCGTTGCTCCAGTTGTTGCATGTGTGATGCTGGTTAAAGCGGTGTTGATACAAAGTGTGGGTGTGGAAGATGCTGCTCCTGCATCAAAAGGCGTATCACCGGTAATGGTCCACCCTTTAGCTCCAATCAAATTGGCTCTGGCTGCCGTGGCTGTCGGACCATAGGTTCTGCCCAAGGCACCAAGTGTTCTGCCGTTAGGCGTGCTTGGATTGGCATTCCACCCAATAAGCGTGGCAGAATAATTGGCACAATCCATACCGGAGTTGTCTAACATACTGCTCAAATTAACATTGGCATTCAAGGACCAGCTTCCAATGTTTTGGTTGAAGGCTGTGGCAGAATCAAACATACCAGCCATATCCGTCACCGCACCAGTATTCCAGCTTCCAATGTTTTGGTTGAAGGATGTGGCAGACGCAAACATATCACGCATGGTTGTTACCGAACCAGTATTCCAATTTCCTATATTTTGATTGAAGGATGTGCATTGTTGAAACAAAC